>NZ_JBPQFM010000007.1:0-309498 GCF_051373225.1 Amycolatopsis sp. w19 | reverse complement strand
CCACATCATCCGCTGCCTCAAACGCTACATAGCCCGCGAAATCCACCAAGCCCTCATCGCAGACCTCGCCAACCTCACCCACACCCCTTGACATCAATAGGAGCATCTTTCGCAACGTTGAAGGTTGCGAAAGTGGCTTTCGCAACGTCGGCCGTGGCCGGGCCCGGTACCACCCAGGCGACACACCTCCAGCACCTCCACGGACCGTAAGCCGGAAGCCGGTAGGTAGCCAACGTGTCCTTGTGGACCATCGACATCGTGATCGGCTCACGACGACACGTTCGCCTTACCTCTCAATAGGTAAGCTCGATGCCCCACTCGCCACAACAACACCCATCGGCCACGACGCCGCACCGGTTCGAAGTCCCCGTCAGCTCCCGGATACACCGGCCGCCTTCTGCGCCGCACCGGTGATGTTGCGGACCATGCCGCCGAAGACGACACCGTGGAACGGCGCGATCCCCTTCCAGTACGCGTGCCCGGCCAGCCCGTGCGGCTCGAACACCGCACGCTGCCGGTAGATCGTCCGACCGTCCTCATCGGACTCGACGCCGAGTTCGAGCCAGGCGCGGCCCGGTAGTTTCATCTCCGCCCGCAACCGCAGCAACCGCGGCCGGTCCAGGTATTCGACGCGCCACCAGTCCAGCGCCTCGCCGAGATGCAGCCGCCGCGGATCCCGCCTGCCGCGCCGCAACCCGACACCGCCGACGAGCCGATCGGCCCAGCCGCGCACCGACCAGGCCAGCGGGAACGAGTACCACCCGTGTTCCCCGCCGATGGACTCGATGACGTCCCACAGCGCCTCCGGCGAGGCGTCCGTCCGCTGCTCACGCTTGTCCTCGTACACGGTCCCGCCCGCCCAGTCCGGATCGCTCGGCAGCGGATCCGAGGGCGCCGCGTCGCCCGACGCGTCCGACCAGCGGGTCGGCACGTCGGCGTTGCGGATCCGGGACAGCGCCAGTTCGACGGCGCGCTCGTAGTGGGCCAGCCCCGTCTCCGGGTCGGGAATGTGCTCGGCGATCGCGTGGTCGTGACAGACGACCTCGTGCACCAGCGACTCGATCAGCGGCACCGCGATCGCCTTGGGCACGGGCGTGACCAGGTTGACCCATTGCGCGGACAGCCATGGGGTCAGCACCGGCACGGGGACGACGGCACGTCTCGGCAAGCCCGCCACGACGGCGTAGCGGCGCATCATGTCCAAATAGGTCAGCACGTCGGGTCCGCCGATGTCGAAGGCGCCGTTCACCTCGGACGGCAGTTCGGCCGCGTGCACGAGGTAGTGCAGCACGTCCCGGATCGCGATCGGCTGGATGCGGTTGCGCACCCAGCGCGGCGTGACCATCGCCGGAAGCCGCTCCGTCAGGTAGCGCAGCATTTCGAAACTCGCCGAGCCGGAGCCGATGATCACCGCGGCCTGCAGGACGATCGCAGGCACCCCGGAGTCCAGCAGGACCCGGCCGACTTCGGCGCGCGACGCGAGATGCGGCGACAACTCCTCGTCGTCCGGCACGATGCCGCCCAGGTACACCAGGCGCCGCGCGCCCGCCGCCTTGGCCGCCTCGGCGACCGTCTTCGCCCCCTCGCGGTCGACGTCGACGAAGTCCTTGCGTGCCAACGAATGCACGAGGTAGTAGACGACCTCGCAGCCGGTCAGCGCCGTCTCGATCGAGGCCGGATCCGTGACGTCGCCGCGTTCGACCTCGACCCGGTCACGCCACGGTTCCTCGGCGACCTTCTCCGGCGAACGGGCCACCACGCGGACCTCGTGACCCGCTTCGAGCAGTTGCGGCACCAGCCGCCCGCCGACATATCCCGTCGCCCCGAGCACCACACATCGCATGCTCCCGAGTGTTCACGGTGCCAGCCGGCCCCGCACCTCGACGGTCGCGGCGATACTGCTCCGGAGGAAGCGGGCGACCGTCCGCCGCTCGTCCTCCCCCATCTCCCGCCAGGCTTCGGCGTAGCGCCGGCCGAGGGGCAGGAAGAACTCGGCACCGATCTCCCGCGCCTTCTCGTGCATCCGCAACTCGACTTTGCGCCGGTCGGTCGCGCTCCGGTCCCGATGGAGGTGCCCGGCCCGCTCCAGCCGGTCCAGCACCGCCGTCGTCGCCGACGCGCTCAGGTGCAACGCGCTCGCGAGCGTGCTCGGACTCATCGGGGCACCCATCCTGGCGGCGTCCATGATCACCGCGAGCGCGTTGAGGTCGGTCCGGTGCAGGCCGTGCTTCTCTCCGAACAGCTCCGCGAACCGGTCCGACTCGACGGTCAGCTGCCGCAGCAGGAGTACGAGCAGGTCGTCCGTGACCTGTTCGGCGTCCTCAGCCATGTCGGGTTGCTCCCCTCACGTTGCCCCGCCCGGGTGACCACTCTAGTATTTCGATGGTCGAACTATTCACTTGTCGAAGTAGCGCTGGAGCCATCCGTCCATGATCTCGGAAGTCGAACGCCCCGCCCGCACGCGGTCACGTCTGCGGTGGCTGCTCCCGGCCCTGGTGGCGGTCGCCTGGCTGATCTTCGGCGGCTTCAGCGGGCCGTACGCGGGCAAGCTCAGCCAGGTCACGGAGAACGACAGCAGCAGTTTCTTGCCCGCGTCGGCCGAAGCGACCGAAGTGGGCGAACTCCAGAAGCAGTTCTCCAGCGCCGCCGTCATCCCGGCGATCGTCGTCGCCGAGCGGCCGTCGGGCCTCACCGAGGCCGACAAGCGGTTCCTCACCGACCGGACGTCGAACGCCCGGCTCGTCCCGGCCCCGCAGAGCAACGCGGGCGCGCAGGTGGTCGTGCTCCTGGACGCCACGACCGACCCCGGCGACGGCGTCGAGGCGCTGCGGGAATCGCTCGCCCGTGACACCCCGGACGGGTTGAAAGTGCTCGTGACCGGCCCCGCCGCGCAGGTCGCCGACCTCAAGGAGGCGTTCGGCGGGATCGACGGGCTGCTGCTCCTGGTCGCGGGCGCGGTGGTCGCGCTCATCCTGATCATCGTCTACCGGAGCCCGCTCCTCCCCCTGCTCGTGCTGCTGTCGGCGGTGTTCGCGCTGGGCACGGCGAGTCTCGCGGTGTACCTGCTCGCGGATCACGACGTGCTGGCGCTGAACGGGCAGAGCCAAGGGATCCTGTTCATCCTCGTCTTCGGCGCCGCCACCGACTACGCGCTCCTGATGATCTCGCGCTACCGCGAAGAACTCCGGACGACCGACGACGCCCGCACCGCGCTCCGGACGGCTTGGCGCTCGACCATCGAGCCGATCGCGGCCTCCGCCGGGACCGTGATCCTCGGCGTGCTGTGCCTGCTGTTCAGCGATCTGAACTCCAACAAGGGACTCGGCCCGGTCGCCGCCATCGGCATCGGCGCCGCCTTCCTCACCACCATCACCTTCCTGCCCGCCGTCCTGGCCTTGTGCGGGCGCAACGCCTTCTGGCCCTTCCGCCCGGCGGTGGTCCCGCCCCGCGACGAGACCGGCGGGTTTTGGGCGCGCGTCTCCGGCCTGGTTTCCCGCGCACCGCGGACGATCTGGATCGTCACGACCGTCGTCCTGCTCGCGGGCGGCGCGTTCCTCCCCCAGCTCAAGGCTTCCGGCGCCGCGCAGTCCGACGTCTTCCTCACGCCGGTCGATTCCGTCGCGGGGCAGGAAGTCCTCTCGCGCTACTTCCCCGGCGGCTCCGGCTCGCCCACGGTCATCATCACTCCCGCCGGGCAAGCCCAGGCCGTCACCGCGCTGGCGCGTGTCCCCGGCGTCTCGGACGTCCGCCAAAGCACCGAAGCGGGCGGGCTCGCGAAGATCGACGCCGTCCTCGCCGATCCCCCGGACTCCGACGCCGCCGTCGCGACGGTGCAACGGATCCGCGACGCCGTGCACACCGTCGACGGCACCAAGGTCGGCGGGCCCACGGCCACGCTGCTCGACACGCGGGAGACCTCCGAGCACGACCGGATGGTGATCATCCCGATCGTCCTGGTCGTGATCTTCCTCGTGCTCGCGCTGCTGCTGCGGTCACTGCTGGCACCGCTGCTGCTGATCGGCACGGTGGTGCTGTCGTTCGCCGCGACGATGGGAGTCTCGGCGCTGGTGTTCAACCACGTCTTCGACTTCCCCGGAGCGGACCCCGTGGTCCCGCTGTTCGGCTTCGTCTTCCTTGTCGCACTGGGGATCGACTACAACATCTTCCTGATGACCAGGGTCCGCGAAGAGGCGGGCAAGATCGGCACGAGGGAAGGGACGCTGCGCGGTCTGCGCGTCACCGGCGGCGTGATCACGTCCGCGGGTGTCGTACTCGCCGCGACCTTCGCCGCCCTCGCCGTCCTGCCCATCCTCTTCCTGGCACAGCTGGCTTTCATCGTCGCGTTCGGCGTCCTGCTCGATACGCTCCTGGTGCGTTCGCTGCTGGTACCGGCGCTGGCGGTGGACGTCGGACGGAAGATCTGGTGGCCGTCGAAACTGGCGAAGACCGGCCGGGAATGAAGGCGGCGATCGCCGGCGAGGTCATCCGGCCGGGTGAGGGCATCATCCTGGCCAATGACAGCGGCAACCGCGATCCCGGCGTATCCCCACACTGCGGCTCGCGACCGACCTGTCGGAGATCGACTTCAAGCACGACGGTTCCGTCTATGGGGTGTACGCCTTGCCCGTAACCTGGTGACCATGAGCGCTGACCGGGACGCCATCGACGAACGGATCCAGGCCGCCGCCGAAAGCGGCGACCTGGCCGAACTCCGGCGGCTGGCCGACGGCGGCAGCAGCGACGCGGCGGACCAGCTGATCGAAACGGCGACCGAACTGGGCGCCCTGGACGAGCTGCGGCGGCTGGCCGCGGCGGGGAACCAGGACGCCGCGGATCAGCTGGCGGAGCTCACCGAGGAGTAGCGCCCCGCATCGCCGGGATGATCACCGGAAGCGCGGCCAAGAGCGCGAGGCCGCGCACGACGCCCGCGACGGGATAGGGAACGCGAAGCCCGAACCTGTGCGCGAGCAGCCCGCCGGTCAGCGCGCCGAGCGGCATCAGTCCCCAGCCGAGCAGCCGGTACACGCTGTTGACCCGGCCGAGCAGAGCCGACGGCACCTCCTGGTGCCGGACGCCGACGGTGACGACGTTCCAAATGGTCGTCACGAAACTGCTCACCGCCCAGAACCCGCCGAGTACGGCGACGTTCTGGCTGAACCCCATCCCGAGGAAGACGACGGCGTTCACGGCGAGCGAGACGAGCAGCGCGCGGAGGTCGCCGAGCCAGGCGACCAGCCGAGTGATCACCAGCCCACCCACGACACCTCCGATCGCCGCACCGGCGAGCAGGAGACCGAACACCCCCGCGCCGAGATGCAGCACGTCGGTCACGAACAGGACGAGCGTCGCGTTCCCGAGCTGACCGCAGAAGGTGTTGATGCCCAACAGCACCGCAAGAGTGCGAAGCAAGCGGTGCCTCATCAGCCACCGGACGCCATCGAGGACCTTCGCGCTTTCCGCCTGGCCACCTCGTCTGGGCAGCTTCGCCAGCAGTACCGCGGCGAGGACGAACGACGCGGCGTCGACGGCGAACGGCAACGTCCAGGCGAGGGCGAAGAAGAGACTCCCGAGAGGCGGGCCCAGGAACTGCCTGCCCACGATCATCGCCACCTGCTGTCTGCCGTTCGCTTGGTGCAGTAGGCCTTTCGGGACGAGATCCGGAACCGCCGTTTGCGCCGCGTTGTCATAGAAGACATCGCACGCCCCGAGCGCGAACGCGAGCAGGACGAGCACGGGCACGGTGACGGCTCCTGCCGCGACGAGCGCGGTGAGCACACCGACGATCAGGGCTTGGAGCGTCTGCGTTCGCCACATGAGGGTCGTTCGGTCGACTTTGTCGACGACGGAGCCGGCGATGAGCGACAGCAGAAGCCACGGCAGGTACGTCGCGGCGGAGACCAGGGCGACGTCTCTGGCGTCGTGGCTCACCGTCACCGCCAGCAGGGGCAGCGCCGCCGCGAAGACGCCGTTGCCGAGGCTGTCGATCCCGGTGGCCCACCAAAGCCGCCGGTAGGCGCGGGATAGGTCGGGCATGGTCGGATCGTGGCGGCGTCCGGTGTTCCGGAGACACCATTTAGCTCATGCCTACATACTCGGGCGATGCCGATGACCATCGAGCTGGGCATCTCCGAACTGGCCGCGACCCGGTTCGCGATCTCGCCGCTGTCCGAGACCGTGGCCTGTCTGCTGCAGATCGCCGGCCTCGACCGGAATCCGGTCAATCTGCCCTGGCTGCGGTGGGCGCGGGAGGAGCTCGATCGCGCGCCGCTCGATCTTCCCCGGACCTGGCCACTGCTCGTCAACGGCAGGCTCAGCTGGCCGGAATTCCTCGTCCCTGCTCCGCGAAGTTCGGGAGCGTCGCTCGAAAACGACCTGGAGGCAGTGCGGCGAACCCCCGAAGTCCGGGTGAGGGCGAGCCTCGACCGGGTCTTCGGCGCGAAGCTTCCCCGCGCCGCGGCAGCACTGGCCGACAACCCTCGATCCGGCCTCCGAGAAATCGCCGACGAACTGCGCGAAGCCCACGACCGCCTCGTCGCACCGCATTGGCCGCGGATGCGAGCGGTGCTGGACGCCGACGTCGGGTTCCGCGCGCGGCAACTGACCGCGGGCGGTGCCGAGCGCTTGTTCGCGGATCTGCATCCGGATCTCCGCTGGTGCGCCGACCGGGTGACGCTCGCCGGCGAGCGCTGGCGGAATCGGCACGGTGTCGTCACACGAGGCCCCGGCGGTCTCGTGCTGATCCCCGTCGTCCTCGGCTCGCCGTATGTCCTGATCAAGAAGAACACGTCCACCCAGACCACGATCCGCTATCCGGCGCGGGGAACCAGCGCGCTCTGGGCGACCGGGACTCGATCCCCCGGGCCTGGCACGGTGCGGCTCCTTGGCCGGACGCGAGCCACTCTCCTGAACGCGTTGTCCTCCCCCGCGACCACGACCGACTTGGCGCGCGCCTTGGGCGTGACGCCGAGCGCCGTCTCCCAGCACCTCAAGGTCCTGCGCGACAGCGGACTCGTCACGCGTGAACGCTCCGGCCGCGGCGTCCTCTACCTGACGACGCCGCTCGGTGAACGCCTTCTCTGACGGTCAGAGGTCCAGGGTCCCGGCAAAGTCGCCATCCGCTGGTCAAGCGGTGACGGAGGGGCTCGTCCCAGCGGCCTCGCGCCCTCTCGACTGTCCATAGGAGACAATTCCGAGGCGATCGCGCCCGATGTGGGCGTTTTGCGAGTGGGTCGTGAGTGTTTTGTGTCGTTCTAACGACCAAAAACACTCACGACTCCGATCCAAAACCGGGCAGATATACATCAAACGGACATTCACCCGTCGAATAGTGTCCTTTGTGGACAATAGCCGGTCAAGCCTCCCGACATCTGCCCCGTTCGGAGATCCAGTCCGAATCGTCAGGAGTGGCCTTGACCAGCGCTTGTGCGAATTTGCCGGAGCCCTGGTCAGAGATCGATCAGTTCGACGGTCACTTTCGCCCTATCACCTTCCTCGATCCCTTCGGCCTTGCGAACCGCTTTCTTCACCGGCAACACGTAGGCACCCTGTTTGGAGTCCGGGAAGATCGACGTCTTCCATTTGCTGCCGCCGATACCGACCTGGACCCGGACCGCTCCGAACCCGCGGCGCGGCCCGTCGGCGATCTCACGGATCTCCTCGGAGATGTCCTGGGGCAGGCTGACGAAGGTCCAGGTCTCCCCACGGCGGGCGTCCCAGACCCAGAGCTCGGCATCGAACACGACGATCATCGGTGGAGCGTCGCACACGGCACCGACAATTCCGCGAGCCGCAGGTCCGCTACCGCGGCCCTAATTCTCCGAGAGATGCCGCAATGAGCGGGTCGTCGTCGCGCCGAGTACACGCGAAGCCATCCACGCCAGGGCGTCGGCCGTGCGTGCCGGGGTGTCCGACGGCTGCATGATGTGACTCAGCACGGTCCGGACCACGACGTCGATCGCCACGTCCAGCTGCGCGGCGTCCAGCGGCGGCCCGTAGGCGCGGACACGGCCGCGCAGCATGACGGTCGCTTCGCTCAGCAGGCTCCCGGCCCGCACCGTCAGCAACGGCAGCAACTCGGTGTCGGCACCGTGCGTGGCCGAGACGATGGCACGCAGCAGGAGATTGTCGTCGGCGAGTTCGAGGACGCCGCGGACGGCGTCGTGGATCGCCTCGACGAGGTCTTCGGGGTGCCGCTCGAAGGCATCCCGGACCACCGAAAGGAACCGGGCGAGTTCGTGCGAGATCATCGCTTCGGCGAGCTGGGTCTTCGAGCCGAGTTCGTTGTAGACGGTCTGGCGGCTGACGCCGACGATCTCCGCGAGTTTGCTCATCGTCACCGAGGACCAGCCGGAACGCACGGTCAGCTCGATCGCCGACGCGACGATCGGTTGACGGTACGGACCTCCCGTAACCGGTGCCTCACTCATGATCGTCATTCTAGGCCGCCATCTTCGCAGCGAACGCCAGCGCCTCAGGCCACGGCGCCCGCCCCGCGATGTGCCGACGGTACTTCATGATCTCCCGCGGCCGGTCGACGGTCAGCGCCCCCACGATCCGGTCCCCGCGCCGGTACAGCGCGGTGAAACCACCGGACCCCGGGACGGCGGCCACCACCTCGTCCGCACGCGGGGTGCCGACGAACTGGATCCGGTGGTCGTACCAGTCCGACCAGAAGTACGGCACCGGCGACAACGCCTTCGCCGTTTCCGGGGCGAGCGCGTGACGAGCGGCCGCGGCGCCCTGCTCCGCGGCGTTCGTCCAGTGCTCCAGCCGCATCGACTCGCCGTCGAACAACGGATTCGCCGCATGTGCGACATCTCCGGCGGCGTACACACCGGGCACCCCGGTCGCGAGCGTGGCGTCGCACACCACGCCGCCGTCGCGCTCGTGCAGCGGTACCCCGCTTCCGGCCAGCCAGCCGGTGGCCGGGACGACGCCGATGCCGGCGACCACCAGATCGGCGGGCAGCACCTCGCCGGTCGAGAGCCGCACGCCGGTCACCGCGCCGCCGTCGGACTCCAGGCCGGTGACCGTGGTGGACAACCGCAGTTCCGTACCCGCCTCCCGGTGCAGCGAGGCGCACACCGCGCCGGCCTCGGCGCCGACGGACCGGACGAGCGGGACGTCGAGCGTCTCGACGATCGTCGACGGCAGCCCGCGCTTCCGAGCCGCGGCCGCGACCTCCGAGCCGATGAAGCCCGCGCCGATCACGACCGTCCGTGCCCCGGCGTCGAGCGCCGCACGGACCGCCAGCGCGTCCTCCGCGGTCCTCAACGTGTGGACTCTGGCAATCCCCTCGCTCCCGGGCAGCCGCCGCGCGGTGGCGCCGGTCGCGATCACCAGTGCCTCGTAGGGAACCGTCGTCCCCGCCACCGAAACCTCGCGGGCGGCGGTGTCGAGCCCGTCCGCGGGCGCGCCGAGCATCAGTTCGACACCGAACTCGTCGCGCAACGCGTCCTCGCCGTGGAACGGCTCGACCTCGCCGGGTCCTTCCGCGTCGAGGAACGCCTTCGACAGCGGGAGCCGGTCGTACGGCGGGTGCTCTTCCGCGCCGATCAGCACGATCCGCCCTCGGTATCCGTCCCGGCGCGCCGCCTCCACCGCGCGCAACCCCGCCAGCGACGCGCCCACGACGACCAGTGCCATGATCAGTCCCGCAGCTTCAGGGCGAGGACCGGGCAGGCGTCGACGGCGGCCGACAGGTCCTGGCGGTGTTCCTCACCGGGCTGTTCGTCGAGCACCACGACCGTGCCGTCGTCGCCCACTTCGAAGAAGTCGGGCGCCATCGCCTCGCACATGCCCAGCCCGTCGCATTTCGCGCGGTCCGCCTCGATCTTCATCATGCTCCGACCCTTCCCGGTGCCACGAAATCGACCTTCTCCCGCACGCCGCAGTCCGGACAGCACCATGAATCCGGGATCGCCGACCACGGGGTCCCGGCGGGGAAACCCTCCCGCGGGTCGCCGAGTTTCTCGTCGTACACATAGCCGCAGCCGGGGCACATCCCGCCTTCGGTCGCGTCGCCGTGCGTGTCGGCGGCGTGCCGCGACGGCGCGGTGACACGCGTTCCGTACCGCGCCAGCACCTTGGCCCGCTTCGACGGCTGGATGTTGGCGCGGGAGATGTCGCCGTCGAAATGCGCGAGCACCCGCGGGTCCATCACGCGCCGCCAGACCGGCGGGACCAGCGCCAGCACGATCATCCCGGCGTAGCCCGTCGGGAGCACAGGCGATTCCGCGAAATCGCGCAGTGTCTGGTAGCGGCGGGTCGGGTTGGCGTGGTGATCACTGTGCCGCTGCAGGTGGTAGAGCAGCACGTTGGTGGCGATGTTGTTGGAGTTCCAGCTGTGGCTGGGGTCCACGCGTTCGTACCGCCGGCGGTTCGGCGGGCCGACCATCTGCCGACGCATGCCGTAGTGCTCCATGTAGTTCACGACCTCCAGCAGCGAGAACCCGACCACCGCCTGGATCACCAGGTACGGCAGGATCCCCGGCCCCAGCCACACGGCCATCGCCGCCCACAGCACCGCCGACATCAACCAGGCGTTGAGCACGTCGTTGCCGATCCGGAACGGATGCCGGTCGCGCCGGGCGTAGCGCTTGCGCTCCAGCCCCCACGCGGACTTCAGCGAGCCGAACACGGTCCGCGGCCAGAACCGGTAGAAGCTCTCCCCCACCCGGCTGCTGGCCGGGTCCTCGGGAGTGGCCACCCGGACGTGGTGGCCGCGGTTGTGCTCGATGTAGAAGTGGCCGTAGAAGCTCTGCGCCAGCGCGATCTTCGAAAGCCAGCGCTCGTGGCTCTCCTTCTTGTGCCCGAGTTCGTGCGCGGTGTTGATGCCGATCCCGCCGATGCAGCCGATCGAGATCGCCAGGCCGATCTTGTCCGCGACGGACAGGTCACCGCGGGCGATCAGCCAGAACGCGACGATGAAGCCCGCGTACTGGATGGGCAGGAACGCGAAAGTGATCCACCGGTAGTAGCGATCCCGCTCCAGCCGTTCGATCACGTCGTCGGGCGGATTGCTCCGGTCCAGCCCGGCCACCAAGTCGATCAGCGGCACGATCACCAGGATCACGATCGGCCCGATCCAGAACCACACCCCCCAGCCGGTGGCCGCGTGCAGGCCGATGGCCAGGAACGCGAGCGAAGGCACCACCAGGCCGATCAGCCACAGATATCGCTTGCCGTCGGTCCAGCGTTCGGTCGAGCCCGCCGGGATCGTGCCCGTCATCTCGCTCATCGCACCCTCCTCCATTGGCTGGGTTTACAAAACCATAGGTGATGTACAGCCCGTTTGACAAGAGGCCACCTTTTGTAAACCCGGCGTTGCTTCATTTCGTGAGAATCTGGCGATATCTTGTATTCGTAAGGAAACTTACTTAACTTGTGACGACACGCCGCGACCCACTTCGTCCGCCCCGAAGGAGCGCGAATGCCCCGATCATCACGCCGGATCCGACCCGCCGCCGTGGCCACCGTCGCCGCGGCACTGCTGGTCCTGCCCGCCGCCACCGCGACCGCGTCCACGACGGCGAACAGCCCGTGGCCGGGCGGATCGGCCGTCACGAACGCCGACGGGTCGAACGTCCTCGGCGGCAACATGAGCGGCCTGTCGTTCGGCGGCCCGGACGTCCTCTGGGCGGTCAAGAACGGCCCCGGCACGCTGTACCGTCTCGTGCGCAACGGCTCGAAATGGCAGCCGGACACCGCCAACGGCTGGTCGTCGGGCAAGCAGTTGCGCTACCGCGGCGGCAAGGGCGACCCCGACGCCGAAGCCGTCGTGGCCACCCCGGACGGCGTGGTCGCGGCCACCGAACGCGACGGCGACAACAGCAAGACGAGCGCGCTCAAGGTGCTCCGGTACGACGTCTCCGGCACGGCCAAGACCCTCAGCGCCAAGGCCGAATGGGATCTGACGGCGGACCTGCCGAAGGTGTCGGCCAACGACGGTCTCGAAGCCGTCTCGTGGATCCCGGACAGCGCCCTCACCGCCAAGGGCTTCGTCGACCAGCGCACGAAGGCGCCGTACAACCCGGGCGGCTACCCCGGCCACGGGACCGGCCTCTACCTGGTCGGTCTTGAGAGCAACGGCATGATCTACGCCTACGCGCTCGATCAAGCAGGCGGCAAGTACACCCGGGTCGCGAGCTTCGCGAGCGGGCTCGACTCGATCATGGAACTCGAGTACGAGGCTTCCACCGGCAAGCTGTGGGCGGTCTGCGACGACAATTGCGGCGGTGACTCGGCGACACTCGCCGTCGACGCGCAGGGCGCGTTCGCCGTCACGGCCACGTACGACCGTCCGAGCGGAATGCCGGACTACAACAACGAAGGTTTCGCGATTTCGGCCACGTGCACCTCCGGGACCAAGCAGGTGGTCTGGGCCGACGACGGGAACGAAAGCGGCCACGCGCTCCGCGCCGGCACCCTTTCCTGCGGCTGAACGGGGCGCGATATGAAACTCGCCTCCCTCGCGGTTCTGCCGGCCCTGGTTTTCCCCCTGCTCCTGCCGTCCGCCGCGCTCGCCGGCGACGGCTGGGAATCCATCGGCACCGGTATGACCTCCGGCGCCAGCGGGATCGCCGTCCTCGACCGGGACGACGACCGGATCGACGCCCTTGTTCTGCGGGACAACAAGAAACCCGGCCAGAACCGGGCGGTCCGGGTCCGGCTCGATCGCGGCAAAGTGTCCAAGGTGGACTCGATCGACTGGCCGGGCGAGCTCCCGGTCGACCTGGAAGCGGCCGAAGCGGTGCCGGGAAAGACCGGTGAGTTCATCGCTTTGGCCAGCGACGGCAAGGGCTTCCACTTCAAACTGAAGGACCGGAACCTGAAAGTGCTCGGCACTTTCCAGGTACCGAAAGGCGATCCGGAAGACAATTACGAGGGTTTCGCGCTGAAGAAGGTGAACGACCGCTTGTTCGCGGTCTGGGCGGATCGCGGTCAGGACACCCGGCCCGCCACGCTCCACTCCGCGGAGTTCTCGGTCTCGAAGCTGTCCTTCAAGATGCCGAAGTCGATTCCGTTCCGGGTCCCGTACCCGGCCACTGACGTCCGGCACACGTCGGACGTCGAGATCACCGCGGACGACCGCGTCCTGGTCTCGGCCGCCTCCGATCCGGGTGACGAGGGACCGTTCGATTCGGCCGTCTACGCGGCGGGCGTGCTCCGCGCCGACGGTTCGATCGCGCTCTCCCCCGCTCCGGTGCGGATCGGCGACTTCCCCGGCCACAAGATCGAGGCCATGACCTGCCTTTCGCGCTCGTGCGGCAGCCTGCTTTACGGCACCGACGACGAGGCGGCGGGCGGTAGGCTCCGGATCGCGACCAGGAACGACCCGGAGGACCAGTGATCAGCGAAGACCTGCGCGAGCGCCGCCACAAGATCATCGAAGAGCACATGGACACCGAGGTGGCCCACGAGTTCGACCGCACGCTGGGCACCTTCAACGGTCATCCGCACTACGAGATCATGGCGACCGGGCAGATCTTCGACGGCGACGAAGAGGTCATGGCGTATTACCGCATGACGCGGACGGCCTTTCCGGATCAGCGGCATGACAACGTCCGGTACCACTTCGCCGACGAGTCGGTCATCGTCGAGTTCGACCTGCTCGGCACCAACCTCGGCGAGTTCTACGGCCGTCCGCCGACCGGCAAGGCGTTCCGGGTGCCGATCATCGCGGTGTTCTTCTTCGACGAGGACCGGATCACCAACGAGCGCATCTACTTCGACGCCGCCAGCCTGATCACCCAGGCCGGGCACGCCGAACTGCTGACCCTGCTGGCGTCCGGCGACGTGTAGGAAAAGTCCGGGCCCGCCGCGGAAGCGACGGGCCCGGACTCTTTCAGACCTTGATCACGCCACGTCGTAGCGGTCGAGGTTCATGACCTTGTCCCACGCCGCCACGAAGTCGCGGACGAACTTCTCCCTGGCGTCGTCGCTGGCGTAGACCTCAGCCACCGCGCGAAGCTCGGAGTTCGACCCGAACACGAGGTCCGCCCGGGTACCGGTCCACTTGACCTCGCCGGTCGCCGGGTCGCGGCCTTCGAAGACCTCCGCGTCGGCGGACGTGGCCGTCCACTGCACGCCCATGTCGAGCAGGTTCGCGAAGAAGTCGTTGGTCAGCGCCCCCGGCTTCTCGGTGAACACGCCGTGCTGGGACTGCTGGGCGTTGGCGCCGAGGACACGCAGACCGCCGACGAGGACGGTCATCTCGGGCGCACTCAGGTTCAGCAGGTTCGCGCGGTCGATGAGCAGGTACTCCGTCGGGAGACGGTGGCCCTTGCCCCGGTAGTTGCGGAACCCGTCCACGGTCGGCTCCAGCGGCGCGAACGACTCGACGTCGGTCTGCTCCGCCGTCGCGTCGGTGCGGCCCGGCGTGAACGGCACGGTGACCTCGTGCCCGGCGTCCTTGGCGGCCTGCTCGACGGCGGCGACGCCACCCAGCACGATCAGGTCGGCGAGCGAGACCTTCTTGCCGCCGGTCTGGGCGCCGTTGAACGCCTCCTGGACCCCTTCGAGGGTCCGCAGCACCTGCGACAGCGTCTGCGGGTCGTTGACCTCCCAGTCACGCTGCGGCTCAAGGCGGATGCGGGCACCGTTCGCGCCACCACGCTTGTCGCTGCCGCGGAAGGTCGAGGCCGACGCCCACGCGGTGGACACCAGCTGCGAGACCGACAGGCCCGAAGCGAGCAGCTTCTCCTTGAGGGAGGCGATGTCCGCGTCGTCGATCAGCTCGTGGTCGACGGCGGGCACCGGGTCCTGCCAGATCAGCGTCTCCTGCGGCACCAGCGGGCCGAGGTAGCGCTGGATCGGGCCCATGTCGCGGTGGGTCAGCTTGAACCAGGCGCGGGCGAAGGCGTCCGCGAACTGGTCCGGGTTCTCGTAGAACCGGCGCGAGATCTGCTCGTAGACCGGGTCGAAACGCAGCGCCAGGTCGGTGGTGAGCATGCCGGGCGCGCGGTTGAGCTTGCCGTCCTCGGGGTCCGGCACGGTGTTCTTCGCCTTGCCGTCCTTCGGCGTCCACTGGTGGGCGCCCGCCGGGCTCTTGGTCAGCTCCCACTCGTACTCGAAGAGGTTGTGGAAGAACCAGTTGCTCCACTGGGTCGGGGTCGGCGTCCAGGTGACCTCCAGGCCACTGGTGATCGCGTCGCGTCCCTTGCCGCTGCCGAAGCTGTTCTTCCAGCCGAGGCCCTGCTCCTCGATCGAAGCGCCCTCGGGCTCGGCCCCGACGTACTTGTCCGGGTCGGCCGCGCCGTGGGTCTTGCCGAAGCTGTGGCCGCCGGCGATCAGCGCGACGGTCTCCTCGTCGTTCATCGCCATCCGGCCGAAGGTCTCGCGGATGTCGCGGGCCGCGGCCAGCGGGTCCGGGTTGCCGTTCGGGCCTTCCGGGTTCACGTAGATGAGACCCATCTGCACGGCGGCCAGCGGACCCTCGAGCTGGCGGTCACCGCTATAGCGCTCGTCGCCGAGCCAGGTGCGCTCGGGACCCCAGTACACGTCCTCGTCCGGCTCCCAGACGTCGGCGCGGCCACCGGCGAAACCGAAGGTCTTGAAGCCCATGGTCTCCAGCGCGCGGTTGCCGGTGAAGATCATCAGGTCGGCCCACGAGATCTTGCGGCCGTACTTCTTCTTGACCGGCCAGAGCAGGCGGCGGGCCTTGTCGAGGTTGCCGTTGTCCGGCCAGCTGTTGAGCGGGGCGAAGCGCTGCATGCCCGCGCCCGCGCCACCGCGGCCGTCCTCGATCCGGTAGGTGCCGGCGCTGTGCCACGCCATGCGGATCATGAAGCCGCCGTAGTGGCCGAAGTCCGCGGGCCACCAGTCCTGCGAAGTCGTGAGGACGGCGTCGACGTCCTTGGCGAGTTCACCGAGGTCGAGGGTCTTGAACTCGGCGGCATAGTCGAACCCGGCGTCCATGGGGTCCGAAGCGGCGGAGTGCTTCCGGAGGATCTTCAGGTTGAGCTGGTTCGGCCACCAGTCACGGTTGCCCGCGCCTTCGGTGGGGTGGTTGCGGCGGCCCGACGAGACGGGGCAGCCGCCCGCGCTCTCTTCGTTCATTTCGCCGATGACGGCGTCCGGGCTGTCAGACACGGGAATCCTTCCGGGAATCAGAACTGCAGGGCTCAGGAACGGGGTTCGATCGCACAGTCGGGACACAGGCCCCAGTAGATGACCTCGGCCTCTTCGATCAGGAAGCCTTGGTCGTTCGACGCGGTCAAACAGGGTGCGGGGCCGACGGCGCAGTCGACGTCGGCGATGGCGCCGCAGGATCGGCACACGACGTGATGGTGGTTGTCCCCGACCCGGGACTCGTAGCGTGCCACGGACCCCGACGGCTGGATCCGCCGTACGAGACCCGCGGCGGTCAGTGCCCGCAACACGTCGTAAATGGCCTGGTGAGAGACCTCGCCGAGCTCCGTACGCACGGCACCGATGATCGAGTCGGTGTCGGCATGAGGATGGTCGCGTACCGCTGTCAGCACGGCCACCCTCGGACGCGTCACGCGCAGGGAGGCCCCGCGCAGCATCCGCTCGAACTCCGGGGTCGTGGGCACGGCCGCAGTCTGGCCCATTTTCTGGAATGAATCAAGTTCGCAGGATCCCGGGCGTGTCACCCCCTCGCGTGCCCGCGCACCGCACACGCGTGGCTGGGGCCGGGACTCGCGTGCTTGGAGCCGGACCTCGCGTGATCCGGGACGGATCTCACTCCGACGCGAGCCCGGGAAGGGCGGTCACCGTTGACGACGTCGGCTCCGTGGCTTTCGTTACGGATTCTCGTCAAGAATTTCGCCCTTCGTCAACAATCGGATGAAAACGCGCTGTGAAGTGCCGCGCGATAACCACCTGCCCACCCGAAGGTGCGAAATTCGGATGAAACTTGCACACACGAAAGGGAATCTCCACCGTCACAGCAGGTTTTCCGCGTACTCCAAACACAAACCGGTGCCCCAGCGATACCCTGGACGAGTGAGAGGCCGCGCCGGAGCGTTGCCGAAGCGGCCGCGCTCACGTCCCTCCGAGTGACGCAATCCCTTGCCAGCGCATGATTCTCGAAGTCTTCGCAGCTACAGGGCCACTCGCACGGCCGTCCACGGCACGCTTCCCCCGTGGTAGCGTCTGCGCCCTGTTCCCCACAGTCCGGCTTCACTCATCGTTCACCAGCAAGGGAAAACCATGCCCGAACAAGGTCTCGGCACCGTCGTGGCGGTGGACGGCCCGGCGGCGGCGGGCAAGACCACCACCTGTCTGGCACTGTCGAAATCGTTCGATCTACGCTACCTCGAAAGCGGCAGGACTTATCGCATTATCGCTTTCGAGGCCCTGCAACGTGATATTCCCGTCGAAAACGCCACGAAAGTCACCGGACTCTGCGACGAATTGATCACGGCGAGCCGCTCCGTGAGCCTGCTGACTTCCGACCGCTACGCCCAGGACAAACTGCGCGCGGCCCGGGTCAACGTCGCCGTTTCGGCCGTCGCCAAGATCGCCGAGGTCCGCCAGCGGGTGACCAGCCTCATCAGGCTTTGGGCCGGCGCACAGCCACGATGCGTCATCGAAGGCCGGGACATCGGCACCACCATCTTTCCCGCCGCGACCGTGAAGTTCTACTTGACCGCCAAGCCCGAAGTGCGGGCGATGCGGCGAGTACGGCAAGAGCGGGCGGCGTCCTACGAACACGTTCTCGACGACGTGATCCGCCGCGACGAGGCCGATATGTCCCGGACGACGTCGCCGTTGGTCCCCGCCGAGGACGCCATCAGAATCGACACCACCGAGCTCACCGTCGAGCAGGTACTACGGCTGATGACCTCGGCGTGTCGCGACAGAGGCTTAGAGATCAACCGTTAGTGCGAGTACGCTTCTGCTTTGTCTGCGACGAAGCTAAGTTGACCATGGGTATGACTTCAAGTGATCGATCAATGACGAGGAGTATCGGTTATGAGACCGGCGATGGCGAAGGAAAACGAAGCCGAACCGGTGAACGCCGATTGCCTCTTTTGTCATTTCGATGACACCTCGGTGAATGACGTACTGTTCAAAGGAAACGAGATCTATGTGCGGTGGGACAACTTCCCGGCCGCCAAGGGGCATGTCGAGGTCGTCCCGAAAAGACACGTGGAGTCCTACTTCTCGCTGACGGCGAGCGAGCACGCCGAAGTCTATGCGCTGATCAAGCGGGCATGGCGCCGGATACAGGACCAGTTCCAGCCGGACGGCTACACCATCGGTGTGAACGAAGGGCAAGCGGCGGGCCGGACGATCGACCACCTGCACATCCACCTGATCCCACGGTACGAGGGCGATGTGGCGGATCCGCGGGGCGGTATCCGTCACGTACTACCGGGGACCAACCCCGACGAATGGCTCGGCCGATAGCCTTTTCCTCGCCTCGACCACGAACCAGCTGCCGCGTCCGCTCGGCCACACCTGGGCCGAGACGAACCCGACGGCGGCCAATTCCTCCATCACGGCTTCGGGGCTGCGCAACGAAAACCACCTCGGGGACGGCATTCGGACGCTTCGCGCCCATCCTTCGCCGTTCCCTTCCTTGAGGCTGATCGCCGTGACACCGCCGGGCGCGAGCACTCGATGGATTTCGGAGAAGACGTGCGGATGCGTCTCACTCGGCAAGTGCACGACGCTGGCACAGGCCCAGACGCCGTCGAACACTCCAGCGGCCAGCGGTAAGGCCATGAGATCGCAGAGCACCGCGCCGGCCACCGCACAACGACATCGGGTGTACCGGAGCAACTCCTCGCTGAGGTCGGCCGCCACCACGGTCGCGCCGCGCCCGATCAGGTATTCGGCGTCGCGGCCCCCACCACAGCCGAGGTCCAGCACCGAGCTTCCGGGCAGGGTGTCGAAGAATCGGTCCAGTTCGTGGTCGAGGCCGGGAAACAGGTCGAGCGTGCGGGTGGACCGGATGTACACCTCGGCACACTCGTCGTAGGCTCGTCGAGTATTCGACACCAAGCCGCGCAGGTTCGTGTCGTTCAGGTGCATTCGAAGTCCTCGCGACCGATGGCCATCCCCAGATTGGTCATCTCCTCCAGCAGTTCCCGCCGGACGAGCACCTCGTAGCCGCGGCCGGCGTCGACGCTCACACAGCCGACGAACTTGTTGCGCCCGCTTCTGATCGGCGTGACGAAGAGCGCGGTGCGATGTTTGAGGGCCTGGAATTCCTCCCATTTCAGGTTCATCACCGATTCCTTACCGAAGTGCGCCACGTGATCGTCGAACTTCGCCTCGTCGGTGAGGCAGGCCGCCAACGGTGCGACGTCGAATGTCACTTCACGATCGTGCTGCCAGCAGAGTCCCACCGCGCCGATGCCCCGCACCGGGGCGAAACTCCGCGTCGCCGGAAAGGATGACATCCGATAGGAGGAAAGTCGTTTCAGCACACCGCGGATCGGATGCCTCAGCGTGCGCGTCTTCCGCCACACGTGGAGTGCCAGGTCGCCGGTGTCGAGTGGAGGGTCGATCTTCGCGCTGATCTCGAGCAATCTGCCGAACGTGGACAGCACACGTCGGCGCATCATGACGTTCCGGTCCACGAAGGCCCGTCGTTGCCAGCTTTCGAACGGTGCGAAGGCGCCGAACACCCCGGCCGTCACGAGTGCGCCCAGCAGCAGGTACGAGCGGTCGTTCAGGAGGTCGTCCCAGAAGGCCTTCGCCGGTACGTTGTACGCCTTACCCGCCAGGAAGAGCGTCGCCGACAGCAGAATCGCCTTGTCCGCGAACTTGGCCGCCTTCCGGCTCATGCCTTTCCGTCACGCTGGTGCCGCCAAGCCTCGCCCGGCAGGTCCGCCCTTTCACCGTCGTATCCGGTCATGACCACCTCGGTCCGTTCGGTGACCACGCCGATCCGGTGGAAACTCACCGCTTCGGCGAGGTCGTCCACCCGGGCGGATGGCACGGTGAAGACGAGTTCGAAGTCGACCGAGTCGCCCATGACCAGGCTCAACGGCTCCACGCCCACGTGAGCGGCCACCGCGGCCACCGCCTTGGGAACGGGGATGGACCGCTCGTCGACGTCGATCCCGACCCCGCTCGACTCGGCGATACTCAGCAAAGCGGCCTTCAGCCCGTCCGAGGTGTCCAGACAGCTCGTGACCATCCCGCTGGCGCCGAGCGCGAGTCCCTCGTCCACTCTGGCCACCGGTCGCTTCCAAGCGGAAAGAAGCGACGGCACCAGGCTGTCGATGACCAGGTCCGGGACACCGGAACGCAGGTACGCCATCGCCGCTCCCGCGGGCCCGGTCGGCGCCGTGAGGCAGACGACGTCGCCGGGTTTCGCGCCGGACCGCAGCAGCGCCCGGCCCGCCGGACACACCCCGAGCGCCGACGCCGAGAGGATCAGGCGTTCCGCGCCGCCGATGTCGCCACCCACATTGAGGCAGCCGAACGCGGCGCACGCGTCCCGGATGCCGCGCATGACGAGACCGAACAGCGCGTCGTCCATTTCGGCCGGATACCGCACGACGGAAAGCAGCCCGATCGGCTTCGCGCCCATCGCCGCGATGTCACTCAGATTCGCGGCGACCAGGTAGTACCCCAGGTCGTATTCGTCCAGATGTCCCATCTCGTAGAGCCTGAACTTGGGGCCGCGCACGTAATCGGTCCCCACCACGAGGTCGTGCTCCCCGGCCAGCCGGAAGACCGCGCAGTCGTCTTGGGCGTCGGCACCCGCGGTCAGTTCCACCCGGCCGCCGTCCGGGGACGAAACCGGGACGAACTCGCGCGCCTGCCCGGCGAACAACGGCGCGATCGTCGTGGCCAGTCTCGTCGGTTCGTCCGAGAATTTCTCACTCACCACAGGACAGCTCCACCTCGTCGCCACTGAGTTTCCCGGGCCAGTAATCCACCATTCGCACGGTCTCGCGAAGATCCCTTTTCCGCATCACCACCGCGTAGTCCCATTCCGGATCCTCGATCGCCAGCACCGCGCCGACGATCGAGCGGAGATACTGCCTTTTCTGCGCGCCGGTCGGCAGGTATACCCGCACTTTCTCCCGGTACACGCGAAGAAAATAGGCGGAAGACGGCCACGGTGCGAGCGCGAGCTCCCCGAGTGAATCCAGATCCCGGTAGAACAGGCCGTCTCCGATCAGGAGATCGTCCACGGCGTCACCGTCGACGGGGAGAAAGTGCAGATGCGCGTGCGTGATGCACGCGTGGCTCTCCTGTCCGGCGCTCGAACCGTGTTCGAGGATCAGCGGCTCGCCGAAGGTCTCGCGGTACAGCGGCATGAAGTCGTCGACGAGGCCGCACACCTCGTCCTGGTGACGGGAAAGCACCTGCGCGAACGACAAGTGATGGTTCGACGGCAGGAGCAGGAGATGTCCGAGCACGAGCGGCGACATGTCGGCCAGCAGCGTCAGGTTTTCTGTTGAATGTATTAGCCGGGACGGTGGGTCGCCCTCGTAGAAACGGGCGAAGGAAGTGTCGTCCGAACCCGAAAGCTCTTCGCAGAAGTCCGCGCCCGCGCACTGCATGGTTTCGATCATGTCTCCCCCGCCGCCTCGCTTCGTCCTGGCCTTCGCCGAGCAGAGCACCTGGATTTTTGCGCACGGTCATGGCGGACTTGAACGGCCAATGCGGAGATTAACTCGAACGTCGTAACCGGCTCACGGATTCGTGATGACGGGAATTTGGACAAAAGCAGGACACATCATGGTCGATACATACTCGTCTGCCGCACGACGTGAAAAAGCGTCCGTCACCCGATGGATGACGGACGCTTTCCGACTGTCGCTATCCGTTCGAATTCACGGCGATTTCGGCGAAATCCGCACTCACCGGCCTTCGCGTGCCAAGAGTTCCCGGACCCGCTCCTGCAGCGCCTCCCTCGGGTACGCGTTCACCTGCGCTCCGGCCATCCGCACCGGGTCGCCGAAGAAGAAGTACTCGTACAGCGATTCCCGCCCGGCGAAGCTCGAGACCGACGCGTCGAACGCCAGCTTGAACAGCCGCGCGCGGTCCTTGGCCGGCAGGGTGGCCGACTGGAGGTAGGTGTCGATGTCGGGACGGCCCTCCGCTTCGAAGTCCGCCTCTCCCGGCAGCGCCATGAGGCCGGAGGCGGAGAATTTGCGGATGATCTCGGTCAGCCGCGGCGAGACCTTCGTGGGGTACCAGTTCCGGGCGGCGTTCAGGACTTCCCATTTGGGCAGGAAGACGCCGTCCTCGCTGAGTTTCCCGTCGGCCTCCGCCGCGCGCAGCACGGCCTTCTCGATCTCGACGTAGGAGATCAGCTCCGAAAGGTCCTGCTGGATGTGCTGGAAGCCGCCGATGCCGATCGCGGCGGCGATCTCACTGGCGAGCCCGAGGTAGAACTCCGTCTTGGCCAGTGTGCGCGTGACGACCTGGTGTGTCATGAGCGCGCCGGCGCCGGTCTCGGAGTACCAGGCGTTGCACAGTTCCGGATGCCCCAGCAGGAAGACCCGCTCGTTCGGGACGAAGACGTCGTCGAACACCACGACCGCGTCCATCTCCTCGAACCGGGAGGCGAGCGGTTCGTCGAAAAGCGAGCGGCCGTGGTCGAGCCCGGCGCGGCAGAAGTACTTCAGCCCCGGCGCGTCGTTCGGGACGGCGAAAGCGTAGGAATACGGTGCGTCCTCAGGCGTTCCGCGCAGGACGGTCGAGGGGAAGACCAGGAGTTCGTCGGCGATCGGCGCGATCGTGGCGAGCATCCGGGCGCCGCGGACGACGATGCCGTCTTCCCGTTCCTCGACCACCTTCGCCGACAGGTTGCCACCGCCCTGCTGGCTGCCCGAAACCGAACGGTTGACCTGCGGCGGGATCAACGTGTGCGTCGCGAGCAAGTCGTTCTCGCGCGCCATCTCGTAGTACTTCTCGATGCGCTCGCCGTAGACGGGATCGGCCTGGGAGAAGAACTTCTTCGCGGTCGAGAGGGCGGTGAGCGACGAGTTCATGTAGTCGCCGGTGCGGCCCAGGAAGCCGTTGGAGTATTCGGCCCATACGGAGAAGGCGGCGCGGCGGCGCTTGAGGTCTTCCTCGCCGCGCGGCACCAGGAACGACATGCCGACCCGCTCCCCCGTGGTCGGCGATTCGTAGGTCAGGACGTCACGGTGCGCCGGATCGTGCTGGAGGTCGAACAGCTTCGCGTAGGTCAGCGCGTTGTTGCGGAACGCCGGATGCTCGGCGACCTTGGCGGTCACCTTCTCGCCGTCGACGTACAGCTCCGGTGTCATCGCGTTGAGCTTGTCGAGGTACTGCTGTCCGGTACGGGCTCCCATGTCGTGCTCCTTCTCGGGTGGACGTCGTTGTCAGAACAGGGATTCGTGACCTTGCGCGGATTCGTGGATCGTCGAGAACCGCCCGTCGACGAAGCCGAGCGCGTCACCGGAGCGGTAGTCGAACTCCCGCACCTCACCGAGGAACAAGGTGTGGTCACCGCCGTCGTAGGTGGCCCACGGCGTGCAGTCGAACCAGCTCAGGACGCCGCCGAGCCTCGGCGCGTGCCCGCCCTCGACCCACGTCGGCGCGCCTTCCGGAGTCGGACGGCCGGCGAAGTTCATCGCGAGCGCCTCCTGCTCGGCGCCGAGGACGTTGACCGCGAACGGGCGGTCCTTGAGCAGATCGTGGCTCTTCACGGTGCGCTGGATCGAGACGAGGACGAGCGGCGGATCCATCGAGACCGCGGTGAAGGAGTTCACCGTCAGACCGTGCCGTTTCGTCGCGGCGTCGAAGGTCACCACCGCGACACCCGTCGCGAACCGGCCAAGGCAGCCTCGGAAGAACTGCGCGGGCGGGCGATAGAGGCTCGAACCCGGCGGAAAACTGGTTTCGCGTGACATCATCGTCGATTCCTGTTCTATAATCGAACAGCCAGTTCAACTATCGAAATGGATCGTATACGATGGTTTCGGACTCCCGCAAGACCGCGAGCACGTCCCAGACGCTCAGCCGCGGCATCCGCGTCCTCGAAGTCCTTGCCGACGCCCAAGAACCGCTCAGCGTCGACCGGATCGCCGAACGGTTGGAGGTGCACCGGTCGATCGCGTACCGGCTCATCCGCACCCTCGAAGAGCACGGGCTTCTCACGCGGGAACCCGCCGGGAAATACGAACTTGGCGCGCGGTTGGCCGCGCTGGCGGCGGGGATCAAACACGATCTGCAGGCCGCTGCGCTGCCCGAGCTGACCGCGGTCGCGAACGAACTCGGCATGACGTGTTTCGTGGCGGTGATGGACCGCGAGGAATGCGTGACCCTGGTCAGCGTGGAACCCCGGCACGCCGTCGCGTCCGTCGCGCAGCGCCCGGGGTCCAGGCATCCGTTCACCGCGGGCGCCCCCGGCCGCGCGATTCTCTCGCAGCTTCCGGAAGAGGACCGGCCGGCGGATGTCCGGGAAGTCGCCGACCGCGGCTACGCGGACAGCCACGGCGAGGTGATCGAGAACCTCAGCTCGGTGGCCGTGCCGCTCCCCCTGCGCGGGCACGCACCGGCCGCGCTCGCGGTCGTCTATCTGTCCAGCACACGAACCCCCGCCGAGCTCGCGGAGCGGCTCAAGGCGGCGGCGAAGGCCGTCCGTGACGCTCTCGGCGGGTGAGCGTCACAGACGGCGGGATCACTTGGAGAAGCGGAGCGTGCCGACGGTGGGGTGAAGGCTCCCTTCGCCCCGTCTAATGCGGTGAAGGGAGCCTTCATCCCTGGTCACGCTCGTGTCGTCCACCCAGTCACGCGTGTCGTCCGCCGGATCACCCGTGTCGTCCGGTCAATCACGCGACACCGCCGATGCTGAACCCTCGTGACCACCCGCACCGACCAGGCCACGTTCGGCTTGACCTCACTTGGAGAAGCGGAGCGGGCTGACCGCCTGCTCGGCTTCGTGGTCGGGCCCGAGCGGGATCCCCGACCGGTCACGCAGCAACAACGTGGCGATGAGACCGACGACGGTCATCCCGGCCAGGTAGACGGCCACGGACACCGAAGTGCCGGTCGCGTCGACCAATGCCGTCGCGATCGTCGGCGCGAACGCGCCGCCGAGGATCGCGCCCAGCGCGTACGAGATCGAAACACCGGAGAACCGGATCGACGCGGGGAACAGCTCCGCGTAGAACGCCGCCTGCTGGCCGTAGGTGAACCCGAGCCCGACGCTGAGGATGATCAACCCCAGCGCCAGCAACAAGATGTTCCCGGTGTCCACCAAGGGGAAGAGCACCGCGATACCGGCCAGTTGGGCGATCCAGCCGACGACGTAGGTGCGGCGCCTGCCGATGCGGTCGGAGACCGCGCCCGCCGCCCACGTCGAGATCAGCCAGGTCGCCGCGGACGCGGTCACCGCCCAGAGCACCGGGCCGCGGTCGAGCCCGATCGGGCCCTTCGGATTGGTCGCGTAGTTCTGGATGTAGCCGCCGGTGGTCATGTAGCCGACCGCGTTGTTGCCCGCGAACACCAGCGCGGCCACCACGACGAGTACGGCGTGTTTGCGGAACAGCTGGATGATCGGGGTCCGGGTCCGCTCGCGGCGTTCGGCGATCTCACGGAAGACCGGGCTCTCCTCGACCCGGCGCCGCACGTAGTGACCGACCAGGATCAGCCCGACGCTGAGCAGGAACGGGATCCGCCAGCCCCAGTCGAGGAACGCCTGACCGGGGACGAGCAGGCTGGTCAGCGCGAGCACACCGGAAGCCAGCAGCAGCCCGAGCGGGACACCGATCTGCGGTGAGGCGCCGAAGAGCCCCCGTCGCTTCGACGGCGCGTGTTCGACGGCCATCAGGACGGCGCCGCCCCATTCCCCGCCCGCCGAGATCCCCTGCAGGATCCGCAGCAGGATGAGCAGCACCGGCGCGAGGACGCCGATCTGGTCGAACGTCGGGAGCACACCGATCAGCGTGGTCGCGGCGCCCATCAGGATCAGGGTGAGCACCAGGACCACGCGGCGGCCGTACTTGTCGCCGAAATGCCCGGCGAGGAACGCGCCGAGCGGACGGAACAGGAAGCTCACGCCCACCGTGGCGAAGGAAACGAGCGTGCTGTTCGCCCCGAGACCGGAGAAGAACAGCTTGCCGAAGACGAGACCGGCCGCGGACGCGTAAACGAAGAAGTCGTACCACTCGACGGTGGTACCGACGACGGTCGCGAAGGCGACCCGCCGCCGGTCGGAGGACGGTGGGGCGGTCCGGCCGGATATGCGTTCATCCTGGGCTGGGTTCGACACGTGGACTCCTTTGTCGTCGGCCACCTTGCCACTGTGGCACGGAATCATATACGTTATTAGATACGAAGCAAGGGTCGAGGATTCAGGGGAACATGGGCACTTACGAGGCAACGTCGCCGTCGGGCCGCGGCTCCGGCCCGCTGGGCACCCGGCCTGGCAAGATCATCGCCGTCCATCTCAGCTACGCGTCACGCGCGGAGCAGCGTGGACGCCGTCCGGCGAACCCGTCGTACTTCTTCAAGCCGTCGAGCTCGATCGGCACGTCCGGCGGCACGGTCGAACGTCCGGCGGGTACCGAACTGCTGGCCTTCGAAGGCGAGATCGCGCTGGTCATCGGCACCACGGCCCGTTGGGTCAAACCGGACCAGGCGTGGGACCACGTCGCCGCGGTGACCGCCGCGAACGACTTCGGCCTCTACGATCTGCGCGCCGCGGACAAGGGCTCCAACGTCCGGTCCAAGGGCGGCGACGGCTACACCCCGCTCGGCCCCGGCCTCATCGACGCTCGCGACGTCGACCCGTCGTCGCTGCGCATCCGCACCTGGGTGAACGGCGACCTGGTGCAGGAGGACACCACCGCCGGGCTGCTGTTCCCCTTGCGGCAGTTCGTTTCCGATCTCTCCCAGCACTTCACGCTCGAACCGGGCGACGTCATCCTCACCGGAACCCCCGCCGGCTCGACCGTGGTCTCCCCCGGCGACGTCGTCGTGGTCGAAGTGGACGTTCCCGGCACCTCCGCCAGCAGCGGACGGCTCCACACCACGGTTTCCCAGGGGATCCGGTCCTTTTCGGACATCGGCAGCCTGCCCGAGGTAGACGAGAAACAGCGCGCCGAAGCGTGGGGAACTCCCGCTGAGGAACCTGTCGAGGAGGACGCTCCCGCCCTCAGCGAGGAATTACGCGCCAAGCTTCTTCGTGCGCCTGTCGCGGGTCTGTCCGCCCAGCTGCGCAAACGCGGTCTGAACAACGTCGCGATCGACGGCGTGCGCCCCAACCTGCCCGGTTCGAAGGTCGTCGGCACCGCGCGGACCCTGCGTTTCGTCCCGAACCGCGAGGACCTCTTCAAATCCCACGGTGGCGGCTACAACGCCCAGAAGCGGCTCTTCGACTCGGTCGGCGCCGGCGAGGTCATCGTCATCGAAGCCCGCGGTGACAAGGGTTCCGGCACGCTCGGCGACATCCTGGCGTTGCGGGCGCGCTACCTCGGCGCCGCCGGGGTGATCACCGACGGCGGTGTCCGCGACTTCGACGCCGTCGCCGCGACCGGGCTCCCGGTGTTCTCCCAGGGCGCGCATCCGGCGGTCCTCGGGCGCAAGCACGTGCCGTGGGACACCGACGTCGCGGTCGCCTGCGGCGGGGCCACCGTCCTGCCAGGGGACATCATCGTCGGCGACGACGACGGCGTGGTGGTCATCCCGCCGTCGCTGGCCGAAGAGATCGCCGACGCGGCGCTCGTTCAGGAGGACGAAGACTCCTGGATCGCCGAGCAGGTCGGACAGGGCCGCCCGATCGAGGGGCTCTTCCCGCTGAACCCGTTGTGGCGGGAAAGGTATGAGGCATGGCAGAAGAAGCAGTGAAGACGACCAGCAAATCCGAACTCGCCTACGAATGGCTACGTGAGCGGATCGCCCGGCACGAGTACGGACCCGGCTACCGGCTGGTGCTCGCCGAGATCGCCGGCGCGCTCGACATGAGCGTCGTCCCGGTGCGCGAGGCGATCCGGCGGCTGGAAGCCGAACGGCTGGTGACCTTCGAACGCAACGTCGGCGCGCGCGTGGCGATGGTGGACCAGAACGAGTACGTCCACGCGATGCAGACGCTCGGCGTCGTCGAAGGCGTCGCGACCGCGTTGTCCGCGCCGCAGCTGTCCGAAGAGAACATCGCGCGGGCGCGGCGGGTGAACGAGCGCATGATCGCCCTGCTGGACCACTTCGATGCGCACGAGTTCACCGCGCTGAACCAGCAGTTCCACTCGCTGCTCTTCGAATGCTGCCCCAACCCGCAGATCCTCGACCTCGTGCACCAGGGCTGGACCCGGCTGTCCGGCCTGCGCGACTCCACGTTCGCGTTCGTGCCCGACCGCGCGCACCGGTCGGTCGAGGAACACGAAGAGATCCTGCGGCTGATCTCCGAGAAAGCCGACCCGCTCGACATCGAATTCGCCGCGCGCAACCACCGCTGGGCCACCATGCAGGCCTTCCTGGACGCTCGAGAGCGCGCCAAGCGCTGACTGAGGAGGAATCTTGACCAGCACGTCTCCCCGGCCGATCCCGGACGGTGTCCCGGAGCGGATCCGGCACTACATCGGCGGCGAACTCGTCGATTCGGCCGACGGCGCCGTCTTCGACGTGATCGACCCCGTGACCAACGACGTCTACGTCCAGGCCGCCGCGGGCAAGAAGGCCGACATCGACCGCGCCGTCGCCGCCGCGCGGAAGGCGTTCACCGAGGGCCCCTGGCCGAAGCTGCTGCCGCGCGAGCGCTCGCGGGTGCTCAACCGCATCGCGGATCTCGTCGAGTCGCGGGACAAGCGGCTGGCCGCCTTGGAGAGTTTCGACTCGGGCCTGCCGATTTCGCAGGCGCTGGGCCAGGCACGGCGGGCCGCGGAGAACTTCCGGTTCTTCGCCGACCTGATCGTCGCGCAGGCCGACGACACCTACAAGGTGCCCGGCCGCCAGGTGAACTACGTCAACCGCAAGCCGATCGGTGTCGCCGGGCTGATCACGCCCTGGAACACGCCGTTCATGCTGGAGTCGTGGAAACTCGCGCCCGCGCTGGCGACCGGCAACACCGTCGTGCTCAAACCCGCGGAGTTCACCCCGCTTTCCGCGTCGCTGTGGGCGGAGATCTTCGAGGAGGCCGGGCTGCCGGCGGGTGTCTTCAACCTCGTCAACGGCTTCGGTGAGGACGCCGGTGACGCGCTGGTGAAGCACCCGGACGTCCCTCTGATCTCGTTCACCGGCGAGAGCGGCACCGGCAGCCTGATCTTCGGCAACGCGGCTCCGTTCCTCAAAGGACTGTCGATGGAACTGGGCGGCAAGTCGCCCGCCATCGTCTTCGCCGACGCCGATCTGGAGACCGCGATCGACGCGACGATCTTCGGCGTTTTCTCGCTCAACGGCGAACGCTGCACCGCGGGCAGCCGCATCCTGGTCGAGCGCGCGATCTACGACGAGTTCGTCGAGCGCTACGCCGCGCAGGCCAAGCGCGTCGTGGTCGGCGACCCGAGCGACCCCAAGACCGAAGTCGGCGCCTTGGTGCACCCCGAGCACTACGACAAGGTCATGAAGTACATCGAAATCGGCAAGACCGAGGGCAGGCTGGTCGCCGGCGGCGGCCGTCCGGACGGCTTCCCGACCGGGAACTACGTGGCGCCGACGGTGTTCGCCGACGTCAAGCCGGACGCCAGGATCTTCCAGGAGGAGATCTTCGGCCCGGTCGTCGCGATCACCCCGTTCGACAGCGAGGAAGAGGCGCTCGAACTCGCGAACAACACGAGGTACGGGCTCGCGGCCTACGTCTGGACCAACGACCTCAAGCGGGCGCACAACTTCGCGCAGTCCGTCGAGGCGGGCATGGTGTGGCTCAACTCGAACAACGTCCGCGATCTGCGCACGCCCTTCGGCGGGGTGAAGGCGTCCGGGCTGGGGCACGAGGGCGGCTACCGCTCGATCGACTTCTACACCGACCAGCAGGCGGTGCACATCAATCTCGGCGAGGTGCACAACCCCGCCTTCGGCAAGGGCTGAGCCCACTCAACTGTCCACAAAGGATGACGCAATGAAGCCGATCCCCACCCCGAAATCGCCGCCGCCGGACGTCCTGCGCTGCGCGTACATGGAACTCGTCGTCACCGATCTGGCGCGCTCGCGAGCCTTCTACGCCGACGTGCTCGGCCTGACGGTGACCGAGGAGGACGAGACGACGGTCAGTCTCCGCACGATCGACGAATTCATCCACCACAATCTCGTGCTGCGCCAGGGACCGGTCGCGGCGGTCGCGGCCTTCTCGTACCGGGTGCGGTCGCCCGAGGACCTGGACAAGGCCGTCGCGTTCTACACGGAACTGGGCTGCCGGGTCGAACGCCGCGCGGACGGCTACACCAAGGGCATCGGGGACTCGGTGCGCGTCCAGGACCCGCTCGGTTTCCCCATCGAGTTCTTCCACGACGTCCAGCACGTGGAGCGCCTCGGCTGGCGCTACGACCTGCACGTTCCGGGCGCGTTGGTGCGGCTCGACCACTTCAACCAGGTCACGCCGGACGTCCCGCTCGCGGTGAAGCATATGGAAGATCTCAACTTCCGGGTCACCGAAGACATCCAGGACGACCAGGGCACGACCTACGCGGCTTGGATGCGCCGTAAGCCCACCGTGCACGACACCGCGATGACCGGCGGCGACGGGCCGCGGATGCACCACGTCGCCTTCGCCACGCACGAGAAGCACAACATCCTGTCCATTTGCGACAAACTCGGTTCGCTGCGGATGTCGGACCACATCGAACGCGGACCGGGCAGGCACGGCGTGTCGAACGCGTTCTATCTGTACCTGCGCGACCCCGACGGGCACCGCGTCGAGATCTACACGCAGGACTACTACACCGGCGACCCGGACAACCCCGTCGTCACCTGGGACGTGCACGACAACCAGCGCCGCGACTGGTGGGGCACGCCGGTGGTCCCGTCCTGGTACACCGACGCCTCGCTGGTGCTCGATCTCGACGGCAAGCCGCAGCCCGTCGTCGCGCGGACCGATGACAGCGAGCTGGAGGTCACCATCGGCGCCGACGGCTTCTCGTACACGCGAAAGGGTGACGACGAAGGCGAACTGCCGGCGTGGAAGCAGGGCGAGTACAAACTCGGCAACCAGCTCTGAGCGCCGGTCGGCGGAGCTGCAGATGGATCTGAAAGGCGACCGAACGCGTGAACCCACTCGATCGCAGCGGCGGTTCACCAGCAGACAATAGGGCGGGAGAGATGCTCGAACAGGAAACGATCACCGCGATCGCCGACGAACTGGCGGCCGCGGAGGAGGCACGGGAGACGATCCCGCTGCTGACGGCGCGCTATCCGGACATGACCGTCGAGGATTCGTACGCCGTGCAGAACGAATGGCGGCGGCGAGGCATCGCGGCGGGTCGCCGTCCGGTCGGCCGCAAGATCGGGCTGACGTCGAAGGTCATGCAGGCCGCGACCGGGATCACCGAACCCGACTACGGCGCCATCTTCGCGGACATGGTGTTCGAGAACGGTTCCGTGATCGAACACAGCCGGTTCTCGAACGTGCGCATCGAGGTCGAGCTTGCCTTCGTACTCCGTGATTCCCTCGCCGGACCGGACACCACGGTGTTCGACGTGCTGCGGGCGACCGAGTACGTGGTGCCCGCGCTGGAGATCCTGTCGTCGCGCATCGAGATGGCCGGCCGGACCATCGTGGACACGATCAGCGACAACGCGGCCATGGGCGGCATGGTCTACGGCGGCAACCCGGTCGCCGTGGACGCCGTCGACCTGCGGTGGGTTTCGGCGCTGCTGTACCGGAACGAGACCATCGAGGAGTCCGGTGTCGCCGCCGCGGTGCTGAACCACCCCGCGAACGGTGTCGCCTGGCTGGCGAACAAACTCGCTCAACACGGCGACAAGCTCGACCCGGGCGACATCGTGCTGGCCGGGTCCTTCACACGGCCGATGTGGGTGCACCCCGGGGACACCGTGACCGCCGACTACCGGGATCTAGGGGCGATCACATGCCGCTTCGTCTAGATCCGCCGTTCCGGGATCAGCTCGGTGAGCGGCCGCGGATCGGCATGTGGGTCACGTCGGGCAGTCCGGTCGTCGCCGAGATCTGCGCGGGCTCCGGGCTCGACTGGCTGCTCGTCGACACCGAGCACTCCCCCGCCGGCCTGGAGACCGTGCAGTCGTTGCTGCAGACGATCGCCGCCTACCCGATCACGCCGATGGTGCGCGCTCCGTCCGGCGACGCGGTCGCGTTGAAGCAGCTGCTCGACCTGGGCGCCCAGAATCTGTTGGTGCCCATGGTCGACAGCGCCGAAGAGGCGGAAGCCGTCGTGCGGGCCGCCCGCTATCCGCCGCGAGGCGTGCGCGGTGTCGGCAGCGCCCTCTCCCGGTCCGCGCGCTGGAACAGGGTCGAGGACTACCTTGCGAAGGCCGAGGAATTCACGTCGCTGTTCGTCCAGATCGAGTCGACGGCGGGAGTCTCGGCCGCCGCCGAGATCGCCGCGGTCGACGGTGTCGACGGGGTGTTCGTCGGACCGTCCGATCTGGCCGCTTCGATGGGCCTGCTCGGGAAGCAGACGCACCCCGATGTCACCGCGGCCGTCCTGAGCACGTTCGAGGCCGTCCTCGCTTTGGGAAAACCAGTGGGAGTCAACGCGTTCGACCCGGCGCAGGCTCAGCGCTACCTCGACGCCGGCGCCTCGTTCGTCCTGGTCGGCGCCGACGTCACGCTGCTCGCCCAAGGTTCGGAGGCGCTCGCGCGGCGGCATCAGGCCTAAGGTCTTTGGGCATGTTCTCGTGGCTGCTCGACTCTGCCCTGCGCCGGCAGGTGGAACGTGACCGTTCGGCGCGCGGCGCGTTCTTTCCTGGCCGGATTCACCGGAACTCCCGGCTGCCGAGGCAGTCGTGCATCCGTGCCGCGCGGCAGCCGGGCAGGTGTGGTTCGAGGTCGATGTCGCGGCGGGTGGGCCTTCGAAGTGGCTGGGATTCGGCGGTTTAGGTTGGGTTGCGGGCCGAACACAGGGACTCGATAAGCGCCGCTTCGGGTCCACACAGAGTGACCCGCGCCCCAACGTAAAGGTGCTCGAAGGCGGTAGCACTTCATCTGTGTCAGAGCCCCTGAGACTCAATGCTTCCTTCAGGCAGGGACCCTCACGGAGTAGATGATCACCACGCAGGGGCTCATGTTCGGAAGACGATAACCACTCATGTTCTGTCCGGCGGGCATGCCGAAGGGCCCGTCGCCGGCGTGGCCCACGGGCTCTTCGGGGTTCAGACGTGATGCAGGGTGTTGCGCCGGGGTTTTCGGAGCGGATCTCGGTATTGGGGTGGGATGAACTCCGGTAACCCGTCGGCGGCCGTGCGTACTTCCCAGTCACCGTGGTGAATCAACCGATGGTGGAAACCGCACAGGAGGACCAGGTTCCGGAGATCGGTCGGACCTCCGTCTGCCCAGTGCTCAATATGATGAGCGTGGCAATTCTTCGGTTTCCGATGACACCCCGGGAAGGCACAGCCCCCGTCTCGGATGTTGAGCGCGCGTCGTTGGCCGGGAGTGACGAATCTTCGGAGGCGTCCCATATCCAGCGGCTCACCCGACGCGCCCATCACAACCGGCACCATCAGGCAATCGCAGGCGGCGAGCCGGGCTTCCCGAGCGGTCATCGTCCCTACGAAGTCCAGGCAGGCGGTGCCGAGGCCGGATTTGAGTTCCTCCAGCCCGATGGTGACATGCACCAAGGTGCGATAGCCACTGGTACCGGGCTGGTCGGGGCAGGCGATGGCCAGATCGAGAAGTTCGGCCCAGGCGTCTCCCATGCGTTCGCACTTCATCCGCAGATCCGCCTGACCGAACTCGTCCACCGGGCGTGGCTGGGCATGCGCTTCCAGCGCGGCCGCGGTGCGGGCCCCTGTCTCGTCATCGAGGAGGCCAGTGAGTTTCCAGAAGCCGTCTTTGCGCCGCTCCAGGGTGATCTCCCGGCGTGGTTCCTTCGGCTCAGGATCTTTGGGTTCCTTGCCGTCGGGATTCAGCAAGCCTTGCAGATTCGCCTCAGCCTTGGCGAGCTGCCGGGGACCGGCGTTCGGGGCGAGATTGGCGAGGATCTGCTCCGCACCCGCCCGCTCCTCCGCCGAAATGTCGGCCGGGAGGTTCTTCAAGATCTCCAGGATCTGATCAATCCGCTCATCCCCGACCAACCCCTGAGCCGCGACCGCAGCGGTCGCGGGAGCGACCGGCGGAACCTCCGTCCCATCCAACGCCCGCGTCGGATTCAACGCGATCGCCCGCTTCACGATCGGACCCGCCTCACCCCGAGCCAACCCCGCGATCTCCGCGAACCAGCTCGCCGTACTCCCATGCCCATACAAGTCTTTGACACCCCGAGACTCGATCTCCGCCAGAAACCGACCCAGACAAGCGGTCGCGATCCGAATCAGCTGCAACGTCTGCTGCACACCATGGGCAAGCTCCAGCTTGCCGGCACGCCACAGCTCCTGCGGCAACTCGGGGAAGAAGGTCTCGGACACCCCTCCATAATACACCGATAAATCGAACACATGTTCGTAATTTTAAGCAACAAACGAAACGCACGAACAACACTGGAGAGTGATTTAGAGCGTGTCTTACGTGGTGATTGGTTGCTCGTGAGCGACGAACTTGGCCGTGGCGGATCGGTTGTCGCTGCGGCTGGTGCCGGATGAGCTCTGAGTGTTTTGGCGGAGCCGTTGATTCCGGCGTTCGAGCCACGCCAGCAGGACGGTGGTACGGCGTTTTGAACCCCCTTTCTGCCCTGGCATGCGACTCCCCGCCAGAAGCAGCTCGCACAACTGCTGCCACACCCGCCCCAGCTCCTGCGGCAAGAAAGCCCGCTCACCCCTCGGCGAAAACCGAATCAGCCAACCTCAACGCGCACAACCCCAGGAAGCCGAGACGCCGCCACAACCCCACCCACAGCGACCACCCCCACAAACCCGAAGACAACACCAAAACCCAACCCCGGCCGAGATTCCAACCCCGCCAGAATCGCGCCGGTCACCGCGACGCCGCCCACCGCACCCGCTTGCCTCACCGTGTTGAACAGACCCGAAGCGCCACCCGCGGCCTCCGGATCGACGGACGCCATCGCGATGGCGGACAACGGCGACCACGCCATCGCGTTGGCGGCACCGAGCAGCGCGGCACCCATGGAGATCCACCAGGGATTCAGGTTCAGCACCACCACCAGCCCGATGAGCAGCAGGCTCGTCGCGAGCAGGCTCATGCCGAGGATCGCCGGTCGGCGCCCGCCCACCCGGTCGACCCAGCGGCCAGCCGGTGGTGACAGCAGGATCGCGACGATGGCGTCCGGTGCGAGGACCAGCGCGGCCTCGATCGGGCCGAAGCCTCGCATTTCCTGGATGTACAGCATCGTGGGAAGCGCCATCGCGAGCACGGTCGCGCCGAGCGACGCCATCGCGAGGCTCGCGGACAAGTACCCGGACGAGCGATAGAGGCGCAAAGGCGCGAGCGCGTCCGCGCCTTGTCTGCGTTCTTGGAACCAAAAACCGACCAGCAGCACGACGGCGAGGGCGGCGGCAGGCGGCGAGAGCGGGCTCCACGACAGCAGCGCCCAGACGAGAAGGCTCAGGCCGGCCGTGCTCAACGCGGCGCCGAGCAGGTCGAAACGGGCGGTGCCTCCCCGGCTTCCCGGGATCAGGCGAACACCCATGACGACGGCCGCGGCGCAAAGGGGCACGTTCACCCAGAAGATCCAGCGCCAGTCCAGGCTCGCGGTCAGCAGTCCACCCAGCACCGGACCGAGCAGGGTGGCGGCCGCCGCCACCGAGCCCCAGATACCGAAAGCGCGGCCTCGCTCATCGTCGGCGAAGAGACGACGGATCAACGTGAGCGGTTGAGGCGACATCGCGGCCGCCGCGAGGCCTTGCAGGATCCGGAAGGCGATGAGCCAGCCGATCGACGGCGCGAGCCCGCACAGCGCGGAGGCGACGGCGAAACCTCCCATGCCGAAAAGGTAGACACGCTTGGGGTCGAAGAGATCGCCGAGCCTGCCGGCGACCAGCAACGGGACCGAGAACGCGAGCAGATAGCCCGCCGTCACCCAGAACAGCGCGGAGACGTCCCCTCCGAGGTCGGCTTGGATGCTCGGGCTCGCCACGGCGACGATCGTCGTATCGAGCAGGAGCACGAAGAATCCCGCCAGCAGAGCCGCGAGGCCACCCCATCGCGAAGATGTCATCCGCCCCCCAAACCGCGTAGGCCGATCACGATAGGGCCACGGATGGCGCCCGTCGTAACAAGGCCTCGCCGCCTCACGAGTTGTAAGCCGACGGCTTCGGCAAAGGAGAAGATCTTGAACCGGGCGGGTTCGACATGGTTCTGGTCCTTGCTCGGCGCCTGCATCGCGGCCGCCCTCGGCACGGCGATCAATTTCGCGACCGACCTCAAGACCAACTTCCTGGCCTGGGGCCTGGTGGTCGCGTTCACCCTCGCGACCGGGCTGATCAGCGGTATCTCGCAGGTACTCGTCCGCCGCGACGGCGCCGGCCCGAGCACCACCGGAACGACGAACGTCTACAACGTGCGGCACTCACAGGTCAACGCCTGGCTGGTGTTCCTGATCCTCGGGATCTCGGGTTCGTTGCTGGCGGCCATTTTCGTGGGCGTCCATTTCGCGGGGTCGTTCCAGACGGCCGGGACACCGATTCCCGCCGTGATCGAGCCGAGCCCGACGACCAGCACCACGACCAGCACGACGTCCACGGTGCCCCAGCCCGCCACGAACGAGGACATCGCCCAGTTCGTCACCGCCTACTACCGCCTGATGCCGGACACCCGGGCAGGCTGGCCGCTGATCGGCCCGAACCTCCAACGCCGCGGCCAGAGCGATTACGAAGCACATTGGGGCAGGATCAGCGCGGTGGACGTGCACAGCGCGTCCGCCACCTCCGCGACCACCGTCCGGGTCCGGATCACCCTGCATTACCGCGACGGCCGCCCTTCCCCCACGGAAACGCACGAGCTGACGGTCGTCCCCCACGACGGCCGCCTCTGCATCGACGCGGACACTCTCATCCGCGCGAAATAGAATCCGCCCATGACCGCTCTTCCACGCGGCGGGCGCCCCGCCGAGGCCTTGGCGGCCGTCGAGGCGAGCATCGAAGACCGCTGGCGGCTGTTCCTCGCGGAATACGGTGTCTCCCCTGGGACGACAGAGGAAACCGACCTCGCCGAATCGGTCGTCGACGACACTTCGATGTTCGAGTGGCAAGTCGTCGACGCCGCTTACGACAGGTTGACCTGCGCCGACTGCGGCAGCCGCCTCGGCTCGGGGCCCGTCGGCTGCGACAAATGCGACCAGGCCGATGGATTCCGGTTCGCGGCCATCGAAACCGACCGTCCCGCGACGCCGCCGGGCACCGAGCACGGGCTCCGCGTCGCCACCGCGGTCGCCCGCGCCCGGCACCGCCACGGGGCACGGGCCCGCTGCGGTTTCGAACTGGGGCTTCCGCTTCTCCTCGGCGGACAGCTGCCCGGCACGGCTCAAGCGCAGGCGTACCGGGCAGCCATCGACAAGCTCACCGAAGAGGAATGCGAACGCGTGACCTCCTTCGAGGAGATCCCGGGGATCAGTAGTCGTCGCGCCCGGTGAACTGCTGTTCCAGCAGCTCCGCCGAACCCGCGACGAGTTCGAGCGGATCGGTGAACTCGTTGATGTCGAGATTCACCAGCGGCAGGGAATGGCGCAGCACCAGATGCTCTCCCATGACCACCAATCCGCCGACGACGATGGTGTTGCCGATCTCGGTCAGCACGGTCGCCAGGTCGACCTCGTCGACCCGGGCGAACGGCGTCGCGATCTGCACCCAGTCCTCGCGGCGGTCGAAGATCTCCCGCGCGATGACCACGGTTTGGGCCCGCTCTTCGTAGTCGTCGTCACCGTAGGACAACCGGATGCGAATTTCGTCCGGTTCGTCCTTCACCACCCGATATTCGTGCCGTACGAACGCGACCAGATCGGCCCATTCCGCCATGAATTCAGTCTCCCTCGCAGTCGAAGATCGAGACTAGCGACTGCGAGGACGAAGAGCCCGACCCAGGCCTGACATCACCCGGACAGCGGCCGCCCGTATGTGTTTCGACACCGCTTGGTCCTACGACCGGATCACCCGGGGTCTCGCGAGTGCGAGCGGAAGACATCCACGACAGGCCTCAATGGCGAAATGGACCTCCACTTCGACGGAAGCAATTCGGCCTCCAATCGCTCGGGCCTCTAACCGGACAGCGGTGAAGGCCTCCTTCCCTACTTTCCGGGTAGGCAAGGAGGCCTTCACCACCCACGAGGCCGAAGGTCAGCCGCCGGTCGGCAGCCCCGCACGCGCTTCCTGCACGGTCAAGGGACGCAACGACAGCGTGTACTCGTACGTGCTGTCCGGCTGGACTTGACTGCGTTCCCGCACCGGGTTGGGCGTGTCCCCGACCCCGGTCACCGCATGACCGGCGTGCAGCGTGAACCAGCCCTTGTTGCGCTGCAACTGGAACGGGTACGCCGCCCGGTCGAGATCGTCGAACGGCGTCACGCTGACGTCGTTCGCGCCCCCGACCAGCAGGCCACCGGTCCGGCCGTCGGTGAGCAGCGCCCACCGGCTGTCGGTGTGGTTGCCGTGGTCCTGCGGCCGGTGGTACTCGACGTACTGTTCGTCCACGGTGCTCGACTGCACGCCGATCGGCGTCCCGTCCTTGCGGTCGACGTAGCTCTCGGCTTTCCGTCCGTACCAGGCGAACCGGTCATATCGATCCGGTACCGCCAGCGAGACACCGATCCGCGGCAGATACGGCAGAGTGCGCACACTCCCCTGCGGAATCACCCGATTGCCGAGGCTCAGCGTCCCGGTCCGGTCGACGGCGTAGGTCATCGTCTGGTCGAACCACGCCCCGGCGACGTCCGGCGCCGCGACCCGGCTGTCGACGATCACCCGGACGCCGCGCGAGCCGTCCTTCTCGACCCGCACGCCCGTGACCGTGGTCTTCAACCGGTCCAGCCCGGCCTTGCGCCAATCCTCACCCTCGGCCCTGCCCCAGGCGAAGGTCTCGTTGCTGATGGGTGCCCGCCAGGCGTCGAGCTTCGGCCCGCCGCTCAGCAGTTCCTTGCCTTGATGCCGGATGGACGTCAGCGTTCCGCCGGCCTTGTCGACCCGGTACGTGACGCCGGCCGCCGACGCCGTCACCGATGCGGCGTCCTCGACGACTCCGACGGACTTCCCGTCGAGCGGCGTCCTGTCCAAGCCTGGAACCCGCTTGCCTCCCAGGGAGAACTGATCGTGCGCCAGGACATGTCCTCGCGCGAGCATCGGCTCGCCCTGGGTCGTCACCGCCTCGACGGTGAGGAACCGTTCACGGTCCGCGGGATTCGGCGGCGCCGGGACGGCGATGGTTCCGATCGCCCCGGCACCGACCCGCAACGGCTGCTCGCCGCGCGCGACGACCCGTGAGCCTTCCTGGATCCGCCACCGCAGATTCAGCTCGTCGGTGCCCTTGAACTGCCGCTCGTTGGTCACCGAGACCGTGCCGCCCGAGTAGGCGAAGCGCAGCGGCTGATGCGCCCACGCCATCTGCGCGGTTTCCGGCTGCACCGAACGGTCCGAGCCGATCAGACCGTCCACACCGGACAGACTGGAGCCGTACGACAGGTGACTCCCCCGCTCCGTGACACTGTCGAAGTCCAGCGCCAGCACGGCCCCGTCCGCGGGAGCCGCGCCGGACAACTCCGCGGCGGACAACGGCTTGTCGTAGATGCGCACGTCGTCGACGGCTCCGCGGCCCATCCAGCCGATCGTCGACGGGTCGTTCCACGACGTCTCGAAGTCGCGGCCGATGTTGACCTCCGCCGAGGACGAGTCGATCGCGCCGGTGAACGGTTTGCTCCCGATCTCCTTGCCGTCGAGGTACAGCCGCAGGGCCGTGCCGTCGTAGGTGCCGCTCACCCGGTGCCAGTTCCCGTAGAAATCGTCGGGCACCTTCGCCTGGACCGCCTGCCACGTTCCACTGTGGATGAAGAACTCCAGCGTGTCCTGCGTCTTCATCTTCAGCGCGTACTGGTGGTCGCCCTTGCCGAGGATGCGGAAGTCACCGGTCCACTTCCCCGGCTTCACCCAGGCGTCCAGCGTGAGCGCCTTCCCGGTGATGTCGAGTTTCCGGTCGCGGTAGACCTCGACGAAATCGTCGAGGCCGGACAGTTCCAGCGCCTTGCCGCGATGACCTTCGACCAGATCCGGCTTTCCGCTGATATGCGCGGAGATGGCGTTGCCCGACGAATCGGGCGTGAGCCGGACCGGCTGCCGGATGTTCTGCTCCGCCCAGTCCCAGATGAACCCGCCCTGGGTCTGCGGATTCGCCCGGATCGTGTCCCAGAACTCCCGGAAGTTGCCGAGGCTGTTGCCCATCGCGTGGGCGTATTCGCCGAAGATCAGCGGTTTGGTGGTGTTCTTCGCCTGCTCGGCGAACTTCTCCGGCGACGGATACCGCGGCCCCCAGACGTCGGCGAACGGCGCGTCGCCGTCCGGGCTGTTCGACTGGTGGTAGATCGGCCGGGTCGGCTCGTTCGCGTCCAGCCATTCCGCCAGCGCGAAGTGATGCGCGCCGAGGCCCGCCTCGTTGCCGGTGTCCCACAGGAAGACGCTCGGATGGTTCTTGTCCCGTTCGACCATGCCGATCATGCGGTCGAAGAACGCGTCCCGCCAGGCCGGGTCGTTCGCCTGGCAATAGCGGGCACAGTTCTCGTGGTTGTGGGTCTCGATGTCGATCTCGTCGTCGATCCAGAGCCCGTGCCGGTCGGCCAGTTCGTGGAAATAGGGATCCGACGGGTAGTGCGAGGTGCGGACCGCGTTGACGTTGAGCTGTTTCATCAGCGCGACGTCCCGTTCCTGCGCGCGCCGGGGCACGTGCCTGCCGTGATCGGGGTCGGTCTCGGCGCGGTTGACGCCCTTGAACAGCACCCGTTTCCCGTTGACCAGCAGTTGCTTGTCGCGGATCTCGATCTCGCGGAACCCGGTCGTCTCACTGGTGATGTGCGTGACGCGGCCGTCGGGCGCGGTCAGCGTGAGGACGGCCGTGTACAGGTTCGGCGTCTCGTCGGTCCACTTCGCCGGGTTGCGGACGGGCAGGCTCAACGCGGTCTTGCCGCCCGTGTCGACCTCCCCGCTCGTGGTCCCGACCTCCTTACCCGCCGCGTCGCGCAGGCTGAGCCCGACGCGGTGCTTGCCCGCGGTTCCGCCGGGTTTGGTGGCGACCTCGACCGCGGCCTTGAAGGTGGCGTCGGTGTAGGTCGCGTCGAGGTCGGTCGTCAGCCCGACGTCCTGGATGAACGTGCCCGGCGTCGAGTGCAGGGTCACCGAGCGGAAGATGCCCGAGTACCGCCACTGGTCGACGTCCTCCAGGTAGGCACCCGCACTCCAGCGGTGCACCTGCACGGCGATCCGGTTCGGACCCGGCCGCAGCGCGGACGAGATGTCGAACTCCGCCGGCGTGTAGCCGCCCTGGTCGTAGCCGATGTACGTCCCGTTCACCCAGACGAAGTACGCCGACGTGACCCCCTCGAAGCGCAGGAAGGTCTCGCGTTTCGCCCACTCCGCGGGCAGGGAGAAGTCGCGGACGTAGGCACCGGTCGGGTTCACGTCCCGTGGCACGCGCGGCGGGTCGTCGGGCTGGATCTCGGTGGCGATGTTGCGGAAGATCGGGTGGTCCAGACCGTCCGTCTGCCAGGTGTGCGGCACGGACACCTCGCGCCAGCTCGACGCGTCGTAGCCGTCGTCGTGGAACCCCTTCGGTACCTGCGAGGGGTTGTCCGCCATGGCGATCCGCCACTTGCCGTCGAGCGACTGGGTGTACGGACCGCGTTCGTCGCGGCGAGCCGCGGCGGAAACATCCGCGTACGGCCGAAGGTAGGCGTGCGGTGGCTCCTGTCCTTCGGAGACTTTTCGTGGATCGTCGAGATAGGACTGGACGTCGGCGGCCGCCGGAGATCCGGTCGCGACGAGGGTCCCGGCGAGCATCGCCAGGACCAGGACGATGGGGCGTGTTCGCAGCACTGCGTTCAACCTCCCAGGGAGTTCAGCTGAGCCGGAAGCTGACCCGTTGACGATCCCGCACCGTGGCACCGGGACGGAAGACCAAGATCCTTCCCTTGTCGTGGGCCAAATAGGTGGCAGGTTCACCCGGGAGCCGGAACGACACCGCCAGCCGGTCGGAAAGGCCCGGCACCTGGGTGAAACTCGCCGCCCGGCCGTAGGCGTCGCTTTCGTCGTACGGATCGATCCGCACGGTCGCCGCGTCCACCACGCGGACGTACCGGTCCGGGAAGTTGACCGACTGCAATGCGACGGTGCCCGCGCCACGGAACCCGGCGACGATGCGGAACTGGGAATCGGCCAGCTCGCGGACATTGCCGTCGGCGGTCAGCCGGTACTCGTGATGCCGCACGTGCAACGCGGGATCGTCCAACGGGGACAGTCGTACGCACGGGCCGCCTTTGCCGACCGGTACACCGAAACTCGGCGTCCCGTCGTCGTTCCAGTACAGCCGTTGCACCCGGGTGTGCCGATTCGGGTCGTACAGCGGGTCGCCGGTGATGTCGCGGTAGTCGCGGGCGTGGTACACGAGGACGTCCGAGCCGTCCTCGGCGACGGTGAACGAGTTGTGCCCGGGCCCGTACTGCCGGGTCGCCTCGTTCGTGGTGAACACCGGCTGTGGCGACTTCGTCCACGAGCGCGGGTCCAGCAGATCCGAACGTTCGTCGGCGGTGAGCAGCCCCATGCAGTAGCGGGCGTCGGTGGCACTGGCCGAGTAGGTCATGAACACCCGCCCGTTGCGGACGAGCACCGCCGGCCCTTCGTTGACCTTGAACCCCTGGATCTCCCAGGGCAGCGTCGGCACCGCGAGCCGGACGGGGTCGCCCTTGAGCGCGAGCGGTGACGCCATCTCGGCGAGGTACAGATTGCTGTTGGTCGCGATTCCCGGCTCGCTCTGCGCCCAGGCGAAGTACCGCTTGCCGCGGTGCTCGAACGTCGTCGAGTCCAGGGTGAAGGTGTCCCACTTCGTCACCATCTGCCCGCGCAGCACCCACGTGCCCGCCCGTGGATCGTCCGAAGTGGACTCCAGCACGTACGTCCGGATGCGGAACACGTCGTCCGAATCGCCCGCGGCGAAGTACACGTACCAGCGCCCGTCGATCCGGTGCAGTTCCGGCGCCCAGATATGGCCGCCCATCTTCCCGGACGACGGACGTCGCCAGATCGTCGTCTCCCTGGCGGTGGCCAGGCCGTCGAGCGTGGCGGCACCGCGAACGACGATGCGGTCGTACTCGGGCACGGAACCGGTCAGGTAGTACATCCCGTTCACCGGCCGGGTGATGAACGGATCGGCCCGCTGCTCTACCAACGGGTTCCGCGTGGTCAACGGCACGGGAGCGGTTTCGGCCGCCTGGGCCGTACCCGGTGCCAGGCTTCCGACGGCGGTGGCGGCCAGCAGTCCGCCTCCCGCTCTGAACAGGTCACGACGGTCGATGGTCATGGTCATCCCCTCACTCGGGCCGGGAACCGCAGGAACGTCACGGAGTTCGGCGGGAAGGTGTACGTGAAGGTGTTCGAGACGCCGGAGAAGCGCGATTCGCGCGGTGCGATCGGCGTGGTGAAGGCGGTGTTGACGTCGTCCGGCGAGCCCTGCAACGTCGTCACGCGGGCGGTCGCGCCAGGCTGGACGCGAGTGCCGAGGTCGACGCGGGTCCGGGCCGCGGAAGCCTGCGCGTTGACCACCTTGACCACCAGTTCCCCGGATTTGACGTCGCGGGTGACGACCTGGCGGAACGGCTCGGCGACCTTGTCGTCGGTGAACGAGCCCCATTTCTGTCCGTCGAGGAAGAGCGTCACCTGGCGGCCCCGGACCTCGACCCGCAGGTCGTACTGCCTACCGGTCTCGATCTTCGTGTCGTTCTGGAGCAGGGTCTGCTTGCCGCCGCCTTCGGTCTTCTCCACGGCCGAGACGGTGTTGTTCCAGCCGCCGAGGTTCCACCAGTAGTTGTTGCCGGTGTCCTTCACGCCGAACGCGACCAGGAAGCCTTCTTTGCCGCCCGTCTTGGTCGCCTTCACGGAGAAGTCGTAGTTGCTCCACGAGGGATCGCCGGCGGTCACGAGGGTGTTCTCGGCCGCCTGATCCGACTGGACGTAGGCCCCGTTCGACACCGCCCACGATCCCCGACCGGCCACCTTCGACCAGCGCGAATCGTCCCCGGAGAAGTCGTCCGCGAACAGCTGCGCGCCGTCGGCGGAGGTGACCTTGACGTCGTCGTAGGCCGCGCTCGTCGCCCAGGTGGAGAGTCCGATCGCGCCTGAGATGGGCGCGACCGTGGCAGGCGTGGCCGACGCTTTGCTCGGAACCACGTGATCACCGACGTTGGTCATGAACAGCTTCTGCGTCTCGTAGCTGGCCGAAGCCCACGAGCGCTGGTTGTCGAACCAGATCATGTCCGGCTTCCACTGCACGTAGTCGGTGTTCGCCAGTAGCGGCGCGTACGACGCGAGCTTGACGACGTCGGCGTTCCGTTCCAGCCCGGTCATGTACGCGGCCTCGGCCAGCGCGTTGCCGAACTTGTTGTCCAGCGACGCGTACTCGCCGAGGAACACTTTCGGGCCGTTGCGGTCGTAGGAGTCGTACCGCTGGTTGTTCTGCAGGAACCACTGAGGACTGTTGTAGTAATGCTCGTCGACCATCGAGACCTTCGCGTTCCGGTTCAGGTCCCACAGCCGGTCGAACGTCGTGCCGGTGTCGTCCGGTCCCGAATTGCTGATCACGGTGATCCCCGGGTACTTCGCCGCGATCGCCTTGCGGAACTCGGTGAACCGGGCGAAGAACTCGTCGGGCAGGTTCTCCTCGTTGCCGACGCCGAGATGCGTCAGGTTGAACGGCGCCGGATGCCCCATCTCGGCCCGCTTCTTGCCCCACGTCGAGGTGACCGGGCCGTTGGCGAACTCGATCAGGTCGAGGGTGTCCTGGATATGCCGCCGCAGCAGCGCCGGATCGTCGGTCGCCTTGTTCTGCCCGCAGCCGGTGACCAGCGCCGGCACCACCGGCAGCGGCATCGCGCCGATGTCCTCGGAGAACTGGAAGTACTCGTAGTAGCCGATACCGTACGACTGGTTGTAGCCCCAGAAGTTCGCGTTCGTGGCCCGTTGCTCGACCGGGCCGATCGTGTCCATCCACTGGTACGAGCGCTTCCGCTCCCAGTTCGGCGCCTCGTAGCCCTGATGGCTGCCGGTGTTGACCAGGCAGCCGCCGGGGAAGCGGACGAAACCGGGCTTGAGCGCGGCGATCTTCTCCGCGAGATCGGTCCGCATGCCGTTGGGGCGGTTCTTGTAGGTTTCGCGCGGGAAGAGCGACACCATGTCCAGCCGCAGCGTGCCACCGCCGGACGCGGTCAGCGCGAGCCTGCCCAGCGCGCTCGACTCCCGCGCCCGGACGGTGCCGGTGTAGCGCACCCAGCCGTCGCCGCGGACCTGGACCCGCAGCGGATCGGCGAGCGCCTTCCCCGCCGGATCGGTGACGGCCACCGTGAGCGGGGTGCCCGCCGCGCGATCCGTCCGGGCGAACACCGAGAAGTCGTACTGCTTGCCCTTCTCGACCCGGATCCCCGAGTTGTAACCGGAGTTCGCGACGCCGTACTCGCCACGAGTGAGGTCGAGCTTGAGATAGCGCCGGTTCCGTTCGTTGAGCCGCCGGTCGTCGTCGGCCACCGTCGCCGTGCCGGTTCCCCCGTTGAGCAACGTGGGTGCCCACGAGGTCAGCGGGGTGTACGACGTGTTGTCGGCCTTGTCGTACTCGAAGGAGCGGTTCTGCACGAGTTCGGCGTACAGACCGCCGTCCGCGGCGCGGTTGATGTCCTCGAAGAAGACGCCGTACATCGAACGGTCGATCGTGGCACCGCGTCCCGCCGCGTCCACGGCGAGGGTGTAGTCGGTCGTCGGTGTCTGGCCCGAAGCGGTCTGAACGGGCACGAGGACACCGGCGGCGATGGTCAAGGACAGCACACCGAGCCGGACTGATCTGCTGCGCACAGCACTTCCTTTCGCGACAGTGCGAGGAACCGGAGTTAGGAAGGTTTTTCGTGTTCTGCCGGGTATGACGATCCGGCGTTCCGCAGTGTGTTTCGGTGTCGCGAAAGCCACTTTGGGGACGTCTGATGTCTCGAAAGTGGCTTTCGCGACACGGCCCAGGGATCCACCCGAGTACGGGATATCGGACCGCAGTGGCGCCGGGGGCTGAAGGACGCTTTCCCTGCATACGATGCAGGGAAAGCGCCCTTCACCGCTTGGCATGCGGGGAAAGTCCCCTTCAGCTCACGACCATCAGGCGGCGGTACGGGCCCGCCGTTTGGTCCAGATGTCGTAGGCGACGGCGGCGAGCAGCACGAACCCCTTCACGAGGTTCACGCTCTCGGTCGGCGCACCGATCAGGGACATGCCGTTGTTGATCACGCCCATGATGAGCCCGCCGGTGATCGCGCCGACCACCTTGCCGACCCCGCCTTGCACCGCGGCGCCGCCGATGAACGCCGCGGCGATCGCGTCGAGTTCGAACATGTTGCCCGCGGTCGGCCCGGCCTGGTTGAGCCGTCCGGCGACGATGATCCCGGCGAGCGCGGAGAGCACGCCCATGTTGACGAAGATCCAGAACGTCACGCTCTTGACCTTCACGCCGGACAGCGTCGCCGCCTGCAGGTTCCCGCCGATGGCGTAGATGTGGCGGCCGAACACCGCCCGCGTCGTCACCAGCGAGTAGCCGATCACCAGCACCGAAAGCAGGATCAGCACCCACGGCAGGTTCTTGTACCGCGCCAGTTGCACCACCACGAACAGCACGACGGCGGCCGCCGCGGCGATCTTCAACAGGAACATCGGCAGCGGGTCGACCTCTTGCAGGTAGTTCAGCCGGGCCGTCCGCTTGCGCCACCGCGAAACGATCGCGCCCGCGATGGCCAGCGCGCCCATCAGCAGGCTGACCACGTCGGCGCCGCCGAGCGGGCCGAGCCCGATGTTGCCGAGATAGCCGCCGGTGAACCCGTTCGCCAGCGTGCGCACCTCGTCCGGGAACGGGCCGATCCCCTGGTTCCCGAGCACGGTGAGCGTCAGCGCGCGGAAGATCAGCATCCCGGCCAGCGTCACGATGAACGCTGGAATCCCGAAGTAGGCGACCCAATACCCTTGCCACGCCCCGATCACCGCGCCGACGGCCAGCGTGATCAGCAGCGCGATCGGCCACGCCATGCCCATGTTCACCATCAGCACGGCCGAGATCGCGCCGGTCAGCGCCACCACGGAACCGACCGACAGGTCGATGTGCCCGGCGATGATGATCAGGATCATGCCGATCGCGAGGATCAGCACGTACGAGTTCTGCACGATCAGGTTCGAGATGTTCTGCGGTTCCAGCAGCGCGCCGCCGGTGAGGATCGAGAACAACACGACGATCAGCGCGAACGCGACGTAGATGCCGCTCTCGCGCGGGTTGAACGAGATCCGGCGCGGCGCCCTGGCCGGCGCGGCTTCCTGCTGGTCACCGACACCGGTGACGGTGTCGGCGGAGGCGGTGCTCATGTCTTACTCCTGTTCCCTGGTCATCGCCCGCATGAGGACCTCTTGGGTGGCCTCGGCCCGGTCGACCTCACCGGTGATCCGGCCCGCCGACAGCGTGTAGATCCGGTCGCACAGCCCGAGCAGTTCCGGCAGCTCGGACGAGATGACCAACACGGCCTTCCCCTCCTCCGCGAGCCGGTTGACGATCGTGTAGATCTCGTACTTCGCGCCGACGTCGATGCCGCGGGTCGGCTCGTCGAGGATCAGCACGTCCGGATCGGTGAGGATCCATTTGGACAGCACGACCTTCTGCTGGTTGCCGCCGGAGAGCGTGCCGGTCACGCTGCGCACGTCCGGTGCCTTGATGTTCATGCTCTTGCGGAATTCTTCGGCGACACGGTGTTCTTCGTTCTCGTCCACCCAGCCGCGGCGCGCGAGTTTGCCCAGTGCGGCACCGGAGACGTTGCGCTGGATGTCCTCGATGAGGTTCAGCCCGTAGCGTTTGCGGTCCTCGGTGGCGTAGGCGATCCCGTTCGCGACGGCGTCGCCGACCGTGCGCACGTCGATCTCCTTGCCGTCCTTGATCAGGCGTCCGGAGATGTCCTTGCCGTACGAGCGGCCGAACACGCTCATCGCGAGCTCGGTGCGCCCGGCGCCCATCAGTCCCGCGAGCCCGACGATCTCGCCGCGGCGCAGGGTCAGGCTCGCGCCGTCGACGACGACCCGGCCGTGTTGCGTCGGGCTGTGCACGGTCCAGTCCTCGATCCGGAGGACCTCGTCGCCGATCCGCGGTTCCCTCGGCGGGAACCGGTTCTCCAGTTTCCGGCCGACCATCCCGGCGATGATGCGGTCCTCGGTCACCGTCCTCGCGTCCAGCGTCTCGATCGTCCTGCCGTCGCGCAGGATGGTGATCGAGTCGGCGATCGCGGCGATCTCGTTGAGCTTGTGCGAGATCAGGACGCACGTGACGCCGTCCTCGCGCAGGCCGCGCAGCAGGTCGAGCAGATGCGCCGAATCGTCGTCGTTCAGCGCCGCCGTCGGCTCGTCCAGGATCAGCAGTTTGACCTCTTTGGACAGTGCCTTGGCGATCTCCACCAGCTGTTGCTTGCCGACGCCGATGTCCAGCACTGGCGTCACCGGGTTCTCCCGCAGGCCGACGCGCCGAAGCAGCTCGCCCGCCTCGGCGTTGGTCCGGTTCCAGTCGATCAGGCCACCGCGCGCCTTCTCGTTGCCGAGGAAGATGTTCTCCGCGATGGACAGTTGCTGGCACAGCGCGAGTTCCTGGTGGATGATCACGATGCCGCGGCGTTCGCTGTCGCGGATCGCGGAGAACGCGCACGGCTCGCCGTCGAAGACGATCTCGCCGTCGTACGAGCCGTGCGCGTAGACGCCCGAGAGCACCTTCATCAGCGTGGATTTGCCCGCGCCGTTCTCGCCGCAGATCGCGTGGATCTCTCCCCGGCGCACCGACAGGTTGACGTCCTGCAGCGCCTTGACCCCGGGGAAGGTCTTGGTGATCCCCCGCATCCGAAGGATTTCGTCGGTCACGTCGCTACCTCAGCTGTTCCGCTTTGTAGTAGCCCGAGTCGATGAGTTCCTTCTGGTAGTTCCCCTTGTTGAGGATCACCGACTCCAGCAGGAACGCCGGAACGACCTTCTGCCCGTTGTTGTAGTCCGTTGTGTTGTTGGTCTCGGCCTTGCCGCCCTTGAGGACCGCGTCGGCCATCTTGACCGTGGTCTCGGCGAGCTTGCGGGTGTCCTTGAAGATCGTCGAGTACTGCTCGTTCGCGATGATCGACTTCACCGACGCGACCTCGGCGTCCTGGCCGGTGACCACCGGGTACGGCTGGCCGGGCGTTCCGTAGCCGTTGCTCTTGAGCGCCGACAGGATGCCGATGGAGAGCCCGTCGTACGGCGAGAGCACGCCCTGCACCTTGTCGCCGGAGCTGTAGGTCTTGGTCAGCAGGTCTTCCATCCGCCGCTGCGCGGTCGCCGCCTGCCAGCGCAGGATCGCCGCGACGTTGAACGCGGTCTGGCCGCTCTTGACGACCAGCGTCCCGTTGTCGAGGTACGGCTTCAGCACGGACATGGCGCCGTTGAAGAAGAACGTCGCGTTGTTGTCGTCCGGAGAACCCGCGAAGAGCTCGATGTTGAACGGTCCCTTGCCCTCGCCGGGCGAACCGTCCTCCTTGAGCACCTTGAGGCCGGTGAGCAGCGACGTCGCCTGCTGAACACCGACCTTGAAATTGTCGAAGGTCGCGTAGTAGTCGACGTTCGGGGTGTTGCGGATCAGCCGGTCGTAGGCGATGACCGGGATCTTCTTGTCCGCGGCCTCCTGCAGCTGGGTGGTGATCGCGGTGCCGTCGATCGAGGCGATCACGAGCAGCTTCGCGCCCTTGGTGATCTGGTTCTCGATCTGGTTCACCTGGGTGGGGATGTCGTCCTCGGCGTACTGCAGGTCGACCTGGTAGCCCAGCTTCTCCAGCGCCGCCTTGATGTTGTCGCCGTCGTGGATCCAGCGCTCGGACGATTTCGTCGGCATGGTGACGCCGACCAGTCCGCCCGCCGCGCCTCCCGCGGCCGCCTGCTGATCGACGGACTTCTGACTCGAACCGCAGGCCGTCAGCGCGGCACCGAGGCCGACCGCCACGGCCAGTGTGGCCAGTTTCGTGAACTTCATTGTTCCTTCTCTCCGGTGGGGACCGATCAGAATCCTTGTGCGAGCCGGTAGTAGGCCTGGTTCCAGCGCATCCGGTCGGCGATCGAGGCGGGCGTCGTGGCCTGGTCGATCACGAGCAGTTCGACGTCGAGCATGGTGGCGAAATCCCGGATCGTTTCGGCGCCGACGGCCTGGGTGAGCACCGTGTGGTGCGGCCCGCCCGCTGTGATCCACGCTTCGGCGGACGTCGCCAGCGACGGCGCCGGCTTCCACACCGCGCGCGCCACCGGCAGGTTCGGCAGCGGCTCGTCCGGCGCGACGACCTCGACCTCGTTCGCCACCAGGCGGAACCGGTCGCCGAGGTCGGCGAGGCCGATCACGACCGCGTCGCCGGCGGCGGCGTCGAACACCAGCCGGACGGGATCCTCACGGCCACCGATGCCGAGGGGGTGGATCTCGCACGAAGGCTTCGCGGCGGCGATACTCGGGCAGACCTCGAGCATGTGCGCGCCGAGGATCTTCGGTTCACCGGGGCCGAAGTGGTAGGTGTAGTCCTCCATGAAGGACGTCCCGCGCTCGGAGTCGCGGCCCATCGCCTTGACCGCGGTCAGCAGCGCGGACGTCTTCCAGTCGCCCTCGCCGCCGAAACCGTAGCCGTCGGCCATCAGACGCTGCACGGCGAGACCGGGAAGCTGCCGCAGGCCGCCGAGATCCTCGAAATTCGTGGTGAACGCGCCGAAACCGCCGCTCGTCAGGAACGTGCGAAGCCCCTGCTCGATCCGGGCCGCGTAACGCAGCGATTCGTGTCGCTCCCCCGCCTTGGCGAGTTCCGGCGCGAGCGCGTACGTCTCGGCGTACTCGTCGACGAGAGCGTCGACCTCGGTGTCGGGCACCGCGTCGACCAGCGCGACGAGTTCGTTGACGCCGTAGGTGTTCACCGAGACGCCGAACTTCAGTTCCGCCTCGACCTTGTCCCCGTCGGTGACCGCGACGTCGCGCATGTTGTCACCGAACCGCGCGAGCTTGAGCGAGCCGATCGTCTGACGGCCGACCGCGGCGCGGACCCACGCGTCGATCCGGTCGGCGACCGACGGATCGGCCGCGTGCCCGGCGATGGTCTTGCGCGGAACCCCGAGCCGGGTCTGGATGTAGCCGAACTCGCGGTCGCCGTGCGCGGCCTGGTTCAGGTTCATGAAGTCCATGTCGATGGACTGCCACGGCAACGCCTCGTTGAGCTGGGTGTGCAGATGCAGCAAGGGTTTCCGCAGCGCGTCCAGGCCGGTGATCCACATCTTCGCCGGCGAGAAGGTGTGCATCCACGCGATCACGCCGACACAGGCGTCGTCCGCGTTCGCTTCGAGCATCACGCGCCGGATCGCCGACGGCTCCGTCAGCACCGGTTTCGCGACGATCTCCGCCGAGATCCGGCCGGTGTCGGCCAGCATCCGCTGGATCTGCAACGACTGGCCCGCGACCTGTTCGAGGGTCTCCTCGCCGTACAGCGCCTGGCTCCCGGTGAGGAACCAGACCTCGGTCTTGCGTTGTGTGCTCACTTCTCTCCCTGCTGGCCGTAGACGTTCTGGTAGCGCGCGTAGAGCCGGTTCACGTCCTGTTCGGACAGTGGCTCCGGCCTGCCCAGCGCGGAAGCGATGTGGACGGTTTTGGCGACGTCCTCGACCATCACGGCGGCCTTGACCGCGTCGCGTGCGGTGCGGCCGACGGTGAACGGGCCGTGGTTGCGCATCAGGACGGCGGGCGACCGGCTGGACCGCAGCGTCTCGACGATGCCCCGGCCGATCGAGTCGTCACCGATCATCGCGAACGGCCCGACCGGGATCTCGCCGCCGAACTCGTCCGCGATCATGGTGAGCACGCACGGGATCGGTTCCCCGACCGCGGCCCACGCGGTCGCATACGTCGAATGCGTGTGCACGACACCGCCGACCTCCGGCATGTGCCGGTAGACGTAGGCGTGCGCGGCCGTGTCCGAGGACGGCGCGAGGTCGCCGTGGACGACCTCGCCGTACAGGTCGGTGACGACCATCGTGTCGGCATTCAGCTCGTCGTAGGACACCCCGGACGGCTTGATCACCATCAGGTCGTGCCCGGGAACGCGAGCCGACACGTTGCCCGCGGTCCAGATGACCAGTTCGTAGCGGGTCAGCTCGCTGTGCAAGCGGGCGACGGTGTCGCGCAGCTCTTCGAAGGTGTCCGTGATCTCCACGGCGAGGCTCATCGGTGCAGTCCTTTCCGGACGGAACGGCGCCGGGCGGCGAGCCGGTGCATGACGTCGTTGGCCCCACGGCCGAAGTAGTCGTGCAACGCGGCGTACTCGGCGTAGAGGTCGTTGTAGGCCTTGACGTTCTCGGCGATCGGCCGGTGGACGGCCCGGCGGACCGAACCCATCGCGAGCGCGGCGGCCGGGACGTCGGCGTGCGCCCCGGCTGCGACGGCGGCGTGGATCGCCGAGCCCAGCGCGGGACTCTGGGCCGAACCGGCCACGGACAGCGGCAGGTTCGTGACGTCGGCGTAGATCTGCATCAGGAGCTGGTTCTTGACCAGGCCACCGGCGACGATCAGTTCGGTGACCGGTACCCCGGCGCGTTCGAAGGTCTCGATGATCGTCCGGGTACCGAACGCCGTCGCCTCCAGGAGCGCGCGGTAGGTGTCCTCGGGGCGGGTCGCGAGGGTCTGGCCGACGACGACGCCGGACAGTTCGTGGTCGACCAGTACCGACCGGTTCCCGCTGTGCCAATCGAGCGCGACCAGTCCGTGCTCGCCGATCTCCTGCACCGAAGCGAGCCGCGTGAGCAGTTCGTGGACGGAGATCCCCGCTTCCCTGGCGTCGTCCACATAGGACGCGGGAGTGCCGTGCTCGACGAACCACGCGAAGATGTCGCCGACACCGCTCTGGCCGGCCTCGTAGCCCCACTTCCCGGACACGATGCCGCCTTCGACGACGCCGCACATGCCCGGTACCTCGCGCAGTTCGGCGCCGTTCATCACGTGGCAGGTGGAGGTGCCCATGATCGCGACCATCTGCCCCGGCTCGACCGCCTGGACGGCGGGCGCGGTGACGTGCGCGTCGACGTTGCCGACGGCGACCGCGATCCCCTCGGGAAGCCCGGTCCATTCCGCCGCTTGAGCGCTCAGGCTCCCCGCCTTGGCACCGAGGGCGCCCAACGGATGCACGAGCTTGTCATCCACAAAGGATCCGAAGCCGGGGGCCAGCTCCTCCAGGAACTCCGAGCTCGGGTAGCGGCCATCCTGCAGGATGCCCTTGTACCCGGCGGTGCAGGCGTTGCGGACGTAGGTTCCGGTGAGCTGCCAGACGATCCAGTCGGCGAGTTCGACCCAGTGACGCATCCGGGCGTAGACCTCGGGCGCCTCTTCGTAGACCTCCAGCGCCTTGGCGAACTCCCACTCGGAAGAGATCAGTCCGCCGTAACGCGCCAGCCAAGACTCGCCGCGCTTTCGTGCCAGTGCGTTGATCCGGTCGGCCTGCGGCTGAGCGGAATGGTGACGCCACAGCTTCACGTAGGCGTGCGGATCCCCGGCGAACTCGGGCAGTTCGCACAGCGGCGTGCCGTCGGCCGTCGTCGGCACCATGGTGCACGCGGTGAAATCGGTACCGATGCCGATCACGTCGGCGGGATCCGCCCCGGCGGCACGGACGGCCTCCGGCACGGCGGTGCGGAGGACGTCGACGTAGTCCGACGGCACCTGGAGCGCCCAGTCCGGCGGCAGACCGTGGCCGGTCCGCGGCAGGACCCGGTCGATCACGCCGTGCCGGTACTCCGAAACCGCGCTGCCCAGCTCCGCGCCGTCGCGGACGCGGACCACGACGGCCCGGCCGGACAGCGTCCCGAAGTCGACGCCGACGACCAGCGGCTCCCTTGCACTCACTTCTTCTCCCGACTGTTAGCGTTCACATTTCTGGTCGAAAACCACGATCACCCGTGTTTGGAGCCGGAACTCGCGTGTTTGAAGCCCGTCCGGCTCCAATCACGCGGGTTACGGCCTTGATCACGCGTGTTCCGTCTTACGTGGCCCGCCTCCCGACGAGGCGTTGCAGCACGATGAAGGCGAACAGCAGCGCACCGGTGATGATCGAGGTCCACCAGGAGTTCAAGGTGCCGTCGAAGGTGATCAGGGTCTGGATGATGCCCAGCACCATGATCCCGAGCACCGTCCCGAGGACGTAGCCGGAGCCGCCGGTGAGCAGCGTGCCGCCGATGACGACGGCCGCGATCGCGGTGAGCTCCAGCCCGACACCGTTGAGCGGATCGCCGGAAGACTTGTACAGCACCAAGAGCAGCCCACCGAGGGCCGAGCAGAACCCGCTGAGCGTGTAGACCGTGATCCGCGTGCGGCCGACGTTCAGGCCCATCAGCAGCGCGGACTTCGGATTCCCGCCGATCGCGTACACCGTCCGCCCGAACCTGGTCCCGTACAGGACGTACGCCGCCGCGGCGACCACCACGAGCGCGACGACCACGCCGATCGAGATGTGCAGTTCCCCGCCGAGCGGGATCTGCGTCTGCGCGAGGTTCGCGACCGTCGGATCGTCGATCGAGTACGCCTGGGTGCTGATCGTGTAGCAGAGCCCCCTGGCGAAGAACATCCCGATCAGCGTGGCGATGAACGGCTGGATCTCGAACACCTGGACCAGCACGCCCATGCCGAAGCCGAGCGCCGCGCCGATCGCGAGCACCGCCGGGATCACCGCGAGCACCGGCCAGCCCTGGTTCTGCAGCAGGTCCGCCGAGACCACAGTGGACAGTGCCACCACCGAGCCCACCGACAGGTCGATCCCGCCGGTGAGGATCACGAACGTCATCCCGACGGCGACGACCAGCAGGAAGGCGTTGTTGATGAACAGGTCGAGCACGACCTGCCCGGAGCCGAACGCCGTGTAGCTCGAAGCGCCGTAGACGTAGGCGCCGATGAGCATCGCCATCGTCGCCAGGATCGGCAGATGCCGTTGGCGCGGTCGATAACCCTTGATGCGGTCGAGTGTCGTCATACCCCGGCCTCCACCTTCTCCGGCAGGACGGCGGGCGACGGCGGGGCCGGTTTCCGCCGCCGGGCGAGCTTCCTGCGGAACACCGGCGACTGCAGCAGGCAGACCGCCAGCACGACCACGGCCTTGAACAGCATGATCGCCTGCGGCGCGATGCCGAGCGCGTACACGGTCGTCGTCAACGTCTGGATGAGCAGCGCGCCGATCACCGAGCCGGTGAGCGAGAACCGGCCACCGGTCAGCTGCGTCCCGCCGATGACGACGGCGAGGATCGCGTCCAGTTCGATGAACTGCCCGGCGTTGTTGCCGTCGGCGCTGTGCACGTTCGCGCTGATCATCAGACCGGCGATACCGGCGCAGAGCGAGCAGAAGACGTAGGTGAGCCAGATCAGCCGCGCCGACCGGAGCCCGGCGAGCCTGCCCGCCTCCGGGTTGCCGCCGACCGATTCGACCAGCAGCCCCAGCGCGGACCGGCGCACCAGCACGGCGGCGATGGCGAACACCGCCAGCGCGATGAGGATCGCGCTGGGCAGGCCGAAGGTGAACCCGCTGCCGATCCATTCGTACGGATGCGAGTTGACGGTGATGATCTGGCCGCCGGTGATCAGCTGGGCGATGCCGCGGCCGGCGACCATCAGGATCAGCGTCGCGATGATCGGCTGGATGCCGAGCACCGCCACGAGCCAGCCGTTCCACAGACCGAGCACGAGGGCGAGCCCCAGCGCCATCCCGACCGCCGCGAGCGTCCCGCCGACACTGTCCTGATCGCCGAGTCCGCTGAGGTGCAGGCACGCGAGCGCGCCGCTGATCGCGACGACCGCGCCGACGGAGAGGTCGATCCCCCGCGTCGCCACCACCAGCGTCATGCCGATCGCGATGAGGATCAGCGGGGCGCCGTTCTTGAGGATGTCGATCAGGTTCCCGTACAGATGCCCGTCGCGGAATTCGATCGCGAAGAACGCCGGTTGGGCGATGAGATCGCCGAGCAGCAGCGCCAGCAGCGCGACGACCGGCCAGAACAACCGATGTTTGGTCATCGTGCGACTCCTTCGGCCATCGTCGCCATCACCTGGTCCGCGGTCAGCGTTTCGTTGTCCAGAACGGCGACCACCGCGCGGTCGCGCAGCACGACGACCCGATGGCTCAAGCGCAGTACTTCCTCGAGTTCGGCGGAGATGAACACCACGGCCATCCCCTCCCCCGAGAGCCGCGCGACCAGCCGCTGGATCTCCGTTTTGGCACCGATGTCGATACCGCGCGTCGGCTCGTCGAGGATCAGCAGCCGCGGTTCGGTGATGAGCCACCGCGCGAGCAGCACCTTCTGCTGGTTGCCGCCGCTCAGGTCGCCGACCTTCGCCTCCGCGTTGGCGGGCCGGATGTCGAGCGCCTTGATGTAGCGCTCGGCGATCTCGTCCTGCCGCCGCCGCGGGATCGGCCGGGCCCAGCCACGCGAGGCCTGCAGCGCGAGCACGATGTTCTCGCGCACGGTGAGTTCCTCGACGAGGCCTTCGGTCTTGCGGTTCTCCGAGCAGAACGCGATGCGGTGGTCGAGGCCGGTCCGCGGGGTTTTCAGCGACACCGGCTCGCCGTCGATCCGCACCGAACCGCTGTCCGCGTGATCGGCGCCGAACAGCAGCCGCGCCAGTTCGGTGCGGCCCGAACCGAGCAGCCCGGCGAGCCCGACGACCTCGCCGGACCGGATGTCGAGCGAGAACGGCGCGACACCGCCCTTGCGGCCGACGTCGCCCGCTTCGAGGAAGACGGGCGCTCCGGCGACGTCCGACCGGCTGTGCCCCGCGTCCTCGATGTCTTCGAGCGCCGCGAGTTCCTTGCCGATCATCCTGGTCACCAGGTCGACCGGGGTGATCTCCTCGGTGCGGTACTCGCCGATCAGCTTCCCGTTGCGCAGCACCGTCATCCGGTCCGCGACGGCGAAGACCTGCTCGATGAAATGCGAGACGAACAGGATCGCCATCCCCTGGTCCCGCAACGAACGCACCACGTTCAGCAGCTGCTCGACCTCGCCCGCGTCCAAACTGGACGTCGGTTCGTCGAGCACGAGCACCCGCGCCTCGACGTCGAGCGCCCTGGCGATCGCGACCAGTTGCTGCACCGCGATCGAGCAGCCGCCCAGCTCGGCCGAGACGTCCACTTCGACGTCCAGCCTGGCCAGCAGCGCGGCCGCCCGGCGGCGCGTCTCGCGCCAGTCGATGCGGCCACGCCGTCGCGGCTCCTTGCCGAGGCAGATGTTCTCCGCCACCGACAGGTTCGGGCAGAGGTTCACTTCCTGGTACACGGTGCTCACTCCGGAGCGCTGTGCCTCCCCCGGCCCGCTGAACGAGACCCGGGCACCGTCGAGCTCGATGGTGCCCGCGTCCACCCCGTAGACGCCGGTGAGCACCTTGATCAAAGTGGACTTGCCGGCACCGTTCTCGCCCATCAGGGCGTGCACTTCGCCGGGGAACATCCGGAAGGAGACGTCGTCGAGGGCGACCACGCCGGGGAATTCCTTCCGGATATGGCTCATCCGCAGCATCGCAGGGGTTTCCGTCATCGGCTCAGTACTGGCGTTGCGGCAGCGCGGCCTTGGCCGCGGCCTGGTCGAATTCGGTCTCGGTGGTCTCGATGCGCGGCGGCACCTGCTCCCCGGCGGCGACCTTCTTCACCAGATCCATCAACTGCGGGCCGAGCAACGGGTTGCACTCGACGACGTGGTTGATCTTGCCGTCGGCCAGCGCCTGCAGGGCGTCGCGGACGCCGTCGACCGAGACGATCTTGATGTCCTTGCCCGGCACCTTGCCCGCCGCCTCGATCGCTTCGATGGCACCGAGGGCCATGTCGTCGTTGTGCGCGTACAGCACGTCGATCTTGGGCTGGGACTTCAGGAAGGCCTCCATGACCTCCTTGCCCTTCGCCCGGGTGAACTCACCGGTCTGCGACGCGACGACCTTGAACTTCGGGTTCGACGCGATGACGTCGGCGAAGCCCTTCTTGCGGTCGTTCGCCGGTGCGGAACCGGTGGTGCCCTGCAGTTCCACGATGCTGACGTCGCCCGCCGCCGAGCCGAACTCCTTGGCCAGCCACTCGCCCGCCTTCTTGCCCTCGGCGACGAAATCCGAGCCGAGGAAGGTCTTGTACAGCGACTTGTCCGCCGAGTCGACGGCCCGGTCGGTGAGGATCACCGGGATGTTCGCCGTCTTCGCCTCCTTGAGCACGGTGTCCCAGCCGGATTCCACGACCGGCGAGAAGGCGATCACCTTGACCTTCTGCTGGATGTAGGACCGGATCGCGGCGATCTGGTTCTCCTGCTTCTGCTGCGCGTCGGAGAACTTCAGCTCGATCCCGGCCGCCTTCGCGGACTCCTGGATCGACTTCGTGTTCGCCGTGCGCCAGCCGCTTTCCGCGCCCACCTGGGCGAACCCGAGGGTGAGGCCGCCGCCGCCACCCGTCCCGCCGCCACCGCCGCACGCGGAGAGCAGGAGCAGCCCGGCCACTCCGGCCACGATCGCCGTCCACGGTTTTCTTGCCACATCGACTCCTAGATCCGCACTGATCAGTTGAGTTAGCGTTAACATTCACGCCTTGAGCCGAGGGAAACGGCTCTCGGAGCTACGAAAGACCGGTGCTCTCCCGGACGATCAGTTCGGGGACCACCAGGTCGCGATCTCGGTCCTCACCGCCGTTCATCCGGCGGCGGAGCAGGTCGAACGTGCGCCTGCCGACTTCGACGAAGTCCTGGCGCACCGTCGTCAGCGGCGGCGTGTAGTACGCCGCCTCGGGAACGTCGTCGAAGCCGACGATCCGCATCTCCCCCGGCACGTTCACGCCCGCCTCGGTGCAGGCGCGAAGGAAGCCGAGGGCCATCTGGTCGTTGGCCACGAACACCGCGTCCAGGCCCTTTTCGCCGACGAGGGATCGCCCCGCCGCGTACCCGGACCGCGCACTCCAGTCACCGCGGATGACGGGCGGGATCGGCGCGCCGTGCCGTTCCAGGGTCTCGCGCCAGCCGCGTTCGCGGTCGAGCGCCTCCAGCCAATCCTCGGGTCCGGCCACGTGCCAGACCGTCTCGTGCCCGAGGCCGAGAAGATGTTCGGTGGCGCGGCGCGCGCCGTCGAACTGGTCGACCGAGATCACCGGGACCGGCGCCTTCTCGCCGCCGCCGACCGCGACGAGCGGTACGTCGCTGGGCGCCGCCTCCAGCGCGCGGGCGGCGGTGACATGCGGCGCGATCACGACGATGCCCTCGACGGCCTGGCGGCGGAGGCGCTCCACGGCGTCGGTGATGGACGACCGGCCCGGACGGCTGATGCTGGTTATGGTCGTCGCGTAGCCGGCCTCGCGGGCGGCGTGCTCGATGCCGCTCAACGTGCTGGCCGGACCGTAGAGGTTGGCCTCCAGCGCGACCACGCCGAGCGTGCCCGAACGGCCGGTGACCAGCGCGCGGGCGACCGAGTTCGGCCGGTAGTCCAGCTGCTCGATCGCCGCGTTGACGCGGACCCGCGTCTCGGCGCGGACCGGGCCGGTGCCGTTGATGACCCGCGAGACCGTCATATGCGAAACACCCGCGAGCGCGGCCACGTCGGTGAGACTGGCCTGCTTGCTCTCGGTGGTTTCGCGCGCCATCGCCTGTCTCCCAATCCCGGTACCGTGTGACGAGTGCCGCAAGTGTTAGCGATAACACGAGCCGGGTCAAGCGCTCCCCGAGTCACAGTCGGGTCACGGACCGGTTCCATGAGCCAGGTTCGACGTGCCAAGGGCGCCTTCGGCACCTACCGCCGTGCGTGGATGGACGACACGCGTGACTGGGCGGACGACACATGTGTCCAGAGGGACGACTCGCCATGCCGTCCAACCAGTCACGCGTGTCGTCCGTCGGGTCACACGTGTCGTCCGTCCAGTCACGCGAACCGGCCGGCTCTGCACAAGATGGAGTCGGCAGTGCGAGCGGGCTCGCCACCAAGGCCTGGCACGCCCCGCGCACTGTCCAAAACGGACACTTTTCGAGGTCAACGCGTCCGATTTGGGCACTTTGCGCAGTATTACCCCGGGGGGGTCGTGAGTGGCGATGGTCGTTCTAACCCTCTTTACCACTCACGACTCCCCGCGAAACCGGACGTACCGGCACAAAGCAGGCACCACCTCTGACCCACTCCTCGCCAGAACCCGAAACGCCACTCACGACCACCCCGGCTCAGCTGGAGGCGCGATGCGTGAGCGAGACCGGCAAGATCCGCTGGCGGGGCTTGAGATCCCGGTCGTCCATCACCGCGAGCAGGGTCTCCACCATCGCGTGGACCTGTTCCCGAGGGTCCTGGTGGACCGACGTCAGCGGCGGGTCCATCTCCGGCGCGAGGGTCGCGTTGTCGTCGAAGCTGACGACGGCGACGTCCGAAGGAATCCGCCGCCCGGCCGAATGCAGCGTGCGGAGCGCGCCGAGCGCCATCATGTCGCTTGCCACGAAGACGGCGTCGAGATCGGGCCGCCGGGCGAGCAGATTCGACATCGCCTTCGCCCCGCCGGTCAGGGTGAAGTCACCCTCTTCCATCAGGTCCGCGGGGTCGAGCCCGGCGTCGAGAAGGGTCTTGCGCCAGCCGGAGAGCCGGTCGATCGCCGCGCTCTGGTCCTGTGGGCCCGCGATCGTGGCGATCCGCCGGTGGCCGGCCTCGACCAGATGCGCGACGGCGAGCTTCGCGCCGCCCTCGTTGTCGAAGTCGACGACGTGGACACCGCGTTTGAGCCCGGCGGCCTGCCCGCCGTACACGACCGGGATCCTCAACTGCCGCAACGCCTTGGGCAACGGATCCGTGCGATGCGGCGCGAACACCAGCACGCCGTCGACGTGCCCGCCGTCCAGGAACCGGACCGTGCGGTCGAGGTCTTCGCGGGTGTCACTGAAGATCAAGACCATCTGACAGCCGATGTCGGCGAGCTCGCGATAGCCCGCGCGCATGACCGCGGTGCGGTACGGGTCGTCGAGCAGCCGCGCCTCCGGCTCCGACAGCACGACCGCGACCGCGCCGGTCCGCTTGGTGACCAGGGATCTGGCCGCCTGGTTCGGGGAGTACCCGAGTTCGCGGGCCGCGGCCTGGACCTTCTCGCGGGAGCGCGCGCTGACGTAGCCGTCGTCGTTCAGCGCACGGGACGCCGTCGACCGGCTGACCCCGGCGGACGCGGCGACGTCTTCCAGCGTCGGCCTGCCGTCTTCCTCTGGTCGAGGCCCCACCAGCGCCACCTTCACTCTTCAGCTTCATCCGGACACCGACAGCTTAGTGTCCGGCGGGCCGCCGCACTGAGAGCGCTCCCCTGATGGAAACGCTCTCATTACAAGCCCTTGACACGGCCATACCTTGGCGACAGACTCTGCGCATCCTGGGAGCGCTCCCATTTTCTCCCCACACCCACCTGCAAGGGACATGACGTGAGAAGCATCCGGAACGGCCTGGTGCTGGCACTGGGTATCACGATGACGGCGTTCGGACTCGCGGCGTGCGGCGGTGACGACGGCGGGGCGCCCGCCGCGTCCGACCCGAACGCCAAGGTCGAGTTGTCACTGGCGACGTTCACCGAGTTCGGCTACGAGGAGCTGATCCCCGAGTACGAGCGGCTGCACCCGAACATCAAGATCACCCACCGCAAGACCGGTCAGGGCGGCCCGTACCACCAGGACCTGATCACGAAACTGGCCGCCGGTTCCGGACTCGCCGACGTCACCGCCGTCGAGGAAGGGCACTTGTCGAACGTCCTCGACAAGGGCTCGAAGTTCAACGACCTCACCAAGATCGGTCCGGCGGACGTGTCCCCCGACCGCTGGCTCGGCTGGAAGTACGACGCGGCGAAGACCAAGGACGGCAAGGTCATCGGCTACGGGACGGACATCGGCCCGCTGGCCATGTGCTACCGCAAGGACATGCTCGAAGCGGCGGGAATGCCGTCCGACCCCGAAGCGGTCAAACCGCTGTTCGCGACCTGGGACAGCTACTTCGCGGCGGGCGAGCAGTACGTCGCCAAGTCCGGCGGGAAGGCCTGGTTCGACTCGGCCGCGCAGAACTTCAACGCCATGGTCAACCAGCTCCCGACCGGCTACATCGGCAGTGACGACAAGCTCGCGGTGGAATCCAACCAGGGCATCAAGGACGCCTGGACCAAGGTCACCGGCGCCGTCGCGAAAGGACAGTCGGCGAAGCTGACCGCGTTCAGCAACGAGTGGAACTCCGGGTTCAAGCAGGGCGCCTTCGCCACGAAGGTGTGCCCCGCCTGGATGCTCGGCGTGATCGAAGAGCACTCCGGCCCGGAGAACGCCGGCAAGTGGGCGGTCACCGCGGCCTTCCCCGGTGGCGGCGGGAACTGGGGCGGTTCGTACCTCACCGTGCCCACCCAGTCGAAGCACCCGGAGGAGGCGGCCGAGCTCGCCGCCTGGCTGACCGCGCCCGAGCAGCAGATCAAGGCGTTCAAGGCGAAGGGCACCTTCCCCAGCCAGGCCAAGGCACTGGAGGACCCGGCGCTGCTGAGCGAGACCGACGCCTACTTCGGTGGCGCCAAGATCGGGCAGCTGTTCGCCGAGCAGGCCAAGAAGGTCGCGAAGCCGCAGTACAAGGGCCCCGGTGACGGCCAGATCCAGGAGAACGCGTCGAGCCCGGCGCTGCAGGCCGTCGAACAGGGCAAGTCCGCGACCGAGGGCTGGACGCAACTGCTCGACGCCGCGAAGAAGATCACGCGCTGACCGATGACCGTCGTCGACAAGATCGCGCCGGACGAGGCGAAGGCCGGGGTGCGCACACCGCCCCGGCCCACCCTCCGCCATCGGCTGAGCCGGTGGGACGTCAAGGTCTCGCCGTACCTCTACATCGCCCCGTTCTTCGTGGTGTTCGGGATCGTCGGGCTGTTCCCGCTGCTCTACACGGCGTACGTGTCCCTGTTCAGCTGGGAGGCGGGTGATGACGATCCCACTTTCATCGGGCTGGACAACTTCAAGGAACTGTTCGCCGACACGCAGTTCTGGAACGCGCTCGAGAACACCGTCAGCATCTTCCTGCTCTCCAGCGTTCCGCAGCTGATCATCGCGGTACTCCTGGCGGCGCTGCTCAGCACCAGGATCCGGGGGGCGACCGGCTGGCGCGTCGGCGTCCTGCTCCCGTACGCCGCCAGCCTGGTGGCACTCGGCATCATCTTCGCGAACCTGTTCGGGCCGAAGTACGGGCTGGTGAACGGTCTGCTGCAGACGATCGGGCTGGACCCGGTCGACTGGCAGGCCGGCCGGTTCAGCAGCCATGTCGCGATCGCGATCATGGTGAACTGGCGCTGGACCGGGTACAACGCGCTGATCGTGCTGGCGGCGATGCAGGCCATCCCGAAGGAACTGCACGAGGCCGCCCTCATCGACGGAGCGGGGACAACGCGCCGGTTCTTCAGCATCACGCTGCCCTTGCTGAAGCCGACGCTGATCTTCGTCACGATCACTTCGACGATCGGTGGCCTGCAGATCTTCACCGAGCCCAAGCTGTTCGACGCCATGCCCGGTTCGAACAACGGCGGCTCGTCCAACCAGTTCCAGACCGTGACGTTGTACCTCTACCAAACGGCCTTCGAGAACTACGAACTCGGTTATGCCTCGGCGATCGCGTGGGTGCTGTTCGTGATCATCGTGCTGATCGCGCTGGTGAACTTCTTCCTCACCGGCAGGATCACGGCGGTGAAGAAGAAATGACGACGATCCACAAGGGACTCAAGCGGGGCGTCTCGGCGCTCGGCAAACCGCGCCGGGCGACCTACGTCGTGCTCACGATCTTCGTGCTGGGCTCGCTCTTCCCGTTCTACTGGTCGTTCCTGGTGGCCAGCCGGGACAGCGGAATGCTCACCGAACGGGTGCCGCCCTTCCTGCCGGGCGGGAACTTCTTCGCCAACGCGGCGAGGGTGTTCGACACCGTGCCGTTCTGGAAGGCGCTCGGGAACAGCCTGATCGTGTCCGGCACGGTCACCCTCACCACGGTGCTGTTCTCGGCGCTCGCCGGGTTCGCGTTCGCCAAACTGCGGTTCCGCGGCCGGAACGGGCTGTTCGTGTTCATCGTCATCACCCTCGCCGTGCCGACCCAGCTCGGCATCATCCCGCTGTTCATGGCCATGTCGGAATTCGGCTGGGCGGGCGGGTTGCAGTCGGTGATCGTGCCGAACCTGGTGACCGCGTTCGGGGTCTTCTGGATGCGGCAGTACACGCTGGACGCGGTGCCGTACGAACTGATCGAGGCGGCGAGGGTCGACGGCTGCAGCATGATCCGGATCTTCTGGAACGTCTGCCTGCCCGCGGTCCGCCCGGCGGCGGCGATCCTGGCGATGTTCACGTTCATGACGTCGTGGAACGACTTCCTCTGGCCGCTCGTGGTGCTGGACGCCGGCAACCCCACCGTCCAGCTGGCGCTGGAGAAGCTGCAGAGCGGCTACTACGTCGACTATTCGCTGGTGCTGGCCGGAACCACCCTGGCCACCATCCCGATCCTCATCGTCTTCCTCCTCCTCGGCCGCCAGATCGTGGCCGGGATCATGCAAGGTGCCGTGAAAGGGTGACCATGTCCGCTCATCCCGACAGTGTCCGGGCGACGACCGCGCTGCTGTTCCCGCCCGGATTCGTGTGGGGCGCCGCCACCGCGGCCTTCCAGGTCGAAGGGGCGACGACCGCCGACGGCCGGACGGACTCGATCTGGGACGTCTTCGCCCGCCGTCCCGGCGCCGTCGTCGGCGGCGACACCGGGGAACCGGGCGCCGATCACTACCGGCGCTACGCCGAAGACGTCGACCTGATGCGGCGGCTCGGGCTCGGCGCGTACCGGTTTTCCCTGTCGTGGCCGCGAATCCGGCCCGACGGCGGCGCCCCGAATCCCCGGGGGCTCGCGTTCTACGACCGGCTCGTGGACAAGCTGCTCGAAGCCGGAGTGGAGCCTTGGGCGACGCTCTATCACTGGGATCTCCCCCAGTCCCTGGAAGACCAGGGCGGCTGGGCGGCACGCGAGACCGCCTTCCGGTTCGCCGAATACGCCGAAACGGTCGTCGCGCACCTGGGCGACCGCGTGCCGCGCTGGTCCACCCTGAACGAGCCGTGGTGCGCCGCGATGCTGGGCTACGCGCGCGGGATCCACGCGCCCGGCAGGCAGGAGCCCCGCGCCGCCGTCGCGGCCGCACACCATCTGCTGCTGGGACACGGGCTCGCGATGGACGTCCTGCGGCGGCACGCGCCCGCCGCGTCGTCGGGGGTGACACTGAACCTTTATCCGGTGTCGGCGGTCGACCCTTCGTCCACTGTGGATGTGGAGGCCGCGCGCCGGATCGACGGTCTGCAGAACCGGCTGTTCCTGGACCCGGTGCTTCGTGGCTCCTACCCGGCGGACCTGCGAGCCGACCTGGCGCCGCTCGGCATCGAGGAGCTCGTGCGGGACGGCGATCTCGCGACCATCGCCACCCCGATCGATTGGCTGGGCATCAACTACTACCGCGGCTACCAGGTCGCGGGCACTCCCCTGCCCGGCAGCGAACCGGCGGGCGCCGACTGGCTCGGCTCCCCCGACGTCCATTTCGTCCCCGACGAGGCGGCACCACGCACCGACTCGGGCTGGGAAGTCCAGCCGTCGCGGCTCACCGAATGCCTGCTTCAGGTTCACCGCGCCTATCGGCCGATCCCGTTGTACATCACCGAAAACGGTGCTTCGTATCCCGACGCGCTGATCGGCGGGGACATCGCGGACACCGACCGGATCGCCTTCCTCGACTCGCATCTGCGCGCCGCGTACGAGGCGATCGAGGCTGGCGTGGACCTGCGCGGCTACTTCTACTGGTCGCTGCTCGACAACTTCGAGTGGGCGGAGGGGTACGCCAAGCGGTTCGGCCTGGTGCACGTCGACTACGCGACCCAGCGGCGGACGCCGAAGCGGAGCGCGCTCTGGTACGCCCGGACGATCAGCCTCAACGGGCTGAGCTGACGGCAAGGGTTGTTCGGGCGGTTCTTCGTCCCGAACAACCCTTGCCTGACGGCTACCGGCGGATGACCGCGGCCCGTTCGGCGACGGCCCACTGGTCAGGGCTGTGGGCCTCGGCGGTCCGGAAGTCGTTGACGCAACCGGGCACGTCCGCCGGGTAGACACAGTTGTCCGGCAGGTCGCCGCTCACCGCGGCCCCGTTCACCAGCGTGACGTGCGCGTCGAGCGTGTGGATGCCACCACCGGACGCCGGAAGCGGGTACGAGCCGGCTCCAGGCTCGCCCGCGACATTGTCGCTGACCTTCACGTCGTCGAGCGTGAGAGTGTCGTCGAATACGCCGATTCCGCCGCCTCGGCCTCCGTAGCCGGCGTATCCGGAGTATCCGCCCGGCCCTGCGACACCGGCGTCACCGCCTCGGCCCGACTGATTGCTCGCGACGGTGGCGCCGACGATGGCGGGATTGAGCAGCACTCCCCCGCTGGACGACACGAACACGCCGCCCGCGACGCCGCCGCTGCCGCCATCTCCGGCTCCGCCGCCCTCGGCTCCTCCCGCGCCGCCCTTGCCACCGGCCCCGGCGCTGTTACCGGTGATGATGCCGCCGGTGATCCGCAGGACGGTACCGCTGAGAGCGTCGATGCCCCCGCCGAATCCGGCGGCCCCGCCTCGGCCGCCCGGTTTGGCGGCCACGCCGTTTCCGCCCGGCCCGCCGGAGCCGCCGGCGTTCCCGGTGATCTTGGTACGAGTGATCGTCAACGGAATCTGCGACGACGAGTACGAGGAGATGCCGCCGCCGAAACCTCCGCCGCCCCCGCGGCCGGCGTAGGCGGTAGCGGTCGCGTCGGCGCCAGGAGCCCCCGAGCCCGCGGTGTTGCCGCTGATGACGCTGTCGGTGATGGTCAGCGGGCCCCGGCTTTGGATACCGCCGCCGGATCCACCCGGGTTCGCGTCGCCATAGGAGTTGGTCCCGACTCCGTCGGAAGCGTGACCACCGGCGATCGTGACCTCGTTCAGCGTCAGGTCCCCCCAATTGGAGATGATCCGGAATCGGGGCGCGTCCTTGGCGCGTTCGATCGTCGCGTGATTGCCTTGGACGGTGAGCTTTCCCTCGATGGAGGGCAGCCCGGAATTCCAGGTGGTGTCGGCGACCGCCGTGAGCGTGTAGGCGCAGTTCGCCGCCAGGGTCAGCGTGTCCGGCTCGGCGGTGGCGTTGGCGTCGGCGACGGCCTGGACCAGTGCGGCCGGATCGCAGGGAACGGCGGTTTCGGCGGCTTGCGCCGGTGGAGCGACCAGGGCGAACGCCCCCAGCATGGTGGCCGTGGTCGCGATTCGTCTTCGGGATCCGGCACTCGGCGTCATCGAAGAACCTCTCAAGTCAAGGAATCGGGTTAGGACGTTTTCGCGGAATTCCCCAGTCGCGAAACGTCGCACCGAAAAAATTAGAAGTGCCAATCCGGCTCTTCAATGGATGTGATCCACATCACACGATTACCGATTATCGGGAATCGTGGTGAAAAGCCAGATGGAAAGCGGAAGTCGTATCGGTTCACCGTCACCCCGGCGGTATTGCGGTGGCCGAGTCCCGGCAGGTCTTGTTATCGTGGGGACGGACCTGATCGACGAACAGGGAGACCAGACGTGGCAGGTGAAGACGACATCTCCGGGTGAGCCGGAGTTGGCAGGCCACCGGCGTTGACGCCGACGTGGCCACTTTGTCGTCCCTTCACAGCCACGTCCACCGCGGTGCGGCCTTGCGGCGCCCGCTGTCTTCCACGAGGTCATTTCCATGTCAGACGCCTTCGTCGTCGTGTCCGCCCTGTCCTTCGCCTGGCCGGACGACACCCCGGTCTTCGACGACCTGTCCTTCACCGTGCCCGGCGGCCGCACCGGCCTGGTCGCGCCGAACGGGGCGGGCAAGAGCACGCTGCTCAAGCTGATCGCCGGCGAGCTGCGGCCGGTGTCCGGGTCCGTTGCCGCTCAGGGAGTCCTCGGCTACCTGCCGCAGTCGCTGCCGCTCACCGCCGACCTGAACGTGGCCGAGGTACTGGGCATCGCGCCGCAGCTCACGGCACTGAGCGCCATCGAGTCCGGCGACGCGAGCGAAGAGCACTTCACCACCATCGGGAACGACTGGGACATCGAGGAGCGCACCCGCGCGCAGCTCGACCGGCTCGGTCTCGACGGCATCTCGCTGGACCGGAGCCTGCGGACGTTGAGCGGTGGGCAGATCATCTCCCTCGGCCTGGCGGCACAGTTGCTGAAACGGCCGGACATCCTGCTGCTGGACGAACCGACCAACAACCTCGACCTCGACGCCCGGCGCAAGCTCTACGGCGTACTCGAGGACTGGTCCGGCTGCCTGCTGCTGGTGAGTCACGACCGCGAACTGCTCGACCGGATGGACCGGATCGCCGAACTCGACCGCGGCGATCTCCGGTACCACGGCGGCAATTTCACCCAATACGAAGCGGCGGTCAAGGCCGAACAGGAGGTCGCCGAACGCAACGTCCGCAGCGCCGAGCAAGAGGTCAAACGCGAGAAGCGGGAGATGCAGCAGGCACGCGAACGGGCGGCGCGGCGCGCGGGCAACGCGGCCCGCAACCTCGGCAACGCCGGGCTGCCGAAGATCTTCGCCGGCACCATGAAACGCAACGCCCAGGAGTCCGCCGGCAAGGCGAACGAGACGCACGCGGCCCGGGTCAACGACGCGAAGAACCGCCTCGACGAGGCCGAACGGTCCCTCCGCGACGACCAGAAGATCGCGCTGATCCTGCCGGGCACCAACGTCCCCGCCGGGCGCACGATGTTCCACGGCGAGCACATCCAGGTCCGCTACGGCGACCGGAACGTCTTCGCGGGCGACGGCGTCGACCTGACGATCCGCGGCCCCGAACGGATCGCGCTGACCGGCGGGAACGGCACGGGGAAGTCGACGCTCCTGCGGGTGCTCAACGGCGACCTCACGCCGGACAGCGGCGTGTTGAAGAGGGCGGAGGGCCGGATCGCGTACCTCTCGCAACGGCTCGATCTCCTGGACCTCGACCGGACCATCGCCGAGAACTTCGCCACCTTCGCCCCGAGCCTCCCCGAGTCACAGCGGATGACCCTGCTCGCCCGCTTCCTGTTCCGAGGCGCGCGAAGCCAGCTTCCCGTCGGAGTGCTCTCCGGCGGCGAGCGTCTTCGAGCCACCCTGGCCTGCGTCCTGTTCGCCGAGCCCGCGCCGCAATTGCTCCTGTTGGACGAGCCGACGAACAATCTGGACCTGGTCAGCGTCGGACAGCTGGAGAGCGCGCTGGGTGCTTATCAGGGAGCTTTCGTGGTGGTGAGTCATGATGAGCGGTTCCTGAAGGAGATCAAGGTGGATCGGCGGGTACGGTTGACCGATGGGGCTCTTGTCGAGTCCTGATCCGCGCTTCGGGGTGCCTGTTTCGCATTTAGTCGACTAACTGCGGCTCGTTTTCCTTGCGTGACCTTCGCGCGGGTGGCGTCACTCTTCAGTGTTGTTCACGCGTTCTTGATTGTTGCTTAAAATTACGAACATGTGTTCGATTTCTTCGGTATTATGGAGGGGTGTCCGAGACCTTCCTCCCCGAGTTGCCGCAGGAGCTGTGGCGTGCCGGCAAGCTGGAGCTTGCCCACGGCGTGCAGCAGACGTTGCAGCTGATTCGGATCGCGACCGCTTGTCTGGGTCGGTTTCTGGCGGAGATCGAGTCTCGGGGTGTCAAAGACTTGTATGGGCATGGGAGTACGGCGAGCTGGTTCGCGGAGATCGCGGGGTTGGCTCGGGGTGAGGCGGGTCCGATCGTGAAGCGGGCGATCGCGTTGAATCCGACGCGTGCGTTGGATGGGACGGAGGTTCCGCCGGTCGCGCCCGCGACTGCTGCGGTCGCGGCTCAGGGGTTGGTCGGGGATGAGCGGATCGATCAGATCCTGGAGATCTTGAAGAACCTCCCGGCCGACATTTCGGCGGAGGAGCGGGCGGGTGCGGAGCAGATCCTCGCCAATCTCGCCCCGAACGCCGGTCCCCGCCAGCTCGCCAAGGCCGAGGCGAACCTGCAAGGCTTGCTGAATCCCGACGGCAAGGAACCCAAAGATCCTGAGCCGAAGGAACCACGCCGGGAGATCACCCTGGAGCGCCGCAAGGATGGGTTCTGGAAGCTCACCGGTCTTCTCGATGACGAGACCGGGGCCCGGACCGCGGCGGCGTTGGAGGCGCATGCCCAGCCGCGGCCGGTGGATGAGTTCGGGCAGGCGGATCTGCGGATGACGTGCGAGCGCATGGGAGATGCCTGGGCCGAACTGCTCGATCTGGCGATCGCCTGCCCGGACCAACCGGGGACCAGCGGCTATCGCACGCTCGTGCACGTCACCGTCGGACTCGAGGAACTGAAGTCCGGTCTCGGGACCGCGTGTCTCGATTTCGTGGGGACGATGACGGCGCGGGAAGCCCGGCTAGCGGCCTGTGATTGCCTGATGGTGCCGGTCGTGATGGGTGCCTCGGGTGAACCACTGGACATGGGTCGCCTGAGACGGTTCGTCACTCCCGGCCAGAGACGTGCGTTGAACATCCGCGACGGTGGCTGTGCCTTCCCGGGGTGTCATCGGAAACCGAAGAATTGCCACGCTCATCATATTGAGCACTGGGCAGACGGCGGTCCGACCGATCTTCGGAATCTGGTCCTCCTGTGCGGTTTCCATCACCGGTTGATTCACCACGGTGACTGGGAAGTACGCACGGCGGCCGACGGCCTACCGGAGTTCATCCCACCCCAATACCGTGACCCGCTCCGAAAACCTAGGCGCAACACCCTGCATCACGTCTGAACCCCGAGGAGCCCGCCGGCGACGGGCCCTTCGGCATGCCCGCCGGGCTCCATCGGTATCCGGCCGCTCCTGAGCTGACCGATCACGCACGACTGTGTGGATTTCGGGTCATCCAACGCCCCAAAATCCACACAGTCCCTCGCCAACGGACCGGTCACGAACCCAAAGACCGAGCGGAGCCCCGCAGTACCTCGGCGACGAAAGTACCGAGCCCGCGAAATCAATCCACCGCAGAAAAGAAAAGGTCCCGCTTCCGCTCAGCGAAGGCTGGGGGTTCCTGCGAGCAGGAAGCGGGAGTTTGTGGCCGGTACGGGGGCCGCCTCTCGGCGAGTGGCTCAACGCGGCTCCGGCCGAACCGGTATTCCGTGAAGGCGAAGGGTGAGGCCCGGGGGCACCATCCGTACCGACACTCTCTACAACGCACCACCGCCGGAAATGTTCCCCGCCGACGAGCCCGAATCGATGTGACCCGCGTCTACACGAACAAAAGAGTGACCCACGTCAACGGACGGAATAAAAAGACCCGCTCCCGCTCAGCGAAGGCCTGGGGGTTACCTGCGAGCGGAAGCGGGAGCAAAGGCCGATACGGTGGGCCGCCTCTCGGCGAAAGGCACGACATGGCTCCGGCCGAACCGGCATTCCATGAAGGCGAAGGGTGAGGCCCGGGGGCACCATCCGTACCGACACCCTCTACAACGCCACGCCCCCGAAAACGTTCCCCACGAAAAGAGTGACGCGCGTCAACACACGAATGCGCTAACGCTCAGCACGGCGGCGGAACCTGCGCGACGAGTTCTTCGGGAGCGGAAAGCCGCCACGCCTCGTAGACCAATTCGGTGAGCTCGTCGGATTCGATGCCGTCGAGGTAGACCACCACCCAGCCGAATCCCCCGGCGGTGAACTGCACTTCGAAGACGTCGGGTCGTTCGGCCACGAGGGCTTCCTGCTCCGAGAGGGTCTGCTTCAGTCCGACGGTCTGGGTCCGCGGCCAGTAGTAGCCGAACCGCTTCCCGCGCACGCTGAACGACTCCCACTCCTTCGCGTCGGAGCGCTCGACGTCGGCGAGCGTCTTCAGCATCCGGTGGAACTCGTCACTCGACACGCTCATCTGTACCCCAAACCCCAGGAACTCCGTCCACCCCAGTCTAAACGGCCACTTCCTTTGAGGACGGGAGACGGCGATCCGGGGGAACGGTAGATTCGCCGAGGGAGATCCACTCGATCCGGGGAGCTGCGCAATGGACCGACCCGTCACCGCGGCGGAGCTGTTCGACGCCATCGGGTCCGACTACGAAGACGTCTTCGGGCGGGCTCCGGCGGTCGACAAGGCGGTGCGGCATCTGCTGGACACCCTGCCGCCGTCGTCGAGGGTGCTCGACATCGGCAGCGGTACCGGCAAGCCGGTCGCCGAGGTACTGTCCGCCGCGGGCCACCGGGTGACCGGGCTCGACGTGTCGTCGGTGATGATCGACATCGCGCATAAGCAGGTTCCGGCCGCCACGTTCGTCCACGCCGACGTGCGCGAATGGGCCTCGCCACCCGAGACCTGGGAGGCCGTCTGCGCCTTCTTCCCGTTCCTCCAGATGCCGCGCAAGGACACCGAAGCCGTGCTCGCCGACATCGCGCGCTGGCTGGTACCAGGTGGCCTTTTCGCGCTGGTCACCGTTCCGCGGGACGCCGAGGACGCGCCGGCGGAGTTCTTCAGCCGCTCCTTCCTCGTGACCAGTTTCGCGCCGGACGACCTCGTCCGGCGGGTCGAAGCGGCCGGGCTGGAGGTCACCGGCACACACTCGGAGGTCTTCACCGCGGACGAGCCGGGGACCCCGCCGGAAGAGCATCTCCTGATCACCGCTCGGCGCCCGGGCTGATCATGCCGACCATCAGCGTGATCACACCGGTCCACGCCCCGAGCCTGCCGTACTTGACCGAGGCCTACGATTCCCTCGCCGCGCAGGAACTTCCGCCCGGCTGGAGCTGGGAATGGCTGGTGCAGGAAGACGGCGAAACCGGCCTGCTCGACGACGCCTTCCCCTCAGACGCACGAGTGCTGCCCGGCTCGGGCCGCCGGGGCGGTCCCGGGGTCGCGCGGATGATGGCCCTGTCCCGCGCCTCCGGGGAGCTGATCAAAGCCCTCGACGCGGACGACCTCCTCACACCCAGCGCGCTCTCGCGGGACATCGCCGCGCTCGCGGATCCCGCCATCGGCTGGACCACTTGCCGGGTCCTCGACCTCCTCCCGGACGGGACCACGGCCGGCTTCGACAGCGACCCCGACGAGGGGCCGATCGAGCGCGGCGCGATCCTGCGGCGCTGGCAGCGCAACGGTTACGTGTCGTCGGTGGTGGCCGGGACCTTGTGCATCCGCCGCGAACTGCTGCTGGAGCTGGGCGGCTGGATGGCGCTGCCCGCGTCGGAGGACACCGGGCTGATCCTCGCCGCCAACGCCTGCTCGGACGGCTACTTCATCGCCACGTGCGGCATGTTCTACCGGAAGTGGCCCGGACAGGTCACCAAGTCCGCGGCGCACAACGACGACGGCGAGCGGCTCGCGCGGATGAGGCTGATCGAGGAACGCGCCGAAGTCATGTTGGCAGGTCGACGATGTCGAGCAACGCCTTCGCGCACAGATCCCGGATCTCCTCCCGGGTCAACCTCCGGTACTTGAGCCAGTCGAGGCAGACCGCCACGACGAACGCCAGCCAACCGCGGACGAGCACCCGCAAAGCCTCCGGCGGCTCGCTGTCCGGGCACAGCACTTCGAGGATGCGGCGGCCCTGTTCGGCGAAGTTGTTGTCCAGGACCTCGCGGACGCCGTCGACGGCGATGGACGTGCCCGAATGCAGCGCCCGGTACCCGTCCTCGTTGGCTTCGACATAGCGGAGGTACGCGTCGAGGCCGGCCGTCAGCTGCTCCTCGACCGGCAGCGTGGGATCGGACTTGGTCATCTCGAGCAGCCGCTCGCCCTGTGCCCTGATGACCTCGGTGACGAAGTCCCGTTTCGTCGGGAAGTAGTGGTACAGCAGCCCTCGGGACACCTCGGCGATGTCCGCGACTTGCTCGATCCACACGTCGTCATACGGCCGCTCCGCGAACAGGCGGGCACCGATCCGCAGCAGTTGTTCCCGCCGCTCGGCGGTGGACAGCCTGCTGCGGGGCTTCCCGGAAGTACTCGGCGCCATCCGGGCATCGTACTTACTTGACACGGGTTCAGTAACAGGCCACGCTCGCTATTGGATGCCGGTTCAACAGCGCTCACCCTGGAGGGGCTCGATGGCCACCGCTCTCCCCCATCCCCCGCGACGGATTCCGCTGATCGGGGACGTGCTCGGCGTTTCGCCGAAGACGCCGGTCCAGGACTCGATGCGGCACGCGGCCGAGCTGGGCCCGGTCTTCGAGCGCAAGGTGTTCGGCCGGAGCATCGTGTTCGTGCACGGCGCTGAGATGGTCGCCGACCTTTCCGACGAGAAGCGGTTCGCGAAGCACGTCACTCCCGCGATCTCCAACCTCCGCCCGCTCGGCGGCGACGGGCTGTTCACCGCGCACAACGAAGAGCCGAACTGGCGGCGTGCGCACGAGATCCTCGCGCCCGCGTTCAGCCGCAACGCCATGCAGCGCTACCACCCCACGATGCTCGCGATCACCCGCGAACTGCTGGACACCTGGGACAGGGGCGGCGAAGTCGACGTCGCGGACGACATGACCAAGCTGACGCTGGAGACCATCGGCCGGACGGGTTTCGGCTACAGCTTCTCGTCGTTCGAACGCGCCGAACCGCATCCGTTCGTCGCCGCGATGGTCCGCACGCTGCGGCACGCGCAGAGGAAGGCGATCCAGCCGCCGGTCATCGGCCCGCTTTTGAGCCGGAAAGCCAATCAGCGCAACGAAGCCGACCTCGCGTTCCTGCACTCCGTCGTCGCCGACGTGATCGAGGCACGCCGGAACGATCCGAGCACCGAAGACCTGCTCGGGCTCATGCTGAACACCACGCAGCCGAGCACCGGCGCGGCACTGGACGAGGACAACATCCGGCACCAGATCATCACCTTCCTCGTGGCAGGCCACGAAACCACGTCGGGCGCGCTGTCGTTCGCCCTGTACTACCTCGCCCGCAACCCGGACGTCCTGGCCCGCGCGCGGTCCGAAGTGGACAAGGTCTGGGGTGAGAACCCGGATCCCTCCTACGAGGAGGTCGCCAAGCTCCGCTACGTGCGGCGAGTGCTCGACGAAGCGCTCCGGCTCTGGCCGACGGCGCCCGCGTTCGCACGCCAAGCCCAGGTGGACACCGTCGTCGGCGGCGAGTACCCGATGCGGAAGGGGCAGTGGGCGCTGGTCCTCATCCCTGCGCTGCACCGCGATCCCGTCTGGGGAGACGATCCCGAGTCGTTCGACCCGGACCGCTTCTCTCCGGAACGCAACCGTGCCCGGCCGGCGCACGTCTACAAACCCTTCGGCACCGGCGAGCGCGCCTGCATCGGGCGGCAGTTCGCCCTGCACGAGGCGACGCTGGTGCTCGGCATGCTGCTGAGCCGGTACGACCTGCGGAGCGACCCGTCCTACCGGCTGAAGGTGCAGGAATTGCTGACCCTCAAGCCGGAGGGCTTCAAGCTGGAGGTCTCGCTCCGCGACCGCGCTTCGGTGCCTGCCTAAGCCTTGAGCAGTCCGTCGACCAGGGCGTCCACCAGGGCGCGGGGAACACTCGCTCCCGTCAGCGCTCGATAGACGATCGGGCCGATGACGGCGTCGAGCGCGGCGTCGAGGTCCAGCGCGGTCGAGACCTCGCCCGCCTCGATCCCGCACGCGAGGAGGTCGCGTTCCAGCTCACGACGCGGGCCGAGATAACGGTCGTGCAGGCTCTTTGCGGTCTCAGGGCTGTGTTGCGCCTCGGCGATGAGCGCGAGCAGGACCTTGCCTGCCGGGTCTCGGGTGACGAACCGCGCGTAGCCGCGGAAGTAGCCGCGAAGCTCGGACGGCTTGTCCACCGGGACCGCGAAGCGCTTTTCACTGTCCTCGATGAGCGTGTCGAGCAGGATCTCGACCTTCGACGGCCACCAGCGGTAGATCGTCTGCTTGGCGACCCCCGCCCGCCGCGCGATCGCCTCGATGGTCAACCGCGCGAAACCGTGCTCGACGAGCAGGTCGTCCGCGGCATGGAGCACGGCCAGGCGGGCGGCCTCGTCGCGCTGGTTGCCGGAGCGCGCCCTGCGGGGCTGCGAATTCACCGCTGGCATGCGGCCACCTTACCGCGCTATTGTCGAGACGCAACGTCTCGTCTAGACAAATCCCTTCCTCAAGGAGTTTTCGTGTCTCGAACAACCGAGCGCCAGGCTCTCGTCATCGGCGCTTCGCGCGGCCTGGGACTGGCCCTGGCCGAGGAGCTCACCCGGCGCGACTGGCAGGTCGTCGCCACCACGCGCCAGAGCGGAGGCGATCTTCAGGAGAAGGCCGACGCCTCGAACGGGCGGCTGCGGGTCGAATCACTGGAGATGACCAGCGACGAGCAGCTCGCCGCCCTGCGTGAACGGCTCGACGGCACCAAGCTCGACCTGCTCTTCGTCAACGCCGCGATCGACCGCGGGAATCTGCCGATCACCGAGGTCTCCACCGAGACCTTCGCCGAAGTCATGATCACCAACGCGTTGCGCCCGCTGCGCACCCTGGAAGCACTTCGCGACCTGGTCGTACCTGGTGGCACCGTCGCGGTCATGTCGTCGAGGCAGGGCAGCATCTCGCTGAACACGAGGCCGGGATTCGAGGCCTACAAGGCCAGCAAGGCCGCGCTCAACCAGTTGATGCGCAGCTACTCGACCCGGTACGCCGAGGACGGGCACACCAAGCTCCTCATCCACCCCGGCCACAACCAGACGCCGCTCGGCGGCTCCGGCGCTCCTCTCACCGCCGCGGAGAGCATGCCTGCCGTCGTCGACGTCCTCGAAGCGCAGGCGGGCGCACCCGGTCTGCAGTTCTTGGATCTCTACGGCGAAATCGTGCCCTGGTAGGTCACATCTCCGCTTCGGGATCCGTCAGACCGGTATGGAAACCCGCATCCCGAACCCCGCCCTGTCGAACCCCGCCACCCTGAAAGCCTTGATCGCGTTGTCGGAATCGGCCGGCGACACCGGTGTCCCGAACACCACGCACTACCTCATGCACGTCCGCGCGAGCCAGATCAACGGCTGCAGCGGCTGCCTGGAGATGCACACCAAGGAAATGCGCAAGGCAGGCGAGTCCGACGAGCGCATCTTCACCGTGGCGGCGTGGCGCGACACCGCCTACTACACCGACGCCGAACGCGCGGCGCTCGCGCTGGCCGAGGCACTCACCCGGATCGCGGACCGGGCCGACCCGGTCGACGACGCGGTCTGGAACGAGGCGGCTCGTCATTACGACGAAAAGCAGCTCTCCAGCCTGGTCCTCTCGATCGCCGCCATCAACACCTGGAACCGGCTCAACGTCGCCACCCGGCAGATCGCCGGCGCCGCCTGACGGGCTATTCGGCCTGCCGTAGCTCCACACAGCACTCGGCCGCGCCGGGAACGAGGGCCGCTTCCACGTTCCCGGCGCGCACGCCGTTCAGGAAACCGGCCAAGAAGGCCTGGTTGATCCCGCAGACCAGGTCCGGGGCCTTCTCGGCCAGCGGATGGAACGGACAGTTCCGCAACCGGACGCAGGTCCTGCTGTCCCGGCTCGGTTCGAAGCCATAGCGGCGAAGCATCCCTTCGGCCACGGTGAGCGCACGTTCGGCACCGAGCCTGCCGGGCCGTGTCCGCGCGCGTTCCTCCTCACCCGCCGCGAAGCCCCGCTCCCCCGCGACGCGGCGGACGGCCTCCCTCGCCGTCTCACCGGTCTCCTCGGCGAGCACGGCCTCGGCGAGGATGTCCGCGAGCACCTCATGCCGCCGGGCGGGAAGCTGCACCTGGATGGTGTCGTCGACGGGTTCGTAGACCTTCGGCCTGCGCCCCACCTTCACCACCGGGCCCGCCGCGAAACCGAATCTGAGCAGCCCGGCGTCCACGAGTTTGTCGAGATGGAAGGCTGCGAGCTTGCGGGAGATCCCTACCGCGGCCGCCGCCTCGTCCCGGGTGACCGGGCGCCGCTCGCGCCGCGCGTAGGCGTACATACCCCGGCGAAGGTCGTCGTCGAGAGCCGCCACCGCGGCGATGGCGGGGACGTCGAGGCCGTCCGGATCGGGCACTGTCACGTACACCACGATATCGCCTATCTCAACCGACGGAACACTCTGGATCAGGGATCTACCATGTAAGATGAGCCCGCGGGTGACAAAACACCCAAAAGTCTTGGTTAAATAACCACTGGGGATCGCGTTCAGCCTAGGAGGCCCAATGTCCACTCCCGCCTTGCGCGTCGTGCACGAAACCGGGCCGGGGCCGGACCTGGCGGCCGCCGAGGCCGCGGCCGCCGATCTCCTCACCGCACTGGGCATCTCACTGGACTCCGAGAGCCTCCGCGGCACGCCGGGCCGGATGGCACGCGCGTACGCCGAGCTTTTCACCCCTCGCCCGTTCGACCTCACGACCTTCCCCAACGACGAGGGCTACGACGAACTCGTCCTCGCCAGGGGAATCCCGGTCCGGTCCGTCTGTGAGCACCACCTGCTGCCGTTCGTCGGCGTCGCGCACGTGGGTTACCTGCCCGGCGACCGGATCCTCGGCCTGTCCAAGCTGGCGAGGATCGTCGAGCATTTCGCCTGCCGTCCGCAGGTTCAGGAGCGCCTGACGAAGCAGGTCGCCGACTGGCTCGAAGAGCAGCTCGAACCCCGTGGCGTCGGCGTGGTGATCGAAGCAGAGCACTCGTGCATGACCTTGCGCGGTGTCCAGGCCGTCGGGTCCAGCACCGTCACCTCCACCCTGCTCGGCACACTCCGCGAAGACGCCCGTTCGCGGCAGGAATTCTTCGCCCTCACCGGCATCAACGGCTGACCGCGGGTTCTTCCGCGTAGGCCGCGGAGACGACCGCACGGTCGAACACCCGCCAGGTGAGCGCGGAAACGAGCACCGCCACCACGAAACCGGCCCAGTACGGCGTCGTCAGCCCGAATTTCGTCGCCACCGCACCGCCGAGCAACGCGCCGACGCAGTTGCCGCCCGCGATGATGAACAGGCTGGTGCTGCCGACCCGGCCGAGCATGTCCGGCGGGGTGAGCCGCTGACGCAGGGAGCTGGCGACGATGCCCCACAGCGCGCCGTGCACCCCGAACAGGAACAAGGTCACCCCGACGACCGGCGCGTTCGTGCTCGTCGCCAGCACAAGATGGGTCGCGGCTTCGATCAGCAAACCGATCCGCAACGTCCAGGTCGGCGTGCACCACGCGATCAGCCGGTCTCCGGTGACCGAGCCGAGCAGCCCGCCCACCGCCATGCAGGTGAACAGCAGGCCGTAGCCGACGGAACCCAGCTGGAGCCGCTCCTTCGCCAGCAACACCAACACCGAAGTCGCCGCGACCAGCGTCAGGTTCAGCATGCCGATCAGCCCGACCATGGTCCGCAGCAAACGCTGCCCGGCCAGCCACCGGAATCCCTCGGCCACCTCCGCCCGCATCGAGCGACGCACGACGGGCTCGCCGGGTTCGTCGCCGGGCCGCGAGCGATAGGCACCGGCGATGAGCCCGAGCAGCAGGGCGCTGACCGCGTACGTGCCGGCGTTGACGTAGAACGGGACACTCGCCGCGACGCCGAACAGGAATCCGCTCAGCGGACCGGAAAGCATGCCGTGGGCCAGCGTCGTCCCCGCGTACAGCCGCCCGTTCGCCCGCTCCAGCAACGACTTCGGGACGATCGCGGGCAGCATCGCCCCGCTCGCCGTCCGGAACACGACCTCACTGGCGTTGATCACGAAAAGGACGGCGTAGAGCAGGGCGATGCCGACGTTTCCCGCCGTGATCGCGACGGCCAGCAGCGCGACGGCGGGTACGCGGATCCAGTCCAGGGTGATCATCAGCTTCCGCCGGTCCACCCTGTCGACCAGCACCCCGCCCGGCAGCGAGAAGAGCAGCCAAGGCAACCACGCCACCGCGAATCCGCCCGAGACCACGAGCGGTTCGTCGGTGCGGGACGCGATCAGCAGCGGCGCCGCCACCGTCGCGAGACCACTGCCCAGCGCGGACGTCGTACTGGCCGCCCAGAGCTTCGCGTACCTGCCGTCGAGCCGCTCCCCCGTCATGAGATCCAACGTAGCGAGCGGTGACCGAACGGATGCGGAGTTTCACCCACAGCTGAGTACGCGCCCTCTAGACTGCCCTTCCGTTCGGCCTTGGGAGGGGACCACGAATGGTGCTGGTACGCGATGTCAATCCGTCGATCCTGCTGATGAACAAGGCGCCTGGCATGAAGCCGGGCCCCTACCTGCCGCGGGACATCGACCAGCAGCTCATCACGGCGCTCAGGTCCGACAGCCGGTTCACCCTCGTCGTCCACGAGGTCTACTCGGGTGCGAGGCGATCGGCATTGCAAGCCCTGACCGTGACGCATCCCGGAATGGAATTGGTCATCGAGCCGGAGATCGACGATCTCCTGTCTGATCGGTACCACGGACCGGCGGCGCTCTGGCTCGACCAGAAACTCCCCCAGACCCTCGGACGCGCCCCCACCGCGGTGGCCAAGTGGCTGGAGATCGATCACCGGCGCCGGCTGCTGGGTCTCGTCGACGCGAGCCAGTACGAACACCCGGAACTCCGCGCGGCGATCGATCAGCTCGCGCCGACGGTCTTCCACATCGGCCCGGAACTCTCCGCCCAGGAACGCGTGAGGGCCGAGAAGATGTTCCCCGGGGCGGGCCCCCTCCGCACGATCGACGAGATCGCCGCCGCGTCGAAACCCGCCGCGTCCGAGCACGCCGATCCGGATCCGTTCGCCGCCCACGTCGCCGATTACCGGCCCGACACCGACGACGGCGTCGACCGCCTCGGCATCGGCACCGACGTGCGCATGCTCGCCGACCTGGTGGTCTCACGCATGATCACCCCTCCCCTGTCCATCGGCCTGTTCGGCAGCTGGGGTTCGGGCAAGAGCTTCTTCATGCGGCAGATGCAGCTGCGCGTCCGCGAGCTCGCCGATTCCGCGCGGACGGCCGAAACCGAGGCGGGCGCGCACGGGAAGTCCGTGTCCTCCTACTGTTCGAGTGTCCGCCAGATCAGCTTCAACGCCTGGCACTACAGCGAAGCGAACCTCCTCGCCAGCCTCGCCACGCATATCTTCGACAACCTCGCCGCGAGCGGCGCCGAGAACGACCTTCAGCGCCAGGCCGACCTGCTCGCCGAACGCCGCAAGACAGAGAAGACCCTGCTCGGCAGGCTCAGCGCGGTCCGCCTCGAACGCAGAACCCTGACGGCCCAGCAGAAACAAGCGAAGCGAAGGCGACGGAAGCCGCGCGAATACGTCCTCGCGGTGTTCGACAGCCTCACTGAGGCGGACAAGGCGTGGATCGCGTCCAGGATCGGTGTCGACCAGCCGACCGCCGAGGATCTCGAACGCCTCGCGCAGGAGACCGGTGGGCTGCGTTCGGACGTCGCCGAATTCTGGCGACGCCTGCGGCAGGATCCGGTTCCGCTGCTGATCCTGATCGGCGGGCTGGTGACGGTCCTGGTGGTCACCTTGCTCGTCGGCCGGTCACAGGTCTCCGGAGTGCTCGGCGGGCTCACGCTGGTGAGTTCCGCGCTGACGGTCGTCCTGCGGATGCGCGCCAGCGCGGACCGGATCCACCAGGCGCTCGACAAACTCGGCGGTCCGTCCGAAGAGGACGAAGAAACCGAGCGGCGCCTGGCCGAACTGGACGCGGAATCCGACCGGCTCGAAAAGGCGGTCGCCGAACTCGCGCCGGGGCTGGACCTCGTGGCGTTCGCCGAGTCCCGGGTCTCGGACTACGTCGAGCATCTGGGCGTGGTCTCCTTGCTGCGCAAGGATCTCGAAACGTTCGCGACGATGCTCGCCGAGGTCCCGCACGGTTCCGGCAAGATCGAACGGACCGTTCTCTACATCGACGACCTCGACCGCTGCCCGCCCAAGGTCGTCGTCCAGGTCCTCGAAGCCATCCATCTCCTGCTGGCCCTGCCCGTGTTCGTCGTCGTGGTGGGCGTCGACTCCCGATGGCTCAAGAAGGCCGTCGAGCAGCACTACGAGGAGATGCTCGGCGACGACCCGGAAACCTTCGCCGAGAGTTACCTCGAAAAGATCTTCCAGGTGCCGTTCACGTTGTCCCCCATGGACGATCCAGGGTTCGCGGGGCTCGTGCGCGGGCTCGCCGACACCGAGGTCCAGGACTCCACCCCGGCGCCCGCACCCGCCGGAACGGATCAGGCCACCGGTGGCCGCTCTCCGGCCGCGATCGGTTCTCGTCCTCGCGCGGAAGCACCGCGACCGTCGTCCGAACAGTCCACAATAGACGTCCGCCCTCCTCGCTTGGTGATCTCGGCGCAGGAGCTGGACTTCCTGCCGACGCTGGCCCCGCTCGTCCGGTCCCCTCGGGCCGCGAAACGGCTCCTGAACCTGTACCGCCTGCTGCGGGCACGGTTCGCCGGAGAAGACCTCGCGGAGTTCCTCTCCGACGGTGACCGTGAGGCGCCGTTCCGCGCGGTGCTGGTGCTGCTCGCGGTCCACGTCGGACATCCGGACGCCGTCCGGTGGTTCGCCTCCATCGAGGGAACCGACCCCGACGACAAGGCCGTCGAGATCGTGTCGTCGATGAACGACCACGAACTGCGGCCGAAGCTCGAACGCGGCCTGTCCGGCGAAGCGTGGCCACTGCTGGCCGGGTCCTATCAGCGCTGGCTGCCGTTGGTGAACCGGTTCTCGTTCGCCCGCGACCGCTCGATGTCGGGCCCGCGGTAGAGCCGCTCCGGGATCTTCGCCAGCGTCGACGGATGGACCTGCGGGCCGAGGCCGTAGAGCTTCTGGAAGCTCATGATCAGCGGCCGCCACCGGTCGGGGTCGATCCGGTCTTCGGTACCCGGCATCCGCACGTCGTCGTGGACGTGGACGCGCTGGACGCGCACCTCGAACACGAGCACGCCGCCGCGTTGTTTCGGATCGTCTTCGGCGAGGGGATGGACGGCCTCGACGACGGCCTCCATCGTCACCGGGCATTCCGCGACACGGGGCGGCCGGACCGTCTCCGAAGCGACCGGGGTGAGCCCGGCGCGGGCGAACTTGTCCGGTTCGTGCCGGTAGCCGCGTTCGTACTTGCGGGACGGGACCGGATCCGATCCGGTGGTCAGCGCCAGCCGGTCGACGGCGGCCGCCAGCGCGTCGGAAGGGAGATTCAGAACACATTCGCGGTTGCGCATGAGATTCTGCGCGGTCTTGGATTTCGCGCCCAGCCCGAGCATGCCCCGCCAGCCGAGCCAGAACGCCGACGACATCGGGGCCAGGTTCACGGTGCCGGCCTGGTCGACCGTCGAGAGGAGCACCACCGGGGTGCCGAAGTAGAGGATTCCGGGCTCGATACGGGTGTGCGCGGCCTCGGCCGCCGTCGTGGAAACTGTCACGTTCGTCAGCTTCGCCGCCTCGCGTGCGGGAGGCTGGCGAGAATCGGACGTCGCGATCAACACCGTCGGCGGAGGGCGTCGCGCGGTCCGAACACTTACCCTCGTCCGAGACGGTTCCCTTGGGCGGACGCGAACCCGCGGTCGTTCGGAGTATTGCGTTCGGCCGATTGCTGGTAGGTTCGCCGAACTTGAACGACGAAGGAGGCGCCGGCAGCGGCCCGGTCAACACCCGAACGCGCGTGGTGAGGCGAATCGCATGCGAGACGATGTGGTCCAGGCGAGCTCGATTCTCGGGCATTCCCCCGGCCAGGTTTGGGAAGTGATCGGCGATCCCGAGTCCTACTCGAGGTTCGTCGCGGAGATCAGCTGGTGCGAGATCCAGCGTCCCGCCGAACGCGGACGCGGCCCGAAATGCCTTGTCCGGCTGGAACCGCGGCCAGGAACGCTCGTCGTCGGCGAGATCGAGGCGCGGGTCTGGCGGCCGGGCGAGCACGTCGTGTGGTGCGGCGTCGAGAACGACGGCATCTGGGTCTCGGTCGAGCTGCGGCAGCCCCCCGACGGTGGCACGGAACTCCTCGCGCAGCTGATGCTTCCGGCGCCGCACTCCCCTCTCGTGTCCGCCGCGTCCTTCAAACGCACCGTCCGCGCGGCGGCCCGGCGGATCGATCTGCACCTTTCGGGCCGGGCGGCGTCACCTCAGGACGAACCGGCGCACACCAAGGCCACCACGCTGCACACGGCGAGCACGCTGATCAAGGCAGGAGTGCTCGCGGCCGCGCGCCCGGACAAGATCGCGCGGCAGCTCACGTCGCTTTCGCAATGGGGCGCCACCGTCGCCGGCGGCTACTCGGCCAACGCCGCGCGGGTCCCCGAAGAAGTCGCGCTGCACGACGAACGCAACGTCCGGACGTTCAAGCAGACGGCCGATCGCAGCAATCAGCTCGCGAACGCGCTGGCGGCCCGCGGCGTCCGCGCCCGTGACCGGATCGCCTTGCTGTGCCGCAATCACGCGACGATGGTCGAGTCGCTGATCGCGTGCAGCAAACTCGGCGTGGACGCGATCCTGCTCAACACCGGCCTGTCCGCCGGCGCGGTCGCGGACGTGATCGGGCTGCACAAACCGGTCGCGGTGCTCGCCGACGACGAGTTCTCGCGGATCATCGCCGACATCCCCGGCGATTTCCTCCGGCTGTCCACCTGGCCGGAGACCGAGAACGGCTACCCGACGATCGACCAGTTCATCGCCGGGGTGCCCGCCACCAAACTCAAACCCGTGGACCGGATCGGCAGGCTCGTCGTCCTCACCTCGGGCACCACGGGAACCCCGAAAGGCGCACGACGGCCGACGCCGAAGGGACTGTCGACGTCGGCCGCCATGCTCGACCGCATTCCGCTGCACTCCGGGGACCGCTTCGTCGTGGCCGCACCGCTGTTCCACAGCTGGGGGCTCGCCGGGATGCAGATCGGGATGGCCGTGCGGGCTTCGCTGTCGCTGATCCGCCGGTTCGACGCCGAAGAGATCCTGCGGACCATCGCCGAACATCGGTGCGGTGTGCTGTTCGCCGTCCCCATCATGTTGCAGCGCATCCTCGACCTGCCCGAACGGATCCGCAGCCGCTACGACCTCTCGTCGCTGCGGATCGTCGCCAGCAGCGGATCCGCGCTGCCGGGCACGATCGTCACCGAGTTCATGGACACCTTCGGCGATGTGCTCTACAACTTCTACGGCTCCACAGAGGTTTCGTGGGCCAGCATCGCCACGCCGGAGGACTTGCGCGCGGCGCCGACCACCGCCGGCCGCTGCCCGCCCGGTACCCGTGTCGCCATCCTCGACGACGACCACAAGCGGGTCCCACCGGGCTGGGAGGGACAGATCTTCGTCGGCAACGACATGCTGTTCGAGGGCTACACCGACGGAGCCAGCGTGCCCCGCGCGGAGAACCTGATGGCGACCGGCGACGTCGGTTATCAGGACGCCGCCGGCCGCCTCTTCGTCACCGGCCGGGCGGACGAGATGATCGTGTCCGGTGGGGAGAACGTGTCCCCGCGCCCGGTCGAGGAGGCCATCGTCGCCCTGCCCGGCGTCCACGAGGCCGCCGTGATCGGCGTGCCGGATCGCGAGTTCGGGCAACGGTTCGCGGCGTACATCGTCCCGAAACGCGGCGCGCGGATGAGCGCGGACGACGTCCGCGCCTACATCCACCACCGGCTGGCCCGCTTCGCTGTCCCGCGCGACGTGTACTTCGTCGAGGAGTTGCCCCGGAACGCGACCGGGAAGGTACTCAAGCGGTTACTACGGGACGAAACCTGGCCGATCGAGCAGTGAGCTTTCCCGGAACTCGCGTGCTTGGAGGCGTATCACGCGTGATTGAGGGCGGAAGACGATGTTCCGCCCCCAATCACGCGAGTTCCGTCTCGGATCACGCGAGTTCCGCGCTCGAGTGCCGCTGCCGCAGGAGGAAGCGCTGGATCTTCCCGCTGGGCGTCTTGGGCAGCTCCGGCACGAAGCGCACCTCACGCGGGTAGGCGTGCGCGGCGAACCGGGTCTTCACCAACTGCTGCAGTTCGGAAACCAGGGCGGAATCGGCGGAAACGCCGTCGCGCGCCACCACGTAGGCCACGACCACTTCGCCGCGCAGTTCGTCCGGGACCCCGATCACGGCGCATTCGGCCACCGCGGGATGTTGCTGCAGAACGCTTTCCACGTCGAACGGGCCGATGCGGTAGCCCGCCATCAGGATGACGTCGTCATCTCGTGACGCGAAGGTCAGGTAGCCGGAGGCGTCCTTGGCGGCCACGTCGCCGGTGTAGTACCAGCGTCCGTCGGGGCTGAACCGCGCGGCGGTGCGCTCGGGCGCGTCGCGGTAGCCCCGGAACCACACCAGCGGACTCGCCGAGAGGTCCAGGGCGACGCGTCCGCGTTCTCCCGGCTCGGCGATCACGTCGGCGTCTTCTCGGAGGACCTCGACGGCGAAGCCCGGCAGGACGCGCCCCATCGAACCGGGTTTGACCTCCGAGCGGAGGTCCGGATGCCACGCGTTGCCGACCACCATGCCGAGCTCCGTCTGTCCATAGTGGTCGTAAACGCCGACGCCGAGCTTGGCTGACGCCCACTCCAGGACGTCCGGCGTCAGCGGTTCCCCCGCCGATGAACAGTGCCGCAGCCGGAGGCCGTCCGGCACCGGGGCGGCCGAGTTCCGGAGCGCGCGGTACACCGTCGGCGCGGCGGCGAAGTTGGTGACGCCGAACTTCTCCAGTACAGCCCAGGTCAGTTCGGCGGAGAAACCCGCGTGCAGCAACAGACTCCGCCTGCCGGTCGCCATCGGCGTCATGATCGCGTAGTACAGCCCGTAGGCCCAGCCAGGGTCTGCGGCGTTCCAGAAGACGTCGTCGGCGCGGACGTCGAGCGCGAAATCTTGGTACGCCTGGAAACCCGCGAGCGCGCGGAGGGGAATCGGGACGGCTTTGGGCGTGCCCGTGGTCCCGGAAGTGAACAGCTCGACCAAGACGCCGGCACCACCGGTCTCCGCGGATCCCGGCAGCGGCGCGGCGTCGGCCAGCATCTCGCGGAACGACAGGTCGCCGTCCTCGCCTTCTCCGACCACCACGGTCCGCCGCGACGGGTCGGCGGGCAGATCGGCGGACGGCGTCAGCTTCGCGCGCTGATCGGCGTCGGCGATGACGGCCTTCGTACCGTTGCCGGTGATACGCAGCGCGATGGCGGGCGGCGCGAACGCGGTGAACAGCGGGACGTGCACCGCGCCCAAGCGCCAGATCGCGAGCAGCGCCACCACGAGCTCCGCCGACTTGCCCATCAGTGTCGCCACCCGGTCCCCCGGTCCGACCCCGAGACCGAGCAGCGCCCCGGCGAAGCGTTCGGACCGCTCACGCAGCTCGCCGTAGGTGAGGTCCACACTGGTCAGATCCGCCTCGACCACGGTGAACGCGACCGCCTCCGCCGGATGCCGGTCGCACAACAGCGTCGCCGCACTGGCCCGCTCGTCGTCGTAGACCTCGAGCAACCGCCGGACGTGTGCTTCGGTCATCGTTTCTCCCGGGACGTGGCGAAGGCGTACAGTTCCGGAAATGGTGCGGGCGGGCCCGGCCCGCCCACCACCCCCGATCGAGGGGGATCACCGAGGAGGGTGAGCCGATGCCGGTCGACGACGCCCAGCTGCTCGGCGCGGTCTCGGACCTGCGCCAGGACACCGGCCTGCCGGTCGGTTTCGCCGGGATCGCCGGCACCTCACCGCGGATGCGGCTGACCGCGTTCCTCGGTAACCGGGGCACCGCGCTGAACGGCCTGTCCGTCCGCGCGGGCTGCGGCCTCGGCGGCAAGGCGCTCGCGCTGACCCGGCCGGTGGTCGCCAACGACTACCACCGCGCCACCACGATCAGTCACGACTACGACGAGCCGGTCCGCGACGAGGGGATCCACTCGGTGGTCGCCATCCCGGTGGTCGTGCGCCGTCGCGTCCGCGCCGTGCTCTACGGCGGCCTGCGCGACGAGGCGACCCTTTCCGACCGGACGATCACCGCCGCCCTGCACGCCGCGCGCGATCTCGAACAGACGTTGGCCGTCGAGGACGAGATCGAGCAGCGGCTGGCCGAGGCACGACCGCTGGCCGAACACCGCGAGGAGGCCGCTCCGCGCGAACGTCTTCGCGAGGTCTACGCGGAGTTACGGGCGCTCTCCGGCCAGATCGACGACAGCATTCTCCGCGACCGCCTCGACGCGGTGTGCGAGAACCTCACCGGCGCCGTTTCCTCCGCGCTGCGCCTGGCGCCGCGGGAGCTCGACACGGTCTCGCTCGTCGCGCTCGGGCTGACGAACGCCGAGATCGCGCACCGGCTGGGCCTGACCGCGGAGACGGTCAAGAGCTACCTGCGGGATGCGATGCGCAAACTCGACGCGACCTCGCGGCTGCAAGCCGTCACGCATGCGCGGCGGGCCGGCCTGCTCCCCTGACTCAACCCACGGGAACCGGCGAAACCGAGGAGATGCAGTACTTGTCGCCCGCCTCTCGCCGGACCTCCATCGTCCCGTTGTGGGGCTCAGTCCGGTCCAGGGTGCCGGTCATCGTCACCACGATCAGATCCGGGCTCGCCGCGCGAGGGTCCTTCGCGCTGAGCGACGCGTTGCGGTCGCCGTACTCCTTCGCGGCCTGACGGACCTTGTCCTTGGCCTCCGCACAGGCCGACTCGGCGGCCTTGTCGGGCTCGTCGCCGAACACCGCGAGGATGAACTTGCCTGCCAGCACCGGGCCCCAGTTGAGCTGCAACGGGGTCTGCGTCGCGTCGGCCGAGCTCGAAGACTTGCGGTCGCTCAGCAGGAAGCCGGGCGCGACGAACGCAAGGATCACGAAAACGACCACGACGAGCGCGCCACCGCCGGCGATCAAGCCGATCAGCAGCCCGTTGCCCTTCTTCGGCGGCGGGTATCCCTGCTGCGGGTACTGCTGTTGCGGATATTGCTGCTGGGGGTACTGCTGCTGCGGATGCCACTGCGGCCCTTGCGGTCCCTGCGGATACGACATCGACGGTTCCTTCCCCCGGCCAACCTGGTGCGCGAGGAATCTACCGTCCCCTTCGGACAGTCGAAAACCGGCTCCACCGCAGGTCCGGTCTCCCTAGAATCGACCCATGAGACGGCTGACCGTGGTGGTCTTCAACGGGGCGTCGCTCGGCGCGATGTCCTTCGCGTTCGGGGTGTTCGAGATGGCTTCGGCCTTCGGGGAGCTACCCGACCTCGACCTCAAGGTCGTCGGCGGTGAACCGGACACCGCGTTGCGAGGCGGCGGCCTGACCGTACCGGTCCCCGAAGACCTCGACGCGGTCCGGGACGCGGACCTGGTGCTGGTCCCCAACTGGCGGTCGCCGATGGAGGATCCGCCGGAAGCGGCGCTGGCGGCGCTCCGCTCGGCGCACGACCGTGGTGCCCGGGTGGCCGGACTGTGCAGCGGAGCCTTCGTGCTGGCCGCCGCCGGGCTGCTCGACGGGCGCCCCGCGACCACGCACTGGGCGATGGCGCCGCTGCTCGCGGCCCGGTTCCCCGCCGTCCGGCTCGACGAGTCGGTGCTCTACATCGACGACGGCGACATCCTGACCGCGGGCGGTGGCGCGGCGGGGATGGACCTCGGCTTGCACCTGATCCGCTCCTGGTGCGGCGCGGAGGTGGCGAACCGGCTGGCGAAGGGCATGGTCGTCCCGCCGCATCGGCCGGGCGGGCAGGCGCAGTACATCGAATCGCCGATGCCGGAACTCGACGAGGGCGACCCGGTGTCGGAGACGGTGGCCTGGGCGCTGACCAGGCTGGACACGGCGCTCCCGGTCGACGAACTCGCCAGGCGGGCGCATATGAGCAGGCGCAACTACGACCGCCGGTTCCGCGAGATCACCGGCGCCGCGCCCGGCACTTGGCTCACGCATCAGCGGGTCATCCGGGCGCAGCAGTTGCTCGAATCCACTGATCTCCCGGTCGACGAGATCGCCAGGTACTGCGGGTTCTCCTCGTCGGCCGCGCTCCGGCCGCATTTCCGCCGCCAGGTCGGGGTCACGCCGGTGTCGTATCGGGAGACGTTCGGGACCAGGCTGGGCGTGCCGGAACCCATGCTGTCCTGACCGGACTGTCTCAAAACTGTCCCGGGTTGGCGAAAACACCACTCACGGCAGGCGCCGCGCTCCGGCCACGATCAGGACATGACCGAAAACAGCCGTTCCTTCCTCAACCGCCGGTCCATGCTCACCCTCGGCGCGGGGGCCGCGGCCGCGCTGGTGGCCTCGGGTGGCGTGGCCGAGGCGAGCAGGCCCGCCGCCACCGACGCCGAACTCGCGCGGTCGCTGCCCGGTGGCTTCCGCAGCGAGTACGCCCAGGTCAACGGGGTCCGGCTGCATTACGTCGCCGGCGGCCGGGGTGAGCCGCTGATCCTGCTGCCGGGCTGGCCGGAGACCTGGTGGCAGTACCGCAAGGTCATGCCGGAGCTGGCGAAGCGGTATCGCGTGATCGCCGTCGATCTGCGGGGTATGGGCGGCTCGGACAAGCCACAGGGCGGGTACGACAAGAAGACGATGGCCCGCGACATCTTCGAGCTCGTCCGCGCGCTGGGCCACCGGCAGGCGCACATCGCCGGGCACGACATCGGCGCCATGGTCGCGTTCGCCTTCGCCGCCAACCACGCCGACGCCACGAAGACCGTCACGCTCATGGACGTCTCGCACCCCGACGAAAGCCTGTACCAGCTCCCGATGCTGGCCCCACCCGGGCAGCCGGTGAACGTCTGGTGGTTCGCCTTCAACCAGGTCGCGACGCTGCCCGAGCAGCTGCTGACCGGCCGGTCGCGTTTCCTCGTGGACTGGATGTTCGACCACCTGGCGGCCGACCCGGCCTCGATCGGGAGCCGGGACCGGGCGATCTACGCCGCCGCGTACGACCGCCCGGACGCCATCCGCGCCGGGAACGGCTGGTACCAGGCGTTCGGCCAGGACATCGAGGATCAGAAGGCGTACGCGAAGATCACCGCGCCGATGCTGGGGCTGGGCTCGGAGTTCAACTACGACTACCTCGCCGCGGTCCTGCCGTCGAAGGCGGCCGACGTCCGGGTGCGGAAGGTCTCCGGTTCCGGCCACTTCGTCGCCGAGGAGCAGCCGCGGACGGTCATCGACGAATTGCGGACCTTCCTCGGGTGAGGCGTATACCCCGAATGGGTCAACGCCGCGCGCCGAACGACCCGATTCACTCGGTCAGGTGAAAGACGCGGCGAGGCGTCATTCTCGCGGCGAGGGCCCCTCTTCTCTGGTGTGTCGGTACCGGCCGGGCAGCCCCCCGAACGGCCGGTACCGACATGGAAGTTCAGCTCAACCGATCCACCAGCGGGCCTTGTAGATCCACGCGCCGTGCAGCGCCAGCTCGGCGCGTGGAAAGGCCAGCCGGACGGTGTCCGTGCACCAAGTGCACAAGTGGCCCTCCTGCACGGAGGCCGTCAGGATCTGGCCGGTCCGCGGATTCGTCGACACGCTCTTCACATGCGGCCGGTCGATCTCCCGCGCACCCGCGTAGCGCTGGGTGAACCCGCCACTCGTCTTCGAGAACCGGTACACCCCCGCCTCCGTCGTCACCCACAGCAGGTCCGGCCGGTTCGGGACCGGCTGGAGGTCGTGCCCGCCCTTGGTCGGCACCGGGACGGACCGCTGCTCGGTGAGCACCGGAGCGGCGGGCGTCCCGCCGACGCTCAACGCGACGAGCGCGTCGGTGCCCAGGGCCCACAACACGTTCCGTCCGGCGTCCCACACCACGCCGTGCGCCCCCACCAGCCGGTATTCGGCGTAGGTCGTCGAGCGCTGCCCCTGCGAGGCGGTGTAGACCCGCACCCAGCCGCCGGTGCTGGCCGCCACCGCGACGTTCCCGTCCGGCAGCAGTTCGATGCTGTGCGGATTGGCAGGGCCGCCCACGTTCGCGGCCCAGTACGCCCGATCGCCCGCCGGATACGGCACAACGGCCGCGAAACCACCCGACGCCGACGTCAGGAGGTACTTCTCGCCGCCTCGTTCGGCGAGCTTCGCGTCGCTCGGATTGCTCCAAGAGCCGGCCAGATCCGCCAGCCCGTTGGCGGCGTTCGGCGCCCACGCCCAGCTCACCTTCCGCTCTCGCCAGGAGGCCCGGTCGGCGGGCAGGACCAGGATGCGCTTGGACGCCTGTTCGGTGATGACGATCGAGCCGCGATCGCGCCCGGTGGCGTCCGCGTCCGCCACCGCCGGCGCGGACGCCGCGACCGAAAGGCCGGCGATGGCCAGCGCCACCAAGGATTTCCGCATGATCTTCATACCCAGAACCGAACCCGTCCGGGATGACGGGTGGGTGGCGGCGATCGGAAACGTGGATGTCGACGAGGTGACCTGCTCAGAGGCTGGCTTCGGACTGCCGGAACAGCACTTCGCCGAGCGGACGGCGTGCCGTCATCGGAGCTGGGCGGCCGTACCCGAAGCGCAGCACGGCGTGCGGGCGGCCGAGGTCGGCGAAGACCCGGTCCATCGCCGCCCGGGTCTCCGGGGTTTCGAACGGCCTGCCGACGAACGAGGTCGCGAGACCGGCGGCCGTCGCGGTCAGCAGTACCCGCTGCAGCACCATTCCCGCCCGCAGATCCGCGGCGGGCCCGCCGGCTGCGGTGAGGACCGCGCCGAGCACCGGCTCACCGCCTTCGGGTTCGGCGGCGATGAAGGACTCCTGCGCGGGAATGCCGTGCGGCGACGGCGGTCTGGTCGGCGCCTGGACACCGTCCGGCGCGTGGGCCGTCCGCCGCGTCCACAGCGCGACCTCGGCCTGGAACGCGCCGTTGCGCGCCTGCGCGGCCTCGGCCCGGTGCAGTACGCGCGCGACCGCGTTCGCCCGGTCGCCGCGGCCGAACAGTTCCAGCAGCCCGCCTTCCACCAGCGCGGCCGCGCGCAACGTCGTCCGCGCCCAGACCGGCACCGGCCAGTCCGCGAACGGACGGCGGTTCGTGTGACGGCGGAAGACGACTTCGGCCAGCTTCCGTTCCTCCGGCGACGAGAACCGGTCGCCGCCGATCACGAGTTCGGCGAGCAGGTCCGGCCCCTCCGGCTTCGGGACCAGCCGCAGCGAGACGGTCTTGCCGTTGGACCGCAACGAAACGATCAGGTTGAACAACGCCGCGCCGCACGAAAGCCGCGCCTCGCGCGCGTCCGGGTCGGCGATCCGCAGCACCCTGGCTCGATCGAGCCACACCTCGATCCGCCCCTGGTCGACGACGAACCGCCACGGCTGGGTGTTGAGCGGGGACGGCGCACGGACGGCGGCCGCCACCGCCTGGTCGACATGGGTCGGTAACGGGATCATCGTGGGCTCCGAGGGAAGGGGATTGATCCACCATCGGCCGGGGTACCCGGCGACCGCAACGGCCGCCGGTCACGAATTCCGAGGACTTTCGCCCCCGATTCACCCGGGAGCGAGGACTTAGGACCCTGTGCCACGGACGGCCGCGATGAGAGCCTCGATGACCGGAACGGAGCCCACGATGACGGACAAATGGACGATCGACGTGTCCCTGCAGCACGAGCCGTACCGGGTACGCGCGGAAGCATTGCTCCGTCTCGAGGACGGCGGCGAGTTCGTCGGCGTCGGAATCGCGGAGGCCGGGCTGAGAAACGGTCCGACGTCCCAGATCGGTTCCTATCTCGCCGTGACGCGGGCGCTTTCGGACCTCACCGCGGAACTGCTGGAGACCGTCGCCTCCGACGTCGCCCGCTCGATCGAAGTCGACGGGCTCCTCGCCACGCAGTCGACGAACTGAATCCCGGTCAGCGCAAGGGGGCGGACCAGTCGATCCTGGTTCCGCCCCCTTCGCGCGTCTCCGCCCGGAACGTCCCGCCCGCCTTCTCCGCGCGATCACGCAGATTCCGCAGCCCGCCGAAACCACCGGATTCGCCGATCCCGGTGCCGTCGTCGGTGACCACGATCCGCAGGACGTCGTCCTTCACCGCGACGCTCACCGAAACGCCGCTCGCCCGCGCGTGCCGGACCACGTTGCCGACCGTCTCCCGCACCACGGCTTCGGCGTGTTCGGCGAACGGGAGCGGGATCGAGTCGAGTGGCCCGGACAGGCTGACCGTCGGATTCAGTGGCGTGTCGTCGGTCAGTTCGGTGATCGAGTCGTAGAGGCGATGCCGCAGCCGCACCCCCTGCTGGCCCGCCTCGCCGCCGTGGAGGTCGAAGATCGCCGTGCGGATCTCGTGCACGATCTCGTGCATCTGGTCGATGCTCTCGCCGATCCGCCGCCGCAGTTCCGGCGAATCCGCGCGGCGGTGGGTGCTCTGCATGGCGAGACCGACCGCGAACAGCCGCTGGATGACGTGGTCGTGCAGATCCCTGGCGATCCGGTCCCGATCGGCGAGCACGTCGAGTTCCCTGGCGGTGCGCTGTCGCGCGGCCAGCTGGAGCGCGAGCGCGGCCTGGTCGGCGAACGAGGCCACCACCGGCAGCTGGGCGAGCTCGAACGGGACCGCGCCCGGATTCCGCACCGCCATCAGCACCCCGGACGTCCGTTCCCGCGCGCGGAGCGGCACGACGAGCGTCGGGCCGAGCCCGATCTTCCCTTCGGGGCCGAGTACCAGTTCCGGCACGCTGCGCGGGGTCCGGTCGCGGTAGACCGCCCCCGGCAACGACGTGGCGACGCTGATCCGCACCCCGGTCAGCTCCGCCGCCCGCGCGCCCGCGCAGACGGCGATGATGAGCTCGCCGGCCTCGTCCTCGCCGTCCGGGCTGACGTCGAGCCTGCCGGGACCGGGCAATGCCAGCAAGGTGAGATCGGAGCCGGTGAGTTCGAGCGCCCGGCCGGCGATCAGGTTGAGCGCGTCGACGGGGTCGGTGCCGCCCAACAGTTCCGTGGTGACTTCGCTGGTGGCCGCCTGCCACCGCTGGCGGATCCGCGTCTGCTCGTACAGGTGGGCGTTCTCGATCGCTATCCCGGCCGCGGCGGCGAGCGCCTGGACGACCACCTCGTCGTCGTCGGTGAAACTTTCCCCGCGTTTCTCGGTCAGGTAGAGATTCCCGAACACCTCGTCGCGGACCCGGATGGGCACGCCGAGGAACGAGCGCATCGGCGGATGGCACGGCGGGAACCCGACCGACGCGGGATGCCGGGAGATGTCGGCCAGGCGCACCGGTTTCGCCTCGTCGATGACGAAACCCAGCAGGCCGTGACCTTTCGGGAGATGCCCGATCTGTTCCTTCGTTTCGCCGTCGATGCCGTGATAGACGAATTCGGCGAGCGAACCGTCGTCCGCGATCACCCCGAGCGCGCCATAAGTGGCCTCGCCGAGATCGATCGCCGCCTGCACGATCCGGTGCAGCGTCGTGTCCAGCTCCAGCCCCGACGCGACCGCGAGCACCGCTTCGAGCAGGCCGTCCATCTTGTCGCGGGTGCCGATGAGCCGTTCGATGCGGTCCTGGAGATCCCGCAGCACCTCACGAACCTTCAGCTGGGACAGCGCGCCGGTGATCCGGTCGTCGCTTCCGCCCAGCCGGTCATGAGCCGACATCCTGCTCCGCCTCCGAAGATCGGGACGACTCCCGGCCGTGGTGACTTTCTCCTCTTTCGGCCCCGCACCGCGGGCGGGACCGTCTCATCAGACAACCGTATTGCCCGTGGCGCAGCGGCGGGGGAAACCATGACCATACAAGTCACCAGGGTCGGACGTTTGAACTCCGAACAGGTGAATTCCGTGCTCCGGTCGGCCATGCTGGCCCCGTCGACGCACAACACCCAGCCGTGGCTTTTCCGGTGCACCGGCACCGGAATCGAGGTGCACGCCGATCCGCGCCGTATTTTACCCGTCACGGATCCGGACGGACGCGAACTCGTGCTCTCGTGTGGCGCCGCCCTGTTCACCCTCCGGACGGCGATTCACGCACTGGGCTTCCATCCGGCGACGACCCTGATGCCCAGCCGCGCCGATCCCGATCTGCTGGCCGTCGTCCGTCCGCTCGCCGAACGCATGCCCGATCAGAAGGTCGTGCGGCTGGCCCGGGCGATCCCCCGCCGCCGGACCAACCGGCGGCCGTTCCTCTCCAGCGTCGTGCCCAAACCGACGCTCGCCGCGCTCCGCCACGCCACCGAACTCGAACACGCGTGGATGCCGAACCTCGACGCCGAGCAGTGCCGTCTCCTGCACGACCTCACCGCCCGCGCCCGCCGGGCGCAACTCGCCGACCCCGCCTTCCTCGCCGAACTCGGCCGCTGGACCGGACTGGGCGCGAGCACCCGCGACGGTGTGCCGTCCTATGCGATGGACGGCAGCCCCGCCGACGAAAGCTGGCTCCTCGACGAATTCGGCGAAGCGGCCGGTGATCCGCGGCCCGCCCCGCTCGTGGTGGCGATCGGATCGCTGACCGACGACCGGCTCGACCGGCTGCAGGCCGGCCAGGCCCTGCAACGGGTGCTGCTCACCGCGACCGCCTCGGGACTCGACGCGTCGTTCATCTCGCCGCCGATCATGGTCCGCGAGGCCCGTGCCGAACTGCGGCGGATCCTCGGCTGCGGGGTGTGGCCGCAGGTGCTGCTGCGGGTCGGCTACGGCTCGCCGCTGCCGTGGACGCCGCGCCGGCCGCTGGACGACGTGCTGCTCGATACGCTCATTTCCGCTTGAGCCGCGCGGCCCCGCCCTGTGTCATGAACGACCCTTTCAGGACATCCCGCACCTCGCGAATGTCAGGAAAGGGTCGTTCATGACATTTTTCGTCCTGAACGACCCTTTCCTGACATTCGGGACCGAGCGAGGATCGCGCCTCGAAGGCATCACTGCCGCCGCAGTTCCGTCGCCAGCACCGCCGCCTGAGTACGCCGCTGCATCCCGAGTTTCGTCAGCAACCGCGAAACGTAGTTCTTCACGGTCTTCTCGGCGAGGAACATCCGTTCGGCGATCTGCCGGTTGGTCAGCCCCTCGCCGATCAACTCCAGCAGCGTGCGTTCCTGGTCGGAGAGGCCGGCCAGGGGGCCCTTCTTGGCGGCGTCGTCGCGGAACTTCGCCATCAGCGTCGCGGCGGCCCTCGCGTCCAGCAGTGACCGGCCGAGACCGACCTCCTTGACCGCCGCCACCAGGTCCATCCCGCGGATGTCCTTGATGACGTAACCGCTCGCGCCCGCCATGATCGCGTCCAGCATCGCCTGCTCGTCGGTGTACGACGTGAGCATCAGGCATTTGAGTTCCGGCATCTTGGATCTCAGTTCCCGCGCGAGTTCGACGCCGTTGCCGTCCGGCAGCCGCACGTCGAGCACCGCGACGTCCGGCCGCAGCGCCGGGATCCTCGCCAGCGCTTGGGAAAAGGTCGCCGCCTGCCCGACGACGCACAGGTCGGCCTCCTCCTCGAGCATGTCCGCGACCCCTCGACGGACCACCTCGTGGTCGTCGACCAGAAACACCCGGAGCATTCCGACCTCCACGGTTCCCCCTCCTCGGCTGAGCGTACGGTGCACGGCCGGTCACTGCGACAGGCCAAAGGGCCCTGTTCGGCGCCCGTTCGAGTGGCTGCCGCCGTCCGGACCAGGTTCATTTGCATCATTCGAGTCAGGACGTTCTGTTCTTCCCGGAGCAGTCCCGCCGCTGCGACGATCGCTTCATGTCCGAGACCACGCTTTCGCCTACCCCGGCGCCCGGCTCTCCCGACCCGGCCGACGACCTCGTGGCGATGCGCAACCGCATCCGCTTCTACCGGGCCCGCGCCGAGCAACTCCAGTACGCGCTGGATCACCGGCTTCCCATCGAGCAGGCGAAAGGGATACTGGCCGAGCGCTACCAGATCGACATCGACGCCGCGTTCGAACTGCTGCGTTCGTTCTGCCGCAACAACAACATGAAGATCCACGACGTCGCCAGGACGCTCATCGAGCAGCCGAGCGAAGGCGACCGCCGGATCTCTTGCTGAGTCACGTCATGTTCGGAGGGGGGCCCGCGACCACCACCGGCGCCGCAGACCGCGCGGGCACGGACTGGGTGATGAACCGAACGCCGCCCCCCAGACTTCGGGTGCTCGTCGCGGACGACAACCCGGTCATCGGCGACGCCCTGCGCGCCCTCCTGGACTCCGAGCCGGACATCGAGGTGGTCGCCGTCGCGCTGGACGCCGGCGAAGCGGTCGCGCTCGCCGAGCTGCTGTCCCCCGAGGTCGCCGTGCTCGACGTCCGGATCCCCGGCGGTGGCGGCGCGTGGATGGCGCGGGAGATCCGGCGCCGGGTGCCCCATACGCGGTTGATGGCGTTCTCCGCGCACAGCGACACCCGCTCCATCGCCCAGATGGCGTCCGCGGGCGTCACCGAGTACCTCGTGAAGGGCAGCCCCAACACCGAGATCGTCGCGGCCATCCGCCGCGTCTGCGCGAACAGCGCCAACGGGACCGAGTAGCGAGGCCTTCAGTCCGTGAGCCAGCGTTCCATACAAGCCAGGAGTTCCTCCGCGTTCACGGGTTTGGTCACGTAGTCGCTCGCCCCGGCGGCGAGGCTCTTCTCGCGGTCCCCTTCCATCGCCTTCGCGGTGACGGTGATGATCGGCAGGCCGGCGAACTTCGGCATCTCGCGGATCGCCGCCGTCGTCGCGTGGCCGTCCATCTCCGGCATCATCACGTCCATCAGGATCAGGTCGATCCCGTCGTCGGACAGCAGTTCCTCGATGCCCTTGCGGCCGTTGGGCGCGTGTACGACCGAAAGTCCGTGCAGTTCGAGCATTCCCGAGATCGCGTACACGTTGCGGGCGTCGTCGTCGACGAGCAGGACCTTGCGTCCCTGGAGCCTCGCCGGCCCGGCGGGCGGATCGGACGGCTGGTCCAGGGCGGGCACGGTCTCCACCAGGCTCACCTCGGGCTGGCGCATCAGCGGCAGGATGCCTTCGAGTTCACTGGCCGAGATGTGCAGCATGATCCGCTCCCGCAGCATGTCCAGCGAGGGCAGGAGTTCGACGGGATGCACCCGCGCGTGCCCGTGCAGCAAGCGGTCCTGCGCGGCGCTGAGCTTGCGGGTCGCGTAGGCCAGCACCGGGACTTCGACCGGATCCGGACCGTCGACGAGCCGTTTGAGGAACGTCAAGGCGCTCGTCCCGGGGATGCTGGTGTCGAGTACGACGCAGCGGTAACTGTCGCGTTTCAGTTCCTCGAACGCCTCCGCCGGATCCGACACGGCCCGGACCTGGACCGAGCCGTGGCTGTCCGCGATGTCGGCCGCGACCCCACGGGCGAGCAGGGTCAGCAGGCTGTTCTGCTCGCTCTCCACCACCAGCACCCGTCGTTCCGCGGCGGCGTTGTCCACAGTGGACTCGTCGAGGCTCACGGGCGCGGTGAACCTGGCGACCGGCAGGTAGAGGGTGAACGTGCTGCCGGTCCCCAGGACACTGTCCGCCCGGATCTCGCCGCCGAGCAGGTAGGCGACCTCGCGGCTGATCGACAGGCCGAGCCCGGTGCCGCCGTACTTGCGGCTGGTGGTGCCGTCGGCCTGTTGGAAGGCGCCGAAGATCGAATCGAGGTTCTCCTCGGCGATCCCGATCCCGGTGTCGGTGACGCTGAAGGCCACCAGGGACTCGTGCGAGGGGCCGCCTGACGGCGAAACGATGGTGTCGACCAGCTTGACCCGGAGCTCGACGCTGCCGTCCTCGGTGAACTTGACCGCGTTCGACAGCAGGTTCCGCAGCACCTGCCGCAACCGCTGCTCGTCGGTGAACAGCAGCTCCGGCACGTTGGGTTCGACGGTGACCTGGAAGTCGAGTCCCTTCTCGGCGGTCAGCGGCCGGAAGGTCGTGCCGACGTAGTCGAGCAGCTGGCGCAGCGGGAACGGCTCGTGGTGGATGTCCATCTTGCCCGCCTCGACCTTCGACAGGTCGAGGATGTCGTTGATCAGCTGCAGCAGGTCGGTGCCCGCGGACTGGATCACCTTCGCGAACTCGACCTGTTTGGGCGTCAGGTTCTGGGTCGAGTTCTGCGAGAGCACCCCGGCGAGGATCAGCAGGCTGGTCAACGGGGTCCGGAGTTCGTGCGACATGTTGGCCAGGAACTCCGACTTGTACTTCGACGCCAGCGCGAGCTGCTGCGCGCGTTCCTCGATCTCCTGGCGCGCCTGCTCGATTTCGAAGTTCTTCACCTCGATGTCGCGGTTCTGCCGGGCGAGCAGTTCGGCCTTCTCCTCCAGTTCCGCGTTGGACACCTGCAGTTTCGCCTGCTGCGCTTGAAGCTCCTCGGAGCGGGCCTGCAGTTCTTCGGCGAGCCGCTGGGACTCCTCCAGCAGCGAGTCGGTCCGCGCGTTGGCGATGATCGTGTTGACGTTGACCCCGATGGTCTCCATCAGCTGTTCGAGGAAGTCCTTGCGGACGGCGGTGAACTCGCCGAACGACGCCAGTTCGATGACGCCGAGCACCTGGTCCTCGAAGACGATCGGCAGCACGATCAGGGTGACCGGCGGGGCCGAGCCGAGACTCGACGAGATCTTCACGAAGCCCGGTGGCGTCCGGTCGACCACGATCGGTTTCTTGGTCTGCGCGGCCTGCCCGATCAGCGACTGCCCCATCGCGAAATCCGAGGGCGCGTCCGGGGCCTCGCTGTGCCCGTAGCTGGTGATCAGCCGCAGCCGGGTGCCGCTCTCCCCCGGTTCGGTGAGGAACAACGTGCCGTGCTGGGCGCCGACCAGCGGGGTCAGCTCGTTCATGATGAGCGTGGCCACCACCCGCAGGTCCCGGTGCCCCTGCATCAGGCCGGAGATCCGGGCCAGGTTGGTGTTGAGCCAGTCCTGTTCCTCGTTCGCCCGCGTGGTCTCGCGCAGCGACTGGACCATCGCGTTGATGTTGTCCTTCAGCTCCGCGACCTCGCCCTGCGCCTCGACGGAGATCGAGCGCGTGAGGTCGCCGGTCGCCACCGCGCTGGTCACCTCGGCGATCGCCCGGACCTGCCTGGTCAGGTTCCCGGCGAGCTCGTTGACGTTCTCCGTCAGCCGCTTCCAGGTACCCGAAACGCCTTCGACCTCGGCCTGGCCGCCGAGCCGTCCCTCGCTGCCGACCTCACGGGCGACGCGCGTGACCTCCGCGGCGAACGCGGAAAGCTGGTCGACCATCGTGTTGATGGTGGTCTTGAGCTCCAGGATCTCGCCCCGCGCGTCGACGTCGATCTTGCGGGAGAGGTCTCCCTGCGCGACCGCGGTGGTCACCTGGGCGATGTTCCGCACCTGGCCGGTGAGGTTGTTCGCCATCGAGTTGACGTTGTCGGTGAGGTCCTTCCAGGTCCCGGCGACGTTCGGCACCCTGGCCTGCCCGCCGAGGATGCCCTCGGTGCCGACCTCCCGCGCCACGCGGGTGACCTCGTCCGCGAAGGCCGACAGCGTGTCGACCATCGTGTTGATCGTCTGCGCGAGCGCGGCGACCTCGCCCTTGGCCTCGACGGTGATCTTCTGGGACAGGTCGCCCCTCGCCACCGCGGTCGCCACCTGGGCGATGGACCGCACCTGATCCGTGAGGTTGTCGGCCATGACGTTGACCGACTCGGTCAGGCCCTTCCAGGTACCCGACACACCCTTGACATCCGCCTGGCCACCCAGCCGCCCCTCCGTACCCACCTCACGGGCCACGCGCGTGACCTCGTCGGCGAACGACGACAACTGGCCGACCATCGTGTTGATCGTGTCCTTGAGCTCCAGGATCTCGCCCCTCGCGTCGACGCGGATCTTCTGCGAGAGGTCGCCCTTCGCGACCGCGGTGGTGACCTCGGCGATGGACCGCACCTGATCCGTGAGGTTGTCGGCCATGACGTTCACGGACTCGGTCAGGCCCTTCCAAGTGCCCGAGACACCCTTGACATCCGCCTGGCCACCCAGCCGCCCCTCCGTACCCACCTCACGGGCCACGCGCGTGACCTCGTCGGCGAACGACGACAACTGATCCACCATCGTGTTGATCGTGTTCTTCAACTCCAGGATCTCGCCCCGCGCGTCCACGGTGATCTTCTGCGAGAGGTCACCCTTCGCCACCGCCGTGGCCACCTGGGCGATGGAGCGCACCTGCGCGGTGAGGTTGCCCGCCATGAAGTTCACCGACGTCGTCAGATCCCGCCACGTCCCGGCCACGCCGGGCACCTGGGCCTGCCCGCCGAGCGCGCCCTCGGTGCCGACCTCACGGGCCACACGGGTCACTTCGTCGGCGAACGACGACAACTGATCCACCATCGTGTTGATCGTGTTCTTCAACTCCAGGATCTCGCCCCGCGCGTCGACCGTGATCTTCTGCGACAAGTCACCCTTCGCGACCGCGGTGGTGACCTCGGCGATGGACCGCACCTGATCGGTCAGGTTCCCCGCCATGAAGTTCACCGACGTCGTCAGATCCCGCCACGTGCCGGCGACCCCGGGGACTTCCGCCTGACCGCCCAGCCGTCCCTCGCTGCCGACCTCGCGCGCGACACGGGTGACCTCGTCGGCGAACGACGACAACTGATCCACCATCGTGTTGATCGTGTTCTTCAGCTCGAGCATCTCGCCTTTGACGTCGACGGTGATCTTCTGCGAGAGATCGCCCTTCGCCACCGCGGTCGCGACCTCGGCGATGTCACGAACCTGGCCCGTGAGGTTGCCCGCCATCGCGTTCACCGAATCGGTGAGGTCCTTCCAGGTCCCCGAAACCGAGGGCACCGCCGCCTGGCCACCGAGCTTCCCGTCGGTCCCCACCTCGCGCGCGACCCGGGTGACCTCGGAGGTGAACAGCGCCAGTTGATCGACCATCCCGTTGAAGACGACCGCCATCTCGTCCATCAGGACGTCGTCCACCTGGGGCAGCCGGGTGCTGAAATCGCCGTCGCGAACGGCTTTCAGCCCCTCCAGCAGCCGCTGCAGGCCTTGGTCGTCGATCGCCCCGCCCACCCGGACCACTTCTCTCGTTCCGCGCTTGCTTCCCGGTTCCGGCATCGAGGTGCCTCCTTCGTTCATGTCCGCGCGGGTCCGGGAGGGCCCAGCGGAATCCAGAAGGTCACCGAAGTACCTTCGCCCGGCCTGCTGGAGATCCGGAACCAGCCTTGCGCCGCTTCCGCACGTTCACGCATCGACGCCATACCGATGTGCTCGCCCGACAAGGTCTCGTGCGCGTTCTCGCCGTCCGGTTTCAGCCCGTCGCCGTCGTCGGCGATCTTCACCAGCAGACCGCCGTCCCGTCCCGTCAGCGAGACCACGACGGTGCGGGCGTTCGCGTGTTTACGCACGTTCACCAACGCCTCCTGAAGAATCCGGAAGGCGGTGACGACGAGGTCGGGCGGCGGTGTGACGGCGAGATCGTGCCGCAGGGTGCAGTCGAGCCCCCAGCCGGCGACGACCTCGTCGAGATAGTCGCGGACGGAAGCGACCAGATCCTCGTCGTTCAGCGCGGGCGGGCGCAATTGCGCGACGAGGATCCGCAATCGTCGGATCGCCCCTTGAATCGCTTCGTCGAGTTGCATCAAAGCCGGATCACGCCGTTGTGCGGCGAGCATCTGCAACCGCATGCTCACCGCGATCATCGACTGAATGGAATCGTCGTGAACATCCCACGCGATACGGCGACGTTCTGTTTCCTGTGCGCGGACCAAATGCGCGAAGGCCTGTCGCCGTTCGGTCCTTTCCTCCAGTGTTTTCCGGCGTTCGGTGAGATCACGGGTGACCTTTCCGAAACCGACGAGGCCGCCCTGTTCGTCCCGCAACGCGGTGATCACGGTGTTGGCCCAGAACCGCGACCCGTCACGGCGGACCCGCCAGCCCTCGTCCTCGTGGCTCCCCATCTCCGCGGCGACCAGCAGTTCCGCCGCGGGTTTGCCGTCGGCGACGTCGGCCTCGGTGTAGAAAACGGAGAAATGACGGCCGAGGATCTCGTCCTGGGAGTACCCCTTGATCCGTTCCGCCCCCGGGTTCCAGCTGATCACCCGTCCGTCGGCGTCCAGCAGGTAAATGGCGTAGTCGGCCACGCTGTGCATGAACAACTCGAAGAGCACAGCGCTGCGGTGATCAGGCGTCTGTTCCGATGGCAGCATGGCCATAGTGCAGCTTGGCACTCGGATACGTCTCCCCGCTACGGCCGTTCGAGGAGGCCATTCTTACGTGCGTGCACCACTGCTTCGAGTTTCGAATGGGTCCCGGTCTTCACCAGGATCCGCTGCACGTGATTCCGCACGGTATTCCGCGCCAGTCGCAGTTCTTCGGCGATCCGGTCGGTCCCGGCGCCTTCGGCGATCAACCCCAGCACCTGCCGTTCCCGCAGGGTCAGCACCGGGCCGATCCGGCCCGAACCGCCGCCCAGCATGGCCAGCGCGCCACTGAGCAACTCCGGGTCGATGACCATGTCGCCCGCCGCGATGGTCCTGATCGCGGTGATCAGCTCGTCGAGGAGACCGGATTTCAGCAGCAGCCCGGCCCCGCCGACCTCCAGGATCCTGGCGACGATCGCACTGTTCGCGTCGCCGGTCAGCACCAGCACCCGGCTCGACGGCGAGACCGCGCGGAACCCGGCGATCGCCTCGATCCCGTCGCCGTCCGGGAGCCGCCGGTCGAGGAGCACGATGTCGGGCCGATGTTCCTCCGCCGCGACCATCCCGTGCGCCAGGGACTCCACCGACGCCACCAGGTCGATCTCCGGGAATTCCTCGAAGGCCGCGCCGAGGGCTTCGGCCACCATTTTGTGGTCCTCGACGAGCAGCACCCGGATCGGGGCCGCGGCCGGGGGCATGGGCTGCGGGGAGTTCGGGTTCGGCATGCACCTTCTCCGTCGATCGTGGTCTCGCCGGACCATTGTCCGGCAGATTCCCGGAAATCAATCCTGCCCACGGCCGTATTCACCCGCGTGCGGATTCGCGATCGGCGCGCCGGCGCATTGTCCCACCGCCGCCGTCACGGCCGTCCTTTCGACGCCAACCCGTGACCCGCCGTACCCGTCCGGCGACCGAGTGGGGTCTTTGTGCCCTCGATGGCACAACCTTCGGCGCTGACCGGAACGGCACTCGGTACCTCATCGTCGTAGGGGACGAATTCGACGGGCGTGACCGCGGGGAGAGGGTGACCGGGACGTGACCACGAGAATCTGCGAGACCCGCCGCCGTCCCGGCACGCACGCCTCGGCCCGCCGGGTGCCGCTCGCCCCCGAACTCGAGCGGCTGCCGAGGGTCGTGGCGAAACCGGAGACGCACGGCTCACTGCTCGACGACGTCCTGACCGCCATCCGGCATCTCGACGGCGCGGCCCTCGCCACCCGGTCGCGACGCCGCTTCCCGCGATGGAGCCCGCGGGACCGGCGCGTCCAGCGGCTGCGCGGCTGGCTCAGCGGCGTACCCGGCTGACCCGTCACTCGCGTGATTGAGGGCGGAACTCGCGTGATTGGAGCCGGAACTCGAGAGTTCCGGCTCCCATCACGCGTGTGACGGCTCCAAGCACGCGAGTTCCGTCGGTCATACCGGGCGCCACCGGCCGATGTCGGACTCCATCGGCACGATCCGGGTCAGCGACGAGCGGATCTTCAGCTCCATCGCCCTGTCCCGGCCGCGGGTCCCGCGCGGCGCGTACGGGTAGAAGGTGCCGCGTTCGCGCCGGTAGACCATCGTCAGCCTCGGGTGACGCATGTCCCGCACCTCGGCGAAGTCGACCGCCGTGTGCAGCAGCCACGACGCGAACCCGGCCTGAGCCAGCCTCTCGTTGACGTCGACGAGATCGTCGAGCAACCAGCCGAGGTCCCCGTTCTCGCGCCAGCACCGGACGATCGTCCGCCCGTGCGCGTCATTGGTGACCAGGTTGCGGCGGGCGGAATCCCCGGCGAGGCCGGCGATGATCTCCGCCTCCGTCTCCGTGCCGGGACGTCCCTCCGCGACGAAGCAGACCGTCCCCGATCCGGTGGGCGCGAGCCCGTGACCGGAGCGCAGTGCCAATACCGCCGCACTCAGATCCAGCAACGGAAGCAGGCTCGGCCGTACCGACCGGCTCCGCCCGAGCAGGGTTCCCAACAACGCCATGACTTCACCGCACCTTTCATTCTGGGTGAAGCCTTTCCCATTTCGTCCTCGCGCCCTAGGGCCGCACGGTCGCGCGTTGCCGGGGACAAGTCATCGGTTCCGGTGACCAACGGCCCTTTCGACAGTGGTCACCGGTTTCGCGGCCGGAGAAGTTTCCGGGTGTCCAGTGTTCCTTCGACGACGCCGCGTGCGACGTCCGCCAGCTTCTTGTTCGAACCGCGGGCGAAGGAACGCATGCGGTGGAATGCGGTGCCGAGGTCGATACCGGCGCGTTCGGCGAGCATACCCTTCGCCTGCTCGATGACGACCCTGCTGTCGAGCGCCTTCTGCAACTGTTCCGACAGCGTCCGGTAATGCCGCAATTCCCGCTGCTGCAGAAGGCACAGCGTGGCGACGTCGGCGAGCGCACGGCCCAGCCGGTGGTCCTCGACGCTCAGCACGACGGTTTCGGCGCTGAGGAAGGCGATCGAACCGACGGTTTCATCCATCGCCCGCAACGGAAGCGCGGAAACCGCGGCGAAGCCTTGCCCTGCCATCCTGGCGACGTAACCCGGCCAGCGCGAGACCTCGGCGGAGAGGTCGTGTACGGCGATGTCCTTCCCGGTTTCGAAGGATTCGAGCGCGGGCCCTTCCTCCGCCACCGCGGGAGGGCGTTGCAGTTTCAGACCTGGCAGGAAGACCTCGGTGGAATCGATCGGCAGCAGTCGTGAGCATTCGCTGGACAGGGTGTCCACGACCCGGTCCGGCCCGAGATCTTCCGTGACGCTCGCGGTCAAACTCGCGAACGCGGCACAGACCGCGGGCTCTCTGTCCGCTCTGGCGGCGATTTCCGTGTCCCAGCTACCCACTAGAGGAATTCTGGCCCGCACCGCGACACCCGGCAACGACCAGATGGAGGATCCTGTGACCGAGCGCCACGCACAGCGACGACCGGCGATCCCGGCGGGGAAACGCTCGCCGGGTTCTCAGTGGCTCCGCAAGGAAAACGGCGGCACCGTGTTCGCCTTCAGCGCGTCTTCGTCCAAAGTAGACTCCCCGATCCCCGCCTTGCCGATCCTTTCCGCGACGAGGGCGCCGGGATCGGCGAGCGCGTCGGCCCTGCCGGTCAGGAAGGCCCACTCATGCTCGTCCGAACCGTAGTAGAGCACGGTCCCGAACGACTCGGTGAACCGGCGCCACGCCGTGCTCAGCGTCTGGTTGCGCCACAGCGTCGGGCAGCCGGCCTGACAGCCGACCACGCCACCGTCGGTGAGCAGCGCCGTGCACCTCGCCAGGAAGTCGGTTCCGTACAGGCGGTTGTGCTGCGCCGCCGGATCGTCGTTCTCGTCCGGCAGGTCGATCACGACCACGTCGTAGGAGTCGCCGCGCTCCCGGGCTTCGGCGAGGAACTCCCAGCCGTCGCGGTAGTGGACACGGACCTTCCCCTCCCCGCGTTCGGCACGGGCGAGATCGTCGAGGGTGTAGCCGTACGGAAGATGCTCGGCGCAGACACGCACCGCTTCGGCGTCGATGTCGACGTGGTCGACCACCTCCGCCCCGGCCGCGACGGCGAGCTGGGACGCGACTCCTTCGCTGGACCCGATGATCAGCACCCGCTCGACACGTTCGGCGAGCAGCAGCGTCGGCACCATCAGCGCCTCGTGGTAGACGAGCTGGCTCAGCTCGGTGCTTTGCCGTTCGTCGTCGCAGAAGAGCGAGACCCCCTGCGCGGTCCGTCCGATGAGGACGTTCTGGAACGCGGTGCGGCCCTCGAACAGGACCTCCTCGACGTCCCAGTTCCGGGTGAGCCCCGCGCCCATCGGCTCGACGATCACTCGCTGCGCCATCAGTTCTCTCCTCGTTCCACAGTGGACATCCGGACGGTGCCGGCGCCCAGCATCTTCGCCAGCAGCGCGACCGCGCGCTCCGGATCCGCCCGGTCCCCGCAGGTGAACACGTCGACGAACACCGAGCCGATCTCCGGATAGGTGTGCACCGACGCGTGTGATTCGGCCAGCAGCGCGAGCACCGTGACCCCTTGCGGGGCGAAGGAATGCGACACGACCTCGCAGACCGTCGCCCCCGCCTCGGTCACCGCTTCGGCGAGGGTTTTCTTGAGGAGTACGGCGTCGTCGAGCAACGACGGCTCGATCCCCTCGAACTCCGCGAGTACGTGGCGGCCGGCGAACCGGCCGACGAGTGGTTCTTCAGCCGGCATCGGCGAACCTCCCCACACAATAGGTGCGCAACGGCTCGATTCCGTTGAAAGCGACGGAAGAATAGCTGGCGGTGTACGCCCCGGTGCCCGGGATGTCCAGCCGGTCGCCCGCCTTCAACGACCTCGGCAGCGCGCACGGCGTCCGCTGGTACAACACGTCGTCACCATCGCAGGTCGGCCCCGCGAGGACCACCGGTCCTTGCGGTCCCTTGACGCCGACGGGCTCCAGCCGATACGCGACGGCTTCGTTCTCGCACTCCGCCATTCCGTTGTACCTGCCGACGTCGAGATAGACCCAGCGGCGTTCGTCGGCGGCCGCGCGAGTGGTCACGAGGACGACTTCGGTCCTGATCAGCCCGGCGTCGGCGACGATCACCCGGCCCGGCTCCAGCAGCAGTTCCGGCTCCGGGAGATGCTCGCGGAGGGCGGCGTGGATCGCCGCCGCGTAGTCCGTCAGCGACGGCACGGGCTCCCGGTGCTCGGTGGCGAAACCGCCCCCGATGTTCAACCGCTCCAGTACGACGCCGGCCTCGGCGGCGACCTTGGCCGCGGTCGCGATCCCGATCTCCCAGGCGGCCGGATCCGGCTGCTGCGAGCCGACATGGAACGCGATTCCCGGGCGCAGCCCGGCTTCCACGGCCTGGCGGAGCAGTGCCGCGGCCACCGCCGGTTCGCAGCCGAACTTGTGGCCGAACGGCGTGACCGAGTCCGGGCCGCCGGTGAGCAGGCGGACCGAGACCAGCGAACCGGGCGCGTGCTCGGCCAGATTCGCCAGATCGCCGGCGGAGTCCGTGGTGAATTCACGGACTCCGCGCGCATAGGCGAAGGCGATGTCCGCCGGTTTCTTGATCGTGTTGCCGTACGCCAGTTCCGCCGGCCGCGCGCCCCGGGACAGGCACAGCTCGATCTCCGCCGTACCCGCCACGTCGAATCCTGCGCCGGTCGACGCCACCGCGTCGAGTACCTCGGGAGCCGGGTTCGCCTTGACCGCGTAACGGATCAGCGCACCCGGGAAAGCCGCCGAGACCGCGGCCGCACGCTCCGCGACCAGGTCGGTGTCGACGACCAGGCACGGCGTCGGCGGCTCGCGATCCGCCAGGAAGGCGCGGATCCGGTTCAGGCTTTCGGTCACACGCCCCAGGGTGTCAAAGGCCGATCACCGGCCTGGAACCCGGGTCACGCCCGGTTGTCCCCCGAGGCCTGCTCCGGCAGGTCGACCCCGTGTTCGGCGGCCAGTCGCTCCAGGTTGGCCAGATCGGCGCCGACGGCCGAGGCCCGGTCCTCGTCAGAGGCCTGCTTGGCGATCTGAACGTCCTCCCTCGCCTGCCGTACCCGGTCCCGCAGATTCACCGCGAACTCGCTCATCGTGCACCCCCGATCTCCCGCACCTTGTGTGCTTTCACCCTAGGACCCTCCGAATCGGTCACCCACGTGATCTGCGTCATCACGGGTTCGTTCGCGTCGGAGTGAAGCAGTATGACGGCTGCGCCGGGCTTTCGCAGATCAGCGGAGCCCGGCTTTTTCACCGGGCTCCCGCACGACCGGCCGCCGGGCTAGCACCGCGAGCGGGGCGAGGGCGCACAGACCCCCCGCGACGCCGACCAGGACGTAGCCACCCAGGCCGAACAGCTGCCCGGCGAGCAGGCTCGCCCCGGCCGAAGTCCCCCAGACGAAGGCGTCGACCGTGCCCTGCGCCCTCGACCGCTGAGCGGCCGGGAGATCGCGGCTGAGCATGCTGCTGCCGCCGACGAAGACCAGGTTCCAGCCGTAGCCCAGCAGGAACAGTGCGACCGGGATTCCCACGTGATGCGAATCGGGGGCGCCGATCACGGTGACCGCCGCGACGGTGAGCGTCCCGATCCCGCCGAGGATGGCCGCGCGGCCGCCCCAGCGGTCGGCGATCCAGCCGGACAACGGCGCCAGCGCGAACATCCCGACCAGATGGGCGCTCAGCACCCAGCCGACGACGTCGAGACCTTGGCCGTGCTCGTGCAACTGGACCGGGGTCATCGTCATCACCGCCACCATCGCCAGCTGCGCGCCGACCATCGCCACGAGCGGCCCGAGGACGGCGGGGTTCCGCACGGACATCCGCTCCCGCTCGGGTGCGCCCTCCGCCGGGACGGCGAGGCCTCGCGGCAGGGTGGCGACGGCGACCACGGCGATGGCCACGACGATCGCACCCGCCGCGATCGGACCGGACAAAGCGGGAAGATCGACGGCTTCCGCCCTCGCCGCGGCGGGCGCGATCAGGGCGGGCCCCGCGACCGCGCCGACCGTCCCCGCCCAGACCATTGTGGACAGTGCGAAACCCTTGCGGTGCTCGGGCGACAGGTCGGCCGCGGTGTACCGGGAGAGCTGCGCCCCGCTGTTGCCGAAGCCGATCAAGGGCATCCCCGCCACCAGCGCGAGCACGGATCCGCCGAGCACACCGGCGAACGAGACCAGCGCGCCCGTCACCGCGGCCCCGTACAACAGCACCAGGACGAGGCGCCTGCCGAACCGTGCGGCCAGCGCTCCCGACGACAGCGAACCCACGGCGGAACCGAGTACCAGCACGGCGCTCGGCAATCCGCTCCATGCCGCGCCGGCGTGCTCGACCATGATCAACGCGGCCGTGGTGGACAGGCCGACGACCGCGGTGCTGAGACAGGCGACGCCCATGAAGAGCGCGAACATCGGTTTCATGATTCAAACCTAGGGATTCCCGGCGCCGCGGCGAATAGGCTGACGAAGGCCTCGCGGGGGTGCGAGGCGCATCATGGAAGGAATCCGGGCGCGATGACCTTACGATCGGAAAGGGCGCTGGACGACCTCGACTGGCGGCTCCTCGAAACGCTCCAGGCCGACGGGCGGCTCTCGTTCAAGGAGCTGGGCCGCCGCGTGAACCTCTCGGCGCCCGCCGTCGCCGAACGGGTCCGGCGGCTGGAGGAGGCGGGCGTCATCACCGGGTATCGCGCCCAAGTGGACGCGCACCGCGCCGGGTACGGCCTGCAGGCGTTCGTCGAAATGCGCTGCTCGCTGGGCAGCTGTCTGCTGCGCACCAGCAAATCGGAGGACTACCCCGAGGTGGTCGAACTGCACCGGCTCAGCGGCGACCGCTGCACCATGCTGAAGGTGCGGGCCGTATCGCTCGAACACCTCGAAGGTCTCTTCGAACGGCTGGGCAAACACGGCGAGATCAGGTCGTCGGTGGTGCTGTCGACGCAGTACGAGGGCAGGCCGGTCGGACCGCCGGTCGAGGACTACCTGAAGGCGACCAAGAGCGAGGGCTGGAGCGTCTGAATACTGGGCCCCATGACCTTGCTCTTCGCCGACGGCTGGTTCGGTCCCGAGCCCGGAGACTGGCAGTCCGTCTGGCTCGACCGTTACCCGGGTTCGAAAAGGTTCGTCCAGGACGACTGGGACGCACCCGTCCGCGAGGACTGGGTCGCCCGGCTGGACGAGGCGCTCGCGGAAGCGGCCGATCCTCCGGTGCTGGTGGCGCACAGTCTCGGCTGCCTGACCGTGCTGCACTGGCTCGCGGCCGGGGGCGACCGGCCCGTGCGCGGCGCCCTGTTCGTCACGCCGCCCGACGTCGAGGAGAACCCCGAGCCCGCGCTGGCCGGGTTCGCCCCGATCCCCCGCCTCCGGCTCCCCTTCCCCGCCGTCGTCGCCGCGAGCGCGAACGACCGCTGGATGACCCCGGCCCGCGCCCGATACTTCGCCGAGGTCTGGGGAGCCGGATTCGCGGACATCGGTCTCGTCGGGCACCTCACCGGAGCGCACGGACCGTGGCCCGAGGGCGAGAAGCTCGTCGCTCCCCTGCTCCGGAAGACGGATCAGGAATCGAGAAGCGGAAGTCCCCCGAACTCACCTAGCGTGATCGTCGTCGAGGACGAACGGCTCGAAGCTGGTTAGATCGAGCCCGGTGAGGCTGACGGAACGTCACGCGGCCCCCATGAGGATGGAGAAACGATGCGCAAGACCTCCCGGCCGCAGGCGCCCGAGGAACACCCCGCCGACAGCCACGACCTGATCCGCGTCGTGGGGGCGAACGAGAACAACCTCAAGAACGTCGCCGTCGAGCTGCCGAAGCGACGGCTGACGGTGTTCACCGGCGTCTCGGGATCGGGCAAGAGCTCCCTGGTCTTCGACACGATCGCGGCCGAGTCGCAGCGGCTGATCAACGAGACGTACAGCACCTTCGTACAGGGCTTCATGCCGACGCTGGCCCGGCCCGAGGTCGACGTGCTCGACGGCCTGACCACCGCGATCATCGTCGACCAGCAGCGGATGGGCTCCGACCCCCGCTCCACGGTCGGCACCGCCACCGACGCGTACGCGATGCTCCGCATCCTCTTCAGCCGGATCGGGAAACCGCACATCGGTTCGCCTCAGGCGTTCTCGTTCAACGTCGCCTCGATCTCCGGCGCGGGCGCCGTGACCATCGAGAAGAGCGGCCGGACCACCAAGGAACGCCGCGAGTTCAGCATCACCGGCGGGATGTGCGCCCGGTGCGAAGGCCGGGGCAAGGTCAACGACATCGACCTCACCGCGCTGTACGACGACACCAAATCCCTCAACGAGGGCGCGCTGACGATCCCCGGTTTCTCCATGGAGGGCTGGTACGGCCGCATCCTGCGCGGCTGCGGTTTCTTCGACCCGGACAAGCCGATCAAGAAGTACACCAAGCGGCAGCTGGACGATCTGCTCTACAAGGAGCCGGTCAAACTCAAGATCGACGGCATCAACCTGACCTATTCGGGGCTGATCCCCACGATCCAGAAGTCGTTCCTGTCCAAGGACCGCGAGGCGATGCAGCCGCATATCCGCACGTTCGTGGACCGGGCGGTCACCTTCGCGGTCTGCCCGGAATGCGACGGGAGCAGGCTCAGCGACCTCGCGCGGTCGTCGAAGATCAAGCGGATCAACATCGCCGACGCCTGCCGGATGCAGATCAGTGACCTGGCCGACTGGGTCCGCGGGCTCAAGGAGCCGTCGGTGGCGCCGCTGCTGGAGAAGCTCCAGCACACGCTCGACTCCTTCGTCGACATCGGACTCGGCTACCTCTCCCTCGACCGGCCGTCCGGCACGCTTTCGGGTGGCGAGGCGCAGCGCACGAAGATGATCCGGCACCTCGGGTCTTCGCTCACCGACGTCACCTACGTGTTCGACGAGCCCACCATCGGGCTGCACCCGCACGACATCCAGCGGATGAACAACCTGCTCCAGCAATTGCGGGACAAGGGCAACACCGTGCTGGTCGTCGAGCACAAGCCGGAGACCATCGCCATCGCCGACCACGTCGTCGACCTCGGCCCCGGCGCGGGCACCGCGGGCGGGACGATCTGCTTCGAGGGCACCGTCGACGGCCTGCGTGCCAGCGACACCATCACCGGCAGGCACCTCGACGACCGGGCGTCGCTCAAGGACAGCGTCCGCAAGCCCACCGGCAAACTGGAGATCCGCGGCGCGGACCGGCACAACCTCCGGAACGTGGACGTCGACGTCCCGCTCGGCGTCCTGTGCGTCGTCACCGGCGTCGCGGGCTCCGGCAAGAGCTCCCTGCTCCACGGATCGATCCCGGCCGACGAGGGCGTGGTCTCGGTCGACCAGACCCCCATCCGTGGCTCGCGGCGGAGCAACCCCGCCACCTACACCGGGCTGCTCGAACCGATCCGCAAGGCGTTCGCCAAGGCCAACGGCGTGAAGCCGGCGCTGTTCAGCGCCAACTCCGAGGGCGCCTGCCCGACCTGCAACGGCGCGGGGGTCATCTACACCGACCTCGGCATCATGGCGGGCACCGCGACCACCTGCGAGGAATGCGAAGGCAAGCGGTTCCAGGCTTCGGTGCTGGAGTACACCTTCGGCGGCAAGAACATCAGCGAGGCACTGGAGATGCCGGTGTCCGAGGCCGTGAAGTTCTTCGGCGAGGGCGACGGACGCATCCCCGCCGCTCACGCGATCCTCAGCAGGCTCGACGACGTCGGGCTCGGCTATCTCAGCCTCGGCCAGCCGCTCACCACGCTTTCCGGCGGCGAGCGGCAGCGGCTGAAGCTCGCGACGCACATGGGCGACAAGGGCGGCGTCTACATCCTCGACGAGCCGACCACCGGTCTGCACCTCGCCGACGTCGAGAACCTGCTCGGCCTGCTGGACCGGCTCGTCGACGCGGGCAAGTCGGTGATCGTGATCGAGCACCACCAGGCGGTCATGGCGCACGCCGACTGGATCATCGACCTCGGCCCCGGCGCCGGGCACGACGGCGGCAAGATCGTCTTCGAGGGCACGCCGTCCGACCTCGTCGCGAGCGCTTCGACGCTCACCGGTGAACACTTGGCGGCCTACGTCGGCAAGTGACGCCCTCTTACCGCATTTAGTCCTCTAAATGCGGTAAGGCACGGGATCGCACGCGTCGGCGCCGAGGTGATGGTCGCGGGTTTCGCGGGAGACGGCAGCAGCTGGCGTTGCGAAAGCCACTTTCGCAACCTTCAACGTTGCGAAAGTGGCTTTCGCAACGCCACCGGGCAAGGCCCACGCCTTCCCGCATTTAGTCCTCTAAATGCGGGAAGGGGGTCACTCGCCGTCGGTATCGAGGCCGTCGCGATCGGCCCATTCGAGCAGGGTGTCGAGCGAGTACGCCGTGTCGTCGATGCCCGCGTGCAGGTCGCCGAGTTCGGCGAAACGCGCGGGCACGGTGGCGATCGTGAAGTCGCGGGGTTCGACGTCGTCCACCTCGTCCCAGCGGATCGGGGTCGAGACGACGGCTTCGGGCACGCCGCGGACCGAGTACGCGCTCGCGATGGTGTGGTCACGGGCGTTCTGGTTGTAGTCCACGAACAGCTTCGAGGGATCGCGGTCCTTGCGCCACCAGGTCGTGGTGACCTCGTCGGGCATCCGCCGCTCGACCTCGTGCGCGAAGGCGAGCGCCGCCCGGCGCACCTCCTGGAAACCCCATCGCGGTTCGATCCGGACGTAGACGTGCATGCCGTGCCCGCCGGAGGTCTTCGGGAAGCCGGTGATGCCGAGTTCGTCCAGGATCTCGCGGACGGTGCCGGCGACCTTCCGCACGGTGGAGAACGGGCAGTCGGGCATCGGGTCGAGGTCGATCCGCCATTCGTCGGGGCGTTCGGTGTCGGCGCGGCGGGAGTTCCACGGATGGAACTCGACGGTCGACATCTGCACCGCCCAGATCACGTCGGCGGGATGGGTGACGCACAGTTCGTAGGCGTGCCTGCCGGACGGGAAGTCGACGCGGACCGTCTGCAGCCAGTCGGGGGCACCGTTCGGGACGCGTTTCTGGTGGACCTTGTCGCCCGAGACCCCGGACGGGAACCGGTGCAGCATGCACGGCCGTTCCCGCAGCGCCCGCACGATCCCGTCGCCGACCGCGAGGTAGTACTCGACGAGGTCGAGCTTCGTCTCGCCCCGCGCCGGGAAATAGACACGATCCGGGTTCGAGACGCGCACCGTCCGGTCGCCGACCTCGATCTCCACCGCCGAGCTTTTCGCCATACGGGGAAACTAGCCCGAAAGTCATCGATCCGCGCTCTGCCAGGATGAACGGCATGGCACCACGGACCCGCGCGGAGGCTTTGTCCCGCGAGCGCATCGTCGAAGCGGCCGTCGAACTGCTCGACGCGGACGGCGAACGCGGGCTCACCTTCCGGACGTTGACCGAGCGCCTCGCCACCGGTCCCGGGGCGATCTACTGGCACGTGCCGAACAAGGGCGCCCTGCTCGATGCCGCGACCGCGTCCGTCATCGCCGCCGCCCTGACCGTCGACGCCGGACGTTCGCCCCAGGACGAGATCCGGGCCATCGGCCTGAGTCTGTTCGAAGCGATCGAGTGCCACCCGTGGCTTTCCCCGCAGCTCGCCCTCCAGCTTTCCCGCAGCCCTCGGGGTTCGGTGACACCGCGGATCTTCGAAGCCATCGGACAGCGGGTCAGCGCGCTGGGCATCCCGGAAACCACCTGGTTCACCGCGACCTCGGCGCTGGTGCACTACGTCTTCGGCGCCGCGGGCCAGAACGCGGCGAACTCCCGGGTGCTCGGGCCCGGGGTGGACCGCGCCGAATTCCTCCGCGCCGCGGCGAACGCGTGGGAAGACCTCGACCCCGCCGAGTTCCCCTTCCTCCGGTCCATCGCCGACGAGGTCCGCGAGCACGACGACCGGGAGCAGTTCCTCACCGGGATCGAGCTGATCCTCGCCGGGATGACCGGTGGATCGCGGCGACCATGACCGCGAACACCGCGCCGAGGAAGGTCACGTCCACCGAAGGAACCCAGCGCACGTCGCCGCCCTTGACCACGTAAGCCCCGACGGGACGCGCGGCGAGGATGAAGCCGCCGCCCTCACCTTCCTTGCCCTGCTCGCTGCCGTGCCCGCCACCACCACCGCCGATGACGCTCGCGGCCGGGATGATCACGACGCCGTCCTTCTCCACCGGTTCGCCGTAGACACGCCGGACGGTGAGGTTGTCACGCATGACACCGACGATCTTCTCGAGTCCCATCAGGTCCCCGCCCTGTCCAGTTCCAGCGCGATCGCGCCCCGCAGGAGCTCCCGCGCCCGGTCCAGCTCCATCGAACCAGAAAGCCACCGCTCGCTGAGCCCTTCGACCAGGCCGGTGAGCCGTTCGGCGGCGTCTTCGGCCCGGACACCGGCGCTGTCGACACTCCGGATCACTTCAGCGACCTCGTCCATCCAGATCCGGGTCGACTCGGCAAGCGGTTCGCGCAGCTCCGGGGTGAACACGGCACTGGCCCGCAGCTCGCCCCAGGCGGTGCTGTTCTCCCGCACCGCCTGCGTGTCCTGAAGCTCCCCGAACAGCAGGAGTTCGAGCTCGGCCCGGGGATCCGCCGCCTCGGCCGCGGCCTCTTCGGTGTACGCCGCGGCGCGGTCGCTGACGAATTCCAGCGTCTTGCGCAGCAGCCCGGCGCGGTTGGTGAAGTGGTAGTAGATCAGCGACGTCGAGATCCCGGCCTCGGCCGCGATCTTCTCGACCCGCAGGCCCCGCACACCGCTGCGCGCGATCACCCGCACGGCCGCTTCCAAGATCTTCTGCTGACGTTCGACCACGGGTGATCACCCTAGCGATAGCATCCTGACTGAATTTTCAGTCAGGATGCTATCGTATCCACACCGGTCCGATCAAGGAGTGCACAGTGTTCGCTTCATCCCTTCCCCGCCGCACGGTCCTGCGCGCGCTGACAGCGGTCGGCGCGGTCGCCGTCGGGAGCGCGGGATGTTCGGAGAATCCGGCCGCGCCCGCTCCGGCGGCCGGCTCGCCCGAGCCCGCAGCCGCGGCGGCTCGCAGGCTGGGCGCCGAATGGGAAAGTCACGCGCGCACCTACCTGTCGTGGCCCGCGTCGAAGTCCATCTGGGCGGAGGATCTGCCCGCGGTCCGCGAGGAGATCGCCGGTCTGGCCAAGGCGATCGCCGGCTACGAACCGGTGGTGCTCCTCGCCCGCCCCGAGCACGCCGACGCCGCTCAGCAGGCTTGCGGGGACACCGTCGAGGTCGTCCCGATCCCGGTCGACGACCTGTGGGCACGCGACACCGTCCCGGTGTTCGTCGAGGAGGGCGGCGAGGTCGCCGGGGTCGATTTCAACTTCACCGGCTGGGGCGGCAAACAGAAGCCGCACGACAAGGACAACGCCGTCGCGAGGTCCGTGCTGGGCGAATACGGCCTGGCCCGTACGGAAACCTGGATCACCGCCGAGGGCGGCTCGTTCGAGACCGACGGGGCCGGCACGTTGATGGTCACCGAAAGCTCACTCGTCAACGACAACCGCAACAAGGGAAGGACCCGCCAGGAGATCGAAGACGAACTCAAGAAACTGCTCGGCGTCCGGAAGGTCATCTGGTTCGCCGGCGTACGCGGCGAGGACATCACCGACGCGCACGTCGATTGCCTGGCCCGGTTCACCGCGCCCGGCGTCGTCCTCCTGGACAAGGCGGCGCCCGGCACCCCGCCCGATTCGTGGTCCCGCGCGGCCGATCAGGCTAGGTCAGTACTCGCGAGCGCCACCGACGCCGACGGCGAACCCTTCAAGGTGACCGATCTCGTCCAGCCGGATCCGGACAAGGTCGAGGGCTACGGCGAAGACAGCGTGATCTCGTACGCCAACTTCTACGTCGCGAACAAGTCGGTCTTCGTCCCGAAGTTCGGCGACGCCGAGGCGGACGAGCGTGCCCAGCAGGTCTTGCGCGAGCACTTCCCCGGCCGCGAGATCGTGCCGGTGAAGATCCCGACCATCGCCTCGGGCGGCGGCGGGATCCACTGCTCGACGCACGACCAGCCGGGTCAGCCTTCCTGAGGCAGCACCGACATCACTTCGGACACCGGGCGCAGATGCTCTTCCAGCAACCGCGACGCTTCCTTGGCATCGTGGTCGTTCAGGGCGGCGACCAGCGCCCGGTGTTCCTCGTTGATCACGGTCAGCCGTTCCGGCCGCGCCTCCAGCGCGCGGACCGTGACGCGCTGCTGCCGCGAACGAAGGGTGTCGTAAAGCTCGGTCAGGACGGTGTTGCCCGCGGCGTTCACGACGGCGCGATGGAAGCGGCGGTCGAAGCCCGAGACGGCGAACCAGTCGCGTTCGGCGCCGGAGCTCGCCATCGCCTCGATGAGTTCCGGCAGTTCGGCCGGCGCACCCGCCCGGTTCGCGCAGAGCGTCGCGATGGCGTGCCCTTCGATCAGGCGCCTGCTCTGGTAGACCTCTTCCAGCTCCCTGGCGGTGACGGTGCGCACCTGCGCGCCCTTGCGCGGCAGCAGGCTGATGAACCGCTCCGCGGCCAGCCGGTGGAACGCCTCGCGCACCGGTGTCCTCGACACGCCGACGACACCGGAAACCCACATCTCGTCGAGGAAGCGGCCGCCTTCCAGCTCACCCGAGATGATTCCGTCGCGTAGCCACGTGTAGACCCGCTCACGCGCCGGGCCGCCCCCTTCGGCGGTCACAGTCATCTCGTTCCCCCTCTATTCCGTCACTTTCCGCGACTGAGCCTACACCTGGACCAGTCAAGTATCCATCATGTATACAAGAGTTCCACTTATCGGAAGGGGTCCCATGGTGCACGTCGCGGTGGCGCAGTTCGCGCCCGGCAACGACAAAGAGGCCAACCTCGCCCGCGTCGCCGCCCTCGTCGGCGAAGCGGCCGATCGCGGGGCGCGAGTGGTCGTGCTGCCCGAGTACTCGTTGTTCACCGTACCGACGATGAGCCGGGAATTCGTGACCTCGGCCGAAGAACTCGACGGCCCGTTCGTCACCGAGCTGCGCGGGCTGGCGAAGGACCGGCAGATCACCGTCGTCGCGGGCATCAACGAAGCGCTCCCCGGCGGCGAGCGGATCTCGAACACCCTCGTCGCGGCCGGTCCCGACGGCGCCATCGCCGCGCTCTACCGCAAGCTGCACCTGTACGACGCCTTCGGTTTCCGCGAATCGGAGCTGGTCCGGCCCGGCGACATCGCAGCGCCGGAGACGTTCGAGGTCGATGGGATCACCTTCGGTCTCCAGACCTGCTACGACCTCAGGTTCCCGGAGGTCACCCGCCGCCTGGTCGACGCCGGCGCGGACGCGGTGCTGCTGCCCGCCGAGTGGATGCCCGGGCCGCTGAAGGAGGACCACTGGACCACCCTGGTCCGGGCAAGGGCGATCGAGAACACGATCTACCTCGTCGCGTCGGGGCAGGCCGCGCCCGCCGGTTCGGGGCACAGCATGATCGTCGACCCGATGGGCGTGGTCGTCGCCTCGCTCGGCGAGCGCACGGGGACGGCGACCGGCGAGGTCTCCGCCGAGCGGATCTCCGAGGTACGCGCCAAGAACCCGGCACTGGAACTGCGCCGGTTCGCCGTCACCCCGAAGTCCTGAGTATCTTCTGACCCGGAGGTCCGTTCGTGAAGACACGCCGTCGGGCGTGGTGACGCGGCTTCCGTACGCCTGGGTGCCGGGTGGCCGCCCGGCACCCAGGCTCATTTCACGGCACCAACAGTCCCCAGTGGACGGCCCACGGGACGAACAAAGCGGCGCCCGCCAGCAGCAGGCCGATCCGGACTCCCCCGCGTTCCTTCCCACGCCACCACGAAACCGCGGTCACCGCACCGGCGGCGACGACACCGACCGCGATCAGCTGCAATGCGAGCCAGGGCAACGTCCGTCCGAAAAGGACCGGACCCGGCGCCATCGCCGCCCCCATCGACAGGGCGATGTAGTAGGCGAGGAACCCCGCCGTGGCGAGCGTCCCGGTCGACGCGAGCCAGCGTGCGGGCCCGGCGAGCGGAACGCTTTCCCTGCGACGGAACAACGCCGTCACCGGATAGGCCGCGAACGCGAGCAACGCCAGCGCCCAGACCCCGATCTGCACCCACGGCGCCTCGTACCAGGCGAGCGGTGCGAGGGCGACACTCTGGCTCGCCTGGACCGGAGGCGGGTCGGCCGACGGCCCGTCCTTCGTTCCGTTCACCCAGTTCGCCACGAGTTCGAGGTAACCGGGGGCGAAGCCGTCGAGCTTGTCGAAACCGTCGGTGGTCTGCCGGAGCCCGTGCTGGGCCTGGGGGAACACCTTCAGGGTGTACTGCCGGTTCCCCGCCCGGTCCAGCGTTTCCCGGAAGATCCGGACGGCCTCGCCGGGCGGAGTGAGCCGGTCCAGTTCACCCCACAGACCGAGCACCGGCTGCCGCACCTTCTCCAGCACCGGCACCGGGTCGTATCCGGCCTCGGGGAAGGCGCCCGCACCCGCGAGGGTCCGCATGTTCGTCGAGGCCACCATGTCCACCATCGAGCCGGTGACGCCGGCTCGCCGTAGATAGGTCTCGAGCGCCCACGCCTGCTGACGATCGGGCGAGACCCCGTTGGCGCCGACGGTGACCGCGAACGCGACGTCCTTCGACTTCGACGCGGCCAAGGGCGCGACCCAGCCCCCTTCGCTCAAGCCCCACACCCCGACGCGGGACGGATCCACGCCGGGACGCGAGCGCAGCGCCTGCACGGCGGCGAGCGCGTCGTCGGCCAAGACCGAGTAGTCCCGCTCGAACAGCGAATAGCCCTCGGTCCGCTTGTCGTAGATCAGGGTCGCGATCCCCGCCTTGGCGAAGGCTTCCGCCTCGGCACGGTAATCGTCCCGGTCGTGTTCGCCGGACCCGTGCACCATGACGATGCCCGGCGCCGGTCCGCCGCCCTCCGGCGCGACCACCGTTCCCCGCAGGGTGACCCCGTGGCTGGCGAACGAGACTTCGCCGTCCGGAGCCGCGGCGGGCAGCGGTGACGAGACCGCCACGACGGCCGCGATCATGGCCGCGATCATCGCCTGCTCACCCGGAGCACCTCGAGCGACGGCGACGCGAGGATGTCCTTCTCGCAGTACCGTTCGGCGACCCACTGCTTGCGCGAGTACAGCTCCGTCTGGTCGCTGTGGTGCGCCGACTTCGCGTTCGCGGACTGCGAGTAGGTCATCAGCGTCGTCGTGTCCGGGCATCCGGTCCCGTCGAACGCCACGACGTGCAGATACGTCCCGCCGTGCGTGAACTCGGTGTACCCACGGGCCGGATCCCAAGGCCCGCCGACGGTGTTGTAGACCCCGCGGCCCGCGGTTCCGCCGCCTAGCGCGATCTTCCGGCCGTCGCGGACGACGTAATGGTTGTCCCCGTACGGCGCGTCGAGCGGGATCTTGGCCGCCCGCAGCTCCGAAACGGCGTCGGAGAGCGCCTTGCGGATCGCCGCGTTCCCCGTGTCGAGGGTATTCGGCGTGTGGACCGGATCCTTGACGTCGAACGGGTTCTTCCAGATCTCGGGCCCCATCCGGTCCGCCGCGGCCCAGAACCGGTCGAAGAGCAACGCGCCCCGGCTGCCGGCGTCCGAACGACCGTCCCAGCCCGCCAGCGCCGCGCAAGCGTCGTCCAGCCCCGGCATCGTGCGGCACATCGCGACGACGTCGGCCCGCACGAGTTCGGCGGCGTGGTCCCGGTTCGAGAACATCAGGTCCCGCATCGCTTGCCCCGTGAAGCCGCCCTTCTTCAGCTGGTCGGCGATCTCGACGAGGCCGGCACGCGTCCGCATGTTCTGCTCGTAACGGACCGGGCCCACGATTCTGGGGTAACCGGCCTTCGGTTCGGCGGGGTTGACCAGCCAAGAGCTGTCGTTCGAGTTCGCCGCGTAGTCCGACCGGCTCAGGCTGGGCAGGCTGGACGGGCCGAAGACACCAGGCCGCAGCGCGTCCCGGTCGCGGCCCCAGGCGCACGCCGTCTTGGAACCGTCGAGCACCGCGACCCCGTTGGCGTCGAACAATTCCTTGCCCAGCGGCGTGTTGCAGCGCGCGGCCTTCTCGTCGGTGACGTGCGGGACCCCATGGATCTGGCTGAACTCCACCCGGCCCCGGTCGTCGGTGGCGAGGATGTTCATCCACGGCAGCCCTTGGGTCTCGCGGACCGCGCCGATCATCTCCCCCGCCGTCCTGGCGCGGGCGATCGAGAACATCGAGTTCGTCATACCGAGGTTCGTGGCGTTGGCGTCCGCGATGGCGAACGCGCTCGACGCCGTCCACGGCAGCTCGCGCTGCCCGAGCCGGGTCGTCACCGGGCCGTACCTCGTCGTCCACTGTGGACGTACGACACGTTCCAGGGTGCCGTCCGCCTTGCGCGACAGCACACTCACGTCGGCACGCCGCATCCGCTCGGGCTTCCCGTCGACCAGGTACGTCGTCGGCGAGCCGGGCACGAGCTTCAGCTCGAACAGCGTGTACGTGCGCGTGGTGTCGGTGGCGGTACCGCTCCAGGCCGCGGTTTCGTTGTGCCCCAGCCACATCAGCGGGATGCCGGGGATGCCGGCGCCACTGACGTTGAGCTTGCCCGGCAAGGTCACCTGCGACTGCCAAAGCCTGGTCCCGCTCAGCTGCCACGGCAGGTGCGGGTTGGCGAGCGAGACACCGCGTCCGTTCGCCGACGCGGAGGAGCCGATCGAGATCGCGTTACTGCCGATCCCGGTCTCCCCGAACATCTGTTCGGTACCGCCGCCCGCGGACGGGGCGCCCGGCAGCGACGCGGTGATCGAGTCGGCGACGCCGCCCTGGCCGAAGATCATGCCGACTGCGTGACTGTGCCGGTACACGTCCAGTTCGATGATCGGCTTCAGCCAGCCCGCGCCCCGGCAGGCCGGGTCGGTGATCTCGCCGGTGCGCAGGTACTTGTTGACCCCCTCGACGTAACCGCGGATCAGTTCGCGGACCTCGCGGTACGGCCCGCGCGGCGCGGGCGCCGACAGGAGCCGCTCGACGGCGCCGCTTTCGTTGAGACCTTGGAAATACAGGTCGCTCGCGAGGTTCGTACTCGCCTGGCTCACCCCGCTCGTCGGCGGTGCGTCCGGCCCGAGCCAGCGGGAACGCTCGGCCCTCGTCGTGACCGCGACGTCCGCGATCGCGCAGATGTTGTCCTTGGCCGCGGCGAATCCCTGTCCGAAGCCCAGGCTCGCCCAGTCGTTCGCGACGATGTGCGGGATGCCGTATTCGGTGTAGCGGATGGTGGCGTCCGACCGGGATCGCCCGTCCGGCGGTTGCGCGGCCGCCGCGGTCCCCGCCGCGAGCAGGCTCGCCGCGGCGCAGACGGCCGCGATTCTCTTCCAGAGCAGCATGCTGCTCCCCCTTTGTCTGTGGAGTGGTTCGTGAAGACACGCCGTCCGGCGTGGTGACGCGATTCCGGTGGTCGAGTGGCCGCTCTCCCACCGGTTTTCAGTTCCCTTCCTGCACCTCCCCGTCCGCGTCCGGGAACGCCGTCCAGCGCACGAGCACCTTCCGCGCGTCCGGGCCTGGCTCCGGCCGCCAATAGCGGCGTAACAGCTCCAGGTATTCGTCGAAGAACTCCTTGAGCTCTTCGAGGTTCACGTAGACCGAGCCGCGCGAAAACACCAGCGCGTCACCCCATTCGCCCAGCTCACCGCGACGCTCGAGAAAGGTCGCCAGCTGTTCGAGGTCTTCGGTGAACGCCGCACGCTGCGCCTCGTCGAACACGGCGCGCATCTCGTCGTTCTGCTCGCTGTGCCGCGGCCAGCGGATGTCGCGCTGGCGGGCCCGCCACCAGCGCTCCTTGCCGTGCGCGAGCTCCGGCGCCTCGTCGACGAAGTCGTATTTCGCCAGTTCCCGCAGGTGATAGCTGGTCGCGCCCGAACTCTCCCCCAGTTCCTTGGCCAGCTTCGTCGCCGTCGCGGGGCCGCGGCCCAACGCCTCCATGATCCGGCGGCGCAGCGGGTGCATCACCGCCTTCAGCACGGCGGCGTCGGCGATCTCTTCGGGTGGCGGCGGACCGGTCATGACACCAAGGTAGCCGTGCAAAGGAGATTGTGCAAAGACCTCTTTGCACGCGGTTCAGACCACTCCGCGGGGCGGCCGGGGATTCTGCTGACGATTCGGTGAACTCAGCGTGAAATTGACAACTTCACTACGAAGGTCTTGTGCCGCGAGGACGAAAACTCGACAGGATCGCGGGTTTTTCGTTGCGTCGTCCCCGAAAACCGGCTCTATCGGATAGTTTTGCGCGGAGTCGACCTTGCGGGAGAGAACATGCCGAAGCACCGCCCTCGACAGACGGACAAGTTGTCCGCCCGGCACCGGACGGCCTTCGCGCTCGCCGGCGGCGCGCTCGCCGTGCTGCCCGCGGTCACCGCGTCCGCGGGCCCCGACGCCCCGATCGCCGCGCCGAAGCCGTCCGCGCCGCAGAACCAGGCCGCGGCCTGGCAACCGCCGGCGGGCACGGTCCCGGAGATCGCCGTCGACGGCAGCCTCCCCGAGCCGCCCACCCCGGATCCGCTGACCGTCCCCGGGCATTCCGGCAACATCGGCGGCGCGTTCGCGCCGTCGGGCGCGCTCGGCATCCCCGCCAGCATGATGAAGGCGTACAAGAACGCCGCCGACATCCTCGCGAAGGAACTGCCCGGCTGCCACATCGACTGGGCGCTGATCGCCAGCATCGGCCGGATCGAATCGAATCACGCGCGCGGCGGTTACGTCGACGCGAAGGGCAACACGCTGGAGCCGATCCTCGGCCCGCAGCTCAACGGCGCCGGTCCGTTCGCCGCCATCTCCGACACCGACGGCGGCAAGTACGACGGCGACACGGTCTGGGACCGCGCCGTCGGCCCGACGCAGTTCATCCCCTCCACGTGGAAGGGCTACGCCTCCGACGGCAACGGCGACGGCGAGTCGAACCCGAACAACATCTACGACGCGACGCTGGGCTCCGGCCGCTACCTCTGCTCCGGCGGGGTCGACCTGACGTCCGAGCAGACCCAGCGCGTGGCCGTGTACCGCTACAACCACTCGCTGTCCTATGTGGACACCGTGATCCGCTGGGCGGTCGCCTACCGCGGCGGCGTCGCGACGATGCCGGACAGCCAGGTCCCCGTCGGCGCGCCCGACTCCCAGGACGTCGCCGCCGGTACGCCCGACGGCCAGGTCCCGGTGCCGACCCTGCCCGGCACTCCCCCGCCCGGCACGACCACGCCGGGTCCGACGCCGCTGCCCGGCACGTCCGTCCCGCCGAGCAGCAGCACGCCGCCGAGCAGCTCTTCGCCCTCGAAGCCGACCAGCACGCCGCCTTCGTCGACGCCTCCCTCGTCGACCCCGCCTTCCTCGACACCTCCTTCGAGCACCCCTTCGTCCTCGACGACGCCTCCGCCGTCCAGCACGTCTTCCGCGGCGCCGTCCTCGACTCCGGCGGGGAACACCGGCGAGACGTCCCCGACCAGCAGCACTTCCCCGACCCCGTGACGCTCGCCAGGGTGGCGCTCACGTGGGTTTTCGTGTGGGCTGAAGGCTCCCTTCACCGAGTCTGATGCGGCGAAAGGAGCCTTCGCCCCGGTCGGCTGCGGGAGCGGAGGTTCGGTCGCAGTGCCGCCCTACTGTCGGGTGGTGTCGCGTGACCGGTGGGACGTCATCCGTGTCCGGGGGGACGTCATCCGTGTCCGGGGGACGACGCTCGGCAGGGCCCGGCTACCGCCGAGGGGTTGCGAAAGCCACTTTCGCAACCTTCAACGTTGCGAAAGTGGCTTTCGCAACCTCGACCGCGGCCGGGCCCCGGGTGCCGCCCTGGCGATCATGACGCGAAAGCCAACGCCCGGAATGCCCTGAAGTCCGGCCGCGTTGTCGCCTCTCGTAGATCACCTACGAGAGAAGCGAGACACGGATGTCGTCTTTCGTCATGACCGCCGAGGAACGCGAAGCCTTCCTGAGCGAGGTCCACATCGGGGTCCTTGCCGTGGAGCGGGAAGGGCGGGCCCCGCTTGCCGTGCCGGTCTGGTACGACTACGAGCCCGGCGGCGAACTGCTGATCTGGATGGACGGCGGTTCGGTCAAGGACAAGGCGATCAAGAGGGCGGGCAGGCTGAGCCTGGTCGCTCAGTCGGAGACGCTGCCGTACAAGTACGTGACGGCCGAGGGTCCGGTCATCGCGAACGACGCGCCGCCGACCAGGGAGCAGGCGCTGAAGATCGCGCAGCGTTACCTGTCGGAGGACGAGGGCACGAAATACGTCGACGGTGCGCTCAGCGACAACTCCGTGCTGGTCCGTGTCCGGCCGGAGAAGTGGCTGAGCAACGACCAGGGCAAGGCCTGACCGCACGACGGTGTCCCGGCGGGCGAGCACCGGGACACCGTCGTTCAGCCCGCGATCGGCTCGAACTCGACGACGCTGTCGAGCGCCTTGCCCATCGCGGCGTTCCCTTCGCGTTCGATCATGATCTCCACCAGCACCGGCCGCGACGTCCGCTCGGCCTCCTTGCGTGCCCACTCCAGCGAAGCCCGGATCTCGCCCGGCTCGGTGACGCGGGTGCCGGAGCAGCCGTAGGCCTCCATGACCTTCACGTTGTCCGTGCCGATCTTGTCGTAGTGGATGTCGACCTCGAAGTTCATCTCGTAGCCGGTTTCGGCCTGCCGGATGAGCCCGAGGTACTCGTTGTTCAGCATGATCAGCACGAACCCGACGTCGTACTGCGCGGCCACCGCCAGCTCCTCGACCAGGAACTGGAACGAGTAGTCCCCGACGACGCCGACGACCTCGGCCTCCGGTTTCGCCTTCTTGACGCCGATCGCCGCCGGGATCTCCCAACCGAGCGGGCCGGCCTGGCCGCACACCTGGTAGTGCCGCGGCTTGTGCGCGCGCTGGAACTGCCCGGACCAGATCTGGTAGAGCCCGATCGCGGTGACGAAGTAGGCGTCCTCGCCGTAGAACTCGTTGATCTCCTTGAAGACCCGGGGCGCCTTGATCGGCGTGTCCTCGAAGTCCTCACGCCGCGGCAGGCTCTCCTTGAGCTCGCCGATGCGCCGCGGCCACGCGCGATCCCGTGCCGGGGAACGCTTCGACGCCGCCTCGATCAGCGCGTCCAGGAAGGCGCCCGTGTCCGACACGATGCCGAGGTCCGGCCCGAACACCTTGCCCAGCTGGGTCGGCTCGATGTCGACGTGGATGAACTTCCGGTTCCCCCGGTAGACGTCGAGGTCACCGGTGTGCCGGTCGCCGAACCGCGCGCCCAGCGCCAGCACCAGATCCGCCTCGAGGAACGCCGCGTTCGCCCAGCGCTGCGAGGTCTGGATACCCGCCATGCCGGCGAACAGTTCGTGGTCCTCGGGGAAACTCCCCTTGCCCATCAACGTCACGCCGACCGGGACGCCGAGCAGCTCGGCCGCGGTGCGCAGCCGGTCGCTCGCGTCGCCGAGCACCACTCCACCGCCCGCGAGGATCAGCGGCCGCTCGGCGGCCAGGAGCAGGTCCAGCGCCCGCTCGACCCTGGCCGGGGACGGCGTCGCCCTGATGACCGGGAGCGGCGAGTCGATGCTGGAGTCCCACTCGATCTCCTGCCGCTGGACGTCGATCGGCAGGTCGATCAGCACCGGGCCGGGACGGCCGGACCGCGCGATGCGGAACGCCTCCCGGAACACCCACGGCAGCTGGGCGGCCTCCTTGACCTGCACCGCCCATTTGGTCACCGGCTTGGCGATCTCGACGATGTCGACGGCCTGGAACGCCTCGGTGTGCAGCTTCCGCGAGTCGGCCTGCCCGGTGATGCACAGGATCGGGATCGAGTCGGCCTGCGCGGTGTAGAGGCCGGTGATCATGTTCGTCCCGGCGGGCCCGGAGGTGCCGATCGCGACGCCGACGTTGCCGGTGGTCCTCGCCCAGCCGTCGGCCATATGGGTCGCGCCCTCTTCGTGGCGCACGATCAGATGCTCGATGCCGCTGTCCTGCATCGCGTGGTACAGCGGGAGGATCGCGGCGCCGGGGCAGCCGAACGCGGTGTCGACGCCCTCACTGACCAGGACGTCGACGACGGCCTGCATGGCGGGGATTCTGGGCATGCGTCACTCCTTGTTTTCCGCGCCGGACAGCGTTTCGACGACCTTCAGCAGCGCCGAGTGATCGAGCGAGCCGTGGCCCATCGCCCGTCCGGCGGCGACGAGCTGGGCGACCAGCCCGGTGAGCGGCAGCGCGACCTCGGCCTGCCTGGCGGCGGCGAGCGCGATGCCCATGTCCTTGTGGTGCAGGTCGATCCGGAAGCCCGGCGCGAATTCCCGCGCCACCATGGACTTCCGCTTGAGTTCGAGGATCCGGCTGCCCGCCAGGCCGCCCGCGAGGACGTCCAGGCCGACACCTGCGTCCACACCCGAGGCTTCGAGCAGCACGATGGCTTCGGCGATCAGCGCGTACGTCCCGCCGACGACCAGCTGGTTCGCGGCTTTGACGACCTGGCCGGCGCCGTGCGGCCCGACGTGCACGATCGTCTTGCCGACCGCCTCCAGGATCGGGAGCCCGGCGGCGAAGTCGTCGTCCTCACCACCGACCATAATGGACAGTGACGCCTGCTCGGCCCCGGCCTGACCGCCGGAAACGGGTGCGTCGAGCACCCGGATCTCGCGTTCCCCGGCCCGCTCGGCCACCTCGATGGAGGTCTCCGGCCGGATGGTGCTCATGTCGATCAGCAGCGTTCCCGGTTTCGCCGATTCCAGCACCCCGCCCGCCGCCAGCACGACAGCCTCGACCTGTGGGTGGTTCGGCAGCATGGTGATGACGACTTCCGCGTCCGCCACGGCGTCGGTCACCCCGTTCGCGGCCCGGCCGCCCGCGGCCTCCAGCCTCGCGAGCGCGTCCGCGTTCGTGTCGAATCCGCTCACCTCGTGGCCGGCGGCGACGAGATGTCCCGCCATCGGCCCGCCCATGATCCCCAGGCCGATGAATCCCAGCTTGGTCATGCCAGTCCCCTTCGTTCGAAAGGCAGCCACGACAGCGAATCCGCGCTCGGCCCGTCGGGTTTGTACTCCACGCCGACCTGCCCGCGGTAGCCCGCCGTCTGTAGCTTTTCCAGGTATCCCTCGATGTCCAGCGCTCCGGTCCCCGGCTGGTGGCGCCCTGGGGAATCGGCGATCTGCACATGACCGATCCGTCCGGTGTGGACGGTCGTGACCGTGTCGAGGTCGTCACCGTTGACCGCCAGGTGGTACAGGTCGGCCAGCAGCTTCACGTTGTCCCGCCCGAGTTCGTCGAGCACCTTCAGTACGTCGTCCGCGGTCTTGAGCGGGTACTTCTCCGCCCCCGACAACGGCTCGAGGACGATCTCCGCGCCGATCCGCGCGGCCGCGTCCGACGCGAGCGCCAGATTCGACAAACCGAGCTTGTCCTGCCCGGCCGGATCCGCGCCGTCGATCCGGTTGCCGTAGAGCGCGTTGAACCGGCGGCAGCCGAGCCGCTCGCCGAGGTCGATCGCGGAGGCGATGCCGCGGGCGAACTCGTCCTCGCGACCGGGCCAGGTGACCAGGCCACGATCACCACCCGCCATGTCGCCGGGGAAGAAGTTCAGCCCGGTCACCGCGACACCCGCCCGCTCGACCGACGCCACGAACGCGTCGACCTCGGCGGCGTCCGGCTCCGGCGTCTCGAACGGCCACCAGTACTCGACCGCGGTGAAGCCCGCCGCGCGCGCCGCCTCCGCACGGTCGAGCAGCGGCAACTCGGTGAAGACCAGCGACAGGTTCAGCACGTACGGCAGCGCATGACGCGAACCGGCAAGATCAGCCATCGAAACCTCTGCAATTTCGCTCTGCGGAAACTTTCTTTCGTATATCGAGAATAGCCCGCTGACCTGTCCAGGTCAACGGGCGGTATACCGCCTACTGAGCGAAGGCGTAACTCGCGTGATCAGGGACGTGACTCGCGTGATTGGAGGCCGCACTCAGGGTGTTCCGCCGCTGATCACGCGAGTTCCGCCTTCAGTCACGCGAGTCACGCCGCTGCTCACGTGAGTGCGGTGCCACGTCCTCGTGAGGGTCAGCGGTTCTGGACGTGCTGCCACCCGAAGCGGCCCTTGATGCAGAGGTTCCCGTGGGTCACCGAACTCTCGTGGGGCGAGGTCACCTTGACGATCTCGTTGTCCTGGACGTGCAGCGTCAAGGAGCAGCCGACCCCGCAGAAGGTGCAGATGGTGGTCGTCGCGGTCTGCCGCGACTCGTCCCAGGTCCCGTCCTCACGTTTGTCGTGCTCGCGTTTGAAACTCAGCGCGCCGGTCGGGCAGACCTCGACGCAGTTTCCACAGTAGACACACGCACTGTCCGGAAGCGGGTTCGCGAACTCCGTCGAGATCCGCGCGTCGAAACCGCGTCCCGCCATCGTGATGGCGAAGGTGTTCTGCCACTGCTCGCCGCACGCGTCGACGCATTTGTAGCACTGGATGCATTTCCCGTAGTCGCGGACGTAGAGTTCGTTGTCCACCTTGACCGGCTGGCGCACGGTTGCCGCCGTCAGCCCGTCCGGGATCTCATGCTCGCCGGGGCGGCGATCGTCGCGGTCGTCCGAAGCGGGCGCGGGCGGGCCGAAACGCTCGGGTTCCGCACCGCACTCGGCCATCCAGCCCGCGACATCGGGCGTGGTGGACAGATCCGTCGCCGATCCGAGGAGTTCGAGCACCACCTTGCGGCTGAGCCTGGTCCGGTCGGTGTCGGTCCGCACCACCATGCCCGGTTCCGCCTTGCGGGAGCAGGACGGCACGAGCGTACGCGATCCCTCGACCTCCACCATGCAGACACGGCAGGCGTTCGCCGGTTCGAGGGTGTCGCCGAAGCAGAGCGTCGGAATGTCCTTGCCCGACGCGGCACAGGCATCGAGGATCGTGGATCCTTCAGGAACCCTGACCGCCTCACGGTCCACAGTGAACTCGACGAGCCGTCGTGGGAGTCCCAATCCGACAATGCTCACGATCGCTCCTCCAGTGCGCCGAGCCGGTCGATCGCCGACTCGATGGCGTTCCAGGCGGTCTGGCCCAGTCCGCAGATGGACGAATCCCGCATCACCTGTCCGACTTCGCGCAGCAGCGCGAGGTCGTCGCCGCCAGTCCCGAGCTTGCGGCCGCCGATGATCCGGTGCAGCGCCTCCTCCTGCCGCACGGTGCCGATCCGGCACGGCACGCATTGTCCGCACGACTCGTCCCGGAAGAACGCCGCGATCCGCACCAGGAACCCACCGAGGTCGGCTTGGTCGTCGAGCGCGAGCACGACCCCCGAACCGAGTGTGGCGCCCGCGGCACGCGCGTCCTCCATGGTGAGCGGCAGGGTGGTTTCGTCCGGGCGCACGAAACCACCCGCCGCGCCGCCGAGCAGGACGGCCCGCAACTCACGACCCTCCGGCACTCCCCCGGCGAGTTCGAGCAGTTCCCCCAGCGTCGTCCCGAACGGCACCTCGTACACGCCGGGGCGCCGGACGTTGCCGGACAGGCAGAACAGCTTCGGGCCGGTCGAGCGTTCGGTCCCGATGCGACGGTAGGCCTCGCAGCCTTCGGTGAGGATCAGCGGGATGTTGACCAGGGTCTCGACGTTGTTCACCACCGTCGGCTTGCCGAACAATCCCTTCTCCACCGGGAAAGGCGGCTTCGACCTCGGCTCGCCGCGGTAGCCTTCGATCGAGTTGAAGATCGCCGTTTCCTCGCCGCAGATGTAGGCGCCCGCACCGCGCCTGATCTCGATGTCGAACGAGAACCCTTGCCGCCCCAGGATGTTCTCGCCCAGAAACCCACGTTCACGAGCCAAGTCGATGGCGTTGCGCAGCGTCTTCAGCGCACGCGGATACTCGCCGCGCAGGTAGACGTACCCCTTCTGCGCCCCGATCGCGAACGCGGCGATCGTCATCGCTTCAACGAGCGCGAACGGGTCCCCCTCGATCAGCACGCGGTCCTTGAACGTGCCCGGTTCGCTCTCGTCCGCGTTGCACACCAGGTACCGGGTCCGTTCGGGCTGCCGGGCGGCGGCGTCCCATTTCCGGCCGGTCGGGAACGCCGCTCCGCCCCGGCCCATCAGCCCCGAATCAGTCACCTCGCGGATGACCCCGGCCGGCCCGAGCACCAACGCGTTCCTCAACGCCGCGTAGCCACCCGCCGCACGATAGGCGTCCAGGCTTTCGGGCTCGACGACGCCGACCCGGCGCAGCAGGCGCAGGCCTGGTCCTCCTTGCTGTGGAACGGAAACCGGGGCTTCCTCCCAAGTGGACGGTTCACGGGTGATTTCGCTTGGCGTGGCCGGTGCGAGCAGCCGCCCCTCCGCGGGATCACCCGCCTCGAAGGCCAGCGCCGCCGGAGCGCGTTCGCAGACACCCAGGCACGGGCTGCGATGCCAAGCGATTCCCGCCGCGTCGAAGGCTTCGGTCACCGCCTCCGCGCCGTTGACTTGGCAGGCCAGGTCCGTGCAGACGTGGATCACGCGCGGCGGTCGTTCCTTGAGTGAGAACAGCGCGTAGAAGCTCGCCACGCCGTAGGCCTCCGCAGGCGGGACGTTCAACCGGCGGCAGATGTGGTTCAACGCTCCCTGACTGATCCAACCGACCCGGTCGTTCACGGCGTGCAACGCGGGCAGCAGCTGATCGCGGCTTCCGGCTCCGAGCGCGTCGACCGCGTGCCGTTCGGCGTCCGTCGGTTCGGCGTTCAGGAAACGCAGGTCCATTCCGGCTCCTCACACGGTGACGGGCAGCTTCTCGACCCGGATCGCGGCGGCCTTGTACTCGGCCGTGCCCGCGACCGGACAGGTCGCCTCGATGGTGATGACGTTGACGTCGATCTCGTCCGGGAAGTGGAAGGTCATGAACGCCAGGCCCGGACGCAGCCCCTCGTCGATCCGGACCGGTGCCTCGATCTCGCCGCGGCGGGACGAGATCCGCACGACCTCGTCCTCGACGACCCCGAGCCGCACCGCGTCCGCCGGACACAGGTCGAGGGTCTCCCCTCGGCGCAGCGGCGAGGGGAACCCGCCGGATTGGACGCCGGTGTTGTAGGAGTCCAGTCGCCGTCCGGTGGTCAGCCGGATCGGGAAGTCCTCGGTGAGCAGATCCACCGGCGGGCTGTGGGCGATCACGGTGAACGGTGCCGGTCGGCCGCGTTTCGCCGGGTCCTCTTCCCAGAGCCTGCCGTGCAGGAACGTCGGTTCGAGCTCGTCCTCCCGGTAACAGGGCCACTGGATGCCGCCGAGTTCCTCCAGACGCGCGTAGCTCATCCCGGCGTGCATCGGCGACAACGTCCGGAGTTCGTTCCAGACGTCCTCGCCGCCCTGGTAGTTCCAGTCGTGGCCGAGACGACGGGCGAGTTCGCACAGCAACTGGATGTCGTCGCGCGCGCCCTCCGGCGGTTCGAGCGCCTTGCGGACCCGCTGGACCCGGCGTTCGCTGTTGGTGAAGGTGCCGTCCGATTCGCACCACGCGGCCGAAGCGGGCAGCACGACATCCGCCAGCTGCGCCGTCTTGGTGAGGAAGATGTCCTGCACCACCAGATACTCCACATTGGACAGGCGTTTGATCGTGTGCTCGCAGTCCGCTTCGGACTGGACCGGGTTCTCCCCGATGATGTAGACGCAGGTCAGGTCGCCGCGTTCCATCGCGTCGAGCATCTGCGTGAGGTTGAGTCCCTTGCGCGGCGGGATGTTCGAACCCCAAGCGGCGTCGAATTTCGCCCGGACGTCCGCGTCGAGGATGTTCTGGAACCCCGGCATCCGGTCCGGGATCGCGCCCATGTCCCCGCCGCCTTGGACGTTGTTCTGCCCGCGCAGCGGGTTGAGCCCCGCGCCGTACCGGCCGACGTGGCCGGCCAGCAGCGCGAGATTGATCAGGGACAGGACGTTGTCGGTGCCGTTGTGGTGCTCGGTGATCCCGAGCGTCCACGACAGCTGGCCGCGGTCGGCGCGGGCGTAGGTGTGCGCGAGTTCGCGGATCAGCTCGGCCGGGACGCCGGTCGTCTCCTCGGCGGCTTCGAGCGTCCACGGCTCGACAGAGGCCGCGAACTCGGCGAAACCTTCGGTGGCCCGTTCGATGAAGGCGGTATTGGCCAGTCCGGAGTGGATGATCTCGCGGGCGATCGCGTGCGCCAGCGGGATGTCCGTGCCGACGTGCAACTGGAGCCGCCGGTGCGCCCAGCTCGCGGTGCTGGTCCGGCGCGGGTCGATCACGAACAGTTTCGCGCCGCGGTGGACGGCCTTGAGCACGTGCTGGAAGAAGATCGGGTGGGCTTCGCGGGGGTTGCCGCCCCAGACGACGATGACGTCGGCGTCCTCGATCTCCTGATACGACGACGTTCCGCCGCCGCTGTCGAACACGCGCGCCAGCCCGGCGACACTCGGCGCGTGGCAGGTGCGGTTGCACGAGTCGACGTTGTTCGTGCCGATCACCGCACGCGTGAACTTCTGCGCGACGTAGTTCATCTCGTTGGTCGCCCTGGCACAGGAGAACATGCCGAAGGCTTCGGGTCCCTTGGTATCGAGCGTGCGCCGGAACCCGGCGGCGGCGCGCTCCAGCGCCTCTTCCCAGCTCGCCGGGCGCAGCTCGCCCGAATCGCGGACCAACGGCCGGGTGAGCCGGACGTACGGCTCGGTGTTCTTGCGCTTCATCGGGTTCCTCCGATTCAGTGCGCTCCGACGGGAACGGCGTTCGCGGTCTGGCCGAGCAGACCGATCGCGGCGTGGACGTGGCGCAGTGCGGGGGCGGGCACGCCGGTCAGCTCGGCGAGCTCGACGACGGCGCCGATGATCGCGTCGGTCTCCAGCGGCTTGCCCGCTTCGAGGTCCTGCAGCATCGACGTCTTGTGGTGCCCGACGCGCCAGGCGCCGTTGATACGTTTCTCGACCGAAACCTGGGGATCGCTGCCCGCGGCACGGGCGATCGCGAGGGTCTCGTTCATCATCGCGGCGACGAGCTCGCGGGTGTCCGGATGCTCGCACATTTGGACCATGGTCGCCCTGGTCAGCGCGCTGAGCGGGTTGAAGGCGACGTTGCCCATGAGCTTGACCCAGATCTCGTCGCGCAGGTCGAGTTCGACGGGCGCCTTCAGCCCGCCGGCGATCATCGCGTCGGCGAGAGCCGCACATCGGGATGTGACGCCGCCTTTCGGCTCTCCCAAAGCGAAGCGGGTCCCTTCGAGATGCCGGATCACGCCCGGTTCCTCGATCACCGTCGAGCAGTAGACGACGCAGCCGATCGCGCGGCGCAGTTCGAGGACCTCGCTCACCGCGCCCCCTGGGTCGACCGTCTCGATGCGGCGGTTCTCCAGCGGATGTCCGGCCAGACCGTGGAAGTACCACCACGGGATCCCGTTCTGCGCGGCCACGATCGCGGTGTCCTTACCCAGCAACGGCGCGATCAGCGGGCCGCAGGAGGCGTACGAATTCGCCTTCAGGCCGAGGAAGACGAAGTCGACGGGGCCGACTTTCGCCGGATCGTCGGTGACGTGCGGGTGGACGGTGAAGTTCCCGCGCGGGCTGAGCACCCGCACGCCGTGCGCGCGCATCGCTTCACCATGCGCCCGTCTCGCGATGAGGTGGACCTCCGCCCCGCCTCGGTGGAGCGCGGCGCCGGCGTACGCGCCGATCGCCCCCGCGCCCAGAACTGCGACCTTCATGACGTGCCTCCCGCTCAGCCGAAGACCAGATTGCATACAGTATCCCGTAGATGGTCGGCATGTCACGCCCTTCTCGCATTTCGTCCTCTGAATGCGGGCTGCCCCAAGCCGGAACTCGCGTGCTCCCAGGCGCATCACGCGTGATTGGAGGCGGAAGACTCGGTCTCGCGCGTGTTTCGCCTCCAATCACGCGAGTTCGGCCTTCAAGCACGCGAGTTCCGGGCGGAGGACCCCGCATTTAGAGGACGAAATGCGGAGTGGAGCGGGAATGTCGGGATTTTGCATACCAAAACCTGTATCCTGAATCGGACGAGTCATCCGGAGGTCCTGTGAGCCAGCCCGTTTCACCCCTGCCCGACCGCGGCCCCACCGGTCGCCGCACCAAGGGCACGCTCAACCCGGCGACGGCCAAACACGTCGAGCGGCCCGCTCCCCTGCGCCAGGTCGTGTACGAAGCGCTCGCGGAGCTGATCATCAACCGGACCCTCGAACCCGGCCAGCACCTGGTCGAGGCGGACCTCGCCGAGTACCTGGGCGTCAGCAGGCAGCCGGTCCGCGAGGCGTTGCAGCGTCTGCAGAGCGAGGGCTGGGTCGACCTCCGTCCCGCGCAGGGCGCCTTCGTGCACATGCCCACCGACGAGGAGGCCGATCAACTGCTCAGCGTGCGCACCGTGCTGGAGGCGCACTCCGCCCGGCTCGCCGCCGACAGGGCCGGCGGCGAAGACGTGGAACGCTTGTGGGAACTGCAGAAGACCGGGCTGGAGGCGTTGGCCGCCGACGACACCGAAGGCCTCGTCGCGGCCAACGCCGCGCTCCACGCGTTCATCACCGAACTGTCCGGCAACGCCGTCCTCGCCGAGATGATCGGCATGGTCGACCGCCGCGTCCGCTGGTACTACACCCCGATCGCCCGCCCTCGCAGCCACGACGCCTGGCAGGAACACGAGGACCTGATCAAGGCCATCGCCGCCGGTGACGCCGTCGCCGCCGAACGGATCATGAACCAGCACACCGAGCGCACCCGGCAGGCGTTCCACGAACGTCCGAAAGAGGACTAAGCGGGATTCAGTTCCTGCTCACGCCGGGGCGTGCGCGTCCGCGAACGCCCCGGCTGCCGGAGCAGCAGACTGAGCGCGGCCGCGAGCAGGCTCGTCCCGCCCGCGAGGAAGAAAGCGCCGCCGTAACCCCAGGCCACCACGACCATCGCGCCGACACCGGAGCCGACCAGGCCCGAGATCAGCTTCGAGCTGTAGACCAGGCCGTAGTTGCTGGCGTTGTTGTTCTCGCCGTAGAAGTCCGCCGTCATCGCCGCGAACAGCGGGAAGATCGCGCCGCCGCCGAAGCCGGAGACCATCGAGGCCAGCAGGAACAGCGGCATGCTGCCGATCGAGCCGGACAGGTACACCGCGACCTGCGCGAGGCCGAGCACCACGCAGACCATGAACAGGGTCTGGCGCCGCCCGTAGCGGTCGGAAATCCAGCCGATCACACCGCGGCCGGTGCCGTTGATGATCGCCTTCAGGCTCATCGCGAGCGCGACGATGCCACCCGCGAAACCCATCTCGTTCCCGAACGGGACCTGCATCGCGATGCCGAAGATGTTCACCCCGGCCGTGCACAGCAGGCAGAACCACATCAGCGGCAGCATTCCGGTCCTGAGCGCCTCCTTCGGCGTGTACTGCTTCACCGCCGGCGGGTTCTTCTGCAGGGAACGGCGGACACGGGGATCGTCGGACACCTTCAGCGGATCGACGTGCGCGGGCCACCAGTTCTTCGGCGGGTCCTGGAAGTAGAAGCCGCTGACCGCGACCACCGCCGCCAGGAAGAGGCCGACCACGAGCAGGACGCCCGAGAAATTGGAAAGGTCCATATAGGAGGTGAAGAGGAAGATGAAGGGCACAGAACCGTAGGCGAAACCGCCGTTGACGAAGCCCGTCTTGCCGCCCCTGCGCTCCGGATACCACTTCCCCACCATGTTGACGCAGGTCGCGTACACCAGCCCGGCCCCACCACCGCCGAAGAACCCGAAGCCCAGGTACGCCCAGATCTCGCTGGGCGCGTAGGCGAGCGAAAGGTACGCGAGCAGGGTGCCCACCGCACCGAGCAGCATCGCCGCCTTGGCGGGCAAAGTCCCGTTCTCCCGCATCTTCCCCGCCGGGAAGGCGACGATCGCCTGGAAGAACACCCAGACCCCGAGCAGCCAGAAGATGGTGGCGCCGTGCCAGCCGTGTGCGGCCGACAGCGTCTCCTCCGCCGACGTGAACGCGTATTCCGACGAACTGATGGCCATCATGGCGACCCACGGCAGGATCACCATCGTCCATCGTGGACGGCCCATGATGTCGCGATCGGTTTCGCCGACGCGATAGATCCGGCCGTTCGAATCGATTACTTCCTTGTACGCTCCGGGTGGTTGAGCCGCGGTCGATGACGTCATTGTCATTCTCCTTGGTCGGTTTGGGGCCGGAAATCAGCCGAGCAGTCCCGCGGAACGTGCCCAGCGATACTTCGCACCGAGCACGGCCACCGGTTTCTCCGTCGTGTAGGGATAGGCGACGACACCGTGCTCGTACAGGAAACTGCTGGCCTGTTCGACCTCGACATCGCCTGCCAGCGAGGCGACGACGGGCTTGTGGATCCCCTTCGCCCGATATTCGGAAACGACTTCCGAAACCAGTTCCGCGAAGATCATCGGCGGGGTGACGATAGTATGCCAATAGCCGAGGATCAAGGCATGGATTCGCTCGTCCGCCAAACCGAGCGCGATCGTGTTCCGGTAGGTGGTAGGTGGTTCGCCGCCGGTTATATCCACCGGGTTGCCCGCCGCGCCGAACGGCGGGATGAATTCCCGGAAGGACGCGTCGAGATCGGGCGGGATCTCCATGAGATTCAGCCCGTTGTCCACACAGGCATCCGATAGCAGGACACCGGAGCCGCCCGCACCGGTGATGATCACGACGTTCTCGCCCTTCGGCGTCGGCAACAACGGGATGCCGCGCGCGTATTCGAGAAGATCGTTGAGGCCGGGCGCCCGGATGACCCCGCTTTGGCGCAGGATGTCGTCGTAGACCTTGTCGTCCCCCGCCAGCGCGCCGGTGTGCGAGCTCGCCGCTTTCGCGCCTTGGGACGTGCGGCCCGCTTTGAGGACGACGACCGGTTTCCGCACCGAAACCCGTTTCGCCGTTTCCGCGAACGATCGCCCGTCTTTCAGATCTTCGAGATGCATGGCGATCAGCTCGGTGTTTTCATCGTGTTCGAAGAAGGTGAGCAGATCGTCCTCGTCGATATCGGCCTTGTTGCCGACTCCGACGATCGACGAGACCCCCATTTTCGCCGACCGGCTGAAGCCGAGGATGGCCATCCCGATGCCGCCGCTCTGCGAGGAGAGCGCGACACCGCCCTTGACGTCGTACGGCGTGCAGAACGTCGCCGAAAGGTTCTCCGGCGTGTAGTAGTAGCCGTAGATGTTGGGGCCGAGGATCCGGACGCCGTGCTCGCGCGCGATCGCGACGACCTGGTCCTGGAGTTCGATGTTGCCGGTCTCGCCGAATCCGGACGGGATCAGGATCGCCCCGGCCACCCCTTTCCGGCCGGCCTCCGCCAGCGCGGCGGGGACGAACTTGGCCGGGATGGCGAACACCGCGACGTCGACCTCACCGGGGACGTCGGAAATGCTCGGATAGGCCTTGCGGTCGAGGATCTCGGCGGCCTTGGGGTTGATGGGATGGATCTCGCCCGCGAACCCGCCGTTGACGAGGTTCTTCATCACCGAGTTGCCGATCTTGCCCGCCTCGGCCGACGCGCCGATGACGGCGATCGACGCCGGTTTCATGATCCGGGTCATCGATGCCAGGATCTCCTCCTGGCTGAACCTCATGGGCTCGCGTGCCGCTTCGGGATCCACCAGGATCCGGACGTCCACCGCGGTGGCGCCGTCGGGCGTGGCCAGCACCGGGTTGAGGTCGACCTCGGCCAGTTGCGGGAAATCGGTGACCAAGGTGCCGACGCGCGTGAGCACGTCGGCCAGCGCGTCCCGGCTCACCGGCTCCGCACCACGGACGCCGCGCAGGATCTCCGCGGCCGCGATGCCGTCGATCATCGAGAACGCCTCGTCGCGGTCGAGCGGGGCGAGCCGGAACGTGACGTCCTTGAGCACCTCGACCAGCACCCCGCCGAGGCCGAAGGCGACGATCTTGCCGAAGGTGGTGTCGGTGGTGGCGCCGACGATCACCTCCTGGCCACTGCTGAGCATCCGCTGCACCTGCACGCCCGTGATCTCGGCGTCGGCGTCGTACGCCTCGGCGTTGGCGACGATGGTCCGGAAGCCGTCCGCCACCGCGTCGGCGGTCGCGAGGCCGACCAGCACCCCGCCCGCCTCCGTCTTGTGCAGGATGTCCGGTGAGACGATCTTCAGCACCACGGGGAGGCCGATCTCCTCCGCCTGTGCGACGGCCTCCTCCGCGGTGGTGGCCAGCCGTTCCGCCGGGGTCGGGATCCCGTAGGCCTCGCACACCTGGCGGCCTTCCGGCGCGGTGAGCGAGGTCCGCCCCTCGGCGGCGACCTTCTCGAGGATCTTCTCGACGATCTCTTTGTCTGCCATGCGTTCTCCTCAGATCACGCCGGCCGCGCGCAGCCGGTCCAGGTCGTCCGCGCCGTAGCCGAGTTCGCCGAAGACCTCGGCGTTGTGCTCGCCGAGCAGCGGCGAGCGTTCGACCTCGACCGGCGAATCCGACAGCTTCAGCGGGCAGCCCACGGTCTTGAAGGCACCGCGTTCGGGGTGGTCGACTTCGACGACCGAGCCGAGCTCGGCCAAGGTGGCGTCCTCGGCGAGCTCCCTGGTGGACAGGATCGGACCGCAGGGGATGTTGTGGGCGTTGAGCGCCTCCATCACCTCCCATTTGGTGTGCTTCTCGGTCCACTCCTCGATCATCCCGAAGGCTTTGTCCAATTTGGACAGCCGCGCCTCCGGGGTGGCCCAGTCCGGATCCTCGGCCAGTTCGGGTTTGCCGATCAGCCGGGTGATCGGCTGCCAGCCGACCGGCTGGATGATCACGTAGATGTAGTCGTTCGGTCCGCCCGGCGCGCATTTCACCGCCCAGCCAGGCTGACCACCACCGGACGCGTTGCCCGAACGCGGGACCTCGTCGCCGAAGACGTCGTTCGGATACTCGTCGAGCGGGCCGTGCGCGAGCCGTTGCTGATCGCGGAGCTTGACCCGGCAGAGGTTCAGCACGGCGTCCTGCATCGCGACCTGGACCCGCTGCCCGCGGCCGGTATTCGTCCGCTGGTAGAGCGCGGCCAGGATCGCGGCGACCAGGTGGATGCCCGTCCCCGAGTCCCCGATCTGCGCGCCTGTCGCGGTAGGCGGGCCGTCCTCGAAGCCGGTGGTGCTCATCGCGCCGCCCATCGCCTGCGCGATGACCTCGTAAGCCTTGAAGTCCGCGTACCGGCCGGGCCCGAAGCCCTTGATCGAGGCGTAGATCAGCCGCGGGTTCAGCTCCGCCAGCCGTTCCCACGGGTAGCCGAACCGGTCGACCACGCCGGGCCCGAAGTTCTCCACCAGGACGTCCACACTGGACACGAGCTGGTCGAATACCTGCTTTCCCTGCTCGCTCTTCATGTTCAGGGTGATGCTGCGTTTGTTGGCGTTGAGCATCGTGAAGTAGAGGCTGTCCACCCCGGGCAGGTCCCGGAGCTGGCCGCGGGTGATGTCGCCGCGGCCGGGGGTCTCCAGTTTGATCACGTCCGCGCCGAGCCAGGCCAGGATCTGCGTGGACGAAGGTCCTGATTGGACATGCGTCATGTCGAGGACGCGGACGCCGTCGAGCGCCTTTCCCATCGATGATCCCTCCCGGCTACTTGTACATGGTCTGGTTCATGGTTCCGGGCGCGTACACGTCCGGGTCGATCCAAACGTTGATCAGCGAAGGCTTTCCGGACTCGCGGGCCCGCAGCAGCGCCGGGCCGATGTCCGCGGGGTCGCGCACGGCCTCGCCGTACCCGCCGAGCATCCGGGCGAATTCGTCGTAGGGGACGTCGCCGAGTGTGTTGCCGACCCGTTCCCGGCCGAGGCCGTACTTCGCCGCCTGGCCGTACCGGATCTGGTTCATCGAGGAGTTGTTGCCGACGATGCCGACGAACGGCAGATTGAAGCGCACCAAGGTCTCGAAGTCCCAGCCGGTCAGGCTGAACGCGCCGTCGCCGAAGAGGGCGACGACCTCCTTTTCCGGCCGCGCGTGCTTCGCGGCGAGGACGAACGGGATCCCGACGCCGAGTGTGCCGAGTGGCCCGGGGTCCATCCAATGTCCCGGCGACTTCGGCTGGACGACCTGTCCGGAGAACGTCACGATGTCGCCGCCGTCGCCGATGTAGAGCGAATCCTCGGTGAGGAATTCGTTGATCTCGTGCACCAGCCGGTACGGGTGGATCGGGCTCGCGTCGGAATGCCGCAGCGGCAGGCGCTTCTGTTTCGCCTTCGCCTCCACGTCCTGGAGTTCTTCCAACCAGACCTTGCGCGCGACGGCACCGTTGTCGACCCGCCCTGTGGCCGCCTCCGCGACCGCGGCCAGTACCTGCCCCGCGTCGCCGACGATGCCGAGGTCGACGTCCCGGTTCTTCCCGACGGTGCGGTAGTCGAGGTCGATCTGCACGACGGTCGCGTCCGGCGAGAGCCGTTTGCCGTAGCCCATCCGGAAGTCGAACGGCGTGCCGACGATGACGATCACGTCGGCGTTGTCGAAGGCGTACCGGCGCGAGAGCTGGAAGTGGTGCGGATCGCCGGGCGGCAGCGTGCCGCGGCCGGCGCCGTTCATGTACGCCGGGATGTTCAGCCCGCGCACCAGCTCGGTCGCCGGCCCGGTGGCTCGGGTCGTCCACACCTGGCTGCCGAGCAGAATGGCCGGCTTCTTCGCGTGGACCAGCAGATCAGCGAGTTTCTCGATGTCGGCCGGATCGCCGGCGTTCCGGGTGGACGCCCGGTACCGGCCCTCGGTGGGGATCCGTGCCTTGTCCACCGGGACCTTCGCGTCGAGGACGTCCCGGGGAATCTCCAAAAAGGACGGACCGGGCGCGCCGTGGTAGCACTCACGGAACGCCATCGAGACCAGGTCCGCGACCCGCGCGGTATGCGGGACGGTCGCGGAGAACTTGGTGATCGGCGCCATCATGTCGACGTGCGGAAGATCCTGCAGTGAGCCCATCTTGTGCTGCGTCAGCGCTCCTTGCCCGCCGATGAGCAGCATGGGGCTCTCCGCGCGCAGAGCGTTCGCGACCCCGGTGACGGCGTCCGTGGTCCCCGGCCCCGCGGTGACGACCGCGCAGCCGGGGCGGCCGGTGATCCGCGCGTAACCGTCGGCCGCGTGCGCCGCGACCTGCTCGTGCCGGACGTCGATGACTTCGATGCCCTCGTCGACGCAGCCGTCGTAGATGTCGATGATGTGCCCGCCGCACAACGTGAAGATCGTGTCGACGCCCTCCGCCTTGAGCGCCTTGGCCACCAGGTGGCCGCCGGAGATCAGGTCCGGGGCGGGTTCGGAACCGTTGGTGGTGGCCTTCGTCGCGGTGTCCCCCGCAGCGGTGCCGGTCGTTGGCGCCATCGTTCAACTCCTCTTTCTCGCACGCCGGACCTCTCTGATCCGTGCGCTCGTTTCCGGATCTGCTCCGTCCGCCCGCCCCTGCTCGAAGCCCCTGGTCGCGGCCGACTGTAGATTGCATACCGTATGAGGTAGGCATATAGTTACTCTTCGAACGCTCCGGTGTCCAGGGCCGCAAGCAGGTTTTCCCGGCCGCCCCCGGGGCTCGTCCTCTTCCGCGGAGAAAGGACTTCACGTGGACCTTTTCGAGCACGAGGCACGGGATCTCTTCGAGCGGCACGGCGTCCCGGTCCCCCGGGGAAAGGTCGTCACCACACCGGAATCCGCGAGGGCGGTCGCCGCCGAACTGGGTGGATCCGTCGTGGTCAAGGCACAGGTGAAGACCGGCGGGCGCGGTAAAGCCGGCGGAGTGAAGGTCGTCCACTCCCCCGACGACGCCGAACAAGCCGCCGAGGACATCCTCGGCATGGACATCAAGGGACACCGCGTGCACAAGGTGCTCGTCACCGAAGCCGGCGCGATCGCCGAGGAGTACTACTTCTCCTTCTTGCTCGACCGCGCGGCCCGGACCTTCCTCGCGATGGCGTCGGCGGAAGGCGGGATGGACATCGAGACGGTCGCGGCCACGAAACCCGGGGCGCTGGCCCGGATCCCCGTCGATCCGCTGACCGGTGTGGACACCGCGCTGGCGAACCGGATCGTCGAAGCCGCCGGGCTGCCCACGGCGGCCGTGGACGCGGTGTGTGCACTGTGGACGGTCTTCACCGAGGAAGACGCCACGCTCGTCGAGGTCAACCCGCTCGTGCTGACCACGGACGGGACGGTCGTCGCGGTCGACGGGAAGGTCACCCTCGACGCCAACGCCGCGTTCCGGCAGCCGTCCCACGCCGGGTTCGTCGATTCGCCGGACGAGAACCCGCTCGAACGCAGGGCGCGCGAGGCCGGTCTCAACTACGTCAAGCTGGACGGCGACATCGGCGTGATCGGCAACGGCGCCGGCCTGGTGATGTCCACTTTGGACGTCGTGGCCGCCGCCGCGGCGGAAGCGGGTGCCCGAGGGCCCGCGAACTTCCTCGACATCGGCGGTGGCGCGTCGGCCGAGATCATGGCGGCCGGGCTCGGCGTCATCCTGGACGACGAACAGGTGCGCAGCGTCTTCGTCAACGTCTTCGGCGGGATCACCGCTTGCGACGCCGTCGCCGCCGGGATCGTCCGCGCGCTCGCCCTGCTCGGCGACCGCGCAGCCAAACCGCTCGTGGTGCGGCTCGACGGCAACAACGTCGCCGAAGGCAGGCGGATCCTCGTCGAGGCCGCGCATCCCTTGGTGACCCTGGTGGACACGATGGACGACGCCGCCACCGCGGCGGCGAAACCGGCGGCCGCGGAACCGGAGGCGTGAGATGGCGATCTTCCTCGACGAACACAGCAAGGTCATGGTCGCGGGCATGACCGGCGCCGAGGGGCGCAAGCACACCGCGCGCATGCTGGCCGCGGGTACGAACGTCGTCGGCGGGATCAACCCGCGCAAAGCCGGACAGGACTTCCTGCTCTCCGGGCGCGCTTTGCCGGTATTCGGCAATACCGCCGAAGCCGTCGCGGCGACCGGCGCGGACGTCTCGGTGCTCTTCGTCCCGCCGCCCGCGGTGAAGGACGCCGTCATCGAGGCTGTCGACGCCGGAGTCGGGATGGCGGTCGTCATCACCGAAGGGGTTCCGGTGCACGACGCGGCCGCTTTCTGGTCTCACGCGCAGGGAAGCCCGACACGGGTGATCGGGCCGAACTGCCCGGGTGTGATCAGCCCCGGCCGGTCCAACGCCGGCATCATCCCGGACGGGATCACGAAACCCGGCCGGATCGGGCTGGTCTCGAAATCCGGCACGCTGACGTATCAGCTGATGCACGAACTGCGCGAACACGGGTTTTCGACCTGCGTCGGCATCGGCGGTGACCCGATCATCGGCACTACCCACATCGACGTCGTCGAAGCGTTCGAAAAGGACCCCGAGACCGACGTGATCGTGCTCATCGGGGAGATCGGTGGAGACGCCGAGGAGCGGGCCGCCGACTACATCCGGGCGAGGGTGAGCAAACCCGTCGTCGGCTACATCGCCGGATTCACCGCGCCGGCGGGCAAGACGATGGGGCACGCCGGCGCGATCGTGTCCGGGACCGGCGGAACCGCCGAAGCGAAGAAGAAGGCTCTGGAGGCGGCCGGGATCCAGGTCGGCCGCACGCCGAGCGAGACCGCGGCGATCGTCCGGGAAACCCTCCTCCGGTGAGCGAGATCGACGCGCTGCTGGTGAACGCGCGAGCCTACAAGGAAACCGTGGGCGACGCGACGAGGCGGCCACGGCGGCGGATCGCCGTCGTGGCCTGCATGGACGCGCGGATCAGCGTGTACCGGCTCCTCGGGCTCCGCGAGGGCGAGGCACACGTCATCCGGAACGCGGGCGGCGCGGTGACCGAGGACGCGATCCGGTCCTTGACCGTGAGCCAGCGTCTGCTCGGCACCCGCGAGATCGTGCTCATCCACCATCACGACTGCGGGATGCGGATGTTCACCGACACCGATTTCGCCCGCCAGATCGAGGCGAGCACGGGGATCCGGCCGCCGTGGGCGGCGGAGACGTTCACCGACTCCGCCCAGGACGTCCGGCAGTGCATCGCGCGGCTGCGGACGTCGCCGTTCCTGCTCCACACCGCCTCGGTACGCGGGTTCGTGTACGACGAGCGGACGGGGAAGCTCGCCGAAGTTTCCTGCTGAGAGAGAGTTACCCGGGGGAAAGGTAGTTCTCGGTACCTGATTCGCACGCGCTCGCGCTGGGGTCGTGAGTGATGAAGCGGGTTAGAACGACCATTGCCACTTACGCCTCGCTCATGTGACGTGTTACGAAAGCCACTTTCGCAACGTTGAAGGTTGCGAAAGTGGCTTTCGCAACGTCAGCTGAACAACAAGGTCAGGACAAGCCGAGGCGGTCCGCGCGGCTGTAGACGTTCATCGACGTGCCCCGCAGGAACCCCACCAACGTCAGGCCCATCTCCGCGGCGAGGTCCACGGCCAGCGACGACGGCGCGGAAACCGCCGCCAGCACCGGAATCCCGGCCATGACCGCCTTCTGCACCAGCTCGAACGACGCCCGTCCGCTGACCATCAGCACCGTTCCGGACAGCGGCAGCCTCCCCTGGCGTGCCGCCCAGCCGACCACCTTGTCGACGGCGTTGTGTCTGCCGACGTCTTCCCGCAGGCACAGCAGCTCCCCTGCCGCGCTGAACAGACCCGCCGCGTGGAGCCCGCCGGTGCGGTCGAAGACCAGTTGCGCGGTCCGGAGCCGATCCGGCAGTTCGGCCACTGTGGACGGTGAGATCACCAAACCATCGCCGTCCACCGGCCAGGTCGCGGTCGTCCGCACGGCGTCGAGGCTCGCCTTGCCACAGAGTCCGCACGACGACGTGGTGTAGAAGTTGCGCTCCAAGGAGGCGTCGGGAGGGGCGACGCCGTCGGCGAGGACGACGTCCAGCACGTTGTAGGTGTTGGCCCCGTCGGCCGTCGCGCCCGCGCAGTAGCGGATCGACCGGATGTCGTCGCTCGACCGTGAAACCCCTTCGCCCACCAGGAAACCGGCCGCGAGATCGAAGTCGTGACCGGGAGTGCGCATCGTGATCGTCAAGGGTTTGCCGCCGACGCGGATCTCCAGCGGTTCTTCGACGGTCAGCGTGTCCGGTCGGGCACCGGGCACGCCCTCCACGACGCGGACCACCCGCCGCCTGCTCGTCACCCGGCCCATCAGCGGATCGCCGGCAGCAGTGATTTCGGCCGTCCCGGCTGGGAAAGCCGTCCGCCGAGCAGCGCACCGAGAACGCTGAGCGCGCCCGCGACGGCGAACGCGCCGAGATAGCCGTGGGTGGACACGACGAACGCGGCGAGGCCGACTCCGAGCAGTGCCCCGACGGCTTTGGCGGAGTACAGCACCCCGAAGTTCTGCAGCGCGGACTCCTCGCCGAAGTAGTCGCGGACCAGGGACACCAGCAGCGAGTAGCAACTCCCGTTGCCGAGCCCCGCCAACGCGGCACCGGCGACGAGCCCCACCGCGTTGTGGCCCGCGTAGAGCAGGACGAACTGGGCGATCCCGCCCGTGGCCAAGGCCAGGCGCAGGATCCGGCGGCGGCCGAGCCGGTCGGACAGCCCGCCGAGCAGGACCCGTCCGGCGCCGGTCACCCCGGCGAGCACCGCGAGGGCGACGGCGGCGAGCACCGGCCCGCCTCCTTGCGCGGCGACGAACGTCGCGAGATAGGCGACGTCGAAGAGCAGGACGGCGGCGGCCAGCACGACGATGAGGTACATCGCCACCGCGGTCGGGCACCGGAGCACCTCCGACGGCCGGTACTCGCGCAGGGCGGGCCGGTTGACCGCGACGCCGCGATTGCGCACCTTGTCGGCCGCCCACACGCGCGGATCCGGGTGTTCCGGCCACCACCGGGGCGGCGGATCACGCAGAAGCACCGCGGTGCTCGCGATCATCATCAGCACGGCCACCGCGACGACGTCCAGGAGCGGCCGCCGAGTGCCCTCCGTCAGCCAGAAACCCCCGGCCAGCACGAAAACCACGCTCCCATAGGCGAAAGCCCCGCTGACGGCGCCGACCCGGGCCGGGACGCGATCGGGGAACCAGTTCATCACCGTGCCGACGCAGGTCGCGTAGACGACACCCGTCCCGATTCCGCCGAGCACCGAGTAGCCGATGAACATCGTGAGCAGAGTGCTCGCGTGCCCCAAGCTGAACATGCCGGTGGAACAGAGCACCCCGCCGATGATCACCGCCACCGCGGGCGGGAACATCCCGCGCTCGCGCAGCCTGGCGACCGGATACACCACGCACGCCTGGCACACCGTCCAGAGCGCGAAGGAGACGACCACTTCCGGGAACGTCCATCCGTAGGTGGCCATCAGGACCGGTGCTACGACACCGAAGCCGTACTGCTGGATCCCGGCGGCGAACATCGCGGTCCAGCTCAGCCACGACATCCACGACCGCGGCTTGCCGAGCAGGTCCACGTCGCTTTCGCCGACGCGATACCGGCGGCCGTAGTGGTCTCGCAGAATTCGAGGATCGGGCATGGGTCCCACCCCACTCACGGCAGATTGTATACAGTATGTAGTTTGGTTATAGCACTCGTCCCGCCGGAAGTCCACGAATTGTCGGACCCCCTCGTTAGCGTCGGCCGTCATGGACACCACGCCCTTCCGAGCCCGGATCCCGGAGGCCGATCTCGAAGACCTCCGCGACCGGCTCCGTCGCGCCCGCTGGCCCGAGGAGGAGACCGTCGACGACTGGTCACAAGGCGTTCCCGCCGCTTACCTGCGCGAATTGTGCTCGTACTGGGCCGATACGTACGACTGGCGAGCCGCGGAGTCCAGGCTCAACGCGTTCCCCCAGTTCCGAGCCGAGATCGACGGGCTCGGCATCCACTACCTGCACGTCCGCTCCCCGCATCCCGGCGCGCTGCCGCTGATCCTCACCCATGGCTGGCCGGGTTCGGTCTTCGAGTTCCTCGACGTGCTCGGCCCGCTCACCGATCCGGTCGCCCACGGCGGGGACGCGGCGGACGCCTTCCACGTCGTCGTCCCGTCGCTGCCCGGGTACGGCTTCAGCGACAAACCCGCCCGCGCCGGCTGGTCGATCCAGCGCATCGCCGACGCGTGGATCCACCTCATGGACGGCCTGGGCTACGAGCGCTTCGGCGCCCAGGGCGGCGATTGGGGCACCAGCATCACCACACTCATGGGGCGGAAGGCGCCCGAGCGGCTGGCGGGAATCCACCTCTCCCCGCCGCTGGCCGCGCCGGATCCGGCGACGTTCGGCGAACTGACCGAGTCGGAACGGAAATCGCTCGACGACCTCGAAGTCGCCAAGGCGGACGGTTCGGGTTACGCGATCCAGCAGGCGACGAGGCCACAGACGATCGGCTACGCCCTGGCCGACTCGCCGGTCGCGTTGTGCGCGTGGATCGTCGAGAAGTTCCAGGCGTGGACCGATTGCGACGGCCAGCCGGAGAACGCGCTGAGCCGGGACGCGATGCTCGACGACATCACGCTGTACTGGCTGACCGGCACCGGCGCCTCGTCCGCCCGCCTGTACTGGGAGAGTTTCGCCGAGGTGTCGGCCTGGTTCTCCGAATCCACTGTGGACACGATCACCGTGCCGACGGGGTGTTCGGTCTTCCCGCGCGAGATCCCGCGTCCGTCCCGCCGGTGGACCGAGCGCCGGTTCACCGACATCCGGTACTGGAACGAACCGGAGCGGGGCGGCCACTTCGGGGCGTTCGAGCATCCGGGCGTCTTCACGGAGGAGGTGCGTTCGTTCTTCCGGCTCGTGCGGTGACCGTTGACTGTGACACCGTGTCAGGCTGTCTGGTGGGAGGACCATGTTCGGTATCGGAGACTTCGCCAAGCACGGCCGGGTGTCGGTCCGGATGCTGCGTCACTACGACGCCATCGGGCTGCTGCGGCCCGCCCACGTCGACCCGTTCAGCGGCTACCGGTCCTACACCGGCGAGCAGCTGGCCAGGCTCAACCGGGTGATCGCGCTCAAGGACCTCGGCTTCACGCTCACCCAGGTGCAGGAGATCCTCGACGCGGAGATCGGCGTCGACGAGTTGCGCGGAATGCTGCGGCTGCGGCGTGCCGAACTCGAAGCGGCCATCGCGGCCGACGAGGCGCGGCTCAAGGCCGTCGAAGCGAGGCTCCGGTCGATCGAAAACGAGGGAACCATGCCTTCCGAAGACGTCGTCGTCAAAAGTCTGCCCGCGGTGCGCGTCGCCGAGCTCACCGGGACGGCGGACGGATACGTGAACGAGGAGATCGGGCCCGTCGTGCAAGGGCTCTACAAGCAACTGTTCGGCGCGCTCGGCCCGATCACGCCGTCCGGGCCGCTCATCGCCTACTACGAAGACGACCCCGACGGCGAACGGGTGCTGATCCACGCCGCCGTCCCGATCTCGGCCGAAACCGACGGCACCGAAGGCTTCTCGACCGTCCGCCTCGCCGAAGTCGAGACCGCGGCGACGATCCTGCACCGCGGTTCGATGGAGACCGTGCTTTCCAGCTACCAGGCGCTGGCGAAATGGGTCGACGCGCACGGCTACCGCGCGAACGGCCCGGCGCGGGAGTTCTACCTCGAATGCCCGGACGACGGGGACCAGTGGGTCACCGAGCTGCAGCAGCCGATCACCAAGGCCTGACCAGGTCGTGGAGTGCCCGCGCCTCGTGAGTGGCAAGGACGGTTGGGCCAGGAGTCGTCCATCTGATCACCCGTGTCGTCCACGCACGACCGCTGGGTGCCGGCCTTGACTGGGGTTGCGAAAGCCACTTTCGCAACGTTGAAGCTTGCGAAAGTGGCTTTCGCGACACCTCACGAACCGAAGCGTGGGACTGACGACAGCCGGAAGCCGATAGGCAGCCAAGACACCCTCGGTTAGGACCGTCCTTGCCACTCACGAGGCCGCGAGGAAATCGGTCACGGCGGCCCTGAACTCCCCAGGCGCCTCAAGCCAAGGCACGTGCCCGACCCCGTCGAACCGCACCCGGGTCACCGAAGGCAACGCCTGCTCCAGCGAGTCGACGGCCCACCGTGGCCGGGTGTCCGCCATCCCGTCCACGATCAGCGTCGGCACCCGCAGCGACCGGCAGGCCGCGACGAGTTCCGCCTCCGGCACCGTCCGCATCTCCTCGCTCAGCGCCGCGTTCGCCTCGTAGTTGACCGGAAACCAAGGCGTCGCCATCGCTTCGGCGTGGCGCTCGCCGTCGGTCACGAAATCGGCGGTCCATTGCCGTACCGCGCGTTCGCGGCCTTCCCCGCGGAGCTCCTCCCCCAGCACCCGCTCGAAGTTCCGCTTGAACTCCGCGTGCCATTCGTGCCCGAGGCCGACCCCCGACACGTAAACGAGCGCGCTCACTCGTTCCGGGTGTGCGAGCGCGTACAGAAGGGCGAGGTGCGCACCCCACGAATGCCCGAGGACCGGGACGCGATCCAGGACATGCCACTCCCGGACGGCGTCGACGTCGGCGACCATCCGTTCGAGTGTGTACGGGCCGCGTGCTTCCGAACGCCCGGCACCGCGCTGATCCCATCGGATCAACCGCAATCGCGGACCGAGGTCGAGGGTGCCGAACATGTCCCACAGGCCGGGACCGCCGTGGCAGCACAGGATCGGCTCGCCCCGGCCGGTCGCCGAGGTCCACAGTTCACATCCGTCGTCGGTGATCACCACGGGATTATCCGATGGGCGACGGCGCCTTGATTGGCTATCTTCCGCGGCATGACGACCTACACGCCGCCGCAGCGGGCGGCCACCCTCGCCGACGCGCCCGCCATCTCGGCGCTGATGCGGGCCTCGGTGCTGGAGTTGTTCCCCCGGTACTACGACGAGCGGCAGACCCTCAGCGCGGCCGAACATATCGCGAGCCTCGATCTGCGGTTGATCGAAGACGGCACCTACTTCGTCCACGAGGCCGACGGCGAGATCGTCGCCTGCGGGGGTTGGAGCAGGCGCAACAGAACGCACGCCGGCGCGGGCGACGCGGCGGACGACGACCGCCCTCTCGATCCGGCCATCGAACCGGCGCGGGTGCGCGCCATGTTCGTCCGCGCCGACTGGACCCGGCGCGGGCTCGGGCGCGCGATCCTCGAGTCCTGCCGTCTCGCGGCGAAGGCAGAGGGCTTCAGCTCGCTCACCCTGACGGCGACGCTGCCCGGCGTCCCGCTGTACCTCGCGTTCGGCTTCACCGAGGTCGAACGGGTGACGGTGACGACGCCCGACGGGGTGGACGTGCCGGGTGCCGTGATGGCCAGGGACATCGACGAGCCGGATAGCATCGAAGCATGATTTCCGGGGCCACCGCACTCTCGTTCGTCTTGATCTGCCTGCTCGGGGCGATGGCACCGGGCCCGGATTTCCTGGTGGTGACCCGCAGCGCGATCCTCGGCGGGCGCAAGGCCGGCATCTCCGCCGGACTCGGCATCGCGCTCGGCGTCTTCGTCTGGGTGGTCGCGATCGCGCTCGGGGTCGCGGCGATCCTCACCGCTTCGGCGATCGCGTTCACCGTGGTGAAGCTGATCGGCGCCGCGTATCTGATCTTCCTCGGCGTCAAGGCGTGGCTGGCGGTGCGCCGCGGCGACTACAGCGAACTCAAGGACAAGGTCGCACCGGTCATCGCGCCCAAGGAGGCGTTCCGGCAGGGACTGCTCACCAACCTGCTCAACCCGAAGGTCGCGATGTTCTTCCTCGCGCTCATCCCCCAGTTCCTCCCGCATTCGGCCTCGACCGCGCAGACCCTGCAGCTCGCCGTGCTGGCCACCACGGTGGCCGTCGTCTGGACGTTCGTCCTCGCGACGCTGGTCGGTTCGCTGCGGCGGTTCTTCAGCTCCGGCCGCGTCCGGCGCATGATGGACGCGGTGATGGGCACCTTCCTGGTCGGACTCGGCATCCGGGTCGCGGTCCAGAACTGACGAAGGCGCCCATCACGCGGCGTCAGAGCGCTTCGGCGGCGAGACGCGTCCCTTCGACGCGGGCGGCGATCTTGGCGAACGCGATGTCCCGCGACGTCGAGGTGTCGTCGGCGAACGGTGAGAACCCACAGTCGTCACAGGTGCCCAGCCGCTCCGGCGGGAGGTATCGCGCCGCCTGAAGAACCCTGTCCCGGACCTCCTCGGCGGTTTCGACCCGCGGGTCGATCGGGTCGGTCACGCCGACGAAGACCCGCTGTTCCGGCCCCGCGTGCTCGGCGATCACGCGCAACGCCCGTTCGGGATCCGCCTCGCTGGCGAGCTGGACGTAGACGTTGCCGACCTTCAGCTGGAAAAGCGTCGGCAGCAGTCCTGCGTAATCGACATCGAGGCTGTGCACGGAGTCCTGGTCCCCACCGGGACAGGTGTGCACGCCGATCTTCTTCCGCTCCTCGTCGGAGAAGCGGTCCAGAACCGCGTTGTTCAAGTCCACAAAGGACTGGAGCAGGCCGCCCGACGGATCGAGCTTCAGCGACAACCTGGCCTCGGTGAAGTCGATCTGCACGCTGTCCGCGCCCGCGTCGAGACTGCGGCGGATATCGGCCTCCGCTTCGTTCACCAGGTCGGCGATGAACTGTTCTTTGTCATATCCCGCCAATTCCTCACCGGGATAGACGAGACTGATCGCCGAAGCCGCGATCACCGCCTGCTTCACCGGTTTGGTCGCATACTTCTTCGCCTCACGCAGATAGGAGTCGGCGTAGGCCTGATAGCGGAACGGCCCGGCGGTGAGCCTCGGGAGCTGCCGGGTGTGCCCGTCAGCGAACGGGATCACGACGCCGTCCGGTGCCAGCGAAGTCAGGCCTGCCAAGGGATACGTGGCGAAGCTCGGCTTACCCTGTTCGCCGTCGGTGATGACCGGGGAGCCGGTCTCCTCCAGGCGCTTGATGGTGTCCACGAGAGCTTTTTCGTGCAACTCGCCGAGTCCGTCGGCGTCGAGCCGCCCTGCCGCGTGCTCACCGAGCGCCTCGATGAGATAGCCGGGCCGGGGAATGCTGCCGATCGGTTCGGTGGGAATGGTCATCGCTCAGGTCCTCCCAGATGGCGCAAGCGCGGCCACCCTGGCCACAGGCGCAGAAGCTACCGAGATCTCTCTTCCCTGACGATCTTTTCCCGTGCCGAAACCCCTAATGGCGCAACCATTCGATCGAAATCGATCTTCTTTCGCCCGTGCGTATAGGTCGTTATACGAACGAGAGTGAAATCCGATGCTTATCCAGCCTCGCTCCTGGGTATTCCGTCGTTGTCGACGGCCGGGGCGCGCCGAAGGAGAAACCGATGCTGAGCCATCATGATCGGCAAGAGCTGGAGAAGATCGAGCGCTGGTTCGAGCTCGCCGAACCGGCGCTGGCCGCCCGGCTCCGCGCAGGCAGGCCCGCCCGGCCCCCACTCCTCCGGCTCGCCGTCCTCCTGAGCCTCGACATCACCGCGGGCCTGTTGATGCTGCTCGGCTTGATGCTGAACAGCCCGGCCCTGCTGCTGACCGGGATGATCACCGTGACCACGGCGGTGATCATCCATCTGTCCCGGTTCGGGCTCGACTGATCATCTTCCTCGCCGCCGGTAGAGTCCGGGCGAAACGTCCGGTTCACTGGGAGGAAGACGCATGCGGTTCATGATCATCATCAAGGCGGACGAAGATTCCGAAGCCGGGAAGATGCCGCCGATGGAGGCCTTGACCGCCATGGCGAAGTTCAACCAGGAGATGCTCGACGCCGGGGTGCTGGTGGGCGGCGAGGGTCTGCAGGAGAGTTCGAAGGGCGCACGGGTCACGCTCAGCGCGGCCGGGGCCACCGTCACCGACGGTCCGTTCACCGAGGCCAAGGAACTCGTCGGCGGCTTCTGGATCGTCGATGTCCCGTCGCGCGCCGAAGCGATCGAGTGGGCGAAGCGCTGCCCCACTCCCCCGACCGGCGACACCGTGCTCGAGGTCCGCAAGATCCTCGAAGCCGAGGATTTCGGTGAGAACTTCACACCCGAACTGCAGGAGAACGAGCAGCGGATGCGCGACGAGATCGCGGAACGGGCCTAAGGTCGGCTCATGGCCGGCCGGGAGTGGGTGCTTCACGTCGACCTCGACCAGTTCATCGCCGCGGTCGAGGTCTCCCGGCGGCCTGAGCTGCGCGGCAAGCCCGTGGTCGTCGGCGGCACGGGCGATCCGTCCGAACGGGCCGTGGTGGCGACGGCGTCATACGAGGCGCGAGAGTTCGGCATCCGGTCCGGGATGCCGTTGCGAACCGCCGCGAAACGCTGCCCCGACGCGATCTTTCTCGCCACAGACGCGCCCGCGTACCAGGAGGTCTCCGATCGGGTGATGGCGACACTGCGGGAATTCCCGGTGGTCGTCGAAGTGCTCGGCTGGGACGAAGCGTTCCTCGGCGTCACCACCGCCGATCCCGAAGCGCTCGCCGCCGACATCCGCCGGGAAGTGGCCCACGAGACCGGGCTCTCCTGCTCGGTCGGCATCGGGGACAACAAGCTGCGCGCCAAACTCGCCACCGGCTTCGCCAAACCGGCGGGGATCTTCCGTCTCGTCCAGGACAACTGGTGGGAGGTCATGGCCGAAGAGCCGACGGACGCGCTCTGGGGCATCGGCAGCAAGACCACGAAGAAGCTCGCCGAGGCCGGCTATCACACCGTGCTGGAACTGGCGGGCGCCGATCCGGCGGACCTCGCGGCCCGGTTCGGCCCGAAGCTCGGCCCGTGGTACCGGATCCTCGCCGGCGGGCTCGGCGACGCCGAGGTCACCGCGACGCCCTATGTCGCACGGTCCCGTAGCCGCGAGACGACTTTTCAGCAGAACATCACCGATCCCGAAGTGATGTCCGCGGAGATCGCCGCGCTGGCGAAACGGGTCTCAGAAGACGTCGCCGAGGAAGGCAGGCCCGCCGCCAGGGTCGCGGTCAAGGTCCGGTTCGCGCCGTTTCAGACCCATACGCACAGCATGACCCTGCCCGCGCGGACCTCGGATCCCGCCGAGATCGAGAAGGCGGCGCTGGCCGTCCTCCGCATGTTCGACCTCGGCAGGCCGGTCCGGCTGCTGGGCGTGCGCGCCGAATTCCTCTCGGCTGCGGAGCGATCCGCGTCGCCTTGACAGCGCTCGCGGCGCTTTGCCATTCTGGTTCCGGGTCGAGAGGCGCTGCGACGGAATTCTTCCGCCACGCTCGGCCCGCCGCGACAGACGTAAGGGCGCCTCCCACTGTGGAGGTGCCTTTCTTGCGTCAGAACCCCTTTCCGGCCTTCGAGGCCGTGCGCTGAACCCCCGTACTGACACCGTTCTTCCCGCCACCGGCGAGAAGAACCGCTCCGCCCTGCCTTCCTCGATGAATGGAGAACCAGTGAGCCCCACCCTGTCCAAGGTCAACGGGATCGAATTCGCCGTCGCCGACCTTTCCCTCGCCGAGGCCGGCCGCAAGCAGCTGCGCCTCGCCGAGGTCGAGATGCCCGGTTTGATGGCGCTGCGCCGCGAATACGCCGACTCGCAGCCGCTGAAGGGCGCCCGGGTCGCCGGTTCGCTGCACATGACCGTCCAGACCGCCGTGCTGATCGAGACGCTCGTCGCACTGGGCGCCGAGGTGCGCTGGGTGTCCTGCAACATCTTCTCCACGCAGGACGAGGCCGCCGCGGCCGTCGTCGTCGGCCCGGAAGGTACCGTCGAGAACCCCTCGGGCTCCTCGGTGTTCGCGTGGAAGGGCGAGACGCTCGCCGAATACTGGTGGTGCACCGACCAGCTCTTCGACTTCGGTGACGGCCGCGTCCCGAACATGGTCCTGGACGACGGCGGCGACGCGACCCTGCTGATCCACAAGGGCGTCGAGTTCGAGGCGGCGGGCGCCGTCCCGCAGGCGACCGAGGAGGACGGCGAAGAGTATGGCCTCGTCCTGGAGACCCTGCGCGAGAGCCTCGGCCGCGACACCGGCCGGTTCACCCGTATCGCCAAGGAGGTCCGCGGGGTCACCGAGGAGACCACCAACGGCGTCAAGCGGCTCTACAAGCTCGCCAAGGAAGGCGAACTCCTCTTCCCGGCGATGAACGTGAACGACTCGGTGACGAAGTCGAAGTTCGACAACAAGTACGGCATCCGCCACTCACTCATCGACGGTCTCAACCGCGGCACCGACGTGATGATCGCGGGCAAGGTCGCGGTCGTCTGCGGCTACGGCGACGTCGGCAAGGGCGCGGTGGAGTCACTGCGCGGCCAGGGCGCGCGCGTGGTCGTGACCGAAATCGACCCGATCTGCGCGCTGCAAGCGGCGATGGAGGGCCTCGACGTCGTGGAACTCGACGACGTCGTCGAGCGCGGCGACATCTTCATCACCACCACCGGCAACTTCGACATCATCATGGCCGACCAGATGGCCAAGATGAAGCACAACGCGATCGTCGCGAACGTCGGCCACTTCGACAACGAGATCGACATGGCGGGCCTCGCGAAGATCCCGGGCATCCAGAAGATCGAGGTCAAGCCACAGGTGCACGAGTGGGTCTTCCCCGCGACGGCGGACCGCGAGGCGCACTCGATCATCGTGCTCTCCGAGGGCAGGCTGATGAACCTCGGGAACGCGACCGGCCACCCGAGCTTCGTGATGTCGAACTCCTTCACCAACCAGACGATCGCGCAGATCGAGCTGTTCACGAAGCCCGGCGAGTACGCCACCGACGTCCACGTGCTGCCGAAGCACCTCGACGAGAAGGTGGCCCGCCTGCACCTGGACGCGCTGGGTGTCCGGCTGACCAAGCTGACCAAGCGCCAGGCCGAGTACATCGGCGTGGACGTCGAGGGTCCGTACAAGCTGGACCACTACCGGTACTGAGCGCTTCACGCCTCCGCCGCCCTTGCTCGTTGAAGTACATGAAGGCCCCCTTCCTTGCGTCTAGCGCAATGAAGGGGGCCTTCACGTACTCGGGAAGGCGCGCAGGCGCATGGGGACGCTTGAAGCCGTTAGGCCGAATGCGTGAAAACTTCGGCCGGATGGACCTGTTTCTCGCGATTTCGGGGCGGGAATCCCTTGCGTAGCCACACCCCGGCAGCACTCGGGCCGGGCGACTACGAAGGAGAAGGTGTTCCCGTGATCATTCTCGGCGTCATCCTGATTGTCGTCGGTGTCATCGCCAGCATTCCCGTCCTGTACTCGATCGGGATCGCGCTGGCGGTCATCGGCATCATCCTGGCCGTTCTCGGGAACACCGGGAAGGCCATCGGCGGTCGCGCCCACTGGTACTGAGCACCGGACCGAAACCGGTACCGAGCCCCCGGTGCCGGCACTGAAACAGCCCGGGCACCCGGCGTTCCCCTCACGCCGGGTGCCCGGGCTGTTTCCGTCCTCCGTCCGCCGGGTATCCGCACCGGACAAGGAGAAGGAGGGAGAGCCGATGGCAGGAACAGACCCGCGCCCGTACTTGACGGAGGCGCGTTATCCGTGCGGACGCGACGAACTCCTGCGGGCCGCCGCCGCGGCCGGCGCGGGCGACGAAGTGCTCGGCCCGCTGGGTGCCCTTCCCGCGCGTGACTACGCGGACGGAGACGGGGTCTGGGACGCGGCGTGCGCCTGCGACGGCGCTTCGATCCACGACACCGCGAAGGAAGCACCGTGACATGAACTCGTGACATGAAGGGGTCCCCCGGCTCCGAGGGGGAGGGAGAGCCGGAGGACCCCGTCATAGTTAACACATTCCCGGCCGCGATGTACACGAACGCCTACACCTTCGAGTGGCAATCGGTCTCGATCACCCGAATCGGGCCGGATTGGTGTATTGGCCGCCGGTCAAGAAGCCCGCAGCAGCACCTGGGCCGAAACCTCCGCGCACGAGCAGCCACCGTCGACGTCGAAGCAGTCGATCGTCAGCGTGTGCCGCGCGAAGTCGAAGTCGACGCAGCCGTCTTCGCTGCATTCGGTGAAGCCACCGTCGAGGTGGACCACCAGGGTGCCGTGGCAGTGGTCGAGTCCGACGGCGCAGAACGCGCACTCCATGCTCATACCGCCTCCCGCGCTCAGGAAAGTTCTCCTCGATTGCCTTACTACCACCGAGGGACGACAGATCCTGGCATACGCGCGGCGTGTCGCGGCACCCGGCGGGGTGACACCGGGCACAACAGTCCACAAAGGATGGTCAGGCGCTCTTCGGGGTTCGCTTGCCGGACGCGGGCTTCTTCGCCGCGGTGGCCTTCTTGGCCGTCGACGGCTTCCGGCTCTTCTTCGCCTCGCTCACGCTGGCCTGCAAGGCCTCCATGAGGTCGACGACGTCGGCCTTCGCGCCGACGGCCTTCGGCTTGGTCGTCTCGTTCCCCGCGGCCTTGGCCTCGATCATGGTCTCCAGCGCCTCACGGTAGGAGTCCGTGTACTTGTCCTGCTCGAACACCGGCTCCGACAGCGAGTCGATCAACGAGCCCGCCATCGTCAGTTCCTGCGGGCGCACCTGCGGCGGATCGTCGTGCAGGAAACCGAAATCCGGGACGCGGACCTCGTCGGGCCACAACATCGTCGTCATCGTCAGGACGTCGCTGTGCACCCGCAGGATCGCGAGCGTCTCCCGCTGCCGGATGGCGACCTTCGCGACCGCCACGTGGCTCGCCTTCTGCAGCGCGTCACGCAGGACCACGTACGGTTTGACGGCGTTCTTCTGCGGTTCGAGGTAATAGGTCTTGTCGAACTGGATCGGGTCGATGGACTCCAGCGGCACGAACTCGAGCACGTCGATCGCCCGCGACGACGCCAGCGGCAGTTCGGACATGTCCTCGTCGGTGAGCACGACCATCTCGCCGTCGGGCAGTTCGTACCCCTTGGCGATCTCCGCGTAGGGCACTTCCTCGCCGTCGATCGTGCAGAACCGCTTGTACTGGATACGGCCGCCGTCGGCCTCGTGCACCTGGCGCAACGAGACGTTCTTGTTCTCGGTGGCCGCGTAGAGCTGGATCGGGATGCTCACCAGCCCGAAGGACACCGAGCCCTTCCACATCGAACGCATCGAGCCGCACCTCCGCTGCCGTCACCGACCGTACTCACGCACGGTGACAACGGTAGCCCGAAACGGCGCACCGCGACAGTCCCGCACACTCGGACGCGGGACTGTCGCACTACCGGAATCAGGCCTCGGCCAGGTACTTCTCCGCCTTCGCGGGATCGAGGAACCAGTGCTGGAAGTCGGTCGGATCGGAGAACCCGTTCGCGAACCGCTTCGCCACGGCGGGGTTCTCCCCCGCCGTGCCGATGATCTGGAGCACGTGCGGGGGCGGCGGCTGCAGCATCGCGTTGGTCCAGGTCGTGACGTGCTGGGCGTACTCCCAGTACTTCTCGAACGACGCGGTCATCCACTCCTCGTCGAACGGCTTGTCCCCGCGTTCGAGGATCGAGTCCAGATAGGACGCCGCGCAGTGGCTCGCGTTGTTGGAGCCCTGGCCGGTGATCGGGTCGTTGGCCACGACGACGTCGGCCATGCCGAGCACCGCGGTCCCCGAGCCCAGCTTGCCGACCGCGTTCCGCACGACCGGGGTGTACCCGCCGGCCAGCGTCGCCTTGTCGTCGGTCAGCACGGCGTTCCGCGAGCGCTCGTACTCCCATGGGAGGAACTGCTTCATCAGCGACAGGATCCGGTCGAGATGCTGCTGGGGCGTCGGCCTGTCGTCCCAGCAGTCGAGCGGGCCGCCGGGAATCCCTTCGAAGAACAGGATGTCGCAGTTCCCGCTCAGCGTGTAGGCGGGGATCATGAACAGTTCACCCACGCCGGGGATGATGTTGAACCGCACCGCCGCCTTGTCCGGGTGCTCCGGCCGGCGCTCCAGGCCGTGCACATACGCCAGCGAAAGCGCGCGCTGGGGTTCGGTGTAGGGCGAACGCTCCGGGATCCGGTCGAACAGCTGGACCAGTTCGCCCTTGCCGGCCGCGATGACCACCAGGTCGTACAGCTTCGCCAGCGGAGCCAGATCCGAGGTGGTGACACCATGGATGACGACCTTGCCGCCGCGGTCCTCCACCAGTTCCAGCCAGGCCGCCATCTTCACCCGCTGGTCGACAGACTGCGCGTAGTGCTCCAGCGGCCCGAACCAGTCCAGCACCCGGCTGGAATCGGGGCCGGCGATGGAAACGCCGAGTCCCTCGACCTTGACGGTCTCGTCCTCCCACAGGTTCAGCTTGTGGTCCCGCTCGTGCTGCAAAGCCGAATGGAACATGCACTGGGTCGACATCACCTTGCCGGAGCGGATCTCGTCCGGCGTCCGCGCCGACATCACCGTGACGTCATAGTCGTGGGACAGCAGGCTCAAGGCCAGCTGCAACCCCGACTGCCCGGCACCGACGATCAGAACCTTGCGCATCCTCTGCGTTCCTCCCAGAACCGTTCAGCCAAGTGAGGCGAATTCCCGCCCTGGCCCGGAGACCACGGCGAGGGACAACGTGTGCGACACCAGTTCCTGCAGCGTCGCGACCGCCGACTTCGGGTCGCGGGCGTCGCAGGTGACCAGCGGGATGTCCGGGGAGAGCGCCAGCGCGTCGCGGACCTCTTCGAGGTCGTGCACCGGCATCCCCTCGAACTGGTTGACCGCGACGATGAACGGCAGCTCCGAGTCGTTCTCGAAGTAGTTGATCGCGGCGAACGACTGGTCGATCCGGCTGGTGTCGACCAGGACGACGGCACCGAGCGCGCCGCGCGACAGGTCGTCCCAGAGGAACCAGAACCGGGCCTGGCCGGGTGTGCCGAACAGGTACAGGAGCAGGTCTTCACGCAGGGTGATCCGGCCGAAGTCCATCGCGACCGTGGTGGTGGATTTGGTTCCGGGCGGCACCAGCTCGTCGACCCCGGCCCCGGCCTCGGTCATCCAGGCTTCGTTGCTCAGCGGCGGGACCTCGGAGACGGAGCCGACGAACGTCGTCTTGCCCACGCCGAATCCACCGGCGACCACGATCTTGGCGGAGATCGCCAGCAGATCGGCGTCAGACCGGGAGGCGCTTGAGTCCATCGAGGATCCTCTCGAGCACGTTCGTATCGTGGTTGTAGGCGTGGGCCGTCGGGTGCACGAAGACGGCGCCCTGGGTGGCGAGGTCGCCGACGAGCACCCGGACCACGCCCAGTGGCAGATCCAGTCCCACCGAAAGCTCGGCGATCGACGAACGTTCGCGGGCGCGCTCGTACAGCGAGCGCGATTCGGGCATCAGCGCCTCGGCCAGCGACGGGTCGTAACGCGGGACCGAGATCAGGGTCTCCACCAGCAGCAGCTGGCTGCTCTTGGTCCGGCCGCCGGTCAGCGCGTACGGCCGGATTCTGCGGCTGCGCATCTTGACGGGCCGGTCCGGAGATTGGTCGCTGGACACGGTCATCCCTTCCTTCTCCGGATTCTCAGGCCTGCGGCCGTCGGGCGGTCAGGACCTGCCGGAGCCCCGCTCGCACCTCGGGGGTGAGGGCGTGACCGGCGTTGGTGATGAACTGGGTCATCTCGTAGGCGACGACCTTCATGTCGCAGTCCGGTTCGGTGAGCACCGCGAGCCCCGCTTCGGCACCGATCCCCATGAACAGGAAGTACCCGCGGGTCAGCCGGATGATGATCTGCTCGCAGTTGCCCTTGCCGAACAGCGCGGCGCTGTTGCCCGCGAGGCTGAGCAGGCCGCTCGCGATCGCGGCGAGCTGCTCGGCGTCGTCACTGGACACCGATTCCGACGCGGTCAAAGGGAAACCGTCGACGGACATGATCAGCGCGTGACTGGCGCCGTGCACCTTGCGCACGAAGTCGTCGAGCAGCCACGTGAAATCCGTGGTCGCGTCCTGGGCGGTCACTGGGTGTTTCCTCCGGTCTCACGCTCGTGCCGGTCGTCGAGAGCGGCACGCTCGCCGTCGGTGAAGGCATCGAGGTCGGCCAGCAGCGCCTCGTGCCCGTCCGCCGCGTCGGCGGGCGGGGTGGTCGGCGGGGCCGGTTCGTCGGGCAAAGTCCTGATACTGCGGGAAACCCGGCGCGGAAGACCGCTGGCCGTGGTGCCGCCGTCGGCGGGCGGCTGGAAGGCCGAGCGCGGACGCGGGCTGGGCTTCCGTTCGGGTTCCGGCTCCACCGAGGGAGCCGGGCGGCGCCTCGGCAGCCCGGACGGCGTCGCGACCGGCCCGCCCACGGGCGCGCCGTTGGTGATCCTGGCCTGCGGCAGCACGACGGTCTGCGAACCGGACCACTGCTTCTCGGCCAGTTCCGAGACCACCGGGACCGGCAGCAGCACGGTGGCGACCGTGCCGTGCGGGGTGCGGCGGTCGAGTTTGACGGTGATCTCGTGGCGGTCGGCGAGCCTGCCGACGACCGCGAGTCCCATGTGCCGAACGGAATCGTCGTCGAGCACCGGGCCGGCCGCGAGCCGCTCGTTCAGCACCGCGAGCCGGTCCGGCGGCATGCCGATGCCCTCGTCCTCGATCCGGATCAGCACGCTCCCCTGTTCGGTGAGATGCGCGCTGACGCTGACCGGAGAACTCGGCGACGACTGGTTCGCCGCGTTGTCGAACAGTTCCGCGAGGATCCGGCTGACGTCCTCGGCGGCGAAGCCGACGACACCGAGCGAAACGACGCGGCCGATCGTGATCCGCGAGTAGTGGTCGATCGACGACATCGCCGCCCGCATCACGTCGAGCACGGAAGAGATCCCGGCGGTCGTGTCGTCGGCGTCCCGGCCGGCGAGCACGCGCAGGTTCTCCGCGTTGCGCCGCAACCGGGTGGCCAGGTGGTCGAGCCGGTAGAGCTCGGCGAGGCGGTCGGAGTTCTCCTCCCCCGCCTCCATCGTCTCCAGCTGCGCGAGCAGCTGGTCGAGCAGATTGAGGTCGCGCAGCGCGACATTGGAGCAGACACCGGCGAGCGCGCCGGCGTCCGGCGCTTCCACGGCCGGCCGCTGCTCCACTTCCGGTTCGACCGGTGGAGCCGACGGAGCGTGCCGGGGCGGTGCGGCGAGGAACTGCGCCGCGGCGACCCTGGAACGGTCCAGAAGAACCCGTGAGCGGTCAAGCAAGCCTCGAGCCCGCGTCACCATGTGCTTCCACTTCTTTCTCTTCGCATACCCGGACCGTGTCGCACTCCCCAGCACAACGACGGCCATGCAAGCAGAAGTCACTATCCGTGTCCACAGTCGGTTTCCGTTCAACCGCTGGCAGTGACCTGGTCACGAACGCGTTACGGCTGGTGAGCGCGGCGCGCTAGGCCATTCGGCTGCATCTTGCGTGTTGCACGCCACGGGTGATGTCCGGAAAGTGCGGACTGCGCATAAATTTGCGCGCCCCGCAACTTTTGCCTACTCTTGACGCCGTGACCTCTCACCCGACCGCCCCTTTGGGGCTGCGAGAACGCAAGAAGCGCGCGGCCCGTCGCGCCATGGGCGAGGCAGCGCTCAGGCTCGCGATGGAGAAGGGTGTCGAGCAGGTCCGCGTCGAAGACATCGCCAACGCCGTGGGCGTCTCGCCTCGCACGTTCAACAACTACTTCTCCAGCAAGGAGGAGGCGATCTGCTCGTTCATCGTCGAGCGGCAGGAACTCCTGCGCGAGGCGCTGCGCGAGCGGCCTTCCGAAGAGACGCTGTGGGAGGCGGTCGGAACCGCGACGCTGGAAGCCTATGGCAGCTTGGGCGAACCGAATCGCGACGCGGTCGAGCTGGCCAGGTCGCTGCTCCTGCACCCGTCGATGCAGGGCGAATTCCTCAAGGCGCACGCCAAGGTCGAACAGGTGCTGGCCGACGCCATCCTGGAACGGGCGGGCGCGGGAGCGGAAAACGCGTTGAACGCGCGGCTCATGGCGGCGATCGTGGAGTCCGCGGTGAAGACCGCGTTCTTCAGCTGGTTGATCAACGAGGGCACCGGGCGGTTCCTGGAGACGCTCGAGGTCCTCCTGCACGAGGCCGCCGCGGGCGTCCCGTCCCTCACCGGACCCGAACCGGCGAAGAAACCGAACAAGCAGTAACACCCTACCCACCACTGGGGAGAAACCGTTGTGCTGACGAAGTTGTTGCGCATTCACCTGCGCCCGTACCGGCGAGACCTGTGGCTGATCGTGCTGCTGCAGTTCGTCCAGACCCTCGCCGGGCTCTACCTCCCCACCTTGAACGCCGACATCATCGACTCCGGCGTCGTCAAGGGCGACATCGACTACATCCTCGGTGTCGGCGGCGTCATGCTGCTGGTGTCGCTGGTGCAGATCGCTTGTTCGATCGGCGCCGTGTACTACGGCGCCCGCACCGCGATGGCGGTCGGCCGGGACGTCCGCGGCGCGATCTTCCACCGGGTCCAGGACTTCTCCGCCCGCGAGGTCGGCCAGTTCGGGACGCCGTCCCTGATCACCCGCACGACCAACGACGTCCAGCAGGTGCAGATGCTGACGTTGATGGCGTTCACCCTGATGGTGTCGGCGCCCATCATGTGCTTCGGCGGCATCATCATGGCGCTGAACCAGGACGTCACGCTCTCGTGGCTGCTGGTGCTCGCGGTGCCGATCCTCGGTGTCTCGGTCGGGATCATCATCGCCAAGATGCGGCCGGCGTTCCGGCTGATGCAGGAGCGCATCGACAAGATCAACCAGATCCTGCGCGAGCAGATCATGGGTATCCGCGTGATCCGCGCGTTCGTCAAGGACACCCACGAGCGGCGGCGGTTCACGAAGGCCAACACCGAACTGCTGGATGTCTCGCTGGTCGTCGGCAGGCTGATGGCGCTGATGTTCCCCATCGTGATGCTCGTGATGAACGCGTCCAGTGTCGCCGTGCTGTGGTTCGGCGGGCTGCGCATCGACGACGGCAGCATGCAGATCGGCGCGCTCACCGCGTTCCTGTCGTACCTGATGCAGATCCTGATGGCGGTCATGATGGCCACCTTCATGTTCATGATGGTGCCCCGTGCCGAGGTCAGCGCCGAGCGCATCACCGAGGTGCTGGACACGCACACCAGCGTCGTCCTCCCGGAGAACCCGGTGAGCCCCGGCGAGGTGCACGGAAGGCTCGAACTGTCCGATGTGGAATTCCGTTACCCCGGCGCGGAGAAGGCGGTGCTGCAGGAGATCTCACTGCTGGCCCTGCCCGGTGAGACCACCGCGATCATCGGCAGCACGGGCAGCGGGAAGACCACGCTGCTCAATCTGATCCCCCGGCTGATGGACGCCACCGACGGCTCGGTGCGCGTCGACGGCGTCGACGTCCGTGAACTGGACGCGACCGTGCTTTCCGACGCCGTCGGGCTGGTGCCGCAGAAGCCGTACCTGTTCGCCGGGACGGTCGCGAGCAACCTGCGCTACGGCAAGGCGGACGCCACCGACGAGGAACTCTGGCACGCGTTGGAAGTGGCGCAGGGCAAGGACTTCGTCGAACGGATGCCCGAGGGGCTCGACTCCCCCATCGCACAGGGCGGGACCAACGTCTCGGGTGGGCAGCGGCAGCGGCTCGCGATCGCCAGGATGCTGGTGCGGCGCCCCGAGATCTATCTCTTCGACGACTCGTTCTCCGCGCTCGACTACGCGACCGACGCCGCGCTACGGCGGGCGCTCGTGGCCGAGACCGCCGAGGCGACCGTGGTCATCGTCGCGCAGCGGGTCAGCACGATCCGCCACGCGGACCGCATCGTCGTGCTCGACGAAGGCCGCGTCGTCGGCACCGGCACGCACACCGAACTCATGGACGGCAACGAAACCTACCGGGAGATCGTGCTGTCCCAGCTGACCGAGCAGGAGGCCGCCTGATGAGCGCGCCCGAATCCACGACGAAGGCCAAACCCCTGGGCGAGCGCGCGAGCGCGGCACGGGGACCCGGCCCCGGCGGAGGCGGTCTCGGCCGCGGCCCCGCCGCCTTCATGGGCGGGCAGTCCGCCGAGAAGGCCTTGGACTTCAAGGGATCCTTGAAACGGCTGCTGCGGCTGCTCCAACCGCAGCGCGCCATGTTGTACGGCATCCTGGTGTTCGGGATCGCCAGTGTCGCGCTGAGCGTCATCGGGCCGAAGATCCTCGGTATGGCGACGGACCTCATCTTCGCGGGCGTCGTCGCGAAGGACATGCCCGCGGGACTGAGCAAAGAGCAGGTGATCGCCGGTCTGCGGGCGAAAGGCGACAACACCCTCGCCGATCTCTTCTCGGGGATCGACTTCGTCCCGGGCCAGCGCATCGACCTCGACGCCGTCGGCCAGGTCCTGCTGTGGGTGCTGCTGCTCTACATCGTGGCGTCGTTCTTCTCGCTGCTGCAAGCGAGGTTGACCACGAATCTGGTCCAGCGGGCGGTGTTCGATCTGCGGGAACGGATCGAGGAGAAGTTCGCCAGGCTCCCGCTGAGCTACTTCGACCGCCAGCCGCGTGGCGAGGTACTGAGCCGGGCGACCAACGACATCGACAACCTCGCGATGTCACTGCAACAGACCCTCGGGCAGATCGTGTCGTCGCTGCTGATGGTCGTCGGCGTGCTCGCGATGATGTTCGTCATCTCACCGGTGCTGGCGCTGGTCGCGCTGCTTTCGGTGCCGGCGTCGGTGTTCGTCGCCGCCAAGATCGGCAAGAAGGCGCAGCCGCAGTTCATCAAGCAGTGGTCCACCACCGGACGGCTCAACGCGCATATCGAGGAGATGTACACCGGGCACTCGCTGGTCAAGGTGTTCGGCCGCCGCCAGGAGGCCGAGGAGGTCTTCCGCGAGCACAACGACACGCTCTACGGCGCGAGCTTCAAGGCGCAGTTCATCTCGGGCACCATCCAGCCCGCGATGATGTTCATCGGCAACCTGAGCTACGTGCTGGTGGCCGTGATCGGCGCGCTGCGGGTGGCGTCCGGGACGCTGTCGCTCGGTGATGTCCAGGCGTTCATCCAGTATTCACGGCAGTTCAGCCAGCCGGTCACCCAGATCGCCAGCATGGCGAACCTGCTGCAGTCCGGTATCGCGTCCGCGGAGCGGGTCTTCGCACTGCTCGACGCGGACGAGCAGGAGCCGGAACCCGCCGAACCCGCGCGGGTCGAGCAGGTTCGGGGTCAGGTCGAGTTCGAGCATGTGTCGTTCCGGTACGCCGAGGACACGCCGCTCATCGAGGACCTGTCGCTCACCGTCGAACCGGGGCACACCGTCGCCATCGTCGGCCCGACCGGCGCGGGGAAGACCACGCTGGTCAACCTGCTCATGCGGTTCTACGAACTCGACGGCGGCAGGATCACCCTCGACGGCGTCGACATCGCCGGGATGGACCGCGAAGACCTGCGCGCCAAGACGGGCATGGTGCTGCAGGACGCGTGGCTGTTCGGCGGCACGATCGCGGAGAACATCGCCTACGGTTCCGCGGGCGCCACACAGGACGAGATCGTGGCGGCGGCCAAGGCGACCCACGTCGACCGGTTCGTCCGCACCCTTCCGGACGGCTACGACACGGTGATCGACGACGAGGGCGGCACGGTCAGCGCCGGCGAGAAACAGCTGATCACCGTCGCACGGGCGTTCCTGGCGAAGCCCGCGATCCTCATCCTCGACGAGGCCACCAGTTCGGTCGACACGCGGACCGAGGTGCTGATCCAGCGGGCGATGAATTCGCTGCGCGAGGGACGGACGAGTTTCGTCATCGCGCACCGGCTCTCCACCATCCGCGACGCGGACGTCATCCTGGTGATGGAGAACGGGTCGATCGTCGAACAGGGCGACCACGAAACGCTGCTGCTCACCGGCGGTGCGTACTCCCGGCTCTACGCCGCCCAGTTCGCGGAGGCACTGGCCGAGACCGACTGAACCGCATCGGCGCCGAAGGTCCCTTTTCCTCCTTTTACCGTGGGAAAAGGGACCTTCGGCGCACGGAAGGACGGTGAACGGCGCTAGGCTTGCGTGACCCGATCCGGAAAGGGGTGCGCCGGCCGACCATGGCGGAGAAACTCGGCGAATACCGCCGTAAGCGCAGACCTGGGCGAACTCCCGAACCCCTGCCGGATCGCGACGGGAAGTCCGGGGCCGACGATCTCTTCGTCATCCAGGAACATCACGCGAGCAGCCTGCACTGGGACGTCCGCCTCGAACGGGACGGAGTCCTCGTCTCCTGGGCGGTGCCGAAGGGCCTGCCGATGGCGCCGGACCAAGAGCGCCTGGCCGTGCACACCGAAGACCACCCGATGGAATACCTCACCTTCGAAGGCGAGATCCCCGCGGGCGAATACGGCGGCGGCACCATGACCATCTGGGACACCGGCCGGTACGAAACGCTGCACTTCAACGACCACAAGGTCGAAGTCGTCTTCCACGGCGCACGGGCACGCGGGAAATACCTGTTCCTCAACGTGAAGAAGGACGGGCGCGACAACGGCTGGCTGCTCAAACGGCTCGACCCCGCCGACCCCGGCCGGAAGGAACTCCCTTCCTTCCTCGCCCCGATGCTCACCAAACCGGGCCGTCTCCCGTCGACCGGCGAAGACCCGGAATGGGCTTACGAATTCGACTGGTCCGGGCGCCGGACCCTGATCCGCGTGTCCGGGGGCCGGATCACGGCCTACGACGATTCGGGCGACGACGTCACCGGGCTGTATCCCGAGTTCCGTGGCCTCGGCGAACAACTCGGGGCCACGGAAGTCTTTCTCGACGGGGAAATCGTCGTCTTCGACGGCGGGAAGCCGAGCGCGGAAGGGCTCGGGCACCGCGCGCGGGCGACCAAGAGCTCCGCCAAACGGCTCACCTCTCGATATCCGGCGTTCTACCTGGTGAACGATCTCCTGCATCTGGACGGCCGCTCGTGCGTCGGGACGCCCTATGTCGAACGGCGGGAACTGCTCGACGAACTAGGGCTCGCCGGACCGCACTGGCAGGTCCCCCGGTACTACCTCGGTGACGGTGGCGCGGTCGCGAGGGCAGCCCGCGAGCACGGACTCGCCGGCGTCGTCGCCAAACGTGCCGACTCCGCGTACCACCCGGGAAAGCGCACCGGGGAATGGCTTTCCATCACGGGAACCCTGGTGCAACAAGTGGTACTCGGCGGCTGGCGGCCGGGTGGCGGCAGCCGGGCGGGCACGTTCAGCTCGCTGTTGCTCGGCGTGCCACACGAAGACGGCTTGCGGTACATCGGAAACTGCGGTGTCGGCTTCGCGGGTGACGAGCTGGAGGCACTCTCCAAGCAGCTGTTCCGCTTGGAGCGCAAGACATCCCCGTTTCACTCCGTTCCGGACAAACAGGCTCGGGACGCGCGCTGGTCGCGGCCGACCATCGTCGGCGAGGTCGTCTTCGGCGGCTGGACCGACGCGGGCTGCCTGCGCAATCCGCGGTGGCGTGGCCTGCTGCCGGACGTCGCCGCCGACGAGGTCGAGCTCGACTAGATTCGCACGTCCTCGACGTCCCATCGGACGTCGAGGTCCGCTCCGACCCCGCTGACGTCGAGAATCCGTGACACCAAAGCGGTCTTCACGATCACCGAGAACCGGGGCGACGCCGCGTTGGCCTCTTCGAGTGCCTGCAACCCGGCACAGCTGAGGAAACCGACTCCGGAGAGATCGAGGATCACGTGCCTCCCCTTGACGCAGGCGCCGCTGAGCTCCGTGCGAAAGCGTCCGACCGTCGCCGCGTCGATCTCCCCCACCGCGGTGAGGATGAGGACGCCGTCCTTGCGGCGGCAAGTGGTCACGGCCAGGGGCGGCTGTTCGCCGGGTACGCGCTGGCCAGGCAACATTGGGGGCGCCTCTCTCCAGACCACCAAGTTCCCTCGAACGGTACTCGGCGACGGCGGCAGGTCAACCCGGGCTACCTCATTTGAGCCATTTCGGACGAGAACCTTTACCCGCCTTTTGCCATTCCCCGGCGAAGCGCCGTTGCGCGGCGTCGGCTTCGACGACCGAACGACCGTGCAGGAGCCCGTAGGTGAAAGCGTTTTCGTTCTCGGCGTAGGCGCGGAGGCCGAGGAGGCGCAGTACCTCCCGGCTGACCACGATGTCGTGATGCTCGCCGAGCGTGCCCTGCACCGCCTTGACGTTCTTTCGCCATTTTCGAAGCTTCTTGCCGGTCACCGGCCGGACCGCGTCCGCCGCGTAGCGGGCTCGCTTGGCCTTCTTGCGCGCCTCGTGCAAGGCGGCGTCCTGCTCCGCGCCGGGCTTGAGCTCGCTCGCCGCGGCCACGGCCTTGGTCAGCTTCCGGCCCGACCGTGCGACAGCCTTGCGTAGTTCTTTCTTGCCATCCTTGATCTTTCGCGGTTTGCCGACGATCTTTTCCAGCGCTCGCAACAGCTTCGTGTACCGCTTGCTGTCGAGGGCCCGGATGGCGCGCGCCTTGGCCTCTTCGGCCTCGCGCGCGAAGTGGCGCGTCATCAGCTGCTCGACGTTCCCCAGCACCAGCTCGGCCGGGAGCGCCTTGACCTCGCCGTGCAGGCGCTCGGCCATGACCTCGCTGTCTCTCGCCGGCCCGAGTTCGCCGCCGAGCCAGCGGAGTTCCTCGGCGAGGTCGGCCGCGACGTCGGCGTCCAGCGAGCGACGGAAGGTCTTCAAGGCGCTCCGCAGCCGCCTGGCCGCGACGCGCATCTGGTGTACCGCGTCCTCGACGTCCCGGCGGACCCCGATGTCGTTGCGTCGCAGCGCGTCCAGCTGCTCGGCGAGGTAGTCCGCCAGTACCGAGCCCGAAGCTCCCCTGGCCGGAGGCACGAGCTCGTCGGTCAGCCGCCGGAGCTTCGACGGCCACCTCGACCGCTCGGCGCCTCCCTCCACAACCGCTTGCTCCAGGCTTTGGAGCAGTTCGGGGTCGGCGCCGGGCGAGAGTTCGATCTCGATCTCCCGCCAGCGGTCGAGGTGCGCCCTGTCTCCGCCCGCCTCGCCGGTGACGACGTCGTCGGTCAGCGTCGCGAGTTCGCGCCCGTCGGCGTCGAGCAAGGCGTACGAAGTGCGCTCGGTGCGCAGGTGCGCGGCCTGGACGAGTTTGGCGCCGAGCGTATGCGCCCGGACCAGTTTCGCCAGCGCGCCGGGCACCTTGTCCGGCTTCCCCGCCAGCGGGAGGCGGAGTTCCTCTCGCCTGTCCTCGCCGACCGGGAGTTTGAGATGCCAGCCCTCGTCGCTTCCGCCGAGCCTCCGCCGCAGCGTGATGCCCGCCTGCGCGAGCCGGAAGTCGGCGGTGTCGAAGTACGTGGCGTCGAGGACGTCGACCCTCGGATCGGCCTGGTTCGTCACCGGACCGGCCGGGACCAGCGGCGGGATGGGCCTGTCGGCCGCCAGGTCGTACTTCCGCTCGATCTCCGCCTCGGCGACCGGGGCACCACCCTGCGTCTTCGTCACCACGAACTCCTTCTCCTCGGCTACCCGGAAGGATTACCCCCTGCGGAGGCGGCGGGAAACCCCGGACGGGTCATTCCTCCATCCGGTCGTACCGGTCCGCCCATTCGGCGAGCATTTGCCGTGATCTCTCCTCGGTCAGGGTATCGCTTTCCAACCTCGCGACGAGCGAATAATAGGCCTCGACCGCCACCCTGTCGTCGATGAACACCCCGGCCGCATAGGAATCCGTGTACACCACCGCCGGATGTTCGGTGAATTCCATGATGGTGAAGGAATTCTCGAGCACCCTGCCCACTTCGTCGCTTTCGGGGACGATGCGAATGGAGCAATAGGGCAGATTCGCCGACAGGACGAGGTGGAGCAGTTGTTCGTGCATGATCCGGGGACCGCCGACGACCGACCGCAAGGCGCGCTCGTGCACGAAGAACCGGCAGCGCGGCGGACGATCCCGCCGCAGCAACCGCTGCCGCTCCAGCCGGGCGTTGACGACCTGGTCCAGCTGGGCCTGGTCGCGGTTGCCGATCAGTTCGAAGGCGGTGCGGGCGTACGGTTCGGTCTGCAGCAGCCCGGGGAGCGTCAACGACTCGTAGCGCACCAGCGTATGCGCGAGGTTCTCTTGTATCTCCAGGGATTTCATCGGGTCGACGAGCTCGTCGAAGTACGGCCGGACCCAGTACAGGTCGCCGCCGGGCTGGGTCAGTTCCAGCAGCAGATCGCGTTCGGGCTCCGCCTCGCCGCAGGTCGCGAGATACAGCGCCGCGTCCACCACGGACAGCTCGCGCAGCCCTTGTTCCCACCTCGTGACCTTGCTCTGCAACCAGCCGTTACGGCGGCTGACGTCGGCTCCGCTGAAGTGCCTGCGCTGCCGGAACGCCTTCATGCGGTGACCCAGTTCCCGGGTCCGCGCCGTCGAATCCTTCTCAACCATGCGGGACAAAGTAGGGCCGAACTCCGGCCGCGCGGTGATTGCCACGCGGCAATTCACCTCAAGTGCTGATCAGTTGCACTCCCGCACGTATCTTAAACGCTGCTTCGCGCGCGAAGTGCCTTCGCACGCGAAGGGTCCTTTAAAGCTTTATAGCGGAAGAAGGAAATGGGATCCAGCTATTCGTCCGTGAATTTCTTGCGGTGTCGCAGCCTTTGGTGCGGGTCCGTGAAGGCCTCCTTGCCTACCCTGAAAGTAGCGAAGGAGGCCTTCACGTACTCGGGAGGGACGAGTCAAGATCACCACCTGACGTTCGGTTTGAAGCTTTCGCGCGAAATCCGCAGGCCAACCCGAGCCAAGTTTCAACCGGAACATCAACGATATGCTTGAATCTCATGAGTCAAGACATCCGAGACTTCGTCACCCCCTCCTGCGACCTGCTGGCCCTGGGCGAACCGACGCACGCGACCCCGGTCTTCGCGGAGATCCGCAACGAACTGTTCGCCCAGCTGGTCGAGCGCGGCTTCCGCTCGATCGCCCTCGAAACCGATCGCGTGGCCGCCCTCGTCGCGAACGACTACGTCCAAGACGGCACCGGAACCCTCGACCTCGCGATGAGCGAAGGCTTCTCACACGCCTTCGGTGGCTTTGAAGCGAACAGGCGACTGATCGCGTGGATGCGCGAGTACAACGAAAACCGGCCCTCCGAGGAGCGCCTTTCGTTCCACGGCTTCGACACCCAGACCGAGAACACGTCCGCGCCCAGCCCACGGCGCTACCTCGAGTACGCCCGCGACTTCCTCGGGCTCGACGTGGACATCGCCGGTCCGGCGGGCGACGACGAACGGTGGAGCCGCGAGGAAGCCGTCTTGGACGCGGCTTCCTCGCCCGGCGCCACGGCCGATGCCTACCGCCTCCGCGCGATCGCGGCCGATCTGCTCGCCGCGCTTCGCTCCCGAAAGCCGGAATCGGACGCGTGGTCACGGGCGGAGATCCATCTCATGGCGGGGATCGATCTGCTGCGTTACCACCGGCAATGCGCCGAGCCTCTCGAACCGCAGGAGCGCTACGCGCCCCTCGTCGCGGCCAGGGACTCTTTCATGGCGCGAAACCTGCTGGACATCCGCGCCGCCGAAGCGGGTCGCGGCCGGACGCTGGTCTTCGCCCACAACCTCCATCTGCGGCGACAGGCGAGCACGATGCGGGTCGCCGACACCCAGACCAGCTGGTTCCCCGCCGGCGCGCTGGTGGCGCCGCTGCTCGGCGATCGCTACACGTTCGTCGCGACCAGCCTCGGCGGAAGCGAGGACATCGCGCTCGCGGAGCCGGAGCCTGACACCTACGAGGGGTTCCTGCAGAAGCACGTCACCACGGCGTGGGGGCTGCTCCCCGCGTCCGATGTCCCGTCCGCGAGTGTCCGGACGGATCCCACCCCGCGACAGGGTTACTTCCCGCTCGACCAAGAGATGCTGAGCGACGCGGACGCGATCCTGCACGTCCGCGGCTAGGCAGTGTCTCTCGAGGCGCGCTTTCGGAGTCCCGCAGCCGGGCCGCGGCATCAGCCGGCCACTCACTCAGCCGTGTCAGCGGCCCGCCTTCGCGACTCCGAGGCCTCCGGCCGAAAAGAAACGCGCGCGCGTGTCCTCACTTGATCAGCCGACTCCGGATTGAGACACACCCCAGCTCTGCGAACCGGGTGACGCCTCCTGCCCTCTGAAGGCGTCACCCGGCCACGAGCACGCGCCGCCACCCCCAGTTCCGCGAATTCGGGGCGGCGCGAAGTCCGCTCACATGAGCAGCAGTCAACACACCGTCGCCATAACTTCGCCAAACAACGCGGCCGTAGACCCTCCGCCGGGCTATGCCGGCGTCACCCCGAAGCGGATCTTCGTCAAGGCTTCACGAGCCCGATCCCGCTGGCGTCCGCTCTCGTCCACGACGGAAAGACCCTGGAGCGCACGCAGTTCCCACACCGGGAATCCCAGTTCCCGGAACAGCCCCGCCGCGGTCCGGAGCCCTTCGGCGGCTTCGGTCGCGATGCCTTCGTCGGCCCGTAGACGTCCGAAGCTGAGCAGGGCGTATCCGCCGCCTCGGCGGTCTCCGAGCTCACGGAAGGTACTCATCGCCAGGCTCAGGTGCTCGGCGGCACGGCCGTGTTCACCCGCCAGGCGCAAGGACTCGCCGAAGCTGCGATGCGTGTAGGCGGCGGCGTGCCGATGCCCGACGTCCTCGAACAGTTCCAGTGACCGCGAAAGGCATCGTTCGCTCTCCCCCGCGTCGCCGGTTTTGGCGTGAAGGTCACCGAGGCTCCGGAGGACGTGCGCCTCCCAGTGGCGTTCACGCGAGCTCCGCGTGCCGATCAGGGCGCTCGTCAGCAGCGCGCCGGCCTCGTCCACGCGGCCGTTCCGTCGCAGGACGTCGGCATACCGCTTGGCGGACCTGTCGTGCTGCTGCCCGTCTTCGCAATGGAGCGAAAGCAGCAGGCTCGCGTCGAAGCATTCCTTCGCCCGGCGGAAGTCGCCGAGGTCGTCCCACAGCGAGCCGAACTGCGCCGACGCCATCGCCTGGCCGGCGAGGTCACCGCAGTCCCGCAACAGGTCCAGCGCCTCCCGCAGCGCGTGGACCGCCGCACCGGCCCGGCCGGAGTCCGCGTCGACGTCGGCGAGCGCGACGAGCGCGGACCCGGTGCCCGGCTGATCACCCACGGAGCGGAATCTGTTCTCCGCCAACGAGAAACAGGTCCTCGCCCGGGCCAGATCCCCCGCGTCGGCGTGGGCGTGCCCGAGCTTCAGCAGCTTCTCGGCCTCCGCGGGGACATCGAGACGATCACGCACGATGCCGAATCCGAGCCAGGCGGAGGAACCGCCTTTCCGGGGGCCGACGAGATCGCTGTAGGCGTCGGCCAGCCGCATGGCCAGCCCGGTCCAGCCATGGTTCTTCGCGGTACGGACGGCGAGCGCGAGGTTCGCGGTTTCCGCGACCCGCCAGCCGTTCGGGTCGGCCGCGACGCGGTCCGAAACAGCGACCGGGACGTCATCGCGCCTTGAGGGCGGGTACTCCGCGCCGAGCGCGGCGGAAGCGTGTTCGGCCAACGCCGCCATCACCGTCAGCCCGCGTTTGAGAGCTCCGGGATCCGGCGGTTCGCGGAGTGCGAGCCGGGTCAGCCCCGGCAGCCGGTACCGGAGGAAACCCGCCTGATCCGGTTCGGCGTGGAGCAGGTGGTCGTCCACGAGTTCGTCGAGCAGTTCCGCCGCCTCGCGCGACGGACGGCCCAGCATGGCCGTCGCGAACCAGTCGGCGATCTCGGTCGCACCGGGAAAACCGAGCAGCCGCAGGGAATTCCGTTGTCGCGCCGGCAGCTCGGCGAGGGATTCGGCGAGCACCGGGCGGACGGCCAGGTCACCGGCGGCGAGTTCGTCGAGGCGCAGCCGCTCGTTCTCCAGGCGGGTCGCGAACTCGGCGACACTCAGCCGAGGCCGCTGCAGCAGCTTCGTCCCCGCTGCCCGCACCGCCAGCGGAAGACCGTCGCAGCAGGCCAGCACCCGGCGGACGGCGTCGGGTTCGGTGGACCACCGGGCTTCTCCGGCGATCTCGCCGAGCAGCATCCGCGCGTCCTCGTAGGACATCGCCCCGACCTCGACCGGCCTGGCGCCGACGAGACCGGCCAGCCGCCGCCGTGTCGTGATGATCGTCGCGCAGCCGGGACCACTCGGCAGCAACGGCCGCACTTCGGCTTCGGACCGGGCGTTCTCGAGGATCACCAGCAGCCGCCGGTCGGCGGAATGGCTCTGCCACAACGAGAGCAGCCCGGCCCGGTCCGCGGGGAGTTCCGCCTCCGCAAGCCCGAGCGCGCGAAGGAACCCGGCGAGGACATCACCGGGTTCACGCAGGTCGGCGACGAGCTGGCCGTCCGGGAACCGCTTGCGCACGCGCCACGCGGCTTGGACGGCCAGCGCGCTCTTCCCCGCTCCCGCCGCCCCGTGCAGCACGATCGGCGCGGGAGACCGCACCGCGCGTGCGACTTCCGCCAGCTCTGCCGCCCTGCCGGTGAAATCCGGCGTCGCGGCGGGCAGACGGCATGGTGCGCCGCCCGCCGACCAGCCGGTTCCGGAAATCCGGCGGCGGACCGCGAGCAGGTCGTCCCCCGGTGAGACTCCGGCGTGTTCCCACAGTGCCTGGCGGCAGCGGTCGAGGACGGCGAGCGCCGCGTCGCGCCGCCCGAGACCGTGCAACGCCTCGGCCAGCCACCCGGCGAGACGCTCGTCGCCGGGCCGGGCGGCCAGCTCCGGTCCGAGCCGGTCCGCGACCGACTTGTGGTCACCGGCGGCCAGTTCCAGTTCCACGAGCCTGCCCAACACCGAACAACGCCGGTCTTCGAGCCACAACCGGTGCGCCTCCACCAGCGGACCGACCGGCACGTCGGCGAAGGCCCGGCCACGCCACAACCCCAGCGCCCGTTCGAGCAACGCCTTGCGTTCGTCACCGGTCGCGCTCGCGGCGGCGGCCGTCAGCTCCGAGAAACCGGCGACGTCCAGCTCGCCGTCCGCCACCGTCAGCCGGTAGCCGCTCCGGCCGGACCGCAGCCGCTGCCGCTCGTCGTCCACCGGTAGGCCGGGTGACAACGCCTTGCGCAGCTTGGAAACCGCCATCTGCACGACCGCCGCCGCACTCGACGGCGGTCCCTGCGGCCAGAGTTCGTCCACGAGGGTGTCCCGGTGGACGAACTCGTTCGGCCGGGTCAGGAGCACCGCGAGCACCCGACGGGGCTGAGCCGCCGACGGCAGCGGGACCGAGGCCGCGAGCGGGCCGAGCACCTTGAACTCCACGAACCACCTATCACCTGGACGGATGACCCGAATGTAACCCGGTGCTGTCCCCGAGACGTCGATTTCTCACCCGGATGGCCGTCCCCCTTACTTCCCGGTGTGCGCGAGGAGCCTGTCCCGCAACGCGGGTTCGTCCGCGAGCGCCTCGTTCAACGTGTGCTCCAGCAAGGGCTTGAGGTCCCCGTACGGACGCTTCGACCAGTCCAGCGGGCCCTGCGGCGGCTCCGGGTCGTACTCGATGACGAACTGGATCGTCCTGGCGATCTCGGCGCCGACGAGCCGCTCGACCAAGTGCAGCGCGAGGTCGATCCCCGCCGACACCCCGGCGGCGGTGATCACGTTCCCGTCCTCGACCCAGCGCTCCGCGACCGGTTCCGCGCCGAACGCGCCCAGCAGTTCACGGAACATCCAGTGCGTCGCGGCTTTGCGGCCCTTCAACAGTCCGGCCTGCCCCAGCAGCAGCGATCCCGTGCACACCGACGTCACGAGCTCGGCGTTCGCCGCCGCGCCGCGCAGGTAACCGACCAGCTTCTCGTCGGCGAGCGCCTTCAGCGTCGGTGCGGCGCCACCGGGCACGAGCAGCGCGTACGGCGACGGAACCTCGTCGTAGGTGTGGGTCGCCACGAGCTTCAGGGGGTTGTCGGTGATGACCGGGTCCTTCGTCTCGCCGACCACGACCGTCCGGTATTCCTGCGCCGTGCTCGCCATCCCCTCCAGCACGGTCAGCGGCCCGACCATGTCGAGCGGGGTCATCCCCGGATACACCACGAACGCGATCGTCTTCTTGTCGTCTGTCATGGGGACAACGGTGTCGGAGCGGCGGGCCCGCGGTGGCCCGGATGTCCGGATTCCTGCGAACAACGTCCGACGGCCGGGCACTGCTGGTAGCGTTCGATCATGCCGGGTTCACCCAGACGAGTGTTGATCGTCGGCTACAGCAACGCCGAGTTGCTCGACATCGCCGGTCCGTCGGATGTCCTGGACGCCGCGACCAAACTCGGCGGCAAGCCGGGATACGAGATCATGCTCGCCAGCGTCGACGGACGGGGCATCCGCTGCGAGTCCGGGCTGACCCTGCAGGCACAGCATCGGCTCGACCAGATCACCGGCGGGCTGGACACGCTGATCGTCGCGGGCGGTACCGGTCACGAAGCCGCCGCCGCGGACGCGCGGTTCGTCACCCACGTCCGCAGGCTCGCGCAGCAGAGCCGTCGTGTCGCCTCGGTGTGCACCGGCGCCACCGTGCTCGCCGCGTGCGGACTGCTCAACGGCCGCCGCGCCACCACCCACTGGCGGTTCGCGAACCGGCTCGCGACGAACTATCCGCAGGTGAACGTCGACCCGGTGCCGCTGTACGTGCGCGACGGCAACGTCTACACGGCGGCGGGGGTCACCAGCGGGATCGACCTCACCCTCGCGTTCGTCGAAGAGGACCACGGCCCGAGTGTCGCCAGGGAGGTCGCCCGCATGCTCGTCACCTACCTGCAGCGGCCGGGCAACCAGGCGCAGGTGAGCATGTTCCTGTCCGGTCCGCCGCCGGAGAACCGGCTGGTCCGCGACATCACCGCGTACGTCGCCGAACACCTCGCCGGCGATCTCGGCACCGCCGCCCTCGCCGAACGGGCCGGGATCAGCCCCCGGCAGCTGACCAGGTTGTTCGACGCGCACCTGAGCACCACACCCAGCAGGTACGTGCGGGCCGCGAGAACCGAGAACGCGGCGAAACTGTTGTGCGGTACCGAACTTCCGCTGTCCTCGATCGCGAGGCGATGCGGTTTCGGCTCGACCGAGACGCTTCGCCAAGCCTTCCTCGACCACTTCGACACCCCGCCTTCGGCCTATCGCCGTGTCCACCTTCGGCAGGCATTCGGATAGGCCGTGTGCGGCACGCGCCGCCGACTGTGGAGGATGTGCGGGTGAACCGCCGCGACATCTCCGACGACGACACCGGCCCGATTCGCCGGGTAACGGACACCCCGTCCGATCGTTCGCCCGGAACGTCCCGTTCGCCGCGCCGGACGCCGCCGCCCGAGGGCACGCGGCGCCCGCGCCCACCGGCCCAGCGGCCGCGACCGGCGGAACCGGGCAGACGTCGCGCCGCCGAACCGAAGCCCGAACCAGAGCCGGTCGGCCACGGGCACTCGCACGGTCACGGACCGGCGGCACCCGCGTCGCGCCGGGTCCGGCAGTTGCTGATGTGGTTGCTGATCCCGCTCGCCGTCGCGACCGTCGCCGGGATGGTCGTCCTCTACCCGTGGGGCAAGGATCCGGCGAAAAGCGTCTTCCCGCAGGGAACCCCGGTGAACGCGACGGTCACCGGCACGATCACCGGACCGTGCCTCGCCGAAGGACAGGTGCAGGTCGGCGAGCCGCCACCGGACGCGAAGCCGTGTCTCACCAGCGAACTCACGATGACCGACGGTCCCGCGCCCGGGAAGCCGTTGAAGCTCACGCTGCCCATCGAGCCGAGCACGCCGCGGTTCGCCGCGGGAGACCAGGTGGTGCTGTCCTACAACGGCGGGGACGTCGCGAACCCCGCGTCGTTCCAGATCGTCGACTTCCAGCGTGGTACGCCGCTGCTGCTGCTCGCCGGGTTGTTCGCGCTCGCGGTGATCGTCCTCGGCCGGTGGCAGGGGGTCGCCGCGCTGATCGCGCTCGGGTTGAGCTTCCTGGTGCTGGCGCTCTTCGTACTGCCTTCGATCCTCGCCGGCGAAAGTCCGCTGCTGGTGGCGATCGCGGGCGCGGGCGCGATCATGTTCGTCGCGCTGTACCTGACGCACGGGCTGTCCGCGAGAACCTCGGTGGCGGTGCTCGGCACCCTGGTGAGCCTGGTCCTGATCGGCGTCCTGTCGGCGATCTTCTCGGCCGCGGCGTCACTGACCGGCCTCGACGACAGCACGTCCCAGCTGATCGGCTCGCTCGGGCACGGGATCGACGCGCGGGGACTGCTGCTGGCGGGTGTCGTGATCGGCGCGCTCGGTGTGCTCGACGACGTCACGGTGACGCAGACGAGCGCGGTGTGGGAACTCCGGCGGGCGAACCCGGCGCTCGGCTGGCGTGAGCTGTACGGCGCCGGCCTGCGGATCGGGCGCGATCACGTCGGCTCGGCGGTCAACACGCTCGTGATGGCGTACGCGGGCGCGGCACTGCCGGTGCTGCTGTACACGTCGCTCTCGGGCGTCGGGCTCGGCTCGATCCTCGGCGCGGAGAACATCGCCCAGGAGATCGTGCGGACGCTCGCCGGAAGCGTCGGCATCGTCGCGGCGGTCCCGGTCACCACCGTGCTGGCCGCGCTGATCGCCTCGCGGGAGCCCCAAGAGTCCCTGTAGCCACAAGCGCCCCAAAGCGCGAGCCCGCCGCGCGAGCACGGGCCGGAGTCGGGTACGAAGAGGCCGCACCCGAGGTTCGCCGCGTGATCGGAGGGGCCATGTTCGACGCCGTGTTCGCCGTCCCGAAACAGCTGACCGCCGTCGCGCGGCGCGTGCTCGTCTCGACGTTCGAAGCCGTCGAGGCGGTCCCCAAGATCGCCGCCGCGCTCGACGACGTCCGGGCGACGCTCAAGCACTCGGAGCGGCTGGCGACCTTCGCCGCGGGCGAGTTGCCGGAGATCGTCTACCAGCTGGAGGAGATCAAGGCCCGGCTGGAGAAGCTGGAGACCCGCACCGTCAGTCCAGGGTCGCCACGAAGCGGCTGACCGCCTCCATCGTGAACCGCTGAATGTACTTCCCGGCGGGTGCCGCCGAGGCCAGCCGGTAGAGCGGCCGCTCCGCCGCCGCGTCGCCACGCGCTTCCGATTTCAGTTGCGCCACCAGCAGTTCCGAGAACACGAGCCCGTTCGCGTCGGTGTTGTTCAGCAGGGCGTTCGCCAGCTTGCGCAGCTGCAGGATGCCCAGTTCCCTGCCACCCGCGCCCGAGTAGACGGCCAGATCGACCTTCGCGACCTTGCGGCGCTTGCCCGCGTTCACCAGCAGGCTGACCGTCCGTGTCCCGCGCACGTCGCTGATCACCAGGTCGATGCGCTCGGCCGCGGTCAGCTCGATCCGCCGCACACCCCACGTCCGCACGATGAGCGTGTCGCCTTCGAGCCACACCCGGCGGCGCAGGTTGTAGAACATGACGTACAGCAGCGGCAGCGCGATCACCCCGGCGACCACGAGCCCGGCGACCTCACCGCCGATCAGCCCGGCGATCCCGCCGAACGCGGCCGCGAAGATCACGACGCCGGCGACGCTGGAGCAGCCGCGCTTGCGGCGGAGCTTGGGGTCGTCGTGGAACAGCGGGAGACGTTCGGGGGTCTCCGGGATCCCGGTGGGCTCGGTCATCATGCGCCCGTCCCGGCCAGGAACGGGTTCCCGGCCCGCTCGCGGCCGATCGTGGTGGCCGGACCGTGGCCCGGAAGGACGACGGTGTCGTCGGGCAGCGTCATCACGTTGGCGCCGAGGGAACGCACGAGCTCACCGCCGTCACCGGAAGACCGGCCGATCGAACCGGCGAACAGGCTGTCCCCGGTGAGCACGATCCGCCCGCCTTCGGCCGCGGTCAGCCCGAAGACCACCGAACCGGCGGTGTGACCAGGTGTGCCGGACACCGTGATCTCCAGCCCGGCCAGCCTCAGCGGGCCATCGACGAGTGGCACGATGCCGTCCTTCCGTTGACCGGCGTCCTGGCCGAGCAGTGGCCGGTCCGCCTCGTGCAGATAGAGGGGTATCCCGTGGCGCGCGCCGACCTCGCCCGCCGAAGCGACGTGATCGGGGTGGCCGTGGGTGGCGAGCATCGCGACCGGCGTCAGACCGTGCTCGGTGAGCGCGGCCTCCAGCGGTTCGGCGGCTTCCTCGCCGGGATCGACGATCACGCACTCGCCCCCGCCCTCCGGGGCGAGCAGGTAGCAGTTGGCTTCGAGGGGGCCTGCCGGAAAACCGACAACCAGCACGAAACGCCTCCTCAGATCTTCCGCCGAACAGGTGACAGGATGGCCCTGATCACGATCAAGTAAGCCTAGCGGCCCCTGTACGGGGGCCTCACAGGCTGTGCCAATAGACTCCCGCTACCTCAGACGTGTGACATCGAGTGGAAACCGGGAGGGCGGGTGCCGACCAACCAGCAGCGCCGCGAAGCCGCGAAGCGCAAGCTCGAGCGACAGATCGTGCGACGGGCCGAGAAGGCCAAGCGGCGCAGGATCGTCGGCTCGGTGGCGGTCGTCGGCGTCGTCGCCATCGTGGCGGGCGCGGTGTGGTGGATCGTCAGCAGTAACAGTGGTGACGATGCCGCCTCCGACGCTTCCCCGAGCTCGGCTCCTCCGACCCCCGAGGTCACCATCCCCACGGAGCGCACTCCGATGCCGAAGCGGCCGACGCCGCTGGCGAACCCGGTGACTTGCGACTACAAGGACGACGCCAGCAAGCAGGCTTCGAAGAAGGTGAACAAGCCGGAAGGCAAGGACGTCTCTTCGAACGGCACGGTGAACGTCGTGCTGAAGAGCACCGCGGGCGACATCCCGCTGACGCTGGACCGGGCACTCGCCCCGTGCGCGGTGCAGAGCTTCATCAGCCTTTCCCAGCAGGGCTACTTCAACGACACCAAATGCCACCGGCTCGGCACCACCGGCCTGCAGATGCTGCAGTGCGGTGACCCCGAGGCCAGCGGCATGGGCGGCCCGGGCTACACCATGCCGGACGAGGCGTTCAAGGAGATCAAGTACGGCCGCGGCATCCTCGCGATGGCGAAGACGCAGCAGCCGAACTCCGGCGGAAGCCAGTTCTTCATGGTCTACGGCGAGGCCGAACTGCCCGCGGACTACTCGGTCTTCGGCAGCATCTCCGACGAGGGCCTGAAGGTGCTCGACAAGGTCGCCAAGGCGGGCGCGAACGCGCAGGCAGGCAACGGCGACGGCACCGGCCCGCCCAACACCGAGGTCAAGTTCACCGGCGTCACGGTCAACGCCTGACGTGAAGCTGGAGATCAACGGCGCGCCCGCCAGGTCGGAAGACCTGGCGGGCGCGTTCGGTTACGGCCATTTCACCGCGATGCAGGTCCGCGACGGCAAGGTCCGCGGCCTGGACGTCCACCTTCGCCGCCTCGTGACGAGCACGCGGCGCATGTTCGGCAGCGACCTCGACACCGACGCGGTGCGCGGGTACGTACGGCAAGCCGTGCGGGGTGAGAACGCGCTGTCGGCGCGGGTGCTGATCTTCTCCCGCGCGATGGACTGGTCCGATCCCGGCGCGCCCGCGGCGCCGGATGTCCTCGTGCGGACCGGGCCGCCCCAAGAGCACGAGATGACGCCGCTGCGCCTGCGGTCCGTGCGCTACGAACGGGTGCTTCCGGAGGTCAAGCACGTCGGCACGTTCGGACTCCTTCACCACACGCGCGAGGCGAAGCTGGCGGGATACGACGACGCGTTGTTCATCGACTACGACGGCCGCGTCAGCGAAGCGTCGATCTGGAACGTCGGGTTCCTCGACGGCGGCACGGTGGTCTGGCCGCAGGCCCCGGTCCTCGACGGCATCACCCAGCAGCTCGTGCGACGCGGCCTGGAGCGGAACGGGATCCCGCAGGAGATCCGCGACGTCCGTCCCGCCGACCTTCCGGGGTTCGACGCCATGTTCCTGACCAATTCGGAGTCGGTCGGCTGGCCGGTGGCGTCGGTGGACGACGTCGAGCTGTCGCACGCTCCGGAAACGGGCCGGCTCCTCGCCGAAGCGTACGACAGCAATCCCTGGGACGAGATCTAGCTCGGCGCCTGGAAGCCGCCGATCGCCTGCTCGAGCAGCTCGGCCAGCCGCAGCGGGGTGCGGTCCTCGAACGCCGGACCGATGAGCTGCACTCCCACCGGAAGGCCCTCGGCGGACAGGCCGGTCGGCACCGCGGTGGCGGGCAGACCGGGCATGGTCGCCACGCCCGCCCAGACGAGCTGGTCGAAGTACGGATACCCCACACCGTCGATGTCGAGCTTGCGTCCCAGCAGATCGGGGTCGTGGTCGTGCGGGAACGCGGGGGTCGGCGTGATCGGGCAGACCACCGCGTCGAACTCGGCGAACAGCTGCCGCCAGCCGTGACGGTGACGTTCGCGGTGGTCGTACACCGCCAGCCAGTCGCGGTGGGTGAACACCATGGCGCGTAGCCGCGCCGCGTCGAGACTCCGGTCGTCCGCGCTCAGCCCGGCCGCGTTGGCCTGCAGTTGCTCGTACGCGTCGACGGGGAAACGCGCGACCGTGCTCGAGAACAGCAGCTGCGTGTAGAGCGTCGCGGACTCGGTCAGGTCGGGGAACAACGGGCTGTACCGTTCGACGCGGGCTCCACCGTCGACCAGCGCGTCCGCCACCCGGTTCACTCCGGCCCGCACCGCGGCCCCGGTCGGGATGAGCGGATGGTCCTCGATCACCAAGACCCGGAAGTCGCCGAGCCGCTCATGGCGCGCGGGCGGCAGCTTCACCTCGTACGCCATCCCGTGTGTCAACGGGTCCGGCCCGGCCATGACGTCGAGCAGGAGCGTGAGGTCGCGGGCGGTGCGCGCCATCGGTCCGGCGACGGCCAGGTCGAGGTCGACCGGCAAGGCGGGCGCCGGCGGCGGGACCATGCCGCGGGTCGCCGCGAGCCCGACCGTCGGCTTGTGCGCGTAGATACCACAGAAATGCGCGGGGGTGCGCAACGAGCCGGCGAGGTCGGATCCGATGGACAGCGCGCCGAAGCCGGACGCCAGTGCCGCCGCCGATCCGCCGGACGACCCGCCCGAGGTACGATCGTGATCCCACGGGTTGTTCGTGGTGCCGTAGAACTCGTTGAACGTCTGGATGTCCTGCAGCCCCAACGGCACGTTGGTCTTCCCGAGCACCACCGCCCCGGCGGCCTTGAGCCTCGACACCTGCACCGCGTCTTCGGCGGGCATGAAGTCCTGGTGCTGCGGCATTCCCCAGGTCGTGGGCAGGCCGGTCATGTTGAAGGACTCTTTGACCGTCACCGGGATTCCGAGCAGCGGCCGGTCCTCGCCGCGGGCGCGCGCCTCGTCGGCATCACGCGCGGCGGCCCGCGCCCGGTCGAAGTCCGGCACGCAGATCGCGTTGATCGCCTTGTCGTCCTGTTCGATCCGGGCGATCGCGTCGTCGGTCAGCTCCGCCGACGTCACCTCACCAGCGCGCAAAGCGGTCGTGAGCTCTTCGGCCGATTGAAATTTCCACTCCATGAAACGACCATAAACACCTCTGGCTCAAGCCATAAAAAACTTTTTCGCGCAACAACGAGGGCGGCGGGAAATCGACCTGCGGAGGCACAGAAAGCGGGATGCCACAAGGGTTCTCGGGGCGATATTCGAGGCAGAAGTGGCGCCACCGCGACTGTCCACACGGAACGCCGTCCGAAGGTGCCGCGAAAGCCACTTTCGGGACATCAGACGTCGCGAAAGTGGCTTTCGCGACATGGTCGTCGGCGGGGCCACGTGCGGACCGCCATCTGGCGGCGCGAAATCCGTGAAGGCCTCCTTGAGGGACCCTGGGTCCCTCAAGGCGAACCAGCATTTGTGTACTTACGTCCGACCTGCGTGGGAGCGACGACCGAGCGGGGAAGATCCTGGACGTTGGACGGCCGGAATCTTCCCCACTCGCCCAAGACCACAGCCAGCATTACGCCTCCCTCACCAACGGGGTCGACCGTGGAGGATTCAGGACGCACAACGTCCCGAATCCTCCACACTTGGCCCGGCCACACCAGCGGGTCAGCAAATACGGGTTCACCAAGGAGGCCTTCACGGAACGCCGCGATGAAGCGCGAGCCTCAGCGATAAGTGAACTTCGGCGGCCGCCGCGCCAGGAACGCCGCCACCCCTTCGGCATAGTCCTCGCCATGCAGCGCACCGAGCCGGATCTCGTCCACTTCGGCGTCGGATTCCTGTTGCCCCGCCACGATCTTCTCGATGATCCGGTTCATCCCGCGCACCGAGGCCTGCGAACGCGAAGCGAGCGTCTCGACGAACTTCGCCGTCGAGGCCTCCAGCTCGTCGGCCGGGAAGACGTCGTTGAGCAGCCCGATCTCCCGCGCCCGCCGCGCGTCGACGAGCTCGCCCGAGAGCAGGAAGTACTTCGCGTTCGCGGCGCCGACCAGTGAGACGAGCTGCCGTGTCGAGTCGAAGTGGTAGACGATCCCGAGCTTCGCCGGCGTGATACCGAAGCGCGAACCCTCCGCCGCGAACCGGAAGTCGCAGGCGACCGAGATCTGGCATCCACCGCCGATGCAATTGCCCTGGATCATCGCGACCGTCGGCTTCCGCGACGCCGTCAGCGCCGCCACGGCCCCGTCGACGGCCTTGTCGTAGGTCTCGGCAGCGTCGGCGGTCGACCGCAGGTCCCGGAACTCGCTGATGTCCGCGCCCGCCGAGAAATGCGCGCCCGCGCCGGTCAGCACGAGAACCTTGATCGCCGGGTCCGCCTCCACCCGCGCCACCACGTCCGGGATCGCCGACCACATCCCGTAGGTGATCGCGTTCATCTTCTCCGGCCTGGTGAACGTCAGCCGTGCGACCTCGCCGTCGCGAGTGAATTCGAACCCGTCAGTCATCCTCGGACTGTAGCCGGGACCCACCGGCGGTCACGAAGCCGAAGTGACCCGATACACGTCGTAAACGCCTTCGACGCCCCGGACCACCTTCAGCACGTGTCCGAGATGCTTCGGGTCGCCCATCTCGAACGAGAACCGGCTGACCGCGACCCGGTCGCGCGACGTCGTCACCGACGCGGACAGGATGTTGACCTTCTCGTCCGCGAGCACCTTGGTGACGTCGGAGAGCAGGCGGTGCCGGTCCAGCGCCTCGACCTGGATCGCGACGAGGAACACCGAAGACGCCGACGGCGCCCATTCGACCTCGACCAGTCTCTCGGGCTGGGCCCGCAGGTCGTCGGCGTTGGTGCAGTCGGTCCGGTGCACGCTGACGCCCCCGCCGCGCGTGACGAAACCGAGGATCTCGTCGCCCGGCACCGGCGTGCAGCAGCGGGCGAGTTTGGCCCAGATGTCGCTGGCACCCTTCACCACGACGCCGACGTCGTTCGAGCCGCGGCGGCGGGTGACGGTGGACGGGGTCGCGCGCTCGGCGAGCTCCTCCTCCGCCTCGTCGACGCCGCCGATGAGCGCGACCAGCCGCTGCACGACGTGCTTCGCGCTGGTGTGCCCCTCGCCGACGGCGGCGTACAGCGAGCTGATGTCCGGGTGCCGCAGCTCGGTGGCGACCGCGCCCATCGATTCGGCGGAGACCAGCCGCTGGATCGGGAGGCCGACCTTGCGGACCTCCTTGGTGATGGCCTCCTTGCCGCCCTCGATCGCCTCGTCACGGCGTTCCTTGGCGAACCACTGCCGGATCTTCGCGCGCGCCTTGGGCGAACCGGCGAACTGCAGCCAGTCGCGGCTCGGCCCCGCCGTCTCGGCCTTCGAGGTGAAGATCTCGATGACCTCGCCGTTCTCCAGCTTGCGCTCGAGCGCGACGAGCCTGCCGTTGACGCGGGCCCCGATGCACCGGTGGCCGACCTCGGTGTGCACGGCGTAGGCGAAGTCCACCGGCGTCGAATCGACCGGCAGCGTGATCACGTCGCCCTTGGGCGTGAACACGAAGATCTCGCGCGAGGCGAGCTCGTAGCGCAGCGACTCCAGGAAGTCACCCGGGTCCGCCGCTTCCCGCTGCCAGTCGAGGAGCTGGCGCATCCACGCCATCTCGTCGACGTCCATGGCGTTCCCGTTGTGGGTGCCCTTGGTCTCCTTGTACCGCCAGTGCGCGGCGATGCCGTACTCGGCGGTGCGGTGCATCTCGTAGGTACGGATCTGGACTTCCAGCGGTTTGCCGTCCGGTCCGATCACCGTGGTGTGCAGCGACTGGTACACACCGAAACGAGGCTGTGCGATGTAGTCCTTGAACCGGCCCGGGACCGGCTGCCACAGCGCGTGGACGACACCCATCGCGGCGTAGCAGTCACGGACGTCCTCGACCAGGATCCGCACGCCCACCAGGTCGTGGATGTCGTCGAGGTCGCGGCCACGGACGATCATCTTCTGGTGGATAGAGTAGTAGTGCTTCGGGCGGCCCTCGACCTTGGCGGTGATCCGCGAGCCTTCGAGATTGCCGGTCAGCTCGGTGATCACCGACCGCAGGTACGTGTCGCGCGAAGGCGCGCGATCGGCGACCAGGCGGACGATCTCGTCGTACTTCTTCGGCTGCAGGATGGCGAAGGCCAGATCCTCCAGCTCCCATTTGACCGTCGCCATGCCGAGCCGGTGCGCCAGCGGGGCGAGGACCTCCAGGGTCTCGCGCGCCTTGCGGGCCTGCTTCTCCGGCGGCAGGAAGCGCATCGTGCGCATGTTGTGCAGGCGGTCGGCCAGCTTGATGACCAGCACGCGCGGGTCGCGCGCCATCGCGATGACCATCTTGCGGATGGTCTCGGCCTCGGCGGCCGTGCCGAGTTTGACCTTGTCCAGTTTGGTGACGCCGTCGACGAGCTCGCCGACCTTCTCACCGAAGTCGGCCTTCAGGCTCTCCAGCGAGTAGCCGGTGTCTTCGACGGTGTCGTGCAGCAGCGCCGCGACCAGCGTCGTGGTGTCCATGCCGAGTTCGGCCAGGATGGTCGCGACGGCGAGCGGATGCGTGATGTACGGGTCGCCGGACTTGCGCCGCTGCTCGCGGTGCAGCTCTTCGGCGACGTCGTAGGCACGCTGGAGCTGCGCGAGGTCCGCGTTGGGATGCAGTTCGCGGTGGATGACGGCCAGCGGTTCGAGAACCTGCTTGACCGGCGCGGCGCGCTGCGCGGTGATCCGGCGGGCGAGGCGGGCGCGCACGCGGCGCGTCGCGGACGGTGTCGGCGCCGCCCCCTGTCGCGCCGCACCGTTCTGCTCGGTGCCGTCCTTCGAGGACACCGCGGCATCGAGCTCTTGGCTCACCCGCACCTCCTGCGCTTCGTGCGGCCTTCGGACATCAAGGGTAACCGCTCCCCCTCGCGGCTCACTTGGTGCGCCCGGTCAACACACCCGGAGGGCCTCCACACGACGCCCCTCAAGCACGGAACGACCGCCGAGCGCGGCGAGTTCCATGACCACCGAAACCCCGGTGACCTGCGCCTTCGCGTCTTCCAACAGTTTGCAGGTCGCCGCGACCGTGCCACCGGTGGCGAGCACGTCGTCGATGATCGCGACACGCTGACCGGGCTCGACGACACCTTCGGGCAGTTCGACGGTCGCGGTGCCGTACTCCAGCGTGTAACCGACCCTGCCCGCGACGCGGGGCAGCTTGCCCGGCTTGCGGATCAACGCGACACCGAGGCCACGGGCGTAGCCGACGGCGGCGGCCAGCAGGAATCCACGCGCCTCCACCCCGGCCAGCAGATCGACCTCTGGGTCGACGGTGGCGGCCAGCCCGTCGGTGACTGCCTTGAAGCCCGCCGCGTCGGCGAACAGCGGACTCAGGTCCCGGAACAGCACGCCGGGTTCCGGGAAGTCCGGTACGTCGGCGATGAGGTCGAGTGCCTTGGCCAGCTCCATGTACTTCCTGCTCTCCAGTCGTGCTTCCGGGTCCCTGAACGCCAGGAAAGGTCCTTTCATTGCAAATTTTGCAATGAAAGGACCTTTCCTAGCGTTCGACGGCCGGGACTACCTCTTGCGCTTACCCGACGGACGGCCCTTGTGGGCCTTCTGGTTCCGCGCGGGCACGCTCGCCGCCGCGGCGTACGCCTTCTCCTTGCGGAGCTCGGCGGCCAGTGCGTCCTCGTCGTTCGGGTCGAAGTCGTCGTCGCGCTCGGCGGCCTTGCGGGCCTGGTTCGCGCGCCGCGCGGCGACCCGGTCGGCCTGCTGACGGAACTTCGGGTCACGCATCTTCAGGTCCACCAGCAGCGGGGTGGCCAGCGCGACCGAGGACAGCACGCCGACCAGGGTGCCGGTGAGCTGCACCAGCGCGAGGTCCTGCAGCGTGCCCGAGCCGAGCAGGATGTACCCGACGACGAGCAGGCCGAGGATCGGCAGCATCGCGATCAGCGCCGTGTTGAACGACCGCATCAGCGTCTGGTTCAGCGCCAGGTTAGCGGCCTCGCCGAAGGTACGGCGGGTGAGCCCGAGCAGGCCACGCGTGTTCTCGCGGACCTTGTCGAACACCACCACCGTGTCGTACAGCGAGAACCCGAGGATCGTCAACAGACCGATCACCGTCGCCGGCGTGACCTCGAAGCCGATCAGCGAGTACACACCCGCCGTCACCACGATGTCGTGCAGGAGCGAGATCAGCGCCGCGGCGGCCATCCTGGTGTCGAAGTACAACGCCAGGAACAGCGTGACCGCCAGGAGGAACACCCCGAGCGCGATCAACGCCTGCCGCGAGATCTCCCCGCCCCAGGACGCGCTGACCGCGCTGTCACTGATGGCCTGGACACTCGGCTGCCCGTTGGACCCGATCGGGCCGAGGTCCCGGAACAGCGCTTCCTTGATCTTGGCGACCTCGGCGGCGTCCAGGGTGTCCGAACGGAGCTGGATGGTCGACGAAGCGCCGCTGCCGACCTTCTGCGCCTCGTCGGCCGGGCGGCCGAGCGCCTCGGAGAAGACGTCCTTGGCCTGCTGCTCGCTGATCTGCCCGTTCTTGCCGTTGGCGGGCAGCTGGATCTGGGTGCCGCCTTCGAAGTCGATCCCGAAGTTGAAGCCCTTGATCCCCATCGACGCGATGCAGACCAGCACCAGCGCGCCGAAGAAGAGGTACCAGCGCTTGCGCTTGCCGACCACGTCGAACGCGCCCGTGCCCACGTAGAGGCGGCGGAAGATGCTGTCGCGCTTGCCCGCGGTGGTGGTGTTTTCGTCGACCACGGTCACGCCTCCTTGACGTTCGGGCGGCCGGCGGCCGGACGGGCCGCCTTACGCTCCGAGCCCACCTGCTGAACGGCACCGAGGCCGAGGTTCTTGGGGTTGGACAGGAACTTCGACTTCGACCGCGACACCATCGAGACCAGCGGGTGGGTCACGAGGTAGACCACGACGAGGTCGAGGACCGTCGACATGCCGAGCGTGAACGCGAAGCCCTTGACCTCACCGACGGCCAGCCAGTACAGGATGGCCGCGGCGAGGAAGCTGACCGCGTCCGACGCCAGAATCGTGCGCTGGGCACGAGACCAGCCTCGCGGCACCGCGGAGCGGAACGTCCTGCCTTCCCGGATCTCGTCCTTCAAGCGTTCGAAGTAGATGACGAACGAGTCGGCGGTGATACCGATCGCGATGATCAGGCCCGCCACGCCGGCGAGGTCGAGGGTGTACCCGATCCACCGCCCCAGCAGCACCAGCACCGCGTAGACCAGCGAGAACGACAAGGCGAGCGACAGGATCGTCAGCACGCCGAGCAGCCGGTAATAGAACAAGCAGTAGATGAACACGATCAGGAGGCCGAGGCCACCGGCGATCAGGCCCGCCTGCAGCGACGCGAGACCCAGCGTCGCGGACACCGTCGTCGCGTCCGAGGACTCGAACGACAGCGGCAGCGAGCCGTACTTCAGCACGTCCGCCAGGTCCTTCGCCTCGGTCTGGCTGAACCGGCCGGTGATCTGGGTCTGACCGCCCAGGATCGCGGACTGGATGGTCGGCGCGGAGACGACCTGCGTGTCGAGGACGAACGCCGCCTGCTTCTGGACGTTCTTCGAGGTGAAGTCGCCCCAGATCCGGGAACCCTCGCCCTTGAAGTTCAGGTTGACGACCCATTGCGAGTTCTGCGTGTCGTAGCCCGAGGAGGCGTCGGAGATCTCCGTTCCGGGGAGGAACTCCGGCTCCAGCAGGTACTTCATGGTGTTCTTGTCACCGCAGGCGACCAGCGGCTTGTCGGTGAGGTCGTTGCCGACCAGCGGGTCCGACACCTTGGGGTCGCAGTTGAGGGCCGCGAAGGCCTTCTCGGCGGCCGCGGCCTGCTTCGCCTGGTCCGTCGAAAGCAGATCAGGGTTCTGCCGGAGGTTCCGGGCGTTCTCGATCTCCTTCTTCGTCTGCTCGTCGGAGTCCGCGCCCGGCTGCTGCTGCGGCGCGCCGGCGGCGCCACCGCCACCGTTGGCCGGGCTGGTCGGCGGGGCGCTCACACCCGGCGAGGACGGCGGTGCCGAAGAAGGCGTGCCGGAAGCGGGCGGGGCCGTCGGCTGCTGGACCGGGGTCACCGGCTGCGACGTCACGACCTTCCGGAAGCCCAGCTTCGCGGTCTTGCCCAGGGTCTTGGCCTGGTCTCCCTGCTCACCGGGGACGGTGATGACGACGTTGCTGCCGTCGAGGACGACCTCGGTACCGCTGACGCCGATACCGTTGACCCGGCGCTCGATGATCGAGCGGGCCTGTTCGAGGGACTCTCGCGGAGGGTCGCCGCCGTCGGGGTTTCGGGCGGACAGGGTGACCCTCGTGCCGCCTTGCAGATCGATGCCGAGCTTCGGCGTCGGCTTGCCGCTACCGGTGAAGAACACCAGGGCGTACAGCGCGACCACGATCAGGGCGAAGAAGGCGAGATAGCGTCCCGGGCGGAGATGCCCGGCCGGTGCGGCCACTGTGCTTCGGTCTCCTCGGACGGACTGGGTTTTCCCCAATGGACTTGGCTGTTCACTCATCCGGACTCCGAGTCCGGCGGTACCGCGAACGAGCACGACTATGACGACGGACACGCACGCAGCACCGAGACACTACTCGGTGCTGCGTGAGCCCGGCGTTGGCCCCGCACCTACGAAAGTCTGGTGTCGGGGATGGCCTTACAACCGCTACTTCTTGCCGTGCTCCAGCGGAGGAGCGATCTGCGCGCCCGACTTCTCCTCGACGCGCTCGTCGTCCTTCGACTCGACGACCGGCGCCTCGACGACCTGGTCGGTGTCGGTGGAGTCGGTGGCGTCTTCGTCCGTCTCGACGGCCGGCTCGACCTTCTCGCGGACGGCCTGGCGCAGCCAGGTGGTCACGACGCCCTCGGCGATCTCAAGGTCGATCGTGGTGTCGGCGGAAGCGTCGGCGACAGTCGCGTAGAGACCGGAGGTGGTCATCACCCGGTCACCGGGAGCCAGGCTCGAGAGCAGCTCCTGCTGCGCTGCCGCCGCCTTCTTCTGCTTACGGGTGCCCATGACGAGCGGAATCGCCACAACGAGCATCAGGAGCAGCGGCAGCAATAACTGGTTCATGATTCTCCATTTCGAGCGGACGCCGCGCGGTGCGCTGTTTTGTCCGGTTTGGCGGGGTGTGCTCTCCCCGAGTGTGCCAGGTGCCAGCGGAAACTCCACCACCACCCGTCGTCACCACGGGCCTCGAACCGCGTGAACGGTCCGTTCAGTCCTGGTCGAACAGGTTCGGGCCGCCCTGATCGCCGCGCGTGGCACCGGCCGGGGCCGGCAGGCCGAGGTGCTCCCACGCGGCCGCTGTGGCGACCCGGCCGCGAGGAGTGCGGGCGAGCATACCGGCGCGGACCAGGTAAGGCTCACACACCTCTTCGACGGTGGTCGGTTCTTCCCCCACCGCGACGGCCAGCGTCGACACGCCGACCGGGCCGCCGCCGAAGGAGCGGACCAGCGCGGTCAGCACCGCGCGGTCGAGCCGGTCGAGGCCGAGTTCGTCGACGTCGTAGACCTCCAGCGCGGCACGCGCGATCTTGCGCGTGACCTTGCCGTCCGCCCGGACCTCGGCGTAGTCGCGCACCCGGCGCAGGAGCCGGTTCGCGATCCGGGGTGTGCCGCGGGACCGGCGGGCGATCTCCGCGCAGCCGTCCCGGTCGATGTCGATGTCGAGGATCGTGGCGGCGCGGCGGGCGACGAGTTCCAGTTCGGCGTCGCTGTAGAACTCCATCTGGCCGGTGAAGCCGAACCGGTCGCGCAGCGGACCGGTCAGCGAACCTGACCGCGTCGTGGCCCCGACCAGCGTGAACGGCGCGATCTCCAGCGGGATGCTGGTGGCACCGGGGCCCTTGCCGACGACGACGTCGACGCGGAAGTCCTCCATCGCGAGGTACAGCATCTCCTCGGCGGGGCGGGCGATCCGGTGGATCTCGTCGATGAACAGGACGTCGCCGGGCGCCAGGTTGGACAGCATCGCGGCCAGGTCGCCCGCGCGTTCCAGCGCGGGACCGGAGGTGATGCGGATGGCGGCGTCGAGTTCGGCGGCGACGATCATCGCCATACTCGTCTTGCCCAGTCCCGGCGGGCCCGAGAGCAGGACGTGGTCCGGTGGGACACCGCGGCGCCGCGCGCTTTCCAGGACGAGTTCGAGCTGTTCACGCACCCGCGGCTGGCCGACGAACTCGTCGAGCTTGCGCGGGCGCAGCGTGGTCTCGACCTCGCGTTCTCCCGTCTGCGGCAGCGCCGAGAGCGTCTCGTCGGTTTCGAACTCAGTCACGGCCTCATAGTCCATGTGGCCGGTTACCGCTTACGCCCGAGGGTGGCCAACGCGGCGCGCAGCACGGACGACGTCGTGTGGCCGTCGCCCTCGCCGAGCACCTTGTCGACGGCCTGTTCGGCCTGCTTGGCCGGGAAGCCGAGGCCCGCGAGCGCCTCGACGACCTCTCCCCGCAGCGCACCGGGCGCGACGACCGCCGGGGACCCGTCGGTCGGGCCCGCGAGCGCGGTGACCTTGTCGCGCAGTTCGAGCGTGAGCCGCTCGGCGCCCTTGCGGCCGATGCCGGGCACCTGGGTGAGCACGGTGATGTTGCCTTCGACCAGCGCGGAGCGCAGTTTGTCGGGATCGAGGACGGCGAGGGTCGCCAGCGCGAGCCGCGGCCCGATCCCGGAGACCGTCTGCAGCAGACCGAACAGTTCGCGGGCGTCCGCGTCGGCGAAACCGAACAGCGTCAAGGAATCCTCACGGACCACGAGCGCGGTGTGCAGCATCGCCTGCTCTCCGCGGCGAAGCGTCGCGAGGGTGGCGGGGGTGGCCTGCACGGCGAAGCCCACTCCCCCGACCTCGATCACGACGTGGTCGAGACCGATGGAGAGGATTTCACCGCGTACCGAGGAGATCATCGAGCCGCTCCTTGCGCTTTCGCTTCTTTGGCCGCGGCGGCGAGCCTGGCCTTGTGGTTCTTGGCGATCTCGGCCGCCCTGGCCTCGGCTTCGGCGAGCCGGACGCGCATCGGCTCGCGCCACAGGTGGCAGATGGCGAGTGCGAGCGCGTCCGCGGCGTCCGCCGGATGCGGTTTGACCTCGAGGCCGAGCAGCCGCATGACCATACCGGTGACCTGTGCCTTGTCCGCACGGCCGGAGCCGGTGACGGCGGCCTTGACCTCGCTCGGGGTGTGGAACACGACCGGCAGCCCGCGCCGGGCCGCGGCGAGCGCGACGACGCCGCCCGCCTGCGCGGTGCCCATCGCGGTGCGCACGTTGTGCTGCGCGAAAACCCGCTCCACGGCGACGGCCTCGGGTTTGTAGCGATCCATCCAGCGCTCGACCGCGTCGGAGATCCCCAGCAGGCGCACGGCGAGATCGGCGTCCGGCGAGGTCCGCACGACGTCGACGGCCACCGGGCGGACGGTGCGGCCCGTGCCGCCGTCGACCACCCCGAGCCCGCACCTGGTCAGACCGGGGTCGACCCCGAGTACCCGCACGCGTTTTCCTCCGCTCCGGCGAACATCAGTTCGAGATCCGAGGCTACCCGGAGCAGGGTCCGGGCAAGATGAGGACATGCCGAGTCCCGACGAGTTCACCGCCCATCTGGGTCTTCAGCCGCTGCCCGTGGAGGGCGGCCGCTGGGCGCAGAGCTGGCGCGACGAAACCGCGTCCGCGATCTACTACCTGCTCGCGCCGCCGGAAACCTCGGCGCCGCACCGGCTGGACCGCCTGGAGATCTACGCCCACCACGCCGGCGCGCCGGTGCGGATGCTGCTGCTGTTCCCCGGCGGACGTGTTTCGCGGCCGGTGCTGGGACCCGACGTCGCGGCCGGCCAACGTCCGCAGGTGGTGGTGCCCGCCGGGGTCTGGCAGGCGTCGGTGAGTACCGGTGAGTGGAGCCTGGTCGGAACCGTGGTCGTGCCGCCTTATACGGACGACAGCGTGGAGTTCCGGTCGGCGACCGCTTTGGCCGCCGAGTGGCCCGACGCGACGGAAGACCTGGCGCCCTGGCTGGAGTGAGCCCTCGGTCGGGTTGGTCGTGAGTGGTAAGTGTCGTTAGAACGACACTTACCACTCACGACCACCTGGACCTCAAACCTCAGGGACCGTCGACGCCCGGGGTCCAGCTTTCCGGGTCACCGGATTCGGTCAGCACCGGCTGGTACCGCGCGAAGCCCTCGGGCGCGTCCGGATGCCACGGGAAGTGCCCGTCCGGCGTGGCGACGATCAGTTGCAGCGCCGGGAAGTCCCCGTCCGGGTAGATCAGGAACGCGCTCCCGAAGTACTCGGGATAGTGCCCCTTCGCGACCCGTTCGAAGACCACCGGCGCGCCCTCGAAGAAATCGTCGTAGCGCTTGCCGACCTCGAAGATCTCGCCCGCGGCCGCACGGTCGACGTAGGCGTCGAGAAGGACCGGCCCCATGTGCCCGGGCAGTCCGATCACGACCGCTTCCGCCACGTTGTGCAGCGCCCAGGCGCACGCGGTGAAGCAGAAGGGCGCGTCGTTCTCGTCGCCGTCGACCGCGATGACCGCGTTCCCTCTCGCCTGCGCCTGCGACTCGATCCACTGGATCAGTTCGGTTTCTTCGGCGGTGAGGGCATCGGCTTCGGAGGTCGTCACGCGCGACATTGTGCCCCACGCGAGCGCCCGTACCTAGTCCCGGGACCGATTTTCCGCGGCATGGCGGGAAAATCGATCAGCCGACCTCGGCCATGACCTCGTCGGAGACGTCGAAGTTCGCGTAAACGTTCTGCACGTCGTCGCAATCCTCGAGCGCGTCGATGAGCTTGAAGACCTTCTTCGCGCCTTCGACGTCCAGCGGGACGCTGACCGACGGCAGGAACGTGAGATCCGCGGACTCGTACTCGAAACCGGCTTCCTGCAAGGCTTTCCGGACCGGGACGAGGTCGGTGGCCTCCGAAACGATCTCGAAGTTCTCGTCGAGGTCGTTGACCTCTTCGGCGCCCGCGTCGAGGACGGCCATGAGGACGTCGTCCTCGCCGGCGTCACCCTTGGGCATGATCACGACGCCCTTGCGGTTGAACATGTAGGCGACCGAGCCCGGGTCGGCGAGCGAGCCGTTGTTCCGGGTGAGCGCGGTGCGCACCTCCATGGCGGCGCGGTTCTTGTTGTCGGTGAGGCATTCGATCAGCACGGCCACACCGTTCGGGCCGTAGCCTTCGTAGGTGATGGTCTGCCAGTCGGCGCCACCGGCCTCTTCACCGGCGCCGCGTTTGCGGGCGCGCTCGATGTTGTCCTGCGGGACCGAGTTCTTCTTGGCCTTCTGGATGGCGTCGTAGAGCGTCGGGTTGCCGTCCGGGTCGCCACCGCCGGTCCGGGCCGCCACCTCGATGTTCTTGATCAACCGGGCGAAGAGCTTGCCGCGCTTCGCGTCCAGGTTGGCCTTCTTGTGCTTCGTGGTGGCCCACTTGGAGTGGCCGCTCATCTCTCCTCCATCTACTCCTGTGCCCGCCGCTGAGCACAGTGTCGGTTTTGCTTAAGCCTGCCGCACGAGGTCGACGAACAGCCTGTGCACGCGTTCGTCCCCGGTGAGTTCGGGGTGGAACGACGTGGCGAGTACCGCCCCCTGCCGGACCGCGACGATCCTAGCGGCCGCGTCCTCGGAGCCCGGCATTTCGGGGACACTGGCGAGTACCTCGACCCCGTCGCCCGCTTTTTCGACCCACGGGGCGCGGATGAACACAGCGTGCACCGGGCCGCCTTCGATACCGGTGAAGTCGAGGTCGGCTTCGAAGGAGTCCACCTGCCGTCCGAACGCGTTGCGCCGGACGACGACGTCGAGTCCGCCGAGTTGCCGCTGGTCAGGCCGTCCGTCGAGGGCCTGGCGGGCGAGCAGGATCATCCCGGCACAGGAGCCGAACGCGGGCATCCCGTCCGCGATGCGCTCGCGCAGCGGTTCCAGCAGTTCGAAGGTCTCCAGGAGCCTCGACATGGTGGTCGACTCGCCACCCGGCAGCACCAGACCGTCCACTTCGGACAGTTCGCTCGCGCGACGGACCGGCAGTGCGCGCGCACCCGCTCGTTCCACCATCGCGGCGTGCTCCCGCACGTCGCCCTGCAGTGCGAGCACGCCGACCACCGGCCGTGCCCCCGTCGCGATCGCCACCCGACCTCCCGAAAGACCTTCCCCTTAGCTTAGGCGCCTCGGGGAAGGGCCAGGTCAGGGGACCCCGGCCAGCCGCAGCAGGGCCGCGGTCGCGGCCGCCGCGACGACGACCAGCGCGAACGGCGCCTTGCACCAGGCGAGCACGCCGCCGACCAGCACTCCGGCGGGCCGGGCGTAGCCGGCGAACTCGTGTCCCTCGGTGAGCGCGGCGACCGCGACGAGGGCGGCCAGCAGGACGACGGCCGAGCGCGCCATCAGCTTCTCGGCCTTGGGCGAGACGGTGAACCGTGCCTTCAGCACCGGCCCGGCGAACCGGAAGGCGAAGGTCCCGGCGGCGAGCACACCGCCGGCGATGATCAGTTCCAGCGGATCCATCAGTGCACTCCCTCGGGTTCGCGTTCGGCGGGTTCCTTGGCGGCCACCCCGGCCAGCACGCCGACCAGCGCGAGCAGCACCGGCAGCCCGGCGGGCAGGAACGGCGTCGTGGCCAGCGCGACGGCGACGCCGACGAGCACCGGCAGCCGGGCGGCGCGGTCGCGCAGCGACGGCAGGACCAGCGCGAGCAGGACCGCCGGGAAGGCCGCGTCGAGCCCGAACGCGTCGGTGTCGCTGATCGCCGTCCCGGCGTAGGCCCCGGCGAGGACGCCGACGTTCCAGCAGACGAACAGCCCGATCCCGCACACCCAGTACGCCGCCTTGCGCCGCTCTTCGTCGCGCTGGGCCAGCGCGAACGCGACGGATTCGTCGATCATCAGGTGGCTGCCGACCACCCTCGACGACCACCGTTTCCCGAGGACGTCGCCGATCGCGAAGCCGAAGGGCAGATGCCGCGCGTTGGCCAGCAGACCCGCCGCGACGGCCGCGACCGGGCTGCCGCCCGCGGCGATAATGCCGACGAACATGAACTGCGAGGCACCGGCGAAGACCAGCACCGAGAGCAGCATCGGCGCCCAGATCGGGAAGCCGGAGCCCACCGCGATGGCGCCGTAGGAGATGCCGACAATGGTGTCGGCGAGGCAGACCAGCCCGATGTCACGGAGAAGATCGCGCCCCAGGACACGAGTGGTTGTTCGCCATATCGAACGCATAGCGTCATACAATGAACGAACGCAGCCGTGTTCGTCAAGGCGAACGCAACGACCGATGGAGCGAACGCATGTCCCCGACCGCGTCCGACGGTGCCCCACTGGACGTCATCGCCATGTCCCTGCGCCGGGAACGTGCCCGCACCGGGCTGTCCCTCACCGAGGTCGCCAAACGCGCGGGCATCGCGAAATCCACGCTCTCGCAGCTGGAGTCCGGCACCGGGAATCCGAGCGTCGAGACGATCTGGGCGTTGTGCGTCGCGCTCGACGTCCCGTTCTCGCGGGTGGTCGAGCCGGAGCGCCCACGCGTGCAGGTCATCCGCTCGGGCAGCGGCCCGACGGTGTTCGCCGAACACGCCGATTACGCGTGCACGCTGCTCAGCTCCTGCCCTCCCGGCGCCCGGCGCGACGTGTACCTGATTCGCGCCGAGCCCGGGAAACCGCGGCTCTCGGATCCACATATGAGCGGCATCGTCGAGCACATCGTCCTCAGCGCGGGCCGCGCCAAGGTCGGGCCGCTGGACGAGCCGATCGAACTGCTGCCCGGCGACTACATCTGCTACCCCGGCGACGTGCCGCATATCTTCGAGGCGCTCGAACCGGGCACGTACGGCGTGGAGATCGCCGAGTACACCTGATCAGGCCGGCTCCTCCGCCTTCTCCTCGGTGACGTCGGCGAGCTTCCAGCCGCCCTTCCGCCGCAGCACCAGGACGTAGTACGCGATCGACAGCAGGGCGACGCAGGCGGTGACGATCAGGCTCGGCCGTCCGACCGCCGGGTCGAGCACGTTCTGGTAGACCACGAACACCAGGACGCCCAGCGCCAGCACCGGCGCGACCGGGAACCACGGCATCCGGTACTTCGCGTGCGCGGTGGCGCCGGTGCGCCTTCCGACGATCGCGCCGAGACAGAGCGCCGCGTAGACGGCCACGATCGACGTACTGGTCACCACCAGCAGCAGTTTCGGGTCGACGAAGCAGAGCAGCGCGGCCACCAGCCCGGTGCCGACGGTGGCGACCCACGGCGTCCCGAACTTCGGGTGCACCGCGGCGAGCGCCCGGTTGACCGGCGACGGCCACGCGCGGTCGCGGCCGCTGCTGAACAGCATCCGTGAACTGATCAGCACGATCGCCAGCACGGCGTTGACGATCGCGAGCGCCACCGCCAGGCCGATCACGGTGTCGAGGGTGCCGCCGCCGCGCGAACCGATGAAGTGGGACAGCATGTTCTCCGAGGTGAACAGCGCGTTCAGATCGGGCGCGCCGAGCAGGACCGCGGTCACCGGGATCAGTTCGGCGAGCACCGTGATGCCGAGGGCCATCAGGATCGCGCGGGCTATGCCGCGCGAGGCGTCCTGCGTCTCCTCGCCGAAGTACACCGCCGAGCCGTAGCCGTTGTAGGCGAAGATCGCGACCGAGGTGGCGATCGCGATGGCGCCGACCGTGGCCGGGCCGCCGTCCGAGGCGACCGGATGGGCCAGCAGTTCGGTGAACGAGCGCGCCGGGTTCAGCAGGCCGAGCGCGCTGACCACGATCAGCGCGAGGATCTCGATCGCCAGGAAGATCCCGGTGACCCAGGCGTTGAGTTTGATGTCGAACACCCCGACGACGGCCGCGACCACGCAGGTCACGGCGGCGATCACCGAGCCTGGGACACCGGGCAGGAGCACGCCGAGGTAGGTGCCGACGCCGAGCGCGATCACCGCGACGATGAGCACCTGCGTGATGATCATGAGGCCGAGTACGGCGAAGCCGGGCAGGCGCCCGAGCGTGCGGGTGACGATCGCGTACTCGCCGCCCGCCAGCGGGAAGGCCGACGCGAGTTCGGCGTAGACGAAGGCCATGAACACACCGACCACCGCGGCGGCCAAGAAGCTGTAGAAGGCGCCCGTCCCGGCGCCGGAGATCACCCCCGGCGCGATGATGAAGACCGACGAGGCGGGACTGATCGCGGAGAGCGTGATGAGCAGCGTGCCGAGGGTGCGCAGACCGCGGCGCAGGGCGGGAGTGGACACGGCCGACCTCCTACAAGGTGGGTTCCTTGAATCTCCTTCGAAGAACTGTTGAGCACGCATCAAAGGCCCTCCACGGTGTGACGTCAAGAGCTGATCGCGCGCAGCTCTTGCGTTTTTCGAACAAGATTCGAAGAATGAAGGGATGGCGAGACCGAGCAAGGCACCGGAGCGACGGGCCGAACTGATCGAGGTGGCCAGACAGGCCGTCCTCGACCGCGGCGTACTGAACCTGCGGCTGAGGGACGTCGCCGAGGGCGCGGGCCTGTCGCCGGGTTCGGTCCTGTACTACTTCCCCACCCTCGCCGATCTGCTCCAGGAGGTGCAGCGCGAGGCGGTGGCGCGGTTCTGCTCGGCGAGGGAGCAGGCCGCGGGGGCGAAGACGAAGCCGTCCGACCGGCTGCTGGCGATGATCCGCAGCGGTCTGCCGACCGGTCCCGACGACGAACTCTGCGTGCTGCTCTACGAACTCGGCACGATCGCCCGCCGCGATCCCGCGTACGCCGCCCGGCACATCACGCTCTACGAGCAGCAGGTCGGGATCTACACCGGCATCCTCGAAGCCGGCGCGGCCACCGGCGAGTTCACCCTGACCGCGGAGCCGGTGTCGATCGCGCGGAACCTCGTCGCACTGGAAGACGGCTACGGCCTGCACCTCACCCAGGCCGTGCCGACGATGGAAACCGCCACCGCCGAAGCGATGTTGCTCTCCTATGCCCGCACTGCCACGTCGAACCCCTTGGAGGACCGTCCATGACCCGCGCCCGCGACCTGGGTGTCCCGCTGCCCGGCCGGACCGGCGAGCACAACGCGCTCACCGACGTCCCCGGTGTCGAGATCGGTTTCACGACCCTCGTCGAGGGCGAGTCGGTGCGCACCGGCGTCACCGCCGTCCTGCCCCGCGGACGCGAGGACTTCGCCGTGCCGTGCGCGGCCGGGACGTACGCCCTCAACGGCAACGGCGAGATGACCGGCACCGCGTGGCTGGCCGAGACCGGGTCGCTGACCCTGCCGGTGCTGATCACCTCGACGCACGCCGTCGGCGCGTGCCACCGCGGCACGATCGACTGGGTCGTCCGCGAGCGGCCCGACGTGGCCGCGGAATGGCTGCTGCCGGTGGTCGCCGAGACCTGGGACGGCTACCTGAACGACAGCACCGCGCCGACCATCCACAGTGGACACGCCATCGCCGCGATCGACGCCGCGCGGCCGGGCCCGGTCGGTGAGGGCTCCGTCGGCGGCGGCACCGGGATGACCTGTTACGGCTTCAAGGGCGGCACCGGTACGGCCTCCCGCATCGTGTCCTATGGGGACGACGAGTACACCGTGGGAGCGTTGGTACAGGCCAACTTCGGCTCACGTCGCGAGCTCACCGTCGCGGGTGAGCACGTCGGAGCCGAACTCGGCGCCGACAACCCGATGGAGGAGGCCTGGACGGCGCCGTCCGGTGCCGGGTCGGTGATCGTGATCATCGGCACCGACGCTCCCCTATTGCCCGGCCAGTGCACATCGCTCGCCCGCCGGGTCCCGCTCGGCCTCGCCCGCACGGGAACCGCGGGTTCGCACTTTTCCGGCGACCTCTTCCTGGCGTTCAGCACGGCGAATCCGGGAGCGCTCACCAGCCGGTTCCCGCGTACGGACGAGGCCGAGCACGAAAGCATGCGGTTCGTCCCGTGGGGCAGGCTCGATCCCTTCTTCGAGGCCGTCGTGCAGGCGACCGAGGAGGCGGTGCTCAACGCGCTGTTCGCGAACGAGGAGATGACCGGTCACCGCGGGCACCGGGTTCCCGCGCTGCCGACCGGACGCTGGTCTAGGTCCTGATCAAGATCTTCCCCGACGGCGGCCGGTCGCTGGATCTCGCACGGATTCGCGCGAGATCCAGCCGGACCCGCGAGGCGCAGATCTCGTCGGAAAGCGAGTCGAGCAGTTCGAGCGCGCGGCACAGGCACGACATCGCGCCCCGCCGGTCGCCGCGCCGCACGTGCAGTTCTCCCCGCCTGCGCAGGACGAGCGCCGTGCGATGCGGGTCGTTCAGCTCGGCGCAAAGCCGCCCGGCCTCGTCCAGTTCCGCTTCGGCCTCGTCGAGCAGGCCGAGATCGGTGCTCGCGACGGCGTACGAGGTGTGCGTGTGCGCCATCCCGAGGACGTCGCCGATCTCGCGGAAGAGGGCCAGCGCCCGCCTCCCCGTCGCGCGCGAAGTCTCGGGCCGCCCGGCCACCCGCGCGAGCACGCACAGCCCGGTCAGCGCTCTGGCCCGCCCCGCCCGGTCGCCGATCCGGTCGCTGATCCGGCAAGACTCGGTGAGCGCCTCGCGCGCCGACCGGAAATCGTCCCGGTACAGGTGGATCTGGCCGATTCCCCGCAGCAAGGCGGCTTCCCCTCGCGCGCATCCCGACGCCCGCGCCGCGGTCAGCGCGCATCGGTGGCACCGCGACCATTCCGCGTACAGTCCACTGTGGTCGAAGTACGACGCGGCCACGACGGCGAGTTCCCAGGCGAGCTCACCGAGCCCGGCGTCCGCCGCGTGCGAGACCGCGGCCTCCAGCGCGGGGACCTCGTCCCGGAACCAGGACAGCGGTTCGGCCACCAGTCCTTCGTCGAGCGAGGTCCGGGCCGCGCTGCCGGGCTCCGGCCGCAACACGCTGCGGGACAACCGGTCCGCGGCCTTCTCCGCGAGCCACAGCCAGCCTCCGAGCACTCGCTCGGTCGCGTCCGCGCGGACCTGTTCCGGTTCGACGGCGACCTCCTCGACCGCGAACGCGCGCAAGAGATCATGGACCCGGTAACGAGGAGCGCCGGTGGCACGCGGGGCGGGCTGGACCATGTTCCGATGCCGCAGGTCTTCCAGCGCGCGAGACGTCGTTTCGGGCTCTCCGTCGTCGGCGAGCGCCGCCGCCCAGGCGGGGAAATCGGCCGGGGGCAGCAAACCCAGCCTGCGGAACAGCCGCTGCCGGTCCGGCTCCAGCTGCCGGTACCCGCGGGACAGGCTGCCTCGGACGGCGAGATCCCCCGCGCACAGCCAATCCAGCCGCCGCCGTTCGACCGACAGCTCCCCCGCGACGTCGGCGAGCCGCCAGCCCGTGCGGTCGCCGATCCGGCTGCCGACGATCCGCAACGCCAGCGGGAGCCCGCCGCAGTGTTCGAGAACCTGTTGGGCGGCAACGGGATCTTCGTCGGTCTCGGTGAGCTTGGCGAGAAGGGCTTCCGCGTCTGCCGATGAAAGGACGTCGACGGGGACCTGCCTGCCGAGTTCGAGCCCGGCCAGCACGAACCGGCTCGTGACGACCACCGCGCAGCCACCACCGGCGGGCAGCAACGGCCGCAGCTGGGCCTCACCGGCGGCGTCGTCGAGGACGAGCAGCACGCGGCGATCGTGGACCAGGCTGCGGAAGAGGCAGGCGCGGTCGTCGACGTCCGCCGGGATCCCGTCGGCAGGAACGCCGAACGCGCGCAGGAATCCGGTGAGCACGGCCTCCGGGGTCCTGGGCTCGTCCGTGGTCCCGCGCAGGGCCGCGAACAGCCTGCCGTCGGGATAGTCGTCGGCGACCTGATGCGCGAGCCTGATCGCGAGTGAGGACTTCCCGATCCCGCCGGCGCCGGTCAACAGGACCACGGGCGGGGTGTCGCGGCCGTCGTCCCGGCGCAGTTCCGCGAGCAGATCCGCGATCAGCGCGTCCCTGCCGACGAAGTCCGGGATACCCGGCGGCAGCTGGCTCGGCACGGCGGGTTCCTGGTACGCGGGATACTCGCGCGCCGTCATGCCTTGGCCGTCGCTCAGGATCTCGCATTGCAGGGAGCGGATCGACGGCGACGGCTCGACGCCGAGTTCGTCGACCAGCCTGCGTCGCCATCCGGCGTAGACGTCGAGTGCCTCCGCCACGCGGCCTGCCCTGGCGAGCGCGGTCATCAACAGCCCGCAGACCCGCTCCCGGAACGGGGCGGCCGTGAGCAGGTCGCGGAGTTCGGGCACCAGCCGGTCGTGCTCGCCGAGCCCGAGTTCGGCCTCGGCCTTGTCCTCCAACAGCGAAAGCCGTTCCTCCTCCCAGCGCGCGACGACCTCCGCCGCGGCCGGGATCCCGGCCAGTACCGGTCCCCGCAGGAGTTCGAGCGCGTCCCGGAAGTGGCGGGCCGCCTCACGATGGCGGTCGCGGGCCAGCAGTTCGCGGCCCCGCGCGGCGAGGCAGCTGAACCGGCCGGCGTCGGTGTCCTCCGGCCGCGCGTCGAGCTGATACGCCGCTCCCCTGGTCAGGATCGGCTGGTCGCCCCGTGGCGAGCGCAAGGCGCGGCGCAGGCCCGAAATGAGCCCCTGGATCTGGACTTTCGCCGAGACCGGCGGCGTTTCGCCCCACAGCTCGTCGATGATCCGGTCCGACGGCACCGGGCGGCCCGCCTCGATCAGCAGGAGCGCGAACACCCGGCGCGCCTGCGGCGGACCGAGTGGCAGGTCCGTGCCCTGCCACTCGGCCGCGGGTTCACCGAACAGGCGATAGAAATAGAAACTCTTTTCCTTCACCGATTTCTCCCCCGGTAAAACGAGACACCCCAGTCGAGAGTCTCAGAAATATCCGGGGTCGGCGTCCGGCATTCGAAGGAACACTTCGTTCAGCAGGCGCTGGCCGACGTGTAAATTCTCAACGAACTCGCCTGGTCGTTGTCGGCGTTCCCGACGTACGACGACTGCGAGTTGGCCTGCATGCAGCGACTGGTCCCGCTGCCGATGTTGTAGTACCAGCGGGCGTCGACGGAGCGTCGGTTGTGCCAGGACGACATCTGGTCGTTGAATCCGTAGTCGACCAGATTCTTCAGCCCCGGGTCCCGGAACTGCAGCCGCCGTCCGCCGAAGTCGCGATGCTCGTACAGGCACACGTAGTTCGCTTGGCAGTTGCTGGCCGCGCTGGGCGACAACGACAGCGTGGTCTCCCCACCGTTCCAGACGATCTGGTCCCCGGTGACCTTCCACCCGGGAGCGAGCTTCGCCGTGTCGATGCCGGCGGCGCGCAGCGTGGCCGCCCCGTCCGTCGCGGCCGAAGCCGGCGCCGCGGCGAGTGCCGTCGCGATCGCGGCGACCCCCAGAGCGGCGGAAACGAACCGAAGAGTGCGCATTTCTCCTCCTTGATCCCGGCGTGCCCTCCGCACGCCGGGATCAAGGTCCCGCGCACCGCTTCCCGATGCCTAAGCAGTCGAAAAGGGACGGCGGTTCCTCCGCTTAGCCCCGCAGGTCGCCGATCAGAGCCAGTCCGCCTCGATACCGCGGGCGCGCAACGACTCCAGCGCCTCTTCGTTACCCGTGAAGAGCAAGGTCATCGACTTCAGGTTGGGAAAATGTTCGACGTCGGCGAACTCGTCGACGTCGAACAGCGAGTCCTCGCCATCCCAGTTCGGCGCGATCTCGAGGTAGATCTCGTTGCCGCCGTCCATCTCGATCTCGGTGATCTTCTCCGCGAGCTCGGCGGGGACCTCGAGCGCCTCGAAGTAGGCCGACGCCTCGGGGACCGCTTCGACGCTCCCGGCGTCGTAGGTGAAGCCCTTCTCGGCGGCGTACTCCCGCAGGTCGAACTTCGGGAGGAGTTCCTGGTTGTACATCAGCTCTTGGACCACCGCGAGCTTGAAGTTGAAGTCGGTGAACGGGATCGTCTGGCTCATGCCCGGACCTTATAGCGCGACATGTCCGGATGGTCCCGGATCCGGAGAAGTGGTCCGATGGCAGGATGGTGGCCTGATGACCGAACTGACCCTCGAAGACGCCCAGAGGGGCCTCGCCTCGCAACCGTTCAGCGTTCTGCTCGGGGCCAGGGTGGCCTCGTTCGGGAACGGTGCCGCGACCCTGGAACTCGACATCCGCGAAGATCTGTTGCAACAGAACGGGTATCTCCACGGCGGCGTGCTCGCCTATGCAGCGGACAACGCGATCACCTTCGCGGCCGGGACCACACTGGGTCCGGACGTCCTCACCGGCGGCTTCAGCATCGACTACCTGCGGCCGGCACAGGGAATCCGGCTCGTGGCGGAGGCGCGGGTCCTGCACAGCGGCCGGCGCCAGGCGACTTGCCGCTGCGACCTGTACGTGATCGGCGAAGACGGGACCACGACGCTCAGCGCTGCGGCGCAGGGAAGCGTGCTGACGAGGAACGGCCCCACCCGCTGATGGACGCGGGACGGCCCGGCACTCTTCGAGGAGCGCCGGGCCGTCCCGAGATCGTGTGACTTACCAGCCGCGCTCGGACAGCCGGTGCGGCTCGGGCACGTCGTCGACGTTGATTCCGACCATCGCTTCCCCGAGGCCACGCGAAACCTTCGCGATGACGTCCGGGTCGTCGTAGAACGTAGTGGCCTTGACGATCGCCTCGGCACGCTGCGCCGGGTTGCCGGATTTGAAGATGCCGGAGCCGACGAACACGCCTTCGGCACCGAGCTGCATCATCATCGCGGCGTCGGCCGGGGTCGCGATACCGCCCGCGGTGAACAGCACGACGGGGAGCTTGCCCTTCGCGGCGACCTCCTTGACGAGCTCGTACGGCGCCTGGAGTTCCTTCGCCGCAACGTAAAGCTCGTCCTCGGGCAGCGAGGAGAGGCGGCGCAGTTCCGCGCGGATCTTGCGCATGTGCGTGGTCGCGTTCGAGACGTCGCCGGTGCCGGCCTCGCCCTTGGACCGGATCATCGCCGCGCCCTCGTTGATCCGGCGCAGCGCCTCGCCGAGGTTGGTGGCACCACAGACGAAGGGCACCGTGAAGGCCCACTTGTCGATGTGGTTCTCGTAGTCGGCCGGGGTCAGCACCTCGGACTCGTCGATGTAGTCGACGCCGAGCGACTGGAGCAGCTGAGCCTCGACGAAGTGGCCGATACGGGCCTTCGCCATGACGGGGATCGAAACGGCCTCGATGATGCCGTCGATCAGGTCCGGGTCGCTCATCCGGGCGACACCGCCCTGCGCGCGGATGTCCGCGGGGACCCGCTCCAGCGCCATCACCGCGACGGCGCCGGCGTCCTCGGCGATCTTCGCCTGCTCGGCGGTGACCACGTCCATGATCACACCGCCCTTGAGCATCTCCGCCATCCCGCGCTTGACCCGGGCGGTGCCGGTGAGCGAGGTGGTGGCCGTGTTCGTGGAGTCGTCAGACACTGCTGGACCTTTCGGAAAGCACACGAGTGAGGGTGACGCCTCCGAGAGTAGGCCGCTTTTGGACCTCTGAAGCAGGCCAGTTCGCGGCGATTTCAGCAGTCCACTGGGTGATCTGGCCCGCACCTCTCCCCCGCGTTTCGTCCTCTGGATGCGGTGGTTCGACAGCGAACTACCGCATCCAGAGGACGAAACGCGTCAACGGGCCAGGCCCTGTTCGAAGGCGAACAGGCCGTCGGGGTCGTACTTCCGCGCGACTCGGCGCAGCCGCGGCAGGCTTTCGCCGTAGTACGCCTTCGCCCACTCAGGCATCTCCGGGTCGATGTAGTTGATGTACCCGGCCTGCCCGTACTCGCGGCCGAGTTCGTCCCGGACCCCGCCGATCACCTGGCGCGCGTACGCCTCGCCGCCGTCCAGGCCGCGGGTGATCTGGACGCTGCCCAGCGCGGACCGGTGCGGGAAGCACGACTCGCTCGACGGCACCCGCGCGATCGCGCCGCCGTAGGCGTCCACGATCGAGTACAGATGCGGATCGCTCGCCAGCAACCCCGCCAGCGCGGCCGGATCGGGCACCGGATGGGTCAGCATCCGCGAAGTGGCCACGTACTCCCCGCGCTGCGCGACCGCGGCGGGGAAGGCGGACTCCTGGGCGAAGGTCCGCATCGTGGCCAAGTGGCCTTGTTCGGTCACGTCCCGTTGGAGGGGCTGGACGCCGACGCGGCGGACCAGATCGTCCAGCAACGGGTTCACCTGCGCGGCGGAGCCCACGAAACACCCACCGCAGTTCGCGGCCGCGGCGCCGAGCCCCATCCCCGACCACAACTCGTCCGGCATCGCGGGCTGCCACTCCTGCCAGGCCGCCACGAGAGCCGCCAGCGCGGCGGGCGGGAAGACCAGGTTGAAGTTCGTCAGCGTCCTGGCCGCCGCCGTGCGGAAGGTGAACGACGTGACGATGCCGAAGTTGCCGCCGCCACCGCCGCGCAACGCCCACAGCAGGTCCGGCGCCGTCTCCTCCGACACCAGGCACGCCTTCCCGTCCGCGCCGACGAAGCGCACGGACTCGACGTTGTCGCAGGTCAGGCCATACTTTCTGCCCAGGACGCCGATCCCGCCGCCGAGGGTCAGCCCGGCGATGCCGACCTGAGGGCAGCTGCCGGCGGGCAGCGCGCGGCCCGCCGCCGCAAGTGCCTCGTACACCCGGCTGAGCTGCGCGCCCGCCCCGATCTCCGCCCGGCCACCGGGCAGGATCCGGACCGCGTTCAGCCGGGAGAGGTCGACGACAAGCCCTTCGTCCACTATGGAATGACCGGCGTAACTGTGCCCGCCCGACCGGGCCGCGATCGGAATCCGCCGCCTGGCGGCGAAATCGACGCACCGGCGGACGTCGTCCTCGTTCGCGCAGACCGCGACACCGGCGGGCAGCCGATGGTCGTAGAGGCTGAAGAACCCGAGCCTCTTTTCGTCGTAGCCGGGGTCGCCGGGCCGGAACAGCTCCCCCGCCAACCGGGCACGGAGCCGCTCCCACGGACCACCGCCCTCGGGTATCGCGGCGGGCACCGCCGCCATCATCGGGACCGCCCCCGCCAGCCGTAACACCGTGCGTCTGTCGAGCTCCATCGCTCATCCCCCACCGTCGGATCCGCCTCCGGGTGTCCGCCATCGAGCATAACGGCGCGTCGACATTCGGGGGGTCCCTCGCCGGTCGCCTTGCCGCGACGCCCGTCGCGGGTGTGTGATCGAGGACACACCTGTACGCGGCATCGTGTGGTGAGGAGATCGGCATGGCCGACAAACAGAGCAAGAACGGAGACTCCGGGGCCGCCGTCGCTGTGGACGACCCGGCGAAGGTCCGCAACGTCGTCCTGGTCGGCCCCTCGGGATCAGGCAAGACGACACTCGCCGAGGCCTTGCTCGCCGCGTCCGGCACGGTGACGCGGGCAGGCTCGGTGGTGGAAGGGACCACGGTGTGCGATCACGATCCCGCCGCGGTCCGGCAGCAACGGTCGGTCGGCCTTTCGGTCGCGCCGGTGTTGCACCAAGACCACAAGATCAACCTCATCGACACCCCCGGGTACGCCGATTTCGTCGGCGAACTGCGGGCCGGGCTCCGCGCCGCCGACGCGGCGTTGTTCGTGGTCTGCGCGGCGGAAGGCGTCGACGCGGCCACGGTCGCGGTCTGGGAGGAGTGCGCCGCGGTCGGGATGCCGAGGGCGGTGGTCGTCTCCCGGCTGGACCATCACCGCGCCGACCCCGAAGGCGAGATCGCGGCCTGTCAGGAGGCCTTCGGCGCCGGCGTCCTCCCGCTGTACCTGCCCGCGCGCGACGGGCTCGTCGGGCTCATCACGCGCCGCTATTTCGACTACTCACAGGGCTTCCCGCCCGAAATCGGCGAGCCGAACGAGGCCGAACTCAGCCGGATGACCGAGGCCCGCAACGAGCTGATCGAAGGGGTCATCGCCGAGAGCGAAGACGAGTCCCTGATGGACCGGTACCTTTCCGGCGAGGAGATCCCCGAGGACACGCTGATCGCCGACCTCGAAACCGCCGTCGCGCGTGGTTCCTTCCATCCGGTGATCCCGGTGTGCGCGACGACCGGGGTCGGGCTGGCCGAAGTCCTCGACGGGATCGTGCGTGCCTTCCCGTCGCCGCTGGAGCACGTCCCGCCGGAGGTCACCTCGCCCACCGGGGAGCCGCACGCCGGGCTCCGCGCCGACCCCGACGGCCCGCTGGCGGCCGAGGTGGTCCGGACCGCCGTCGACTCCTACGTCGGCAGGGTCTCGCTGGTGCGGGTGTTCTCCGGGACACTTCGCCCGGAACGGCCGGTGCACGTCTCGGGCCACGGCCTCGCCGAACGCGGCCACGAGGATCACGACGCCGACGAGCGGGTCGCGCATCTCTACTCCCCGCTCGGAGCGAACCTGCGCGAAGTCCCGTACTGCGTCGCGGGCGACCTCTGCGCGCTCACGAAGGTCGGCTCGGCGGAAACCGGCGACACCGTTTCCTCGCCGGAAGACCCGCTGATCATGAAGCCGTGGGCGATGCCGGAGCCGTTGCTGCCGGTCGCCGTCATCGCGAAGACCCGCAGCGACGAGGACACGTTGGCGCGCAACCTCTCCCGGCTGGTCGCGGGCGACCCCACGCTCCGGCTGGACCGCAACGCCGAGACCAACCAGCTCGTGCTGTGGTGCATGGGCGAGGCGCACGCCGACGTCGTGCTGTCGCGGCTGCGCGCGGGAGGCGCCGACGTGGGCACCGAGCCCGTCCGCATCAGCCTGCGTTCGACGTTCGCCGGGCCGGCTCGCGGGCACGGACGGCACGTCAAGCAATCCGGCGGGCACGGCCAGTTCGCCGTCTGCGACATCGAGGTCCAGCCGCTGCCGAGGGGGTCGGGCTTCGAGTTCGTGGACAAGGTCGTCGGCGGTTCGGTGCCGCACCAGTTCATCCCGAGTGTCGAGAAGGGAGTCCGGGCGCAGGCGCAGCGAGGACTCGTCGACGGTCATCCGCTGATCGACATCCGGGTGACCCTGGTCGACGGCAAGGCGCACAGCGTCGACTCGTCGGACGCCGCTTTCCAGACGGCGGGCGCGCTGGCTCTGAAGGAGGCCGCCGCGGCGGGCAAGATCGCGTTGCTCGAACCACTCGAAGAGGTGGCCGTACGGCTTCCGGACGAGCACCTCGGCACCGTGCTGGGTGATCTCTCGTCCCGGCGCGGCCGCGTACTCGGCACCGAATCGGGTGAAGGCGGCCGCACGGTCATCCGCGCCGAGGTGCCGGCCGTGGAGTTGCTGCGCTATGCGATCGACCTGCGTTCCCTGACCTCGGGCACCGCGACGTTCACCCGCAGGCATGCCCGGTTCGAGCCGATGCCGGAAGGAGCGGTGGCCTACTGACGCCCGCGTTTAGTCCTCTGAATGCGGTCCTTGCGCGCGCAAGGACCGCATTCAGAGGACTAAACGCGGGCCTACTGGAATTCGAAGCCGCCCGGCCGCCCGTTCCGGTCCGCCACCAGACCGGCCAGGGTGGCGACGGCGATCTCGGGCGGCGTGCGTGAGCCGATGTTCAGCCCGACCGGGCGGTGGACGCGCGCGATCTCGTGGTCCGGGACGTCCAGTGCCTTGAGCGCGGCGACGTGCGGGCCCGCGTGGCGCGGGTTGCCGAGCACCCCGACCCACCGCGCCGGGCGGTCCAGCACGGCCTTGAGCACGTCGCCGAGTTCGGGCCGGTCGTGATCGGTGACGACGACGTCGGCGTCCGCGCCGAGTTCCGGCAGCGTCGTGACGGCCTCCAGGCCGGGGTCGACGTCCGTCACGCGTGCGCCGTCCGGCTCGAACAACACGGCCCTGTAGCCGAGATCCTTGCCATAGCGCAGGAGGAACGACGCGACCGGCGTCGCGAACACCGCCACCAGCAGCCGATCGCTCATGGTTCGTCCTCCTAAAGTTCGGGCTCGGCGATCTCGAAGTATTCCGGAAGCCGGGCGGTCCCGGCGAGGCCGAAGTACCGGACCTTCCGGCGCCGCCTCAGATGCAGGGTGTCCCGGACGGCGTCGTTGTGCACGCGCCGCGCGATGACGACGCGGTGCTCGGCGTCGGTCAGCTCTTCGGCCAGCGTCGACGGCAGAGCCGCGCGATCGACGCGCGCCAGCCGCAGCGTCAGTTCGCTTTCCTCGGCTTCGCGATCAGGCCTCGGCGCACGCTCGGCGCGTTCGCCCAGCGTGCGTAGCTCGTCGTCACCCAAGATCGCGGCGGCCGCCCTCGCGACGACGGCGCGCCGCGCGAGGGCCGCGTCGAGGGCCGCCCAGCCCGCGTCCGTGCGGATGTGCAGCCGGTCGAGCCGGTTCGCCGTCGCGAGCAGGAACAACCCGCCCAGCACCACTATCGCGGCCACCAGACCACCGATCCACACCCAGGTCGTCACCGGCTGAACTCGCGTTCGCCCGCGCCGACCCGCCGGGGGTCGGCGGCGATCGCCGTCTCGTACACCCGCAGGACCTGCGTTGTGACCACGGACCAGTCGAACATCGCGACGCGCTCCCCAGCGGCCGCCGCCAGCGACGCCCGGCGGGCCGGGTCTCCGAGCAGCTCGCGCAACCCGTCGGCCAGCGCCGCCGCGTCGCCGGTCTCGGTCAGCATCCCGGCCTTGCCGTCGTCGAGGACCCGGCGGAACGAGTCCAGGCCACTGGCCAGGACGGGCGTTCCCGCCGCCATCGCCTCGGTGAGGATCATCCCGAAACTCTCGCCGCCCGTGTTCGGCGCGCAGTAGACGTCGACACTGCGCAGGGCGCGCGCCTTCGTCTCGTCGTCGACCTGGCCGAGCAGATCGATGTGCGGCGCCAGCTCCGGCCCGGCCTCACGCCGGAGCTGATCGGCGTCGCCGCGGCCGACGACCAGCAGCCGCAGCTCCTCGAACTCCGGCAGCAGCATCCGCAACGCCTCCAGCAGCACCCCCATCCCCTTGCGGGGCTCGGTGTACCGCCCGACGAAACCGACCGTGCCACCCGCTCGCGGGTAGCCGTCCAGCGGGAGCGCGCGGGAGAAGAAGTCGACGTCGACACCGTTGGGCACCTCGACCGCGTCACCCCCGGCGTGCTCGACCTGGACCCGGCGGGCCAGCGCCGAAACCGCGATCCGCGCGGTGATCTTCTCCAGCAGCGGCCGCAGCACCGGCTGGAACGCCGCCAGTGTGCGCGAACGCGTCGTCGCGGTGTGGAAGGTCGCCACGATCGGACCGTCCGCGACCTTCAGCGCCAGCAAGGAAAGACTCGGCGCGGCGGGCTCGTGCAGGTGCAGGACGTCGAAGTCGCCGTCGCGGATCCATCGCCGCACGCGGGCGTAGGACACCGGGCCGAACTGCAGGCGTGCGACCGAGCCGTTGTACGGGATGCCGAGCGCTTTCCCGGCGGGGACCACGAAATCCGGGACGTCGGAGTCCTCGTCCGCCGGTGCGAGCACCGAGACCTGGTGCCCGCGCGCCAGCAGCGCCTTCGCGAGATCGATGACGTGTCCCTGCACGCCGCCCGGCACGTCGAACGAATACGGGCAGACGATCCCGATCTTCATGACCCGCGACTGAGCCATCCGCTCAGCTCGCTTCGCCGGGTTCGGCTTGTTCCCCGGCTTCGAAATCGGAGAGCCAGAACTTCTGCATCATGTGCCAGTCGGCCGGATGCGCGGCGATGTCCCCGGCGAAGATGTCCGCCAGCGCCTGGGTGGCCGCCGGGACCTCGGACCGGTTCGTGACCCGGATCCGCGGGTGCAGGCGGATCTGCCAGCCGTCCTCGGTGAACCAGCAGCCGGCCGGGATCAGCGCGGCGCCGGTGGTGGCGGCCAGCCGCGCGGGCCCGCCCGGCATCTTGGTCTGCTCGCCGAAGAACTTGACCGGCACGCCGGAGTTCGTCAGGTCCCGGTCCCCCACCAGGCAGATCGCCTTGTTCTCCCGCAGCCGCTTGAGCAGCACGCGCATCGCGGAGCTGTCGCCGGTCAGCGGGACGATCTCGAAACCGAGCGATTCCCGGTAGGACACGAACCGCTGGTACAGCGACTCGGGTTTCAGCCGCTCCGCGACCGTGGTGAAGCCGCCGAGATAGTCGGCGAGCCAGACGCCGGCGGCGTCCCAGTTGCCGCTGTGCGGCAGCGCCATCACCGCGCCGTTGCCCTCGGCGAGGGCGGCGTCGAGGTTCTCCACGCCGGTGATCGACTGGGCGACCTTGCGGCTGACCTCCTTGTGGTCCATCGAGGGCAGCCGGAACATCTCGTGCCAGTAGCGGGCGTACGACCGCATCGCGCGGCGGGTCAGTTCGTCGAGTTCGACACCGTCCGCTTGCGGCACGACCCTGGCGAGGTTGCGCCGAAGCTGGCGCACCCCGCCGCCGTCCCGCCGGACGGCCAGATCGGCGCCCAGCCCGAAGGTCACCGAGCCCATCGACTCCGGCAGCCACCGCGCGAGCCGCCAGCCCGTCGCGTAGCCGAGGTCACCGAGCCGCTGGGAGAACCCGCTCATGCCCCGCCCTCCGCGGCGGGTGGCCCCGCCGCCTTGGCGGCCCTCGCCGCCTTGGCCACCGCGGCCGTCCGCTGCAGCAGGGTGATCGCCGAAAGCACCGCGAGGAGCCAGAGCGTGATGTCCACGGTGTACGGAACGCCCAGACCGTGCAGTCCGGTTCCCACGAGGGCGATGATCAGGCGTTCCGCGCGTTCGACGAGGCCGCCGTCCGCCTCCAGCCCGGAGGCCTCGGCGCGGGCCTTGACGTACGAGATGACCTGCGCGAGCACCAGGCAGATCAGCGCGGCGGCCGCGGCCGGGCGGTTGTCGTCGTGGACGAAGCACCACCAGGCGATCGCGGCGAACAACGCGCCGTCGACCAGCCTGTCGCAGGTCGCGTCGAGGACGGCCCCGAACGCCGTGCCGTACCCGCGGGCGCGGGCCATCGCGCCGTCCAGCAGGTCCAGCATCGCGAAGCCCCAAACGGTGAAGGTGCCCCACAGCAGCATGTCGTTGGGAAAGAACCCGAGCGCGCACAGCACCGCCCCGGCCGTGCCGATGACGGTCATCGCGTTGGGGGTCAGACCGGCGCGCACGAGCACCTTCCCCATCGGGTCGGTGACGCGGGAAACGGAGGCGCGCGCGAAAATGTTGAGCATCGGTTCTTCAGGTGCACCTAAAGCAGCAGGGTCGGGTGGCCGCCCGAAGCCTATCCACCCGCACCGACACTCGTCGTCGCGCCCGCCCCTGGACCGGCTCCAGGTCAGTCCGCTTTGGCCAGTTCGGCCGAGCCGGCGAGGTCCGCGAGACTCTCTTCCCGCAGCGCCAATTCCGCCTCGGCGGCGGCGCATTTCGGCGACAGCCGCGCCAGTACGGCGGCGCTGATCTCGCCGAGCGCCTTCACCTGTTCGGGGGTCAGCGGGTCGAAGAGGCTCTCGCGGACAGCCTCGACGTGCCCCGGCGCGGCTTCCTCCAGCGCGGCGAAACCGTCGGCGGTGAGCACCGCCCAGGAACCGCGTTTGTCGGTGGGACAGGACTCACGGCGCACCCAGCCGTTCGCCTCGAGGCGCGCGACCGCGTGCGAGAGCCTGCTGCGCGACGCCTTGCGCGCGTCGGCGAGCTCGCTCATCCGCAGCCGCCGCTCCGGCGCCTCGGAAAGGGCGACGAGCACTTCGTAGTAGGTGTGAGGCATGCCCGCCTCGTGCTGAAGCTGGCCCTCCAGGTGCGCTTGCAGCATCCGCGTGGCCGCGGAGAAGTCGCGCCAGACTTTTTGCTCCTCGTCGGAGAGCCATCGGGGTTCGGACATGACACCCATTCTACCCCTGGTTGAGCGCTCAACCAAATTGCGCTACAGTCGTTGTTGAGCGCTCAACCAGACGAGGGTTCACCACGAACGCACACAGACTTTTTGGAGATCGACTCACATGACCACCACCGAGATCCCGGGCTACGTCGCAGGCAAGTGGACGATCGACACCGCCCACTCCGACATCGCCTACACCGTGAAGCACCTCGGCCTGGCGAAGTCCCGGGGCAACTTCACCGCCTTCACCGGTGAGGTCGTCACCGCCGACAACATCCTCGACTCGTCGGTCACCGTCGAGATCGACGCCTCGTCGGTCGCCAGCGGCGTCGACGGTCGTGACACGCACCTCAAGTCCGAGGACTTCTTCCACGTCGACGAGCACCCGGTCATCACCTTCCGCTCGACCGGCATCCGCGAGGACGGCGGCGACTACGTCATCGACGGCGAGCTCACCTGGCGCGGCAAGACCGTCCCGGTCTCGCTCGAGGCGGAGTTCAACGGCATCGGCACCAACCCGGCCAACGACAACGCCACCACCCTCGGCGTCTCGGCCTCCGCCACGGTGAACCGCCGCGACTTCGGCATCGGCCCGGAGGGCAACGCCTTCCTGTCCGAGAAGGTCAAGATCGACATCGAGCTGCAGGCCGCGCTCAACGCCTGAGGCCCCCGAGTGTCATGAAAGGGTCGTTCAAGACGTTTTTCGTCCTGAACGACCCTTTCATGACATCAGCCACCGGCCGGGTGACTACCAGGCGTCCGCCAGCAGCTGCCGCGTCTCCCCCAGCAACTGCGGCAACACCTTCGTGTGCCCGATCACGGGCATGAAGTTCGCGTCGCCGCCCCACCTCGGCACCACGTGCTGATGCAGATGCGCGGCGATGCCCGCACCGGCGATCACGCCCTGGTTCATCCCGATGTTGAACCCGTGCGCCGACGACACCTCCCGGATCACCCGCATCGCGTGCTGGGTGAACTCCGCCACCTCGACGGTCTCCTCCGGCGTCAGGTCCGTGTAGTCCGCGACATGGCGGTACGGCACGGCCATCAGGTGACCGGGGTTGTACGGGTACAGGTTCAGCACCGCGTACACCGTCTTCCCGCGCGCGAGGATCAGCGCGTCCTCGTCACTCTTCTCGGGGAGATGGCAGAACGGGCACCCCTCGTCGGGCCGCTTCGCCCCCTGCACGTAGGCGAGCCGATGCGGGGTCCACAGACGCTGCAACGCGTCCGGGACCCCCACGCCGTCCTGTCCGACGACGTCAGGGCCATCGAGGCCCGTCACCGGAGTACCGCCTCCAAGCCCGCCACGGTCGGCGAAGCGTTCTCACGGCGCTGGACCCAGCCGGCGATCGCCTCGACCGCGTCGTCCACCGAGACGCCGTTGATCTGGCCGCCGTCGCGGAACCGGAACGACACCGCGCCCGCCTCGACGTCCTTCGCGCCCGCCAGGAGCATGAAGGGCACCTTCTGCGTGGTGTGGGTGCGGATCTTCTTCTGCATCCGGTCGCCGCTCGCGTCTACGTCGACCCGGATCCCCTTGGCCCGCAGCGCCTTCTCGACCCCGCGCAGGTGCTCGACCTGGTCCTCGGTGATCGGGATGCCGACCACCTGGACCGGCGACAGCCACGCCGGGAACGCGCCCGCGTAGTGCTCGGTCAGCACGCCGAAGAACCGCTCGATCGAGCCGAACAGCGCGCGGTGGATCATCACCGGACGCTGACGGCTGCCGTCGCCCGCGGTGTACTCCAGTTCGAACTTCTCGGGCAGCATGAAGTCCAGCTGGATGGTCGACATCTGCCAGGTGCGGCCCAGCGCGTCCTTCGCCTGCACGGAGATCTTGGGCCCGTAGAACGCGGCGCCACCCGGATCCGGCACCAGTTCCAGCCCGGAGTCCACGGCGGCGGCGCGGAGCACCTCGGTCGCCTCGTCCCACACCTCGTCCGAACCGATGTACTTCTCGTCGTTCCGAGTGGACAGTTCGAGGTAGAAATCGTCGAGACCGTAGTCGCGCAACAGGTTCAGCACGAAGTCCAAAAGGGACTTCAGCTCACCGGGGACCTGCTCCAGGGTGCAGAAGATGTGCGCGTCGTCCTGCGTCATGCCGCGCACGCGGGTCAGGCCGTGGATCACGCCGGACTTCTCGTAGCGGTACACGGAACCGAACTCGAACATCCGCAGCGGCAGTTCCCGGTAGGAACGCCCGCGCGAACGGAAGATCAGGTCGTGGAACGGGCAGTTCATCGGCTTGAGGTAGTAGTCCTGGCCGGGTTTGCGGACCGAACCGTCCTCGTTGTGCTCGGCGTCGAGATGCATCGCCGGGTACATGCCGTCGCGGTACCAGTCGAGGTGACCGGAGGTCTCGAACAGCGCGCCCTTGGTGATGTGCGGCGAGTAGACGAAGTCGTACCCGGCCTCGACGTGCCGCTGGCGCGAGTAGTTCTCCATCTCCTGCCGGATGATCCCGCCCTTGGGGTGGAACACCGGCAGCCCCGAGCCGATCTCGTCGGGGAAGGAGAACAGGTCCAGCTCGACACCGAGCTTGCGGTGATCGCGCCGCTCGGCCTCGGCCAGGCGCTCCAGGTAGACGTCCTGGGCCTCGGCGGATTCCCACGCGGTGCCGTAGATCCGCTGCAGCTGCGGGTTCTTGTCGTCACCGCGCCAGTAGGCGGCGGCGACCCGGGTGAGCTTGAACGCCGGGATGAACTTGGTGGTCGGCACGTGCGGGCCGCGGCAGAGGTCGCTCCACACGCGCTCCTTGGTGCGCGGGTCGAGGTTGTCGTAGATGGTCAGCTCGCCGCCGCCGACCTCCATCACCTCGGAGGTGTCCACATCGGACTTGATGTCGACGAGTTCCAGCTTGAACGGCTCGTCGGCCAGTTCCTTCTTGGCCTCGTCGACCGAGTCGAAGACGCGGCGGGAGAACTGCTGCGCGCCCTTCACGATCTGCTTCATGCGCTTCTCGAGCGCCTGCAGGTCTTCCGGGGTGAACGGGGTGTCGACGGCGAAGTCGTAGTAGAAGCCGTCCTTGACCGGCGGGCCGATGCCCAGTTTGGCCTGCGGGAACTGCTGCTGCACGGCCTGGGCGAGCACGTGGGCGGCCGAGTGGCGGATGACGCTGCGGCCGTCCTCGGTGTTCGCCGCGACGGCTTCGACCTCGGCTTCGGCTTCCGGGGCCCAGGAGAGGTCGCGGAGGTTCCCCTCGGCGTCGCGCACGACGACGATCGTGTCCGGTCCCTTGGTCGGCAGCCCGGCTTCGCGGACCGCGGTGCCCGCCGTAGTGCCCGCCGGTACCACCACGCGCGGGGCGGTTGCGGCTGCTACTGACGACGGCTGGGACACGGTGGACTCCTCGCGGTTAAAGCGGATGGTTCCCGTGATGTTAGTCGTCAGGTGCGGCGCGGCTCACGCGCATTACCCCTAACACCACGAAGGCCTCCTTCCCATCGGAAGAAGGCCTTCGCGTATCGAGGAACGAGGTCAGACGGTCTCGACGACCTCGTCGAAGTCCAGCCGCGGCAGGCGGTCGAACCAGGGGTTCTCGCCCGGCTTGCCGACGTTGATCACGACGAGGGACTTCCACGGCTTGTCCGCGAAGAACTCCTTGTCGATGCCCTCGGCGTCGAAGCCGGTCATCGGGCCGGCGGCCAGCCCGGCGGCGCGGACGCCGATGATGAAGTAACCGACCTGCAGCAGCGCGTTGAGCTTGGCGGTCTCGACGCGGCCCGCCTCGTCGGCGAACAGGTCCTTCGCGCCCGGGAAGTGCGGGAAGGTGCGCGGCAGGTTCTCGTGGAACTCGGTGTCGGCGGCCAGCACGACGGTCACCGGCGCGGCCTCGGTCTTGGCGCGGTTGCCCTCGGACATCAGCGGGGACAGCCGCTTCTTGCCCTCTTCGGTGCGGATCACCAGCGCGCGCAGCGGCTGGTTGTTCATCGACGTCGGGGCCCATTTGACCAGCTCGTAGATCGCGCGGATCTGCTCGTCGGTCACCGGCTCGTCGCTGAAGTTGTTCGCGGTGCGGGCCTCGCGGAACAGCAGGTCCTGAACGTCCTGCGGGAGGCTCAAGGCTTCGGTCGGCTCAACGCTGGTGGTCATGGGTGGATCTTCCTTCCGTACGCGTCCTGTACCCGTCCCAACCTAGTTGAGCGCTGAACTATTTCTCGCTCAACTATCTCTGCGTGTGGGTCCGGTCACAGGAAAGCGTCAGTAGGCACCTCGTCCCTGCACCACCGCGCGGAAGGTCTTCCAGAGGATCACCAGGTCGAGGGCCAGCGACCAGTCCTCGACGTAACGCAGGTCGAGGCGGATGCTCTCGGCCCAGCTGAGGTCGCTGCGGCCACTGACCTGCCAGAGGCCGGTCAGCCCCGGCTTCACCAGGAGACGGCGACGCGCGTCGGGAGCGTACTTCGCGGTCTCCTCGGGCAGCGGCGGACGCGGGCCGACGAGCGACATCCGCCCGCTCACGACGTTGAGCAACTGCGGCAGCTCGTCGAGAGAGTACCGGCGGAGAAGGCCGCCGACCCGCGTCACCCGCGGGTCCTTGCGCATCTTGAACAACGGGCCCGCGCCTTCGTTGTCCGACTGGAGATCCTGCTTGAGCTTGTCGGCGTTCGTGACCATCGTGCGGAACTTCAGCATCGTGAAGGTGTGCCCGTCGCGGCCGACGCGACGCTGCCGGTAGATCACCGGGCCGTGGTCGTCGAGTTTGATCGCGACCGCGATCGCCAGCAGCAACGGGGAAAACAGGGTAAGGAGCAGGGCGGAGCCGAGCCGGTCGAGCGCTTCCTTGACCAGACGGCGGCCGCCGGTGAACATCGGCGCGGTCACCCGCAGCAACGGCATGCCGAGCACACCGGAGACGTTCAGCCGGGGCCCGGCGACCTCCATCAGCATCGGCGCGACCACCATCTCGGCCGAGGTTCCTTCGAGGTCCCAGGCGAGCCGCTGGAGGCGTTTCGGGTTCCAGTGCTGATCGGCAGTCACGGCGACCACCCGGTAGCCGCCGCGGCGGACGTGGCCCGCGAGGTCGTCGAGCTTCCCGACGACCGGGACGCCTTCCACTTCGCCGCTCCCCCGCTCCGCGCCGGCGCCGGAATACGTGCAGACGGCTTCCACCCGCCAGCCGACATGGGGATCGGCCTTGGTGCGGGCGATCAGGTCGGCGACCGTGTCGGGACTTCCGGCCGCGAGCACGGGCAGCAGGCATTCACCGAGCCGCCTGCGCCGGTGCAGCACCTGTCTCAGCGCGTACCGCTGCAGGAACATGAAGACCGAGATCATCGGGACGACGATGAAGACCCACGGCTGCACGGCGAGCGCGCCGAAGAGCAGGCCGCCCAACGCGACGAGGACGGCGGTGGCCACGAGGCCGCGCCCCAGCGTCCGGTACTCCTCCGCACCCTCGCCCAGCACACGCGGACTCCAGGCACGGCAGACCGACAACCCGAACAGGAAGGCCGCGGCGGTACCGAGCGCGTGCATGTCGTGCGGATCGGATCGATCGATCAAGAAGGCGCTCATCACGATGAGCACGAACGCGGTGAAAACGTCACTACCGATGACCCAGGCGCGGTAGCGCGATTCCCAAGCCGCGTAAGGGGGCCGCGCCGACGTGGTGTCGACCGCGGCGGCATCGCCCGCGCCCCTTTGCGGGGGAAGCGGAATCGACTGGAGGTCGATGTGCTGCGGCGTCCCGTTGACGGTGGACGACGGCCGCACCGACTCTTCCATCAGACCTCCCGGAGTGGGAATTCCCGAACGCCGGATCAACACGCTGAGTAAATGAGACTGATCTCGAAGAGTGATCAATTCTCAAGCTCTCTCAGCGGCCGATGGGGCGACACACGCCAAGGTATCGGCCACTCTCCGGCCATCGTTACAAGGATTTCCAGCCACACCCTGGGCGAGCATCCGGCAAATGAATGCCGTGTTGATAACAAGATGATGACGATGCGTAATAGACCGTATCCTCCGAACAACTACTCAAAGTAGTCACGAATTCCCACGACTCGCGGCCACTTGGAGCACCGGTTCCCCGATCGGCCGAACAGCCCGGAAAACTCCACAGTGGACGGTTCGCGCAAGTCGATCTCCGGCCGGTCCACTGTGGATTTCACACCCCGCGAGGACCACGGCCCGCCGGGTGCGCCCACCGCGCGCCGACCTACCTTGTCAATCGGTCACCGGCGTGGCGTTTCGTCACATCACGTCAGCGTCACGGCGACCCCCCCGGCCGGAGCCGGACGAGTGAGCCCGTCCGACCATGCCCCACATCACTTTCTTCATGGTCTGGACCTTTGCACGGACGTTTCGTGCCGAGGATCACAAAGAAGTCTCAATGATCGGATCATGTGACATTTTCGCGTCGCGACACGAGATCTCCGGCGAATGTCCACACCGGCCGGAGGGATGGGCTTCGGGGATCTTCGAACCGGCGGCACCCCGCGCTCGCGATCGCCCCGAGTGGATTCGCCCGCACTGGCCGGTCCGCCCGCGACGGCAGAAGTACCGCCCCCACACAACCCGCGTCCGACCTGGGGATCGAATGCCTCCGGACGGCTCACCGCCGACAGTGGCCGAGAATGAATCAAGGCCCCGGACCGATGGTCCAGGGCCTTCATCCGGTGGGCGATACTGGGATCGAACCAGTGACCTCTTCGGTGTGAACGAAGCGCTCTCCCGCTGAGCTAATCGCCCGCTCGCGGTGTCCGGCAGACTCTACCCCACGACTTTAGGGGGCCTGCAAACGGGTGGTTCCCTCCGACCACACTCCGCTCACCAGCAAATACGGAGCGAACAACCACGAGCTAGTCGGGGTTGTCACGGCCGGGGGCCGCCCGCGACGCGTTTCGACATTCGTGCGACGGTGCTATCGCGTGACGACTAAACCGCGCAGTATGTACATGTGGACTGCCTGCAGGGCGCATGGAGGGCTGCGCGTCGCGCGGGTGATGATGGGGTGACGGAGCATGGACCCGGGGTCCGATGACCCCGTCCGGGTGATCTGCGGCAAAACCGCGTTCCGATCAGCCGGCCGATACGTCACATCATCGCCACTCGGTTCGACCGGGCCGGGAAGGAGACGAAGGGTAGGACGATGCGCAACGATCACGTGACGCTCCGCTCGACGGCGGTGTTCGACCTCCTGGCGCCGCGGACCCCCGCGGTTCCGGTCAAGGTGGAACTGCGATACGACACTCGCGACCCGTACGCGGTCGTGGCCGCCTTCCGCACCGGCCGCGCCGGCTGGGTCGAGTGGGTCTACGCGCGCGATCTCCTCGCCGACGGCCTCCTGGCCGACGCGGGCGACGGCGACGTACGCATTCGCCCCTCCGTCGAAGACCCCGAGTCCGTCCTCATCGAACTGAACTCGCCGTCCGGGCACGCCATGTTCGAGGCGTCCGCTCAGGAGCTGGCCGACTTCCTCGACCGGACCTACGACGTCGTGCTCCCGGGCAACGAGCACCTGTGGGTCGACGTCGACGACGCCCTGACGCACCTGATTCCCAACGATCTGGCCTGATGACGGCCTTGCGAACAGCAAGTGGCACCCCGGTTGCGGAGCCGTTTTCGGGATCGGATAGTGTTCACACACACCACGGCGACGGGGTGAGAGACAGAACCGCGAGGCTCTGAACTCCCATCCAGACCGAGGATGTGCGGATGTAGCGCAGCTGGTAGCGCATCACCTTGCCAAGGTGAGGGTCGCGGGTTCGAATCCCGTCATCCGCTCGGAAGGCCCTCTCGGGCCTGACACGGTGGAGTGGCCGAGAGGCGAGGCAACGGCCTGCAAAGCCGTGTACACGGGTTCGAATCCCGTCTCCACCTCGCGCGATTAGCTCAGCGGGAGAGCGCTTCCCTGACACGGAAGAGGTCACTGGTTCAATCCCAGTATCGCGCACAATCTGTTTTCGCAGGTCAGAAGCCCTGCTCCTCCTCGGAGGGGCGGGGCTTCAGTCGTAAAAAGGCGATGAAAAGGCGATGGCCTTCGGAGCCGTCTCCAGCTGCCCATCACGGAACGTGGCGTGCAGGTGCGGGAACCACTCCCCCAGCTTCGTCCGCTCACTCGGGGTGAGCGCGACAAGCGACCCGATCCACCGGGTCTCCAGCGCTTGCAGAATCTGTTGACGCATCAACGGAGTCACGTGGTCGTAGACCCTCGCGATGCCCTTCATCTTCTGTCCCAGGCGTGCCCGCCGAGCGACTTCTGGGATTCCGTCCTCGGCGAGCCAGGTGTTGTGGCTATGCCGCCCCTCGTGGAAGGTGAAGGTCGGCAGGATCGGCTGCACCACTTCCGCAGACCGCGTGTGCTCTGCATCACTGCCGTCCCAGACCGGGCGCCAGTAGCGGTTGCGGAAGTTCGACCGCCGCAACGGTGCGCCCTCTGCGCTGCAGAGCACGAACGGAAAGCAGTGGCTGTCCATCAGCTCTTCGTAGAAGACCGCGATGCTCGGCGGCAACTCGACGCTCCGCGTACCTGCCGGGGTCTTGGTCCGGCCCTTCTTCGCTCGGCCGCCCTGTCGTCGCGGTGTCACCGGGCGAGTCGGCCGCGGCCCGAGATCGGCCAGCCGTGAGGTGTCGATCCTGCGGCCACCTTTGAACAGCCGGCCGCCGATCTCTTTCAACGGCTCACGGATCTGGATCGCCCGCGCTTCGTTGTCGTACTCGTGCCGCTGCTGACCGACCAGCTCTCCCCAACGGGAACCGGTGTAGAAGTCGAGCAACCCGAGAACGAACCCGGCGAGGCCGAGGCCGCTCTCGTAGAGACGCATCGACGCACGCAGCGCCTGCACCGGAGTTGCGACGAGCTTCTCGACCTCGAACTCGCCCGAGGTCACCCGGATCCCGGCGCACGGGTTCGCCGGGATCTTCCTCGCCTTGACCGCGGCACCGAGGATCGTGGAGAACAGCGAGAAGATCGACGCCACCGATGAGTCGGCGTAGTCCTCGTGCAACTCCGAGAGCCACTTCTCGATCTCGACGTAGCTGTTGAAGATTCCGGCCAGCGGCCAGGACGACCACTGTGGGAGCAGATGGTTGTCCAGAAAGGACCGGTACTTCGCCGATGTCGTCGGCTCCAGCCGCGGGCCGACCGCGTCCATGAACTCTTCGGCGAATGCGCCGAACAACATCTCTGCTTCCCGCGGGTCCAGCCACAGGTTGCGCCGGATCAGCGCCTCCTGCTCCACACCCCACGCCTCAGCGGCCTTCTCTGAGTTGAACCCGGCTCGGCTCCCCCACGTCCCGTCAGGACGTTTGAACCGAGCACGCCACCCTGGCGTACTACCGCCAGTCGGTTGCGCATAGGCCATGTCGAACACACTCTCTTCCTAGGTGACTCCCGGATCAGCCGGGACTGAACAGAACGGCCGACGGCTCACGCCGCACGCATGCCACCGCGATACGGACGCACCTCGCTCTTCGTCAACTGCACGATCTCGGCGACGTCCTCCCGACTGAACCGGTAGTGCTTGCCGAACCGGCGATGCGGAAACACCCCGGCCGCAGCGCGATCCTTCAACGTCCTCGGAGACAAGCCGAGCAACGCACCGACGTCCTCTGCCGTCAGCAGCGCAGCGGGATCGCGCGGCGTGCGCTCCGCCAAGGCGCGGACCGCGCTGGCGAGCTCCCGGATCGAAGCCGCCAACGCCGCACCGCCATCGACGGAATCCAGCGCGGAAGTGCTCACACGCGGACTGTCGTCCGTCACAACATTCACCTCCTCCAGTTATGCGCACAGCACGGTTCAGCAACGGATCAGCTGATGAGACGCGGTAGCGTCAGCCGATCGCCAGCTGTACCAGCTGAAACAGCTGGCGCACAAGGCAATCCTGAGCGAATCGGACGACCTACCCGATCACGTGAGCTACCGGTCCGCTCGGATCTCCCACCGCGTCCGCCGGATCCCGTCGACACCGCGCGACTCGCGCGGTCGCGACACAGTGGACCAACCCGGCCGCGGCCGAAGATCGGCGACCGGATGGAAACCGGCCGCGCGCAGACTCGCGCCGCTCTCACCGTCCTGCGTGTAGGTGATCAGTCGCCGAAACCCGAGTGTCCGAGCGACGCGCCACGAGACTCCGTACAGCTTGGAGTTGGCGTTCCGGGCCCCGGTCGTGCAGGTGCGAGTCACCTCGACACTCACCCCGTCATCGAGGTGACGGGCAACCGGGCGCCCGACGATCGCCACACCGACGAGCTCGGTCTCGTGAGCGACACCCACGGCGAACTTCATCCCACGCGGCGGCCGATGATGCCGGTGATGCGCAGCGATGAAATCGCACGCCTGGCGAAAGGTGACCGGAACGATACTCAAACCCACTGCGGCACCTCCGATCCGTCCCGGCCGACAGAACTCGACGGATCACAGTGGAAGGAGCAGGCGCCGTCTCGGCCGGGGCCGAGTCCGACCTCACCGCGGCTGGACATGTCGCTGGTGTCCCCAGTGGACGGTCTCTCGCTCCGATACTTAGAAGAGTCACCGAGCATCAGGAGCACCCCTACGCCGCATTCGATAGGACACGTGCCGTATCACCCAGCCGCGCCAGCCCACGGCGAGCGAGCAGTGGCGGAACTGGAAGCGCAGTCACTCGGCTCCCGGCTTCAGGATCGGCGCGAAACACGAGTGCGGTGTGGTGCGCGGGCAGTGCGATGGGGTGGCCGAGAGCGCGTTCCGCGTGAGCCACGGCGCGGCGTTCGGCAGCCGTGGCGTGCGTGCGGACCCGGCGCTGACGAACGTCAGCGATCAGCGCGACACTGCGCGCCACCGGTGCAAGCCCGACGGCGGCGCCGATGGCCGTGATCTGGCTGGGAACGTCGAGCAGTTCGTGCCCGGCCGGATGCCGCTCGGGTGCACAGGTGACGACGACATACCCGCCTGGGCGCACCAGGTGCCGGTACTGCGTCAGCAGGGTGTTCAGCCGCTCAAGCGCCGCCGTGAGGTCGCCGGCCGGGCCACGGCGCAGGGTGGTCAGCAGGAGGTCGATGCGGCCAGTCAGTCCCGCCGTTGCCGCGGCGGCAGCCGTGCCGGGACGTCTGTCGAGGACGAGAACCATCCCGTCGACGAATACACCGCGCGCCTTCATGGCGGTCACGTTCGCGCGGGCCAGGCGCCACCATCGACGTTGTCCGGTGAGCCCGATCGCATGCCGCTCGCAACGCAATGCTTCGACGACGGTCGTCCCGGCTCCGCAGTCCGGATCGAGCACCACCCCACCGGGCGGGGTGAAGACTTCGATGGCGTACCGGGCAATGTCCGGAGCCATCAACGCGGAGTCAGTGCCGGTGGCGTCGTGGTAGCCGCCCTCGTTCAACTGGGTTGCGACACTGGCCGTCCCGGTCGGCCAGACCGACGTCAGAACCGGGCCGCCTGGCTGGTCAAACATTCGCGACCTCCGGCCGGTCGGCCGCGTCCGCCAGTCGTCCAAAGAGCACGAGGTCCTGGTGAGCCCTGTGCGACGGCAGCACGCCGCGGACCGGCTTGGCGGCTTCCGGGGTGACCGGTGCGGTGAGCACGGCGATAGCGTCGAGACAACTCAACCCGCGCTTACCCAGCGTGTCCACGATCTGCGCCTGAGGATCAAGCAGGCGCCCGCCACGAGTTTCACTGTGTGTGATGACGGCGGCCAGTCCTCGCGGAGCGAGGAGCACGCCCAAATCGGTGTGACCGAGCCAGTCGGTGGAGAGCGGATCGACAGCGGTGATGATGAGGTCGAATCGACCCCGCGGTCGGTGCACGGTCCGCCGGCGCAGGCGCGGCGAGTCGGTGTCCGGTTCGGTGACCGGGCCGAGCTCCGGCCGCCTGAGTCCGGGTCGCGACTCGGACTCAGTTCGGTCAAACGGGGCCGGACGATTGTCATCGCCGAGGTGCCCGTGTTCCGGCGCGGCGGTCGCGGTGTCGACACCGCGACCGAGCCGGGTGACAGTCCAGACCGCTTCGTCGAGTCCGGCGTAGACGGTGGTGTCGCGGGTCCGGTCGGAGACGAACCGCGATGCGCGCATCGCGGTCGGCGGGGTCAGAAGGAGCACGCGGTCGCCGGGACGGGTGTAGGTCCTGACGAGAGTGAGGATCGTGCGTCCAAGCCAGCCGGCGAGCAGCGCGGTTCCGGGCAACTGCTCGGCGCCGGCGAAGGGCCAGACAGTGGTCAGACGCGTCGCGCGACCGCGTCCGACAGCGGGCGGACGGAGGCGCACCCTGCGCCGGTGGTTACTGCCGTGCACCGGTGTCGGCGTTCGCCGTTGGGGCGGTCGGTGCCAACCTCGCCTCGGCTCATCGTGAGGTGTCGATGCCATGGGTTACCCCTCCTCGTGGCGTGGTCTGCTAGGTCACTCCAAGAGGCGGGTTTCGAGCCCGTTTTTCGACACCGAAATCGACACTTCTTCAAAACTGGTCGACGGCATTCCAGCTGGACCCAATCGACCAGTCCAGGTCCTGGGTTTCTCAGATATGTCGACCAGACGTTTTTTGCTTATCTGGCCAGAAGCGTGACTACGATCAGACTAAGGATCACTTAAAACCCCAGTTCGGCGGCCACATAGGCATGGCGAAGGCAGTGCTCCGCCAACGCTCACTCGCCGGCCTGAATCCTTTCAGCAGCGATCTTTTAATAGCTTTTCTTGTTCTTTTCTTGTCGCCACTCCGGCTTCCTGACGGGGCAATTCCGCTACCGGACAGGAGCAGGTGATGACAAGAGAATGGTTGCCCTTGGACACGGCACGCGATGCCTTCGGTTGGCTGGTGACCGGGCCGGAACCGATGGCGCTGCACGGCTCGAAGTTCGCCGGGTTGCCGCGGCGGCCGGTGCCGTTGGACGAGTTGCGGGACCGGGTGATGAGCAAGCAGTGCCCGCCCCGCACCCGCGATGACGTCTGGGCGCATCTGGTGCTGCAGTCCCGTGCCCGAGGCGGCGCGTGGACGGTGGCGTGCGTCGGGATGGCACTACCGTCACTGGCCTCGAGCGCACGTTGGCTGGCGGCGCGGTATCGCGGTGATCGCGCGGACGTGCACGCTGCAGTTCTCGCCGGGTTCATCCAGGCGCTTACGACGGTGGATCTGACCGATCCGGGCATCGCGGTCCGGCTGCATTTCGCGGCCCGCCGCGCCGGGCAGGCGGCATTGGAAGAGTCTCTCGACGCTCCGCTGCCCGCTGGCTCGGGTTATCGCTCCACCGCGCCGAGGCCGCCCTACGGGCACCCGGACTTGGTGCTCGCGCGGGCAGTCGGTGAAGGGATTCTCACCCCCGCCGAAGCGGAGTTGATCTCGGCGACGCGGCTCGGCGAAGACTCGATGACCGAGTGGGCACAGCGCCGCGGGACAGCGCTCAAGACCGCGTTCAAAGCCCGCGACCGGGCCGAAGACCGACTCGTCTCGTGGCTGCGCGATCAGGCGACGGACCCCTGCTCCGAGGACCCGGTCGCGGACGCGGCGCTGACCGCATTGGCCTGCGATGCCGGTGAAGTTCCGGTCGAGGATCCTTCGCAGTCATCACGCGCTGTGAGCGGACGTCTGCGCAACGGCAGGCAGCCGGGCCAGAAGAAATCTTCACGCTCGGTGTCGAAAAACGACCCGAAATCCGGCCTCTTGGGGCGCGGGGAGACCACACCCGGCTCTCCGCGTACCGCCGAACACGAGCCGACTTCGGAGGTGCGCCGATGCGCATGACACCCCCGCCACCCCTTCACCACACACCACGTCCGAGCACGCGCCCAGTGGCGCGGCCGATGATCCGCGGCGCGCTCGTGACCGTGAGCGCGGTCCTGCTGTGTGGCGCAACCATGGATCCAGCGCAGGCGGCCACACACGTCGTCGCGCTCGCGACCACCGTCGATCAGGTCTTCACCAACATCCGCAACTGGCTGGTCGGGATCTTGGCGGGTCTGGCGACGGTGTTCCTGACCGTCGGCGGTGTTCGATACCTGCTGGCCGGTGGCGACCCGGGTGAAACGGAGAAGGCGAAGTCAGCCTTCCGCAACGCTGCGTGGGGCTACGGATTGGCGGCGCTGGCACCTCTCGCCGTGGAGATCCTGCGCGGGATTGTCGGGGCCTGAGGCCATGGCCACGTCCCGTCGCAGCCCCACCCTCACCTCCAGTCGCAACGAGGCCGACACGCGCGTGGCGGTCCGCGGACGCATCCTGCTCAGTCCAGGCAGCCCGGACGGGACCGGCCGCCCACGGCGTCGCCTGCTGCGCCTGCTTCCGCTCGGCCTGGTCGTGGTGCTCGGCTGCCTTCTGGCGGTCGGAGCGTGGGCGGCGCCGGAGACTTCACCACCCTCCGGCGTTTCGCAGGTCACGGCGGCGCAACAGCAACCCGAGCTCCCTCTGCCTCTCCCGACCGTCGCACCGGGTGAGACATGCGCACCGGGTTCACCGGACCCGACCTGTCATTTCCCGACTGGGTCGCCGCGGCCGTCGGTTCCTGTGACTCCGCTGCCGCCGATCACCGAACTGCCGCCGCCGGAGAGCTGCTTTCCCGGCCAGATCGGCTGCGCACCCGGCGAACCGGGCACGGCTCCGACCACCAGCTCCGGCAGTCCCTGCGTCGGTGAAGGGTGCATCCCGCAACCCAGCTCCCCCGCGCCGTCCACGCCTCCGGGGCCGACCGGGCCGGGCGCCGACGGTGACGATCCGGACTGCGGGATCACCAACATCGAAGGCTGTATCAGCAAGGCCATCAACGCGGTGTTCCGCGAGCTGGTTAAGTCCGCGCTCGACCCGCTGCTGAAACTGCTGGGCGACACCGCGTTCAGCACGCCGACGCTGGATTCGCTGCCCGGCGTGACGAACCTGTGGAACAACTCCTGGCTGATCGTGCTGGCCTGCTACAGCGGTCTGATCATGATCGGCGGGATCATCGTGATGTCGCACGAGTCGGTCCAGAGCCGCTATTCGATCAAGGAGATCGCGCCCCGTCTCGTCATCTCCTTCATCGCCTCGATGCTGTCGCTGTTCGTCATCGACAAGGCGATCCGGCTCGCGAACGCGCTGTCGACCGCGGTGTTGTCCGGCGGGGCGGATCCGCCCAAGCTCGGCGACAACCTCACCCAGTCGATCAACGGCACCTACTCCGCGATGGCCTCCGGCGGGCTGTTCGTCATCCTGCTGCAAGTCGTCCTGGTCATCGCGGTGATCGCGCTGCTGCTGGTCTACGTGGTGCGGGTGATCATCACGCTGCTCCTGACCGTGTCCGCCCCGCTGTGGGTCGCCTGCCACGCCCTTCCCCATACCGACGGCATCGCCCGCTGGGGCTGGCGGGCGACCGGAGCGACGCTCGGTATCCAGGTAGTCCAATCGCTCACGCTGATCGTCGCGGTCAACACCTTCCTCAACGGCAGCACGAAACTGTTCAGCTCTCTCGGCGGCGGTCTGATGATGCTCTTCGCCGTCCTCGGACTGCTCTACATCCTCATCAAGATCCCGTCCTGGTTTCTCTCCGCCACGAAGCTCGGCGGGGGCGGCCGCTCGTTTCTCGGCGGCCTGGTCAAAGCCGTGATCGCCGCGAAAACCTTCGGCGCCATCGCCGGTCGCTCCGGCGGGTTCGGCGCGTCCCGCGCAGCCGGCATCGCCACCACATCCCGCGGCCGCGGCGGGGAAGGGCGTGCCCGTGCCGCCGACCCGCCCTGGCCGCCGCAACCGCGGCTGGCTCCGACTCCGGAAGCGGTGAACAAGCGCGTGCAACAGCAATACGACGCCGAGCGGCTGCTCGCCGCCCAGCACCCCCGCGTCCCCTCGCAAGAACCGAAGTTCCTGCAACCGGGTCCGCAAACCACGACGCACGACCCCGCCGTCAGCCCCACTCCGTCAGGTCCGCCGCCCAAGCCGAAGTTCAGTTCGACGCCCCGGCCCGCCGTTCCACTCCCACCGCCTGGAGATGGTCGGCGGCACGTGACGAACCCGCGGTTCCAGACAGCGAATCCATCACACCGCCAGGGGAACGGGCAGGCGCCCGCGCGGCCTGTCAGTGTCGCGGCGGTTCCGCCGCACTTGCGGTTCCAACCCGCCGCACAGGAACCGAGCCATGTGTCCCGGCCAGTCACGCCCGCGACCGCGACTCCGTCGGCGCCGGTGTTCCGGACCCCGCGTCCCGAGCCCCGTTCCGCGGACGCCAGACCGCGCACTGCAGCTGCTCCCCCGGTCGCGTTCCGCGCACCAACTCCACCGCCGGCGCCCCCAGCACCCGCGCCGAAGCCCTCGTCCCGTGGAGGTAACAAGCCATGACACAGCCCGTGCGCATACCGTCCGATGTGGATCGAGAGGACCGCGTCCTCGCCAACCTCACCGCGCGGCAGCTCGCGATCCTCGCGGTGACCGGGATCGTCCTCTACGGCGGATGGACGCTGGCGCGCGGCGCGGTGCCGCTGCCGGTGTACCTGATCATCGCCGTCCCGATCGGGGTCGCGGCCGCGGTGCTGGCCCTGGGGCAGCGCGACGGTATGAGCCTCGACCGGCTCGTGCTCGCGGCCATCCGGCAGCGCATGCAGCCGCGGCATCGGGTAGCCGCGCCAGAAGGTGTCCGTCCCGCGCCCGAATGGCTGACCAGTCAGGTCGCGGCGAACGACGACACTGGCGCGGCGGACGGTTCGCAGGTGTCACCGGCCGCGCTGCGGCTGCCCGCGGAAGGGGTCACCGAAGCCGGTGTCATCGACCTCGGGCCCGACGGCGTAGCCATGGTCGCGGTCGCCAGCACCGTGAACTTCGCGCTCCGCACCCCCGGCGAACAGGAAGCGCTGGTCGCGTCGTTCGGCCGATACCTGCACTCGATCTCCGCGCCCGTGCAGATCCTCGTCCGCGCCGAGCGGCTCGACCTGAGCCACCAGATCAACGACTTGCGCGAGGCCGCTCCCGGCCTGCCGCATCCGATGCTCGAAACGGCCGCCCGCGAGCACGCGACCTACCTCGACCAGCTGCGCCGCTCGACCGATCTGCTGCGCCGCCAGGTGCTGATCGTCCTGCGCGAACCGGTACGCGCGGCCGGTCCGACCGACGGGCTCGGCGGCGCATCACCGCTGGCTGCCCTGCGCGCACGCCGCCACGCCAACCGGAACGACACCGTCACCGAAAGCGCGCTGCGATCTGCGGAAACCCGGCTCGTCCGACGCCTCGGCGAAGCCATCGAACTGCTCTCCCCCACCGGGATCACGATCACCCCGCTGGACGCCGGGCAGGCCACCGCCGTCCTCGCCACCGCCTGCAATCCCGACACCCTCATCCCGCCGTCGGCCGGGCTCGCCGGCGCAGACGAGGTGATCACCACCGCCGCCGAACCCGAGGACGAACCACCCCTCCGAACCCCGAGGCCCTGCGGGGAGCCCACGCGCCGCGCGGCACCGGAGGCGACAGCACTCGACGACTGGGAGGGCGACGACCTATGAGCAGGAAAACCAGCCACACTCGAGGACGCTCCCGACGAACCGCGGCAACACCGGCGGGCGGGGCGAGCGCGTTCACCCCGGACTCGCTCTCGGTCTCACCGCGCCATCTGGAGATCGGCGGCGAATGGGTCGCATCGTTCGCGATCACCGGCTACCCGCGCGAAGTGCATGCGGGATGGCTTCAACCGCTGCTGTCCTATCCCGGACGTGTCGATGTCTCACTGCACATCGAGCCGATCGACCCGGTCACCGCCGCCAACCGGCTCAAGCGCCAGCTGTCCAAACTGGAATCCGGACGACGGCACAGCAACGAGAAGGGGCGGCTGCTGGACCCGATGGTCGAGGCCGCCACCGAGGACGCCTACGACCTGTCCGCCCGCGTTGCCCGCGGCGAGGGAAAGCTCTACCGGTTCGGCCTGTATCTGACCGTGCACGCCACCAGCGAACCCGATCTCGCCGAGCACGTCGCCGCCGTCCGGTCGCTCGCGGCGTCGCTGCTGATGAACGCTCAGCCCACCACCTACCGGTCGCTCCAAGGCTGGGTCTCGACCCTGCCGCTCGCACTGGACCTCATCGGCATGCGCCGCACCTTCGACACCAGCGCGCTGGCCGCCGCGTTCCCGTTCACCTCGCCCGATCTTCCGCCCGCCGACCCGACCAGCGTCGCCGCACCGGACGGGGTGCTGTATGGGTTCAACATCGGCAGCCAGGGCCTGGTGCACTGGAACAGGTTCGCCGCGGACAACTACAACAGCGTCGTCCTCGGCCGATCCGGCGCCGGGAAAAGCTACCTGGTCAAACTCGAAGCACTCCGCTCGCTCTACCGGGGTGTCGAAGTCGCGATCATCGACCCGGAAGACGAGTACCGCCGGCTGTGCGAGGCGATCGGCGGCACCTACATCCACCTCGGCGATCCCGCGGTCCGCATCAACCCCTTCGACCTGCCGATCGCGACGCGCCCGGACGGGCGCCGCACCGCGCCGAAGGACGCGCTGACCCGACGCGTTCTGTTCCTGCACACCGTGATCGGCGTCCTGCTCGGCATGGAACTGTCCGCACACCAGCGGGCCGTGCTCGACCGCGCGCTCCTCACCACCTACAAGAATGCCGGGATCACCAGCGATCCCCGGACCTGGAGCCGTCAAGCCCCGCTGCTGGCCGACCTGTCCGCGACCCTGACCGGCTCCGGTGATCCGGTCGCGGCCGACCTCGCGTCTCGGCTGCATCCGTTCGTCGACGGCGCATCCGCGGCGATGTTTTCCGGGCCCACCACTACCAGGCCCGAGGGCCACCTGACCGTGTTCAGCCTCCGCGACCTGCCGGACGAGCTGCGCGCGATCGGGACCCTGCTCACCTTGGACACGATCTGGCGGCGGGTCTCCAGCCCCGCTATCCGGCGGCCGCGGCTGATCACAGTCGAGGAGGCGTGGCTGCTCATGCAGGACCCTGCCGGGGCGCGGTTCCTGCACCGCATGGCCAAAGCCGCCCGGAAACACTGGGCAGGCCTGACCATCGCGACACAGGATGTCGGCGACGTCCTCGGCACCGAGCTGGGCAAGGCGATCATCGCCAACGCCGCCACACAGATTCTGCTCCGCCAAGCCACCCAAGCGATCGACGACATCGTGACGACGTTCAACCTGTCCGACGGGGAAAAACAGTTCCTCGTCTCCGCGGACAAAGGACAAGGCCTGCTCAGCACCGGGACACAACGAGTCGCCTTCCAAGCCCTGGCCTCGCCCCAAGAAAACGCCCTCATCACCACCGACCCGGCCGAGCTCGCCGCGTACGCCGACCCCGGCGACAGCGCCTTCGTCGACCTTGACGGCATCGATACCGCGGCGACGTTCGACGACGACACCGACCGTCACATCGACCTCGGCCCCGCCGCCTGACGCTAAGCGCGCTTAGCCGCTCCTTTTCCTTGCTCCTGCTTGCCTTGTGTGAGGTGCTAAATGTCTTTACCTGGCAAGAAATTAGCTAAGGCCGGCCGGCCCGCACGGCTGCTGACGCAGAACCGGGCGATGCGCGCCATCGGCGTCTGGAACTGGACACTGCCCGCGCTCGCGGCCCGGCTACCGGACGGACGAACACAGGTGACCTGCCCCGCGGCCTCAGCCTGCGCGCAGATCTGCTACGCCCGCAACGGAACCTACCGCTTCCCTGCCGTGAAAGCCCGCCACCAAGCCAATCTCGCCTTCGTCCTCGACGACCTGCCCGGCTGGGAAACGGCCATGATCCGTGAACTCTCAGCGCCGCGGTTCACCGGGAAGTTCATCCGCGTCCACGACGCCGGAGATTTCTTCGACGACCCCTACACGCTCGCATGGTGCCGTGTCATGCTCGCCTGCCCGGACGTGACTTTCTATGCCTATACCAAGGAAGTCCTTCGATTCAAGCGGTTGATCGAGCCGGACCCGCCCAACAACTTCCTGTGGGTCTACAGCTACGGCGGCAAGGAAGACGCCCACATCGACCCCAGCCGCGACCGGGTCGCCGACGTCTTCCCCGACACCGATGCCATCACCGCAGCCGGATGGTCCTCGCAAGAAGCGTCCGACCTGCTGGCCGTACTCGGCCCGCGGCTAGTCGGGGTACCCGCGAACAACATCCCGCATTTCCTCAAACGGATGGACGGGCGGCGACTGTCGGAATGGCAGGCCGAAATCGACGCCGACCGTGCCCGCAAACGACGTCGCCACCTCCGGCTCGTACCCGGCACAGGATCAGCCACCACGACACCGCTCAGCCGTCCGTGCGCAGCAGACATCGATCGTCGCGCTGCCTGAGATTACCCGAGCTTTCCCAGTGCAGGACGGAGTTCTGATGTCTTCTGCCCGATCCGTGACTACTTATGCGGAGGCGTTTAGCTCTCCGTTGCAGGACTATCTCCGCGATCCCGGAGGTGCGATGCACGCCGTGCTCGCCGCGGTGCGAGACGCCGCCGTGTCGTGGGGACCGATCGCCGGTCCCGCGCTCGCGCTGGCCTGGACCGGCGCCGTCCTCGGCCGCCGGTGGTGGATGCGACGACGCCATGACCGGATGGCCGCCGGGGCCCGGCTGGTCACGGTGCTCGCCCCGCCCACCGTGGACCCGGGCGGGGCCGAGGCGCTCTTCTCCAACCTGGTCGGGCTCTTGCGGCCGGGCTGGAAACGCCGGATCCACGGCCAGCCGCACCTCGTGTGGGAGTACGTGTTCTCCCAGGCCGGTGTCGCCGTGCGCGTGTGGCTGCCGGGGATCGTCCCGCCCGGCATGGCCGAACGCGCGATCGAGGCGGCCTGGCCCGGCGCCCACACCCGGACCACCCCGGCCAGACCACCGATCCCGGAATCCACGCCCGCGGGAAAAGCCGTCGAGGTCATCGGCGGGGAAATGCACCTGGCTCGCAGCGAGGCGCTGCCGATCCGCTCCGAATTCCCCGCCGACCCGGTCCGTGCACTGCTCGGCGCGCCGGTAGGGCTGGCTGCCCATGAACGTGCCGTCGTGCAGATCCTCGCACGCCCGGTCACCGGCTCCCGTGTCCGCAAGGCCCGCCGAGCCGCCCGCCACGTCCGCACCGGAAGCTCCACGAAGCTGGCCGGGCGTCTTCTGGACCTGATCACCCCGCATGCAGGGGGAAGTAAACCCCGCACTAGCGCGACGAAGCCGGTAACCGATCGCCAGACAGTCCTGGAGAACTCCGCTCAAGACCGTGTCATCGTGTCCAAGCAGCGCGGTTCGCAGTATGAAACGCGGGTCCGGTACGCCGTGGCCACATTGGTCGACGAGCACACGCCCCGCACGGAGCGGGCTCCGGTGCGGGAACACTTACGCGGGCGCGGACATGCGATCGCCTCGGCGTTCGCGGCCTACAGCGAGCACAACTATTACCGCCGGGGCCGGCTCCCGCACCCGATCCAGGCGCTGGCCGAACGGCGTTTGACATCAGGCGACCTACTCTCGATCGCTGAGCTGACCGCGCTGGCACACGTCCCCACGGACGAGGCCGTGCCCGGTCTGCAGCGCGCCGGAGCGAAAGCGGTCCCGCCACCACCAGGGATCGCCACCGAAGGCCCCGGGGTCAAGCCGATCGGGATCACCGACTCCAGCCACTCCCGACGGGTGGGCCTGCGCGTTGCCGACGCCCGCCACCATGTACACATCCTGGGCGCCACCGGTTCGGGCAAAAGTGAGCTGATGGCGCGGATGATCCTCGCCGACGCCGACGCCGGCCGAGGACTGGTCGTCATCGACCCCAAGGGCGACCTGGTAGCCGACACGCTGATGAGGTTGCCTTCCCGGCTTGGGACGAAGGTCGTGCTCTTCGATGCCGACAGCCGCTCCCGCCCACCGGTGCTCAACCCTCTCGAGGGGGACGATACCGCTCGCACCGTGGACAACCTGGTCTCGATTTTCTCCCGCGTGTACGCCTCCAGCTGGGGTCCACGCACCGAGGACATCCTTCGCTCGGGCCTGCTCACCCTCCGCGAACTGCCAGGCACGCCCACCCTGACCGACCTGCCGAAGCTGCTCACCGTGCCCGCCTTCCGGCATCGTGCGCTCGAACAGATCTCCGACGACGTCCTGACCGGGTTCTGGACCTGGTACGACGACCTCTCCGACGCCAGCCGCGCGCAAGTCGTCGCGCCCTTGATGAACAAGCTCCGCGGCCTGTTGCTGCGCCCGTTCGTACGCGCTTCTCTCGCCGGCGGCGGGTCCACCGTGGATATGGACGAAGTGCTCGACGGCGGCATCTGCCTGGTACGCCTGAGCAAGGACGCGCTCGGGATGGACACCGCACGGCTGATCGGGTCGATCATCGTGGCCCGGACGTGGCAGGCCGCGACCCGGCGTGCCCGGATTCCGCAACGCGACCGCCGCGATGCCTCGCTCTACATCGACGAATGCCACAACTTCTTGAACTTGGCCTATCCGATGGAGGACATGCTCGCCGAAGCACGCGGCTATCGGATGTCGATGACGCTCGCGCACCAATATCTGCGCCAGCTCCCACCCGAGCTGGAAGAAGGAGTCAGCACCAACGCCCGGTCGAAGATCATTTTCTCAGCGTCGCCCGAAGACGCGCGCCACCTGGCCCGGCACACCGCTCCCCGGCTCTCCGAACACGACCTCGCCAACCTCGGCCGATTCCACATCGCCGCGCGGCTGGTGCTCGACAGCGAGGAAGTACCCCCGTTCACCGCGGTCACCGAGAAGCTTCCACCCGCGATTCCGGGGCGTTCCAAGGAGATCCGCAGGCTCGCACGGGTGAATACCGAGCCCCGGATGCCGTCAACCGTCGAAATCGTCCGGCCCGCGGCGCTCGATCCCCGACGCGCGGCCTGACACGCCGCTCGCTTTTCCTTTTGCCGCAGGGCGTTTCCGGCGCGCTGTGTATTTGGAGGTGCCCGTCACGATGGTCAGCAATCCCACTTCTCAGCGACAGCTGCGCTCGCAACGGCCAGAACGTCCCGTGGCGCGCGTGCTCAACTCCGTCGAGCACCACGCCTGGCTGGCCCGGCATCTCACCGACCGCGATCGGTGGCTGTGTCGGATGCTGTTCGAACACCACGTTCTCACTAGCACTCAGATCATCGACATCGCCTTCACCGGCCGGCGTGCCGCGAACCTGCGTCTGCGCAACCTCTACCAATGGGGTGTGGTGCACCGGTTCCAGCCACACCGCGACCGCGGCTCGCACCCGATGTACTACGTCCTCGACACTGCCGGGGCAGTCGCCCTCGCCCGCGAAGCCGGCATCGACCCGAAGGAACTGGGCTACAGCCGTGAGCGCGAAATCGGGCGCGCCTTCTCCTTGCAGTTGGCCCACACGGTGGGCTGCAACGGCCTTTTCACCGCCCTGATCCGCCGAGGACGTGAGCCTGGGGCCACCGGCATGCTCACCACGTGGTGGTCCGCTGCCCGCTGCGGCCGGCACTGGGGCGACATCGTCACCCCGGACGGCTACGGCCGCTGGCGCGAGGGCAACCGAGAGGTCGAATGGTTCGTCGAGTTCGACTTCGGCACCGAGCAACTCTCCCGACTGGCGGCCAAGCTGGCTCGCTATGAACGCCTGGCCGACGCCACGGGGATCACCACTCCGGTGCTGGTGTGGATGCCCAGTGCCGCGCGCGAGTCCAATGCGCGCAAGGCTCTGGCCGAGGCGCTCAGAGGGCTTCACCAGGCCGCGCGTGTGCTGGTGGCGACGACAAACGGCGAAGCCAACGCCAATCCACTCGACATGGCCGCGCCCCGCTGGCGACGTGTCGACGAGCTCGGCGCCACCAGCCGGGTAGCCCTTGCCGACCTGCCAACGCTCTGGCCCAGTCTCCGCACACCGGCGCCGACGGCCCCGCTCCAGGCGAGCCAAACGTCCGCGATTCCGCGGTCGGAACTCGCGCCCCCGTCCCCCATACCGCCACCCGACAGCAGCGGTCGGCGAAGGTGAGCGGGCATGGGCAAGATCGTCGGCACGAGCGTGACGTTGGTCCTGGTGCTCATTCTCCTCATCGGCGGCGGCGCGATCGCCGTCGTGCAGACCGTGTTCGGCTCCACAGGCAGTGACTTGAACTGCGCTCCGACAGGCACCACTCTCGCGACGGCGGGATACGGACCTCAGGAAATGACCCATGCAGCAACGATCGTCGCCGTCGGAGGCCGTATGCACGTCCCCGAACACGGCTGGGTCGTCGCCATCACGACCGCGCTCACCGAGTCACGGCTGAGGAACCTCGACTACGGCGACCGCGACAGTCTCGGTCTGTTCCAACAACGCCCGTCCATGGGCTGGGGAACCCCGGATCGGGTCATGGACCCCAGCTACAGCAGCGAACAGTTCTACCGCCATCTCCTGGCAATACCGAACTGGCAAAGCATTCCTGTCGCCGAAGCCGCTCAGCTAGTACAGCGCTCAGGATTCCCGGACCGATACGCCCACTTCGAAGAGACAGCCCGGCATATCGTAGCCGCCGTTCACGGCGCCACATGCACAACCGGCACGCCGGGCCGGCTACGCACCGAGTGGCCGCCCGAGCAAGCCACCATTCCCGATCCCACCAGCGGCGGACGCATCACTCCACGCACCCTGCAACTCGTGCAAACACTGCGCACCAACGGCATGACCGGAAACGGGCTCGGCTGCTTCGCACACCGACCAGCCAACCCGAACTCCGACCATCCACAAGGCCGCGCTTGCGACATCATGTTCAACCCCCGGAGCCAGTCATCAGTAGCCGAAGGATCGCAAATCGCGAACTGGCTCATCGCCCACCAGACGGACCTGGGCATCCACTACCTCATCTGGCAGGGCAAGTACTGGTCAGCGGACAACCCAGCTTGGGGCGCCTACCGATCCAACGCGTACGGCTGTCCCGATCCCAACAACCTCACAGGCTGCCACTACGACCATATTCACGTCTCGATGTATTAGAAGGACGCGAGATCTGCACCGCAGTGAGATACGCTATCAATATGGCTGATTCTGTACTAGTCGCCACCAGCGTCGTCGACCGGATTCATTCGTGACATGCGCGGCTCGATGGCAGCGATTGGGACTGCTACGCTGCCACCACGACACCCGCTTCCGACCGCCGCGTCACCTCCCGATAAACGAAGGATGGGAACGCCGATTACGTAATTCCTCTCTCATGCATTAGCCGGTCGGCGGCGACACCAGAAGACATCGGGCGCGCGCCGCAATGCCGGGCCCGGGCGGACGACCGGACGACCGGACGACCGTCAAAACTACGGCAAAGCTTCCTCGCACAAACGGGCCAAGGTCAGACGAGACGCTACCCATGGATTCCGCGAGCTCGACACTGCCGAATGCGATGGCTCGGACGAACCCGGTCAAGATCATGGCAGCATCATGGATCACCAGCCGCCGCCTACGGCCTGGTTACACAAAGACGGGAATGCGTCCAACAACAAACCTCGCCTCAAGAGGATTTGCGCGCCTCCAGAATATGCAAAATATTTGAAACATGGGACAACATGGGGCGATTCAGCGGATACACGAACGTCGCCTTCGCAACCTCCGCGTACTCCTCAGTACTGTACCACCTGCCACGGTTGTCGATCGAACCTTCACTCTTGGGCAGCTCATCAACTTCCGCTACAACAACAATCGACAAGAATCGCAAACGACCTCGGGTTATCACGACCTGCCATGGATACAAGCTCTCTGTTGTTATTCCGCGCTCTTCCCTAATAGCATCACGCACACGCTCTGAAGGATAGATGAACCTGCGCACTTGAAGTCCGGCTTCCTCGGCAACTTCTCGCGAAGCAGCCGCTTCTATCGACTCGACACCTTCCACATGACCTTGAGGAAATTCAACCGATCCAAAAAACTCCGGCTCCTTTACACCAGACGCACGCCGCTCCTGAACATAAACACACAGGCCGTCCACAGTCCATTTCACGGGAACCACCGAGACAACCAAGGACGGCTGCGGGCGAAAGCCGGATGGACGCATCGAAATTACAGCCCAAGAAATGGGCATCGCCAACTGTCCAGACTGGACGTCGAAGCCTACCGCCTGCGCCGCCTCAGGCGGATCAGCTATCAGATCCGCAAGCTTCTGCTGCGCTTCCGGCGGAATAGAACCAGAGCGGGACAGCCACTCTTTTACTGGCTGATGATAGGTTCGACGAAGCTCTATGCAGGAAAGTACGTCGAAACCCAGAGCACGCATTTGACCCTGCAGTCCAGCGGTCGTCTCGACCCTCATTTTTAGCGGGTTCCTGACACGCTGAACCCGTTCGTACCAACTTGCAGCAGCACCTTCGTAGTCTCCGAGAACCTTTTCCGCGACGACCGAGAATCCGTCTGGGCGCATCACGCGACCCATCTCAGCCAGGGTCAAATCAAAATCCACATATCCCATAATTGAACGCGCAGCCACATAGTCAAATGAAGCGTCTTTAAAAGGCAGAGCGCCCGAGTCGGCCACAACACTTTGACCAATCGTGTTCAGACTAAGCATGTCTCGCGAAAGATCTGCAACCACCCACTCACTCGGATACCTATCCGCGCCGTACTTGGCGACCATCCCTGTGCCACCACCAAGATCCAGACAAAGCGGCCCTTCTCGAAGCTGTGGGAGAACCCGAAAGACTTCTGTCAACAACCGTTCGTCGTGAGCCCACGTGGTGTAATTGACATAGGCTGACGCCCTCACCGCAAACTGTGAAGCCAGTTCGCTCCGGCGCGCTGAATTGAGATTCATGTTTTGCCGACCCCCTTTGCGTACTGCACCCGATGCTCTGCAGCGGTCAACTGGGAGCGGTTCAACAGCCATTCGCGAACGCCTTGAAAGTTGGGCGATTCAGGATTTAACCTTACACAGAAGTTCTCCGGGCCTATGAAGTCAGCCTTCTCCTCCGACCAAGTGTACGGCCCCCAGTGGAGGACTGAATCACCTATCATGTATGCATAGTACTGCGGATCAGTCGCATAGTACTCTGTGGCGACACGGAGGGTCGACCTAGAATCTTTTGATAATGCCAGACCTTCAAGTTCGACTGCAAGGCTCCTCACAAGGCTAGCGTATGACTGGTTCCTGCGCTTCTGATCTTGTACCGACAGCTGGCCGGGAAGAATTCGTGACGCCACGAACTCTGGATCTAGGCACTGTATAGCCACCCTTACATGCCCCTCGACTCGCCCCTGCCGAAGGTCATCCATGAGCTCTCGGACTATGTCCGACATAGACCTAAGTCGTCCTCCAACCATCGTCAACTGAAGCGGCCGGCTCGCCGTGGTTCCACGAAGGCCGTCCTCTATGTCTCGGATAATAGTTCCTCGCGCGGAGCGCATATTTGGATGAACCAACTCGCGACCTACCGCTGGCGCGAGGTTCACTTTAAGTTCTATGACGGTCCATACAACCGCGTTCGCGACAGCGAATGCAAATAGTGGCACATACTCCCTAAGAGGAATAATTATCCAGAATACGGCCATGCACGTCAGAGATATACTCGCGACTATCACATTCCAGTTTCGCTTAACGTATCTGTATGCACCGACGATCCAGTCTTCCACTAAACCTCCAAGTGCCAGCCAGGATGACATTTAGCAGCGAGATCAAGCAGGGAGGCAAACAAAGAGACTTTGTCAATCGTAGCCGTAAAGTTGTGGTCACCTTTGACCGTCATTGTCTTTGACTTGTGACTCCACAGGACAGGCGCACTTGGGTCGAGGTAAGTGTCTGAATCTCCCACCACCACCGCATCGAATCTTGCGTCTCGGCTGGCTTTCTGCAATAGGCTTGCATAATCCGACTTAAACCGGACACCATTCCGGATCGCTATGGAGCGCTCGAGGCACCTGCGGTCGTCGGCATTTATCCTTCGAAGCACCTCGGCAGCCGTTGTTATCGGCGCCAAGGCGATTGTGTGACATGGAACGCCTATGCGATCTCCAACAGCTGCCGCAACAGTCGCACCCACACTGTGGCCGATCAGTATCGCGCGTCTAACCTTAAGTGCACGCGCGACGCTAACGAGTGACTCGACATCGCCTTCATAGCTTCTCGGCAAGGGTACGGACTCCCCGGAACCAACAGGGTCGTATACAGTTGAGCGATACCCTGCAGCCGAGAGTTGTGCAGCAATAGTTGAGTATAGGTTGTAAGGACCCGTTCGGTTATTGCCGAAGAGTCCCGGAACAATGATCACGTCTGCCGTACGCCGAAAGTACGCTGCTTCCCATGTCGTATAGGCAATATGCCCCTGGCCGTAATCTGCTAGCTTGGTGACATTTGCTGGCCAAGTCCTGATCGCCGATGCGGTGCCATTGGACGACTTTTCGAGTTTAACAATACGTCCACCACCGTTTGGCAAGGCTAAATCAAGATAACGACCAGTTGACGGGTACGTACGGTGCAGCGCCGCATGCACCATCAGCAGAGTGGATCGAGTTAACATTAAGACTGCTCCCGACAGAGCACTTCCCTCGACTGCCCACCATTTGCGTATTCTAGATTCGAGACTTTGCATTGATTCGGCTTCTGGAATTTGAAGCCGGGTCGCGTCCGTAATCCGCAAACGGAACTGCTCGATTCTGCTCGCAATGCCAGGAAAGCGATCCTCGACTTGATCCGCACTCAGTCCATCGAGAATACCCATACTGTACGGCTGAAGTCCCAGCGGGCGACCGATTGGAATGCCGAGTCGGTCGGCAAGCAGCGCAGCAGACTTGGCGCAGTACGCTACCGGCGCCGGCCGTACGCTGACAGGGCGGTATCCGGAATCCTCGATACTCCGCGCTAGCGCCTCAACTTGCAACAGACCTCGATCTGTCAGATCTTGCATGGTCGTAGTTCCGTGAATGTTGAGGCTGTTCTTCTGCACTTCAAAATGACGGGCAAGTATCACCGTTGCCTGCGGTGATGAATTCGACACATGCACCTCACTTGACGAGACATCGGCCACGCCCTACCTGGGGGATCGAGCGCAGTACGCCGTCTGTTACTGTCTGTGTAAGAAGTACTTCAGATGGCCGAACATCGCCAACACCCTCGTCACCAGGTTGCCGGCAATCAATCCCCGTACGGCCGCGATCTTGCCCAGCGCACGTTCAAGGGCGTCGACGAGCTTCGCAACGAGTACATGCAAGCCTTGACCAGCAAGGCCGCGCGCTCACGCGCAATCGGTTCGCGAGGTCCAGGCCCTGGTCGTCGGAGCACCGCCGTTCCTCGGCCGGGTCAGTGCTGCCTAGGCGTCAGGCGAAGCACCTTTGAGGTGGTTGTAGAGGTTCGCGCGGCTGAGGCCGACCTCGCGGGAAATCCTGGTCTTCGGCACACCGGCCTTGTCCGCTTCCAGGATGTCGGAGAGCCGTTCAGACCGTTCGGCTTTCAGCTGCTTGGACAAAAACTCTTTCATCTCCTGCAGCGAGCTTTCGACGTCTCGGATGCTCTCCAAGGCAGTCTCGATCAGTTCCACCCGATGCCGTCGGGCGCGCAGTTGCGCGATGTGCTCCTCTTGGTCCATCTGCGGCCTCTCTCACATGGTCGGGCCGGTCGAACTCCTGCATCCAACCGTGTCGCCCTAGACACCTTAGCGAGACAGCCCATCCGCGGGGCGCGAGCGCGCCCACACGTGCTGACAATGCTCCAAACCGAACGAGCCTGTCTGTTATCCGTAGGCCTTCACCGCGCGTCATCGGCGCGTGGAGTACGGCTGATCCGGTCGGTACCCGGTGCCTCATACGCTTCGACGAACTTCGGCGGCATCTGCTCGGTGGTGCGGTGGCCGCGGAGCTTGTGCCAGGCGATGGTCCAGGTGTTCTCCTTCTCTCCGGAACGCGGCGGCGGGAAGACGGGGTTCGGCACGGTCACCGACTTCTTGTTGACACGCCGTACCCGCATCCACATGCCGCTGGAAAGCACCCAGTCGCCTTTGGCTACGACGTCCGGGCCAGCGCGGGGCCTTGCCTTCGGCCTGGAGCTGGTTGTAGACGTTCTTCCAGTAATCGATCTGCTCGGTGAGGGTGGCAATCTCGCGCCGTAGGTGGTCCGCGCGTTCTTCGGCGGGATGACGGATGCCCCATCGTGGTGCGGCTGGCCGTGTTCGTCGGTTTCGGTGAGCCATCCCGGCTCGCCGTCGACCTCGCGTTGACGCCGCCGACGGCCGGCCTCCAGCTCCTCGATCCGGTTCCCGACGGTGACCGGGTTGTTCCGGGCGCCCATGTGGTGCGATGCGGTCTCGGCTCGGCGCGCCAGTTCGACCGCGTGAGCGCCTTGTTCAATGGACTTGCCGAGGTTGTTCCAGGCCCGTTCGCGCCGGTTGCGGTCGGCCTTGTAGCTGTGGTGATCGACCAGCATGGGCTGGCCCATGGGGATGCTGTCGAACACGGCGTCGGCTTTGGCGCGTGTGGCGTCGGCCTTGGTCTTCTGCCGTCCGGCACGTTCTATGAGTCGGTGGACGCGGTCGTTCATCCGGTCCTCGCGGTCCGTTTCCTGCTGCTCGACGCTGGGCATGGTCTCGTCGATGTCGCGTTCAACGGTGTAGCCCGATTCGGTGAGAACTCGTGTGATCTCGTCGAGGGCGTAGGGCTTGAGCGGGCGGTGGCGGGAGGACCGCAGGAGCCAGCCCGTGGCGTGGCGGGACCAGGTCCACGACGGGTGGGCCTTGAGCGCCAGGTGCGCGGGGCTGTTTCGGGTGGTGCCCTCGACGGTGGTGCCGGACTCGTAGTCGTGATGGATCGTCAGGGTTCCCAGGGACATGGCGAACTGCCTCCTTCAGTGACGGTGCCTCTGCTTATGGCTTTGCGCTACGGCCGGTCCGCTTCCGGGAAGGCGGCCAGGTACGCAGCGACTTGGGCGGCGCGGTCCGGGGCGACGGAGAAGGCGAACGCGACGCGTCCGCCGTGGCGCGGCACCGTCGCGGTGCCGGCCAGCGGCCCCGCATAGCGCACGATCGCGTCCTGTGGGTCACAGCCGGTCACGGCGGGCCGGGGATGCTGGACGGTCGCGCCGAGCGAGTCGGCGATGGCGCGCGCGAGCCGGTCCCGCGCGGCTGCTTGGTCCTCGAGCCGCTGTTTCAGCTCCCGGGATTCCGCGAGCGTGATCCGGTAGGCGGGAAGCAGCCGCCGAGCGGCCTCCGCAGCGACGGTCTCCGGTGTCTTGGTCGGTGAGACCGTGATGTCGTGTGATGGCACCGGGTTCCCGTGCAGATGCCGAACAGCGGCCAGGGCCGCCGGAAGATCGGCCGACAGTCTTATCCGTGGCGTCTTCTCCGAATCGGAGTAGCACAGATGTACCTGTTCGCCGTCTGGGCCGATGAGGTAGCGGTCTCGCTGACCGTGGTAGCCCGACTCGACCGTCCACCGCCCGTCGAGCGAGTCCGCCATCTCTGCCGCGAATGCCTGCATGTCCATAACCGTCCTTCTTTCTTCCTACGTCGGGTTGGTCGCGCCCGTGGTCGGTTCAAGCGCGAAACAAGGCCCGTCCCGCGGCCACGGCACCCGCGCGACAACTGCCGCGCGGGCACCGAAGCGGCGGCGGTCCTGTCAGACCGAGGCCAGCACCCTGGCGAGTGTCGAGACGGTGTCCTGGTCGAGTGCGTCGGCTTTCCCGTCCACGGCGCGGGACATGTTCCGTTCGGCGCGGGAAGCGTTGCGCACGATCGCTTCGTGATGGGTGTAGGTGTTGATCGCCTGCACCACTCCCCACGCGGTCCCGCGCCACGGGCTGACCCGGTTGTCGCTGTTCCACAAGCGGTTCAGCGCGGCCCGCTCGTTTGTCGCAGTGGTGCGGGCGCGGCCCTTGTCGTCGGGCAGTGGGGCATGTGCGTCCAGGAACGCGCGCCATGCCTGGTCGGTCACAGTCGTTTCGCACAAGGCTTTGACCTCTGCGGCGAATTCCTCGGCCACGGTGTGGACCATCGCGAGCGCGTCACGGGCCTCCACGATGCGGAACTTGCCGTTCTTGGAATGCTTGACCTTGAACTGCTGGCCGTATTCGCGGAGACCGGCCGCCATGGTGTTGTCGCACACCACGTTCGTCACGGTCCGCTTGTAGGTGGTGGCCAGGCTGCCGTCGTGGCTCGTGCACGCGACCAGGTTCGGCCGGAACTCCACACCCTCCGGGGTGGTGATGTTCTCGGGGACTTCCACACTCACCCAGGCCTGTCGACGGTCACGCAGCAGGCCGGCGGAGCCGATCGACAGACCGTCGTCAAGGAGCGTTCCGACCTTGTCCAACAACCATTCCTGGTACTGATGCACCGTGTAGCCGTCGGCGAAGATTCCGAGGACGTCGCCGGTGTCCGATGCGGTAATGGCCTGCTTGTTGGGCACGCGACGAAGGCCGAACTTGCCGGCGACGAGCACGGGTTCCGGTTCGGCGGTCCAGTGGAACAGGCGGCGCTGAACGTCGGCTACCGGGATGACGTCGGGGTAATGGTTCGGCTCGTGTCCCTGTGCCGAGGCCCGGTAGTGCCAGGCGTGTCCGCGCTTGCTGGTGAAGCCGATCAGCACGTTGTTGTTGAGCCATTCGCTGGTTTCTTTGGACATGACGGAACCCGCCTTCGTACTCGGAGTTACTATGGGAGACCGTTGTGCGGTCACGGCGACCGCGCGTCATCACGCGCGGCACCGAAAGGGCACAAGGGCTATTTGCCGCTTGCCACGGCAGCTATCAGGTAGCTACTTGGCATTCCACGAAAGGGAGAAATTCGACTGAACGATCGTCAGACGATGATGGAAAGCTCGGCTTGAGCTGGGTCTACGTACGGCTTGCGCCAGGCCTTGAGGATCGTTTCGGCTACGTGTTCTATGGCGTTCTCGTGCTGAAGGTTCGTCGCGGACGTTGCCGAATCACATGTCCATTCGTTTCCCTCGAACGAGTAGTAGAGGTTTCGAATCTCGTCGTGGGTGTAATCGAAGTCGTCAAGATCATCGCAGCCGAGCCAGTCGGCCAGCTCAGATCGAGTGTCCGCCTCCAGCCACGCGGCCCATGCCGCCTCTTGCAACTCTCGTTCATATTCTTCCAACGTGCTTTCGTCGACTTCACCGTCGTCGATTGCTTGGACACTTTGCACCAGGCTGGCCAACCACTCGATACCCGTGTCGACGTCGTCTCCGTTCGTGGGGAGTTCCCCGAGTTGCACCCACGCGGAGCCGTAGCCGTGCCGACCGTTTGTGGACGTCTGAACACCAGGGGCGTCCGTCAGATAGCGGACGTTTGCCACGTCACGTTCGGTACCGCCATAGTCCGAGTAGTCAACCAGAGTCACCGTGATTGCGTAGTCGTCATCCGTTTCAACCCCGTCCGACAGCACCAACGCGTGGATCACGTCGACAGTCAGGTCTCCCGCCTGAACCGGGTAGGCGTATCCCGTCCGCTCCTCGGAGAGGCTCACCCGGTGACATTCCAACAATTCTTGCCAAAGTTCGACCGTTTTGGCGTATTGTTCCGGCGAGTACACGTGTTCACCTTTGTACGACATGACACTTTCCTTTCAGGAGTTCACATCGAAGCACTCGAACTTTTCGAATAGCAGCCACGACGGGGCCACAAGCGCAGCTATTGCACATTTAATGCACTTTGACCGCGCGTCGTCCGCACAGTCCATTCGCCAGACGGTCATTGCCCTTTGAGACGCCCAGCCTTCAAGAAGAGAAACGAAGCAGGCCACTCACAAGATGCCGCACCTCGCAGCCTTCCCGCTCAACCCGGGTCGTCTTGACTGCATGTCTAGGGTGACACCTTACCTAGACACTTTCAAGCACTGACGGCCGCTCGTTATCTCCCTGTTACATCTGCATGGACGACTTCATCAGCTGGCACAAGCAGATCGTCGATCGAAGCGCGCATTCTTGTACCAGGCGGGACTGTGACACGGGAAGGTGTGAGCCAGCCGCCCCGAGTTGGCCGACAGCCGGCGCGCGGCGGCAAACACCTCCACGATCGGGAAGCGCGGCCAACCAAACGCGTCGACGCCGGCAGTCCTGGCCACACAAGGAGACCGCTTAGTGACCCCACGCCATCCACTACGGACATTCATCTCCGCCACTGTCCATAGTGGAGCCTGATGCTCATAGCAAGAGAGTGACGGCCGTCAGCACCGCGTCTTGTTGCGAGCTGCGTGCACGACCGTCGACAGCCGTAGGTCTCGACCACGAGAAGTCGACCATCACGCCCAAAGGTGACCACCGAATCCAAACAGACGGAAGCCGACCGCCCACCCAACAGACTGTTCAGATGCCTGCTGTCACCGAAGTTGGGGGAAACAGAGGAAGGGGCGCCGACGTACCTGTGCTGCGACAAGCACTTTCCCTACCCCTTCCGCTCTAGCCGGCCCCCGGAGAGGAAGGCGGAAAGGAAGCTGGAGAAGTAGGCAGACAAGCTCCTGCCACCTCGATGAAGCGTCGACTTCTCACTAGGGAGCGCTACTCCCTAGTGACACAGCAGTCCGCTCCCCCGGAGCGTCGTCCGGCATCGCCCCAGGCCCCAGGCGAAGCCACGTGAGCGCGTCGTCCTGGTAGCGCCGCACAACGTCCACGAAGCTCGAACGTAGTGCAGTGGGGACGGTGACGCCACTTTCGCGGAGCGAAACAAGAAGGCGACCCTTGCTGCTCGTGTCGAGTCCGTGGCGAACGTTCAGGGCTTGATGCAGCAGGGCGATGAATGCCTTCGTTTCCTGCCTGTTGTAACAGTACTCCAAGGGGTCGTTCAGCCCTCGCGATGCGCGCCAGGTATTCACCGCGGCCCAGAGGTCGGTGACCGTGTACACCCAGGCACCTCGGCGGTCTCGGACGAGATTCGGGGCGTTCTCGCCGAAGACTCCGGCGAGAGCGTGCGCGAGCTTTGCGCGAGAAGTCATTGGCTGCCCGCGCCTTTCGGCGGCCTCGGCGAGACGGGCCCATCCCACGGAGTCGAACACGAGCCAGCACTGGGCAACGATCTCCTGCACGGCCTCAACGATCGCGCGTTCAGTGGTATCGGAGTCGTTGGACGACGCCCGGCTGCTCCCGTGCACTACGTCGGACGGGTTGTCGATCGCCGGCTCCGAGATCTCCTCGGACGGCATGCTGGAGGTGGATCCCACATGTGCGTCGACCCAGCGGATGAACTCAAGGGGCGAGTGGAAATTGGCGCGAACGCGCGCCTGGATGGCACGGACGTCGTGGCCGGGAAGAAAATCTCGACGGCCGATAGCACCGCAGCCGCACCCGCACGGCCGGGCCAGCAGTTCAAGTTCTTCCGGTAGTTCTCCGTATGCGACGGGATTCTGCGACTCGGTAACTATGGGGTCTGGCTTGTCGAAGTAGGCGTCCCACATGGGGTGCCCGGCGGCGACTAGTTGCCCTTCGAGCGCAGTGCGCCCGGCAATCATGGTCGTACGGGTGATCTCGGCGATCGCACGAACTATGCCCTCTCCCGTGATCAGCACGAACTGCTGCCGGGTGAGACGGTCGCGGTTTATCTTCCACAGGCCCCGTCCGGCTTCCCATGCTTCGGCTTCGGACATCCGGGGGAAGTAGCCGACGTGGGAACGCCCCAAGGGGTCGTTCTGCCGAGTCTCGTAGGGACCTAGAGAAATCCGTATCGCCATCGCCGTCTTCCAACTTGTTGTCCCTGTGCTCGTTGAGGACAGTTCAACAGTTGCAGCCTGAGTTGCGAAGTTGGGCGCGCGCGGGACGGCGATAGTTCGCTCAGTCGTGTCAGCTAGCTCGCCTGTCCGGGATGTCGTTCCTCGGTTGTTGAAGTGCGGCGGCGAGGGTGACAGTGTCGCGAGCAGGGTGCTCTCCGAGTTCGGACAGCACCGTGGTGAGGAGCCTCAGGGTGCGCGGGATGCTGTCGTACTGGCCGAGGCGGGCTTGGGTGCGCATGAGGTCGCGGTAGATCGCTTCGTTGTAGGGGTCGAGCCGTCGGGCTTGTTCCAATAGGGCGAGTGATTGTTCTGGTGCGTCGCGACGGGTTGCGCGGATCAGGGTGCTGAACGCATCGAGGACGTCGCGGCGGAGCGCTTCGCGGGGGCCATCGATCCAGTCGGCGGTGATGCCTTCGGCGAGGTCTCCGCGGTAGAGCGCGATAGCGGAGTTCAGTGCCTCGGCGGCGTCGGCCGGTGCGCTGGTTCGGCTGGCGGTGAGCGCGTCGTGCAGCTGCCAAAGATCGACGGCTACGAGCTGTTCGTTGAGGGCGTAGTGGCCGTCCTGGGTTGTGATGATGTCGAGGGCGTCGTTCTCGGTGGCGCGGCGGAGGCTTCGGCGGAGCTGGGACAGGGTTGCGTGGAAGGTGTTGTAGGGGCGATCGGCCGGTGCATCGGGCCAGAGCGCGGCGCTGAGGGTTTCGCGGCGGCCGCCTTCGCGGTGCAATGCCAGGAAGACGAGGATCTCCCGTTGTCGCGGCGCGAGCGCTGCAACGAGGTCATACGGTTCTGGGCCGGTGCGATTCAGGCGAAGACGGCCGACTACCTGCAGCCGCAGCGGCCGATCCGGGGACCGGTCCGCGGTGCTGGTCTCTGCCGTCCCGACGTCCCGTTGCGTAGTCGCCTGAGGCGCTTCAGGGCCGTGTTCGGGACCGGCTTTACTGAATTCGTAGTCGGATGTGGTCGTGGCCACGCTATCGACGCAGGTGTCGCGCAGGAACGGTTCGGTGCGGTCGGGCTCGGCGGCGTGGAGCAGCGTGAGTAGGTCGAGGGCGTCGGCGTCTGGGAGCGTGAAGAGCCGCGCGCCGGCGAGGTTGCCGGTGAGTGCCGGGGAAGCCGTGTCGACGATGCCGTCACCAGTCACGCGCACGGTACCGCCGGGACGCCATGGGCCAAGGAGCAACCCGGTGAGGCCGAGGTGGGCTCCGGTCTCGAGGATGGTGTGCAGGCGCCGGTCGGCGTCCGCGCTGGGCGCGGCCACAATGAGATAGGGTCCGGGGCCGTTCGACGGGCGAAGTGTCTGGGTATCCGGATCATTCCCGGCGAGGCTCTGGCCGTGCGTGCGGGCGAGCAGTTCGGCTTCCAGCACATCAAGAGCTGCGGGCAGGGCGTCGACGATTCTCAGCCGTCGCGGTACGCGGTCCAGGAGGGCGTCCCCGAGCAGCGAGCGGACGACACGGTGCGGGATGACGATCGTGGCGTCGAGGTCGTCGCTGACGGCTTGCGCGAGCAGGGTGACGATCAGGGCCCGCGCGGCAGAGCAGGCGCCGGGCCCGACGAGCCCGAGGCCTTGTGTCCGAGCGAGGTCGAGCGCGATGGTCTGTCCGTCCCGGATACCGACCGCGGTTCCGGGTGTCGTCGGGTGTACGGCGCGGACGACGGCCTGAGCTCGGTCGCGGGTGTCCAGCTCGACCTGCCGGGTGCGCCGGGAGTTCGCCGGTTCGGTCGCCGGAGTCTCCTGGTCGGCCGGAGGTTGCGTGGCGACGTCGTGAGCGATGCGCAGCGCGCGCACGACCGGCAATCCCGTGGGATCGCCGTCGGTTCGGACACCAGGCCGGTACCAGCGGCGACGTCGCATTCGGACCGTGACCGTCGCCAAGGTGATCAGAGCGGCCAGCCCGAGCCCGACGAACGCCCCGCCCGGCAGCGACACACCGCCGTCTCCGGACGCCGCGGGCTTCTGCAGTTCGTCCCCGGGTGTGGACGGCGGTGTTTGGTCGGTTGGGGGTGGAGCGTCCGGGAGTTCCGGTGCGGACACGCTCCGCGGTGGTTCCTGGGGTTCTGCCGGTGGTGCGGTTGGCGCGGTGGCGGGCAGCGCAAGCGTCCAGCCGGGTAGGAGCTGGTCGGGGTGGCGCAGGGCACGGCCATCGGGCTGGGGCCGCCCGGCGTTGAGGCCGAAGAGCGCCCGCCAGGCGTCCGGGTCGCCGAGGTGGCGCTCGGCAATACCGATGAGGGTGTCCGCGGGCTGCACGGTGACGGTCCGACCGGTCTCCGAGGTGGTGGCCTGGCGCTGGGGAAGACCGGCGGCGTCTAGCGGGAGCAGCAGGGTCCACGCGGGTTTCAGGTCGTCCGGGTTGCCGGCAAGCAGGCGGGGGTTGAGCCGCACGATCTCGTGGAAGCGCCTGCCGTCGCCGAGATGGCGTTCGGCGAGGTCCCACAGGGTGTCGCCGTGCACAACCGTGTACGGGATCGCGCCGTGCGCGGTTGTCGTCGCCGTGGCCGCGGCGGAATCGCGGGGCGCGCTGACCGGGTTCGGATGAGGCCGTGGTGGCGCGGTGGCCGCAGTCGGTGTGGCGGGGAGTCCGGACGCTGCCGCAGTGCCTGTGGATGTGGCGATCAGGACGGCGGCGACGAGCCCGGCGATCCACCGGCCGGTCGGGATCCGCCGCAGCGGGCCGCGGGCGGCACGGCCTGTCTGGCGGATCACTTCGACGATCACGGACACGGTGAGGGCCAGCCAGCCCGTCCATGCCACGGCGACGATCAGCCAGACCACCAGGTCGCCGGTGATCCACGCCCAGCGCAGCATGGCCCAGATCTGCTCGGGCCACTGAGTGATGCGTATCGGGTCTGGCCAGCGCTCGGGAATCAGGCGGGCGGGATCGGCGCCAAGGGCCAGGAGCCCGCTGGGGATGCCGGCGACGAACGCGAGCAGAGCCAGCGCGGCGAGCGTGCCGCGGGCGCGCTGTGCCGCCGGGGACGTCATGGGAGTCCGCCGTCGCGGGTCCCGACGCCGAGTTCGGCCACCGCGGTACTGGTGGCCTGGACACTACGGCCGAGCAGTCCGATGGGCGCGGGCTCGATGACCGTGACCGTCACCAGGACTGTGCGGGTACCGGTAATGCTGACCTGGCCGGGGTGCCCGGCCCGGGCGAGGTAGTCGCCCGCGGCCCGGGCGGCCGTGGCGGTGTCGATGCCGACCTGCGCGCTGCGGGTGTCCACGGCCGTGTTCGCGGCGCGGGCGGCTTCGGCGGCCAGGGCGTCGGCGCGGGCGATGGTCCGCAGCCGGACGGAGCCGTCGACGACCAAAGCCAGCACGAACAGCAACGCGGGCACCAGGACCGCGATCATCACGCTGAGCGACCCGGCATCCCGTGGCCGTGCCACGGTAATCATGGACGCCCCCGGTACGGATCGGTGGGGCTGGTGAACGAACTGGTGATCAGGCGAGTACCGCCGGGAACGGGGAGGGCGAGGTCGCTGAGCGCGACACGGCACGTCACGCTGGCCCTCACCAAGCCGGCGCGACCGACGGCGATCTGGCTGGCGTCGACCGACACACTGGCTTCCTGGCAAGTGATGCCCTCACGCCCGAGACGATCACGAGCCACAGCCGCTCCGGCCTGCTGCGCCGCGTGAGGGCTGCGGGCGATCGACGCGGCCCGTGCAGCCGCGGTGGCGGCGTTGTCGACGGCTTGCTCCGCGGAACTGACACGGGCACCCGCGATGATCAGCAGCCCCACGAGGATCACGGCGGGCACGAGCACCGCGGCATCGACGCTGACGGAACCCGTATCTGTCCACAACCGACCGATACGTGCGTGGCGAGTCACGAGCCGCCCCCGGTCAACGACGCCGTGAAGCGCTCCTTGACCGCTCGCGCGGTCACTTCGACCCCGATATCAAGTCCCGGGATCGGCAGCAGCCGGACCGTCGTGCCGGACACCGCGACCTGGACAGTGTCAGCGGTCATGGTGGCACGAACCTCGGGTGAGGTCAGGACACCGCGGCCTGCGCGGTCGGCGAACGACCGTGCGGCGGCGGCCGCGACGGGTTGCGTGGCGCCGACAGGACGTCCGGCGTCCACACCGGCCTGCGCCGCCTGAGCGGCCACGGAATGCGCGTGCCACCACAGGCCGCCTTGCACCACAGCGAGAATCAGCAGCAACACCAACGGAAACAGCACGGCCAAGCCGACGGACTCCGCTCCCCCGTCGTCGTGAAGCCGCGCCCGGACGAGTACTCGGCACCGTGTCCATAGTGGCCGGTCGGCCTGGCGGAGCGAGAAAGTTGATGTCTTCACGACGCTACCGCCGGGAGAGGAACGGTACCGCCGCGCGCGGGTGGAATGTCCTGCGCGGCGACGTTGGTGTGCGCTGACTGGTGTGAAGAGGCCGGTTTCCGGGCCTGGGTGGACTTCGCAGGATTCGTTCCGGCAGGCTTCTTCCGCTTGGCGCGTCCGGGTTTGGCATTGTTGAGCCAGCGGGCGAGCTCGGTTGCGGGGACGTCGGTGAAGCCGGCGAGCTCGTCGATCTCGATCACGTCGCCGGACTCGGCCAGCACCTCACCCAGTTCGCGTTCGATGCCGCCGAGTTGCTCGGCCAGCTCGGCGTGGCGATCTGCCAAGTCACCGACGCGCCGCGCCGCGGCGGACCTCCTCTCACTCCGAGCAGCGTCTGCTACTGCGACACGTCGTTCGATCTCCTCAGCGGTCGGCATCGTGTGGTCTCCTCTGCGGTTAAGGGCTTCCAGGTACGTACAGGTTCACTTGATCTGACCTTGGTAGGTCTGGACAGCGGCACGGATGGCGAAGCCAAGCCCGATCGCCACGGCGAGGCCGATCGCGACGAGGACCGCCTTTTCCACGGACTCGGATCCGCGGTCTCCCGATGCACGGGCCCGCGACCAGTGGTCTTCTGCAGTGACCGCGAAGCTGAGCACCCACGCGGTGAGGACCAGCCCGAGCCGGGCGCCGCGTCGCCGGACTGTGGCCGCACAGCGCTTGAGATGGTTAAGCATGAGTCTCGTTCTCCGTTCACGATGAAGTCGTTGGTCTATAAGGCTTGCTGGTTGACTTTGCGTTCATGACTGCCTCTTCATGGTTAGGCGTGTTGATGGTTCGCCCGGCCGGGAGGTGACCTGCTCCGGGCCACTCGGACGGAGGTTGCTCCCACGGGAATGCCCCCGAATGCGTGATATCCCGTGCCGCGGTGACGTGAGCGAACACGTTTCGCGGCAACGCGTCCGAGTCCTGCGACAACCTGGCGAGGTGTTCCTGCCCCGGAATGGCGGCCAGGGTGAGACTGACGCGGGCAGCGAGATCGTGTCGCCGGAGTTTCTGTTCCCACGCACGACAGAGCACGACACACCCCCGCACATGCCGCGTTACCTCCCGCAGGCTCGAATCGACGTCGTCGACCGCTCGCCGCGTCGCGACGACCAGGTCATCGGCCGTGTCGAGCTCGGCAGCGACTTCATCAGCAACAGCGCGGACCTCACGGCTGCGGTCGAGGCAGCACAAAGCCCGCCACACCACTGTGTGGATCTCACCCGGCAATGCGGGATCGAGCCAGTCGAGCGCCGAACTCCGGTGCAGCACCTGCACCCCCGTCAGCAACTCGGCTACCAGTTCACGGGAATCTGCACCCAGGTCATCGAAATCGCGACGCCGGTAGAACTCGCCCCACCGAAGCCGAAGCCGCGGTACGCCTTCGTACTCGAAGGAGGTCTCTCTGACTGAGCGGCCAAAGAGGCGAAAGACACCCAGCACCACGATCAAGGTCACAAGGCCGATGCCGAACTTCTCACCGAATCCGTGACCACCGCAGGACATCTGAATGGCCAGCCCCACGGCGAAAAGTCCTTTAAGGATGGTCGTGGGGCGAACGAGACTGAGTGCTTGCCTGCGCCGCAACTGCCGCGGGGTCATCGCAGGATTGAGCAGCACTGTGGCGTAGCCGTCGGGGAGCACGCAGTCGAGCACTGGCGGCACCGTTGCAGGCGATTCATGGTTGTGCATCAGACTTCTCCTTCAACCGGGGCCGATTTCTTTCTCTGGAAAGGAAAGCGGAGGTGGCGACGGAGGTCGTCGCCCGTTTTGGCTAGCCCCCACCTGCAGCCAACCGGATCATGGCGGGGTACATGACCAGGAGCAGGAACGCGACCAGCAGCAGTGCGACGGGGAGCGCGAGGCGTTGGGAGCGGGCGTTGGCGTCGGCTTTGTCGGTGGCCAGCGCGGCGGCGCGCAGGGAGCTCGATTTGGCGATCAGGGTGGTGTAGATGGCGGCGCCGTCGGCTGCGGTGGCGAGGATGTCGGCCAGGTCGGCTAGTTCTACGACTCCCATACGTTTTCCGAGGCGGGACAGGGCTTCCCACGGAGTATGGCCAGCCTGTGTCGCGCGGCCGAGGGTGCGGCTGATCCGGGCGAACACCCACGAGTCCCCGACGGCGGCTGCCTCCCCCAGTGCCTGACTGGGGGCTCGGCCGGTGGCACGTTCCTGCGCGACGAGGTCGAGATAGGCGGCGATGGCGCGGCGGAATTCCTCCCGCGCCCGAGCGGCGTCCTCCTGCACGGCCAGCACCGGCACCACCGATCCGGCCGCCGCGCCGGCGATCACGACCAGCACCACCAGCGGGGCAGAAAGGTCGATGCCACCGAACCAGCTAAGCCCGGCCATCACGAACACAGTTCCGGCAGCGGCAGCAGCCCAGGTCAGGCGGCGGGCAAGGTAGCGGTCTGCGGTCTGATCGAGGACGTCGAGGTCGGTGGCAGGGATGCCCCACCAGCGGTTCGACGATCGTCCGGAGACTCCGGCCAGACGTTCGATCCGGGTCGACCAGCGGCTGCGTGGCGGCGCTCCGTCAGCACGGCGGGCGGCACGGTCGTCCAGTTCGGCGACCGCGGCTGCCACGTTGACCGGTGCCGGGCGCAGCAGCGCCAGGAGCACGCAGACCAGCGCCAACCCGCCCAGTGCGCCCAGCAGCGCAGCGGTGATCCCGGGGTTCATCGCGGCACCTCCGCCGCGGTGCGCCTCGGTTTCGGTGTCCCGGGCGGGATCCTCGAGGCGGCGCCGAGCAGGCGAGCGGGGCGGCGGGTCCGGGTCAGCAAGTGCATCCACCACCCCGCCGCGCCCAGCAGACCGCCGATCCCGGCCATCACGAGCTGGCCGAGCAGGTCGTTGAACGGGGTGAGGAACTCGTGCGCGAAGACCACCAGGCCGGTGAGCAGGAGCGCGGTGATGCCGAGGATGGCGCGGACATCGGTACGGGGTTTCGCGCGGTCGGCTTCGATATCGCGGCGGGCGACGACCTCGCGTTCCAGGGCGGTGGCCTTGCTGTCGAGAATGTCGACCAGTCCGCGTCCGCCCGCGCGGGCTCGCAGAATCAGCGCGAGCACGACTTCGTCGGCGGCTTCGTCGCCCACGTCCTCGGCGAAGGCGCGGAGCGCGGCCTCCAGGCCACGCGTCCGCAGACGCACCGCGAGGGTTTCGATCTCGCTGGCCAGTGCTTCGGGGGCGGTGCGGGCGGAGGTGGTGATCGCTTGCTCCAGTCCGCCGGCGCCGGAGGCCAGGACATCGGCGAGACGCCGAACCCAGCTGGCGAGGGCGTCCAACCTCGCGATCACGCGGCGGGCGTCGTGTCCGCGGGCGAGAATCGGCACCGTCAGCGCCGCGGCGACGGTCAGAATGATGGCGACCGGCCAGCCGGTGCCCCACCACACGACCCCGCCCGCGGCGACCGCGACCACGAGCCGCCGCCTCGGTACCCGTGCCGCGAACGTCTTCCAGCCCGCGCTGAGTCCCGTGGCCGTTGTCGTCGACCGCGCGGCGGGTGGAAGGAAGGCGACGACGGCGCAGGCGATCGCCGCTACCGCGGCGACGCCGAGCACGCCGGCCCAGACGCCCGTCATCGCCTGCCTCCGCCCGGCAGCTCGGTGGTCTGCCAGGTGCCGGCACCGGCGGTGTCGAACAAGTGGCGGTCGAACCCGTGCCTGGCCAGGCGCTCCAGCAGGTCAGAGGTCGGCGGGTAGGCCGGGACGGCGCGGCCGTCTTCCGGGCGTGGGGCGAAGATTCTGGTGGTGTCCGGGCGGCCGGAGTCTCCGACCGGGCCGACCTCGATGATCTCGGTGACGAATCTCTGCCTGCGCTGCCCGCTGGGTGTGTCGTGGTCGGCGCGGGTGACGTGCACGACGAGGTCGATCGCCGAGGCGGTCCACTGGTGGGCCGACTCGATCGCCAGCGGCGGATGAGCGAGCTGTCCGAGCGCGCCGATCCGGTCGAACACCGCGGAGGCGCTCGTGGCGTGCAGAGTGCACATACCGCCCGTGGCGCCGTTCCCGAGAGCGCGCAGCATCGCGGTGACTTCCCCTGCCCGGACTTCCCCGACGATCACCCGGCTCGGCGAGTGCCGCAGCGTCTGCTTCAGCAGGTCGTCCAAGGAGATCTCCCCGATGCCCTCCGAGTTCGCGGGACGGGCTTCCAAGGGGGTTACCAAGGGCCGGGCACCGATGTGCAGCCCGAGTTCGTACTCCTCTTCGACCGTGACGACGTGCTCGTAGTCCGGGATTTCCGTGCACAGCGCGCGCAGCAGGGTCGTCTTGCCCGCGGCTGGGCCGCCGGACACGATCACGTTGCAGCCCGCCCGAACGGCCGAGCGCAGGAAGGCCGCGAGCAGCGGATCGAGCGTGCCGTTGGCCACGAGATCTTCCAGGCCGACGTCGACCAGGCGGTGGCGGCGTATCGCCACTCGCGGCCGGTCGGAAACCTCCATCACGGCGGCCAACCGAGCCCCCAGCGGGCCACCGGCGCCGATCCGAAGGTTTCCCAGCGGGCGGCCGGCGTTGAACTCACGGGATGTCTGGCCTTGGCGGGCAAACATCGCCGCGAGCATCTCCACGAGATCGGCGTCGGTGTCGGCAACCGGGTGCGGCCACTGCTCGACCGTGCCGTCCGCCAGCTCCAGCAGGACCCGGTCACAGCCGTGCACGTGAATGTTCTCCACGTCGTTGCGCTCCAACAGTTCCTCCAGCGCGCCGAGCCCGGATAGCGCCGCCACGACCGCTCGGTTCAATCGGCGTTCCTCGGCCACCGGCAGCGGCGCGTGTCCGGCGGTCGCGCGGCGTTGCACCCAGCCGGAGACCTCGTCGGCCACGTAGGCGCGCATCCGCGCCTGCTGCTCCTCGTTCGTCAGCGGTGTGTCCACATGGGACTCGCCCGCGGCGATGCGTTCCAGCCGGGCAGCGACCGCTTCCCGGATCTCCCTGACAGCCTCGGGGTCGAGCCGCCCTGTCTGCACACTCTCCCGCCGCGGTGTACGCGGTATCGCTGTTGCGGATCCCGCCGAGTTACTGCGCGGTGGCGGCAACGTCACTGGATACGGCGACACTGCCGGATCATGTGGCAAGCGGAACCCGTTGCGCGGCAACGTCATCGTGTACCTCCGGAAAGTAGGCGGGACGGTGCGGCCGCGGCCGGAATGCGCGGCTCGCTCGGCGCGTAGCTGTGGTAAGTGCCGTGGAGACGGCGCGCGACGCGACGCGCGGCGCGCAGCAACGGCGACCGGTGCGGAGACGTTCCTCCGTCGATGCCGTCGGAGAACACCGCCGCCGTTCGCGCGGCCATCGGAATTTCCACCGCGGCTTCCCGTCCCAGCGCCACGCGGACTTCGCGGGTGCCTGCGGGCGTTGTCGCGCAGACGGCCAGCCCCAGCCGTTGCGGCAGAATCCGCTCGGCGAGCTCGGCCAGGACGGGGCGCGCGGCCAGCACGTGCCGCTGCGTTGGGCGCACCGCCACCAGCACGAGATCCGCCGCGAGCAGCACCGGCCACGGCGTCGCCGAGCTGTAGCGGCCGAGGTCGACCAGCGCGTCGGCCGGATGCCCGGCCGCGGTCCTGAACGCGGCCAGACCGACGGTCAGGCGGGTCCATCCGGCCGCGCCGACCGCGGTGTGCTGGCCCGGTGTACTCAGCCCGGCCAGCAGGCCGACATGCCGCGCCGGAGGAACCTCCTGGACGTGCTCGATCAGCGACGCCGGGTCCCCGGCGGTCGCGTGCCGGGTCGCGATGAAATGCGACAACACACCGACGTCAGTACGGAGAAACCCGTTCACCACCCAATGCCCCAGCCAGCCCGGCGCCAGGTCACCCCCCGCCGGGTCGCAGTCGGCCAACAGCACCGGCACGGGCCAGGCCGCAGCCAACGCGGCCAGCGTCGTCGTCCCGCCCGGCGCCCCCTTGCCCGACACGATCGTGATCATCGCCATCTCACTCACCACTCCTTCGGAAGCCGATCTTTTTCACTCGCCCGGCCCGAGCTGGACCACGACGACCTGCCCAGCGGAGGCGCTGGTCGCGGCATGCGCGGCATCAGTACCGACGACGACATCGACCGTGACCGCTCCGGCGGAATCCGGCGGGCCGACGCCGAGCACCCGCGCACGAAACGGACCGGACGTGTTCGCCGGAGCCTGCCCAACGTCCGGCCCGCTACTGGCCGCGATCGGGGTGACCTGCACCAGATCCCCAGCCGATAAGCCACGGGCGGGCAGGTGACCCGGCCGCACGGGAAGCCCCACCAGCCGCTCGCCCGGCCCCGGAATCGGCTGCCCGGACAGCTGCCCCGGTGCCAGCACCGTCCCGGCAGGCAGAATCGACCGCGCGACCTGCCCGACGACCCTGGCTTTGTCACCGACTGGGATGAACGCCAGCGGCTGGTCCGGGACGGCCTTGGCCACACCGACATCGCCCTCTACGATCGTCTGCCCCCAACCCACCTCACGGGTGAGCACGAGGACATCGACCCGGTCGTCCTGCCCCGCGATCAAGGCGTAGTTGCCGAACGCGACGACCGCGGCCAGCACCACCGCGACCCCCAACAGCCACCAGCGCCGTCGCCGTGGCACCCGCGGCGGCTCGTCGTCCTCGGGCTGGCCGACGAACGCCGAGCCACTGCCGCGCGATTCCGGCGGGCGCGAAAAAGACAAAGCGGTACCCATAGCAGTATTCCTTCACAACCCAAGAATTGCGTTCGACGTGCTCAGAACGTCTTGAATACGGTTTCGAGAAGTGCAGTTCTAATTCGCGCGCAAGGCCTGAACCTCGGCGACAGCGAACGTCGCCCTCGCCCGGGACTGCATCAGCGGGAAGTCACCGCCCACCGAACCGGAACCATCCGAGCCGATCCAGCTCACCGACCACTGGATCGCCCACTCCGCGGTGGTCTGATCATTCGGCTGCCCGACCGAGCTGCGGGTGTACACGAAACCGCAATCAGGGCTGGCGGCGTGCAGCCCGAGGGACCGGTCATACGGTGTTCCCGACCCCGAGCAGGACATCGACCCGCCGTACCCCGAGTTGAAGGTCATCCCCGTTGGCGTCGCGGTCACCTCGGCCCACACCGGACCGGCCTGTACCCGCTCGACCGCCGGTTTCCACACGCCGCGATCGGTCCAGATCCAGGTGTTCTCCCCCACGATCGTGGCGGTCCTGCCATCGGGCAACCGCACATCCGGCGAATGCCGAGGAACGGGCAACGGTAACTGCAGCTGCTCGAATGCGCGCGCGGCAAGCTCCGCCGGAGTCGGCAAGGGCGGAGCCGCCGGTCCACCTGAAGCCGCGAGTTCGTCGACCGGCAGCGAGGGGACGCAGCGGATGCCGAACGCACTGCCACCCGGCCGACCAACGCCAGGTGAACCACCCACCCCGAAACCACCGAGCGAACAGCCCGCAGGAAGCCCGTCCGGCGATTCCGGTGCTTTGATCGCACCGCCCGCCCGCCGGTCTTGACCGACCGGCTTCCTTCCCGGGCCACCTGGTCGGACGGGCGCCTGCCCTCGCTGCCGCAGCGCCTCCATGTCGACCTGCGGCGGAGCGACAAGTCCCGACGAGTCGCCCGGCACCACGATGACCTGACCGTCATCGACGGTCGGTGGCACCGCGGCGTTCGCCCGGGGCGGCAAGGCGACAACCGCTCCTCCAATCAGGCAGGCGAGCCCCAATGAGGTCGCCCGCGTGCTGCGTGGCCGGGTCATCAACATGTCCCGCCGGGGAACGCGACCTGGGCGACTCGCCACCGGCCGTCCGTGCTGTCCCGCTTGAGGTCGGCGGCCACTGGATTCCTCGGCACCCCGACAGTTTTCGGGTCGCCGGTCGTGGCATCCGCTTGGCCTGTACGCGAAGCGTCCTGGCAATCAGTCAACTTGGCGGAGGCGCCATCGATCTGGACTGATTGAATCCGTGCTGTGACATCGCCGTAGACCTTGATCCCCGCTTGCTTCTGCGTGCGCATCGCGTTCAGCGTCGTGGTGAGCTGGGGATCCACCGCCACCGTTGCCATCGCGGCCCGCCACGTTTCTTCCGGCTCGTCATCGGTCTGAAGAGTCCGGGACCAGAACGCGGAGTAAGCCGTCTCGACCGCTGCCCGCTCGTCCTGACCCGAAGAAGTCGCCGCTTGAGGCGGAGCGGACAGATTCGGCGACGAGGGCGTTACCTGTCCAGTGCCGCCGCTACAGCCAACCAGCAGAACCACTGCCGATCCGACCAGGGCGAGTGGCAGGGCCACCCGCCGAGTGCCGACTTTGTTCACGATTTCCTCCCCATTGCTGACCACTACCGATACACGAACAGGTCGTCCGGACACGGTCACCGACTTGTCTATGCCACGAGGACGCTCACCAACGCTCCGCCGAGCAGCGACGGCCCCGCGGCGAACGTGGAATTCACGCTCTTGGACGACACCGCGACCACGAGGGCGACCGCTGCGGTCAGTCCGCTGGCGATCAGCAGGCCCCGCAGTAAGCCATCCCATCCGAACCACCCGAGGAACAACGCGAGGGCGCCGTACAGCGCCGTATCGCCTCCTCCGGTGTGGTCGGGCGCGAAGACTTGAACCAGAGACGCGAGACCGAACGCGACCACGGCGGACGCGCAGGCGAAACCGAATCTCGACCAAGCTCCGTCCATGACCGCGATGCCGAAGAAAACCACGGCACAACCGCCTGCCAGCGCCGTCACCATCGGAAACGGAAGTCGTCGGCATCGGAGATCCGTGAGCGCGAGACCAACTCCCAGCGCATAGGCCCAACACCACACCAGCCAGCTCGGCGTCGCGCCCAGCCGAAGCCAGGCGATCCAGCTCGCCGCCACCGTTGCCGCCGACATCGTGGCCGCGACCGCGAACCGTGTACGGGGCCTGGTCACCAGAACCGTGTTCGTCGAGCGCTCCGCAGCGGCAAGCAACGCCGGCCCTGCTGCGAAGCTCCCGACTCCGATTACGTACTCCACGATCGGCACTGTTGGCACTCCCCGGCGAGGTGCGCAAGCACGAGCGAATCGTCATGGCCTCGCCCTCCTTGTCGGTGATGGTGACCGGCCTGGTCCGGAGCAATCGCCGGCTCCGAACCGAGCCGGTCACCTACTTCCGTCCCCGGAGCTAAAACGTCCGGGCCAGTCCGTTCTAGCTGGTCAGCCCCGACTATCTGCAAGGTAAGTACGTACTGAGCCTTGGCTCAGTACGTTGATCTTCACTCGAACAGTGGACATCGGACCGCTTATTTGCACCGGCGCAAGTTCTCTCGTGGTAGGTAGGGGCCGTGACCAATGACTGGGACGTCCCGTACCGCCAAAGCCTGCACGAGGCACTGGCCGTGCTCTCCGGTCAATGGACGGTGGCGGTATTAGCCACGCTCGCGCTGGGCGAGAGGCGCTACAAGGATCTGATGGCGGACGTGAACGGCGTCGAGGAGCGCGTCGGATGGGTGTCGCATCCGAAGCCGGTCACGGACAAGGTTCTGACCGACACTCTTCAACGGGCTCGGGACAACGGGCTTGTCGTTCGCCGTGCTGAGGGAAGCCAGATCGGGGGCAGCGTCTGGTATCGGCTCACTCCCAGCGGCAAGGAGCTTCTGCGTGCCCTGCGGCCGTTGGCGACATGGGCACAGCAGAATCGCAACAGCCTGGCGAAAGACGCCTCCCCCAGCACTGACAAGACTTGATCAAGCAGTCGACGTCATCATGCGAACCTGGTTTCGCCCACCGTCCTTCGCGGCGAACAAGGCCAGATCGGCAGCCAGGAGCACATCCTCGAGACTCTTCCCGGTATCCGGGTATAGGGCGGCTCCGATCGACGCACTGAGCGGGTGCTGATCGCCCGCGGCGTGATCGTGGATCCCGTCGACGCGCAGACCGAAGATCGCCTCGCACGTCCGGTCGGCAACGGCTCTGAGCTCGTCCTGAGTTACGTCGGGAAGAATTACGACAAACTCTTCGCCACCGAACCGACCGCTGCAATCTTCCCCGCCGATACTCTGGAGAACCTGGCCAACGGCGCGAAGTGCTCGATCTCCGGCTTGATGACCGAAGGCGTTGTTGATCCGACGGAAGTGATCAAGGTCGATCATCAGGACACCGACCCTCGTGCCGTTGCGTTCAGCTCGCGCGAACTCAGCTTCAGCGAGGGCATGCCATGCGGTCGAGTTCAACAGGCCGGTCTTCGAGTCGATGGTGGCCGCGTGCTCGAACTGCCGGATCAGGACCGACCTGTGCAGCGCGTACAGCGGCACGAAGATCAGCACCACGAGCGTGGGGTGCATGCTGAGCAAGAGAGCGGTCACGACGCCCATGCACAGCGTCGCGAGTTCAAGCGCGTTCTCGCTAAACGGTCCGAGGAGCCTCGTAGCCGTCCTGTCGAGACGCACGATCGCGATGGTGATCGCGGCGATCAGCGAGTTGACGGTGAAGTACACGATGACGACCGCGGCGCACGCCAGCGCGTCCGAGCCGTCGAACTCGTGCGTCATGGGCGCCAAGTGCATCTGCTTGGCGAGCCATCCAGCCACCTGGCAGGACAGGATCACGTTGGCCGCGTTGAAGGCGAACCTCGAGACGAAGGTCCCGGCCACGCCGCGCGAACAACGGAGCCAGAGGTGGACATAGAGAACGACGGCGAGGACGGCGGCGAGAGACGGGGAGAGGATAAGAGCACCAGCGAGTGTCCATACCGACGAGAAATTGACGTGCGGTGTGTCCGCGAAGCGCCGGCGACGCCGTTCGACGCTGCGCGCCAGCTCGGCCGCGATCACCCCGAAGGCCATGACGAACAGACAGACGCGGACGTCTGCCCACGAGGGCGGATCAAGAGCCGCGCTGACGCCGACGGCCGCGATTGCGGCCATTTCGATGAACACGATGAACGCGCGCGCATACAGAGAGTGAGACCAAACGGACCAGCCTACGCGTCCGATCGGGCTACCGTCATGCGCGCTCTGTGACTTCCCCTGCATACTGACCGCACTTCCGTTCCCTTCGGAGGAGGGGCCGGTCTCCGAAGTCGCCGCTTCCTGGCCGGCGGGACCTCCTCCTTCAGCCGGACGTCCCGGGAGGAGGCCACGATGCGTAACAAGGAAGTCTGATGGTCTTCGTGTCGCCTGATCAGCTTGTGCAGGCTCGTCCTCGGTGATCCTGACGCGTCGGGGACGAGCCATCTTCCAGGCTGCGCCGACGGCGACGACCAGGACCGTGGCCAACACACCTGCGACCGCCACAGTGTATTTCGGCCCGATCAGTTCAGCGACGGCTCCGCCGCCCAGGATCGCAACGCCTTGACCGGCGTAGACGGTGGTGCTGAATCTGCCCATGACAGCGCCGCGCCGGGAATCCGGGACGACCGCGACGATCATGGGCTGCAAACGGATCAGGTAGATCGTCGAGAAGACGCCGGAGAGCGCCCACAACGTGATTGACCAGCCGATTCCCGGCAAGAATGCACAGGCGACAAGCGGTATACCCGCCAGTGCCGCAGGTACGACGACAGCTCGCTGAGTCGGCGTCGCCGGCGAGCTGGTCTTCGCCGCCCACCACGCTCCGATCACGCTGCCGACGGGATCGGCTGCCATCAGCAGACCGATCGCGACCGTGCCCGCTCCGAGAGCTCCCGCATAGGGGGCGGCGAGGCCCTCAGGCACCACGAAGAGCCCGATCAACGCCCCCAAGATGAAGGGCACTGCCAACCTGAAATCGATGCCGCGCCGCTGCGCGGCTGGGTCGACCTCTTCGGCCGCACCCTCCTTCCCCGCCCTGTTTGGCCGAACACCCGCCGCGATGATCAGCGCGCTCAGCCCGAAAGTGACGGCATCGACAACCAGCGCACCTGACGGGCTGAGCACGCCGACAAGAATGCCGCCGAGCCCGAAGCCGGCCACTTGGGCGATCTGGACCGTCATCTGACGAAGCGCTAGACCAGCTTGATAGCGGTCATCGCCCAGCACGTCCGGTAAGAGCGCCAGCTGGGCTGCTTTGAATGGCGCCGAGGCCATGGTCAGTAGACCGACCAACGCCCAAAGCAGCCAGAGCGGCATACCGGGAACGGCCATTGCCGCAGCCAACCCCGCCCGCACGAGATCGGTCAAAACGAGGACACGCTTACGTGGAAACCTGTCGGCTAGCCCAGACAGCAGAAACCCGCCGAGAACAGCAGGAACGAAGGTCAGCGCATAAGTCAGCGCTGTGAGTACAGCCGACGATGTCCGATCGAAGACCAGAACCGCCAGAGCCACCCTCGCGAGTTGATCACCGAGGATCGAAACACCTTCGGCCGACCACAGCGCACGAAACTCGCCGACTCGCAACGAGTCGACAAGGCCCGCCCCTCCCACACGCCGCACTTGGTCCCTCCCCACCGCGCGGTTGTGCCTATCCAGTCGCCTTAACGGCGTCACACGTCTGGACCAGCCACGGTATGCCCGGAGAGTCGCCATCTGGATACCATCAGCGAACTTTCACCCGATCGCAGGCATCCTGTCACTCATCGTGAACGGGGTTGATCGGCTACAAAAGAACCGGCGCCAGCTCGTCTGCCGACGCGGAAGGCACGATTGATTTCGGCCAGTTCCACCGATAGCGAACGGCATGATTCGCAAGATCTGAGATGTTCCTCAACCTGGCTGGCCTCGCGCTTCAGCAAGCCGTCCCGGGTCCATGCCCCAAGGCGTTTAACCGTGGGAGCGCATCGTTTCGCGTTGTCGACAGTCAAATGCGCCTGAAGATAACGTTGACGAAGTCCTTCTCGTGCTCGGCAAGCCAAAGCCGACACACCGTTGGCTGTAAGCCCCAGTTCGGGCGCGATATCCGCAGGCGTCCTACCTTCGATTTCGGTGCGCCAAAGTACGTCCTGCCACCGCTCAGGCAACCGCGCGAACGCCCTGGCCGCAAAGCCTCGCTCCAGTCTGGCCATCGCCGTGTCGTTGAAGGGCACGCTAACCAGCACAGGATCGACTGTCGCCGTGATGTCCTCCGACAGCGCGACTTTCCGATCTCTACGCGTCTTCGTATAGGCGGTGTTACGCAGTGCGGTGAGCAAGTACGTACGAAAAGCGGAGCTCGGGCCCCGGCCAGAACGGATTATCTCGAGCACCTTACTGAACGCCTCGGCCACCAAATCGTCAGCCTCGACGCTCGAACGGGCAAGCTGTCGGGCCAGCTTCCGAGCCGACGTGACATGCCGCTCGAAGAGTTCGCCATACGCCATAATGTCTCCATTCTGGACCGCGACGATCAGCCGAGAGTCGATTCCCTCCGAAACTTCGCCGATCGATACTCGATCTCCCAAGCTGCTCCGGCGCGTACAGCGAACACGCCTACGCCAGCCGCCCTTCTCTCCGTAACAATCAATAAGTTGAATCACTGCCTGCGTACTCCAATTCCGTTCTACGTCAACAAAACCGCGTTCCTGCCTGTCTGCTACCAGGGAGGCGAATCGCCAGGTTCAGCGAGCTCGTGCCGCCGTGGCCCAGATGAGCCCATTAAGGAAACAGCGAAGGCCGGGAAGAGAGCGGCCATAGCGCGCACGCAGCACAGCGGGCACAAGGTGTCCGGGACCGGTGGTCGCTGTTCCCAGATCTCTTCGATCGGAAGTCCGCATAGACCGAAGCACTCGTCGCTCGGCCAGACGACGTGGACGCGACCGGCATAACGGTCCGCGGTCCCGCCTTGTTGGTTGGTGCCCCAAAAAAGCAATGGCTGCGCCTGCGTCTGCTGCATGGTTCACCAAACCCACGCGGTTCGACGGACATGGTGGTGACGCCCAGCTGCCTGAGCCCACGAAATCAGCGAAGGCATCACCGTTGATCTTTCCTTCCATGACGCCGCTTTTCGTGAGCGGGAGAGCGGCATAAGTGGAACCGGTGGCCCGATCCGGGTCGGGGCCACATCGGGCCACCGGAGTTGTCAGGCGCCCGCGTGTGCCGCGGGAGCAGGTCCGTCACCGAGCGGCGGACGTCGCCATCGCTCTTGTGGTGGCGATTACCGCGGACTGTGGCGGGAAGTCGCCTCGCGCCATCGGCTTGCGTTCCCAGCGCCAGAGACCGAGCCGTTCGTCATCCGGAGACGGCAGGAAGATGTGGTCCCCCAAGGGAGCGACGGAGGCACCGAACCGGAGCAAATCGGCGAAGACAGCCTCATTCGGCTTATGGCCGGGCCCGGTGATGAACGTCCACCGCCCGGTATGGGGCCGCTCGATCACAGGTCCTGCGAGCATGCGAACGCGCAGGCCTGCGAGCACTCGGCGACCAAGGTCGTGGGGCATGCTGACCGCGCCGACCAACCCTCCCATCGGAAGGACGATCCGCCGTGCGACGGGATCAACGGCAGCAGGCAGGCAATACTCGTTGCGGCAGAAGGCGCACCGCTCTTCCGGAGTTGAGTCCGAACGTGTCGCTGGGTCTCCAGTGGTCGACGTTGTCACCGCGAACCACCTCCTTCTGCGCAGGGGCGATCAGGGAGCGCGGGTCGCGCTACGGGTTGGAATCCGTGAGTCGTGAATCGCTCGCTGCTGACGGATTGCCGTGGGCTGCGCGGCCGGGCGACGAGGTGCTCGAAACCCCGGGAGGCGAGGGTCGAGTCCGACGTCGTCAGCGGCGCCTCGGGGGCTGGGCGCGATGGCAAATGACGACAGCGCTGAATCCGGCGCTGCTCAGCCACGTACCACCAGCCGACACCGACTCCGACCACGCAGCCCACTAGAAGAAGGAGCGCCACTGCGATCGCCGCCCCAGACCCCCTGGACATTTCAACGGGGGTTTCCAGAGCACTGGGGACGACCGTGGCCTTCGCAGCGGCGATGCTAACTTGTGTACACATCGCGTCGCGCTCCTTCGAGACCTGGTGTTACCTGCTGACGTCTCGACTGTAACTTGTGTACTCAAATTAACTAGGCCACCGAATGAGTGAATTGCGGATACGCTCCGCGACAGGACACCCTGTGGAGGTGAAGGACTCCGTGACGCAACACCTGCAGTTGCCGCCGGCCGTCATGAAGGTCGTTCTCGGCAACCAGCTGGCCAGGCTGCGGGAAGCCGCTGATGCGACGCAAGACGATGCGGCGACGGTCCTGGGGTGCACCCAGCAGAAGATCGCTCATATCGAGAGTGGCAGCGGGATCAAGCTGATCGAGCTCAACGCGCTGCTCGACCGCTATGACGCGAACGAGTCGGACCGGGCCTACGCGCGGGACCTTCAAGCCGAGAGCAACCGCCGAACGAAGCGCGGCGCCTTCAGCACCAGGTTCCGCCAGTACCTGCGACTGCTGGTCGACATGGAACCGAGTTGCACCAGGTACTCCTCATAACAAGCACTCGTCGTCCCAGGTCTCCTGCAGACGGAGGACTACATGCGCACGAACGCGCGTGCCTGGCGGCCTTCGCTGACTCCCGAGGAGATCGACAAGTACGCCACCGATCGGCTGGCGCGGCAACGAGTGCTGGACAACACCGACCAGCAGTTCTGGTTCATCCTCGACGAGGCCGCGCTCCATCGGACCGAAGGCGGTCCGGTCATGAAGGCGCAGATCACGAAGCTCATCGAGACCATCGATCGCCCGAACATCGAACTGCAGATCGTGCCGTTCGCCGCCGGCTACTACATGGGCCAAGGGCACGACTACACCATCTTCGGTTACGACACGAACCCCGCGGTTGACATCATCTATCTCGAGCAACACGACGGCGGCGAGTACGTCGACAACAGCAAACGGACGGCGCGGTACTTGACGCTCTGGGATCACCAGAAGGCAGCTGCCAGTGGGCCAGAGCAGACGCGCCGCACCTTGCTCGACATCGCCTCGTCGTTGTAGCCGGTTGCGGCCTCGTCGAGAACAGAAGGGCACGAGCAGGTAGATGAACATCCAGGACGCTCACAAAGACCACCTCGATACCGATTTCAAGGAGTGGCACAAGTCCCCCCTGAGCAATCCGCCGGACAACCAGTGCGTCGAGATCTCGATCACCAAGGACGCCGTGGGCCTCAGGGACAGTCGGAACCCGGACGGCTTCGTGCTGGTCTTCGATCACGGAGAGTGGGAGGCGTTCGTCGGGGGCGTGGCCAACGGAAGCTTCCGCCTGCCGAGGCCAAGCTGACAGCCGACCGCAGATCCGCGGAGAACGGGCCTCGTACGGCCCGTTCTCCGACGACCTACGGCTTCGACGCCATCCCTTCCGCGAGGTTCGCGGCGACGTCGGCGAACGTGACCTGGCTCTGCTCGCCGGACTCCATGTCCCGCACGGTCACCGTCCCCCGTTCCTGCTCGTCCGGGCCGTAGAGCAGGACCCAGCGGGCACGCTGCTCGTTGGCCCACTTCATCTGCTTCGCCAGCTTGCCGGAGGAGCCGAGGTAGACGGCCGTACGCAGGCCGCGGGCGCGGAGCTGGCCGGCCAAGCTCACGATCTCGCGTTCCGCGCCGAGGACGGTCAGGGCGACGTCGAGGCCCTGTTCCGTCGGCGCTTCGGCCTCCTGGATCGCGAGGATGCGTTCCAGGCCGATCGAACCGCCGCAGGCCGGCATGTCCGGCCCGCCGAGTTTGGCGACCAGCTCGTCGTAGCGGCCCCCTGACGCGATCGAACCAGGGTACCCCGCTGCGGAGACTTCCCAGATGGGACCGGTGTAGTAGTCCAAGCCACGCACCATGCGCGGGGTGAACCGGACACGGCCAGCCGGGAGCTCCTCGGTCAAGGCGAGCAAGCGGTCGACCTCGGCCAGACCGGCGCGACCGCGCTCGGTGGTGCCAAGCTGCTCGCGCACCCGCTCGCTGTCCGGGGCGATCACGTCAGCGACCAAACTTTCAGCGATGGTCGTGGTCAGACCGCGCTCGGCCAACTCGGCGACCACAACCTCCGGAGCGGCCTTGTCCAGCTTGTCCAGTGAGCCGAGCACGCGCGTGCCCAGCTCGTCCGGGATGCCGTAGGCCTCCAGCAGGCCGGCCAGGGCCAGCCGGGAGTTGAGCTGGAAAACGAACTGCTTGACGCCGAGCGCCTCGAGTCCGCTGTTGATCGCCCACACGATCTCGGCGTCTGCCAACGGAGACGCCGAACCGAAGATGTCGATGTCGCATTGGACGAACTCGCGGAAGCGCCCGCGGGCGGCGCGATCCGCCCTCCACACATTGTCGATGACGTACCGCTTGAACGGCAACGACAATCGGCTCCCATGAGTGACCACCGCGCGGACGGCCGGGACGGTGTGGTCATAGCGCAAGGCCAGGTCGGCTTCTCCGGTGGCCTCGTGGACACCGCGCTTGAGGATCTTGAAGATGAGGCTGCTCGCCTCCTCCCCGAGTTTCCCGGCGAAGACCTCGAGCCGCTCGAACACAGGTGTGGTCAAGGGCTGGAAACCATGATGCTCGAAGATCGTGCTCACCCGGTCGAACGCGAGCTTCCGGCGACGAACCTCGTCGCCCACGAAGTCGCGGGTACCTGATGGTGGCTCGACCTTCGCCATGAACCAGCCCTTCACACGTAGTGGGTTGAATGGTCATTCTGGCCGAACACCCGACCTGGTGACGGGACCGGCCCCAGTCAGGATGCTTCGTGCCAGTCCCCGAAGAACTCCTGCAGCAGACCGAGCACCTGCCGCTCGCCGTCCTCGTCGCTGAGACCGGTCCGCATCAGCGGCGTGCCCTCGATCGGGTTCAGCGGTTCCCAGCCCCCGACGTCGTTCATGAGCTTCGAGACTCCCTTGAGCAGGGACAACGATAGTTGCGGGTTGAGCGCGTCCAGCGCGTGCGCCAGGACGTAAATCGCCGACCGCTGCGGCGTCGTGGAGTCCACCCGCTCTCGGTAGTTGCTCGCGCTGTAGCGCGGATAGCAGGCGTCCAGCAGGTACTTCGGGATCTCCCACAGCGGGAACAAGCAGTCCACCGCGCCCATCCGCCGGACCGGATAAGGGAGAGGCTTACGGCCGTTGAACAGACAGAACAGGAGCTCGGCCGTCAGGTCCTCCCGGTTGTAGCCGACCGCCAGAGAGCGGGCTCCTCTATCCGTGCACAGGCGCCGTCCGACCAGGTTCACGAAGAACGTCCCGAAGAAGTGCACGGTGTCCGGGCCGAAATCCCTCCTGAACGACTCCCACAACTCGGCCGGGGACTTCGTCATGCCGAGGAGATCCGCCATGTCCTGGGCGTACAGGACCACGTGCTCGAACCCCGCGCCCTCGCACAGCTCTCGAGCACGATCGACCGCGGACTCCGGCCACAAAGGCTCCATCGCCAGCGTGAAGCAGACGACGTTCCCGGCTGGCTGCCCGGTCGCGGAAACGAACTGCTTGAGTCCGTTGACCAAGGTATTGCTGTCCCCGCCGCCGGAGATCCCGGCCAGGATCGGTCCGGTGACTTCGTACTGGGCAAGGAAGTGCCCGATCCTGCTCGCCACCATCTCCCGCAACGTGGTTTCGTCGACAAGATGCGCCCGCGCCATCGGCTCGTGGCTGCCCACGTCGAGATCAGGCAGTGCCACAACCGGACTCTCGTCGCGGGCTACGAGTTCGACCTGAGGAGCTCGAAGCGTGGTGATGTCGGTGTTCCGGATGCACCGCAGAACTACCCGGTGAGCCGCCGGCACCTCGTTCAGCACCGTCGTCATCGGCGTCGGCCGCAATCCCTCTTGATCGTCGACGACATAGGCTTGAAACAACGACGGCGGCAACTGGTTCGCCAACAGCATGTCCGCCAGCGACCAGGCCTCAGGTGGCTTGAGGGACCGCGGGCCGGCCGTGAACTCCAAGCTGACACGTTGCTGATCACTGGTCATCAGAAGAACGTCCTTCCAGCTCGCGGTCCCATCGCCTTACAGGTGCGCGGTCAGCGCGACCGGCGTCAAGAACTCCTCGAGGCGCGACGGCGTCATCCGATCCAGGCCGTTCCGGACGGGAACCGTCTCGGCAACCAGGGCCGCCAACTCGGCGACCTCGAGCCGCTCGTCCGACGCGGCGACCTTCTCCGGCTGGGTAACAAGGGGTACGGACACAGCAGGACCTCCAATGGGCTCGGGAAATACTCGGCCCCATCGAAGGTAGTGAGGCGATCACCACCTGTGAACACTGCGCAGTTGAAGCGAAATCAGCACTCGGTTCGGAGACTTACGGCAGAGCACGCCAGCCGGACCAGGGGCGCTCTCCGTGCTTGCCCTGCAGACACTCGAGACGCCATACCGCCTGCTCCTGTGCCGCGCGATCCTGCGCTGCGACTTGCACTGCCATACACGTCATCCGGAACTCGCGGATGTCTCTGAAGAGCTCGAAGCCGCCCCACTGACTCACATCATGTCCATAGGTGGTACAGAAATCGTCGTACTCTTCCCGGCTTATCCAAGCGAAGGAACGATACTTAATCGCCGTGTGCACGAGGTCCCATTCAGGCGGACCGATCGCGGCCCGCTCGAGGTCGAGGAAGACGACGCGATCATCAGCGGTCGACACGACGTTGCCCACCCAGGCGTCACCGTGAACGACACACCATGGCAAGCCGTCTGGACGCCGGTCCCAGCGGTCCTTCAGCTCTCCGAGCAAGTCCCGCATCCAGTCCTGGTCCGACGAGGTGAGCGTCGTTGCCCGGTCGATTCGCTCGGCGAGCCTCACGAAGGGCTGAATCTCTGAGAGCTCGAAGGTTCGGGGCGGGTCGGCATCATGGAGCCGCCGGAGCGCCTTGGCGACTTCTACGGGTGTCCCGTGCTTGTGCGGCGGCAGTTCTCGCCAGAACGTCACCGCGTGGCCATCCACGACAACGGGCTGGTCTACCGGGCCGGCAAGCTCGACAGCGGGGATCTGCGCCTCCCTCAGCCATCGAGCGACCTCGACCTCCTTACGAGCTGAGGCGACCTGGCCGGTACGGGCGATTCGGGCGATCAGGCCCTGCGCGACGCTGATGATCGCGTTCTCGCCAAGACGGATGACCGAGGCGTTCGACGAATCGAGCCCTGCGGCCGCACAGACGCGCCCCAGGATGTTCAGGACGTCCTGTTCGTCAGTCAGCTCGGTCACGCGACCCCGAGCCGATCACCGATTCCATTTTGAAGCTCAGCCACTTCGGATACTCGGCGGTGATCGTTCGCGAAGGTGCGCAGTTCCCGCAGATCGTCGGCAGCTCGTCTCGAAGTGATCGTGCCCGCCTCCTTCAAGGCCCGCGCTCCGATCTGGGCCGCTTCGACGGGGTCACCCGCGCGCATTGTCAGCGAGGCCAGCTTGATCCCGGAGATGGTGCGTGACCGCGCGTACGGCTGAGAATGGCCAGCGACAGCTAGGGCGAGGCGATCGCGTGCTTCGCCGACGAAGCGCCCGTCGACGGCGAGATCGAACAGCGCGTGCCCGGTGTCGCCGGCATGCTGCGCTTCGTCGTAGTACCGCATCCAGACAGGGTCGTTGTCAGGCGAGGCCTTCGCAAACTGCTCATCCGCGAGGCCCACTGTCGTCACCGCGTCGGAGACCCGGTGGAGCTTGGCGAGCGCTCGGGCGCGTGCGGTCAGCAGCATGGCCCGTTCGGACGCAGTGAGTCTGTCGGCGCGGACCATCGCCAGCTCGACCAGCGTCAACCCGGCGTCGGGGTTCCCACACCAAATCTCCTGCCTGGCCATACTGGACAACACCTTCGCGCGAAGGTGCCAGTCGTTGGCCTCCTCGGCACAGCCCAGAGCGAACTCGAACATCCGGCGCGCATCGTCGTGGGCGTAGGCATCGAACGCCATGAAGGCCGCGGCGTGTCCCAGGAATCCGACGGCCGAGTGCAGGTCGGCGTGGAGCCGATCGCTGCATCGCGCGTTCAGAAGTCCGGCGGAGTACCGCAGCTGAGCCGCGACGGCTTCACGGACCAGGCCACCACCGTACGTATGGTCCCAAGTGCCGAAGAGTTGCGCGGCTGTCCGGACCTGCTCGATCTCCCATTGACCGACGACCGACGGAACCGGTGTCGGCTGGCGCGTCAGCAGCGCCTCGCCCAGCGGGGCCACCACGGCTCCGGCCGTGACCCCCAGAGCGGCACGCAAGAAGTCGGAGCGCTTCACGGTGTCCAGGCTAGCCACCCTCGACCGCGACCGACGAAGGCCCAGTTCGGCGTCCGTTGCGACGCCGAGCACGGCGCGGAGCCCCGCTCGGTAGTCCGCCTGCGGCCACCTGATCGCCCCGCGTTCCAGCTTTCCGATGTAGTTGCCGTCGAGCTCGATCGTCCGGTTCAGATGGTCGTGAACCCAGGCGTTGACCTGCTCGGCAAGCTCGGCCCGGGTCAGGGCTTCGCCTGGCACGTGTGCCGATTCGGTCCGCGTTCGAAGTTGCCGAAGTTGATCATTCGGTCCTGACACAACCGCCTCCCCGCACTGCTCTTCACTCGCGATAATCGCATAGTAACGGGCCCATTACTCCTCCGAACTCTCCCTGTAAACCTCCCTCAATCCTCCCCTTGACATCCCAGAGATCCGGCATTCCGCCAGGTGACGGCGCGAATCCAGGGTGGACATATGACCACTCCGAGGACGAGAGCGACGGGCGTGCGGCCGACCCGCATTCTGCTGCCGCCCACCTTCGAGCAGGGAGCGGGCACATGAACGCGTCCGAAGCGGAGCGCCGAGCGATTGAGGAGTTCCCGGTACTGCGCAAGCTGATCGATCTCCGAAGTACCGCCCAGTGGTCATTCTTCCCTGTCGTCACGGCGAGCGAAGTCACCGAGATCCGCGGAGTACGCGCCTGGGTGTACGGATGGGCCGACGCGCTACTGGTTCGCCACAGCAACGATGCCGCCGCGCTTCGGGTGAACCCTGACGACGAGATCGTGTGGCAGCAGGACGGCGGCCTCGCGGACGTTGTGGACCGATTGAACGAACTGCCGGCTCCGGAATCCTCCCGCGCCCCCTCCCTCGCCATTGCCCACGCGGGCCGGCTCCTCTGGACACCAGGTCGAAGTCTGTAGCAACGCTCGAGAGGATCGATGTTCACCAGCGGATACTCCTCGTCGACGCACCGCGACGAGGCACAGCGACCAGACAATCAGGCGTCGGGCAGGACGCATCCAGGTCACGGCATAGAAGGACGTGGATCGGCCGGCGCGAACGCAGCGTTCGACCTTGACTGGGCCTTGGTGAACCTTCCGTCTCGCGAGGTACGCGCACACCACATCTACGGGCCCCAATTACTGAAACGTGTTGCTCGCGAGTACGAGCGCGACTACAACCTCACCGCGGCGAAACTCGCAAAGAATTATGGGACGTCACCCTCCTGGATCCAGCGGGCAATCGAAAAGTCCGGCGTCGAACCTCGCCCCAAAGGAGCAAGGCGCAAGCCCAGACCATACACCGACGAGCAACTCCACGCCGAATACGAAAGAGAACAGAGATCAGTTCGAGCCATTGCCGAGAAATACTCTGTCGAGCTCAGCCTAGTATACCGAGACATAACCAGGCTAGGGATATCGCTGCGCAGCATCAGCGATCAGCGAAAGTTGGATCAAACGCAGATCAGCGTTCGGACAAAGAAAGACGTTCATGAGCAAAGATGACCCATCCCTCCCTAGTCGGGTTCTCGGCAGCGAACTACGCCGCATACGGAAGCGCGCAAAATATCAAGCGATCGACATAAGTCGCATGACCGGCATCGGGTCACCAAGCATTTCAAGACTCGAGAAGGGCGCCAGAAGACTGGACGACTTCGAGGTGGCGTTTATTCTCGGGCTCATCAAAGCAACACCGAGGGAATTCGCCGACGCGATGACTCTCGCAGGGCTTGCAGCCTCAAAGACTTGCACACTAGGGCATCCCGCAAGGTTCCCCGATCAAGTCGGCCCACTGCTCGCGATCGAGGAGCAAGCAGCGGAGGCGACGATCTTCGACCCCACCGGAGTACCAGACCTTCTACAGACTGAGCCATACGTCCGAGCAGAGCTCTCGGCGCTCAACATCCCCGTTCGCAACCATGAGTCCTTGCTCGCGGCACGAAAACTTCGCCAGCGACGGTTCTCTATCATCAATCACGTCCCAGCGACGTTCTATCTCCATGAACGAGGTTTGCGCCATCAGCAAAAAGAAGCTTCGGTGATGCGAGACCAGCTATTACAGCTGACCTTCATGGCATCGACAGTGCAATGTCAAATCAGGATCGTACCGGCGGATATTCCCGTTCCGGCCCCGCCTGGACCAGTAGGACTCTTTGAGGACTCCGAACTCCCGGCTCTAGCGAGGATCACAACCCCCTTCGCAACCATCTTCTCCCAGAACGAGAGCGAGGTCAGATACTACAGCGAGGAGTTCAAGAAGCTCAAAAACTATGCACTGGACGCAGATGAATCGATCGCATGGATGACTACGCTGGCCGACGACCTCCGGCCGCCAGCAGTCGACTAGTCCTGCCCTTCAGTGAAACCCTCGGCAGACGTCGCGGCGGGTAAACATCCCGAGCACCAACCACCTGTTCGCCAATGACGTGGACTTTGAAGCGCCGTGGCTCGTAGCCTCCGGCTTCCCTTGCCATGTCACTTGTCTCCACGCACCACTCACGCCCGGTGACACGCTCTCGCACCAGCCAGACAACACCGTTGGAAGGAAGCACAAACGCCATTCGCGGCATCGGTCCGCCGGATACAACAACCCGGCCGGCGTCGACCAGGTCTTCGCCCTGTTCACCAGAGGCAACGAGGTCCTGATCGAATTTCAAGCCACCCGTGGCGAGTATCCACAGTGGACTCAGTCGCCACGACAACCCCGCTCGCCACGGTTCTTCGCGCTTGTTGCGCCCACATCAGGCGGGGACGCCGCCTCTTCTCCGTGACATACCCGAATCTGGCCCGTCAACAGGTGTTCCAGCCTGAGACGCAGATCCTGCGAGGTGAACATGAATCGTAAGACCGCGGAACTGGCACGGGAGCTGAACGCTTGTGCCACGACCATTCCACCGGCTGTGACCGCGCTGCTCGCCGGCCGCCTGTCCGTCCAGGAGCAACGCGACCTCGCCGACCGCCTGACGACGGCGGCTGGGCTTCTCCGGACGTATGCCTCCGAGCAGGAGGCGTGGAACGCACCGAGTCCGGCGCCAGAACACCGCCTCGACGACAAGGACGGCTAGAAACCCGTTCTCTGCACAGGTTTCTCCAGGCGCCCCTACGCGAGTCTCAGGACCGCAACGCGTCAAGGGTATTGTGCAGGGTTTCGGTGATGTACGCCGGGCTGCCGGGTCCCCAGGCGATCTCGAGGTCGTCGGTTCCCGGTCGGAGATAGGTCAGGATCCTGCCACGGTTCGCGGTGTCGATCGCTGTCAGCGGGACGCTGGCGCGTCTGATCCCGTTCGAGCGGGCCGCGACGTAGAGCTGGTGGCTGGCGAGCCGCTTCTCAGCCATGAGGGTCCGAAGCTCGTCAGCCGGATCGGCAGCGGTGTAGTCGTTCTCCGTGTCCAGGGTGTACGAGTCGTCGTTCATACGTGTCAGGTACTCCGTGCGCGGCACCGCGCGCTCGGCGACCGCGGCTGCTGGATGACTCGGGAGCGCCTCGACGACCGACCGGATGACCTTGGCGCCTCGGGTCTGTTCCAGGGTCAGGCGATCGTCCTGCACGGTGATGAGGACTCCGTGTTTCCCGGTCGGCACGGCCGGCATCGACCGATCCCGCCCCTTGCGATCGACGGAGAAGCCATAGCACTCGTAGGGCAGCGAGGCGATTGTGAGCATCAGGTCGCGGAAGCCTCCGGCGATCCGGTCGCGCCGTAGCTCGTAAAAGCTGGGCTGCGCCAGCGCCTGCCGGGTCAGTTCCGCGAGTTCGTCTTCCGCATCGGGCTCGACCCAGACGTCGACCGGGCCGATCACCGGATGTACCGGCCCGATCCGCTCCCACTCCCACGCTTGAGCCACTGCTCGTGCTCATTGGTGTCAACATCCCCGGATCCGGACTGCTGCGCGAAGGCCGCCATGACCCACGCACCGGCCACTGGGCCTTCCCGCCCCCTCACCACCCCACCGCCGGGGAGGATCCGGCGACCCAGACCGAACGTCGCTTCGACCTCGTGCACCATCTGCGCTTGTTCGCCGCATCCGCCGGGATGCTCACCGGCGGCACCCTGCCCGAATATCTGTTCCGCCGCACCGGAGGCGTGGTCGGCCTGCTGGAGCGGCTGATCGAGGAAGGCTGCGCCGAGGCGATCGCCACCGGCACCGAAACCCTCACCGAAGACCTGCTCGACGAGGTCCTGGTCGAGCTCGGCAACGACCCGACCCGAGACGCCGCCGCCGGGGAGATCCCGCCGTCACCGGCACACACGCCGCGGCGCCGGCGACGGAACACGGTGTTCGACGACCGCGGCGTCCCTCTCGGGCAGGCCGCCTCGCCCGGCGCGTAAGGCCACCGGTCGTGCGCCCGCTGCCGCGCAGCCTCGATCCGCTGCCTGACGAGCCCCTCACCGGATTCCTGCTGCGCCTGGCGTACCGTCTCGACCTCACGCCCGCCCGCCTCATCGAACTCACGGGCCTTGGACGGTTCCCCGCCATCCACGAACTGCACCTGCCCGACGACATCGCGGCCACGTTCGCGCACGCCGCACGCCTAACCGCCACCGAAGTCCGGCAGCTATGCCTGTCCGGCTGGCAGGACCGGTATCCACCGCTGGACCTCGACTACCGCCACACCGACCCCGCAATCGGCCACCGCTACCGCGCGAATCCGAGCCTGCCGCCTGGGCTGGCGGGCTGGCTGTTCTCGCGCTCCACCCGTTACTGCCCGCTCTGCCTCGCCGACGACACACCAGACACCGGCACGCCAGTGATCGGACGGTGGCGCAAGCTCTGGCGACTACCGCCAGTCTTCGCCTGTACCGACCACAAGATCATGCTCGCTCACGCCTGCCCCGGATGCGGCACCGCGCTGCACGACCGGGCCAACAGATCGCTCAGCGCGATCCCGAGCGCCGACCGCCGCCAACACCCCGCCCGCTGCCGGGCTCACGCCCGCCGAACAACGGCTCCCTGCGCGGCAATGCTGACCGACACCCCCGGCGTCGCCGCCCCACCCGATCTGCTCGCCCTACAGCAGCGGCTCCTGAGCGGCCTGCACCTGCGTCCCGATGATCTCGACGGCGACTCCGACCACCGTCCCGCGCACGAATTCCTTTACGACCTGCGAGTGATGACCGCCCTCGTCCGAGCCAGCTGGCCACTGGCCAGCCACGCCACCACGTCGCCCGGCAAATACAGCCTGACAAGGCATATCACTGAACTGGAACGCCAGCACACCGGCGGGCGGAACGACGCCGTCGTCCACGCCGGGCTTCCCACTCAATCTGCCATCTGTGCCCGACTGCTCGCGCACGCCGAACATCTCACGATCGCTCTCGACGACACCGACCTGATCACCGGGCTTCTTCTGCACGCAGAACTACGGCCGGCATGGTTCCGCTACCTTCGGTCTGCGGTCCCGGCATGTTCAGCGCGGCTACAGGCTCTGCTCGAACCGCGGCTGCGCGAGCATTTTCCACCGCCACGCCCGGAATCCCGGACATCCCGACGATCCGGCATCACGCGCAGACCGCTCCGGCACACGTCGTTCGTCAATACCGCCTTCGGGTTCGAGGCCAGGCACGTGCCGCAGATCTTCGACGCCACGGTGATCGCACCACTAGCCGGCCTGGTCGGACCCGCGCTGGCACCGCGCCAGGTGCACCGATTCGCCGCTACCCGGCTGGTCATGGCCGCCGAGAACTGCTCGGCCCGCGCCGCGAGCACACTACTGGGCCTGCCAGTTCACGCGGGCGCCCACGCCACCGCCCAACTGCGCCACTGGGCCGAACGCCATCACCGAGCCATCGAACTACAGCATGCGCTCCTCGAGATTGCCGATCGGCTCACCGCCACAGGCGACCTGATCGACTACCAGCGTCGAAGAACCGCCCTGCAACACTGGCCCCTGCCTGAAACAGAGTGGAACACCCTCGTATCGTGGCAATTCGACGAGAACATCGAACACGGACCCACGTTCGCCAACTTGGGAGAACACGGCCGCCTAGTCGCGTCGATCGTCATCTGGACCCAGACCACCCACGGCGATCACCGCGCAACACCCCTGCTTCATACCCCGGACCGCCACGAGCGTGCCCGCTCACTCGCCGGCGCCGCATCCAACGTCAACAGTCTCGTAAAATTCCGCCGCGCGTCCGCTCGGTGGACTCATCTACTCCCCGTCCTCCTCGACTACAGTCGCGTGTTGGCCCACTCCATCGACGTTGGATCTGACCCGTTCGTCCCACAAAGTGCGAAGTGGTAACCGAACGCGTCACCAACGGTGATGTTTCGCCCCGGGCCTCTGCGCACTCGTCAAATTCGCGACGTTGTGACAATCAGGCAACCAGGTGGGTCAGGAGTAAACCAATTACAAAGCCGAGTCCAGCGGACCAGAGCACGAGGTACGCGAGGGTTCGTATCGAGCACAGGATCTTCATCCAGCCGCCCTCCAGGCAGATAGCTCGCGAGTCACCCGGAGGCGTTGACGCCGGCCGGGACACTAGCCACATTAAGGTCACCATGACAAGTACTGTGCGTCATCAGAAAGTAGCGCGCTGAACCTCTTTTAGTCAAGGTGACTAGAATGTATGGTGGGCACATGAGCAGGCGAGACAGGTTCCGTTACGCGGTCGCGGTCGACATGATCGTGCTGACGGTGCGCAAGCAAGCGCTACATGTGCTGGTGGTCGAGCGCGCCAAGAAACCCTTCCTCGGCAGGCTCGCGCTGCCCGGAGGCTTCCTGGAAGACGGCGAGAATCTCGACCAGGCCGCACACCGCGAACTCGCGGAAGAGACCGGCCTAAACGCGGGGGCACTGCACATTCAGCAGTTCCGCACCTACGGTGACCCGGATCGTGACCCACGGGGCCCGATCCTGTCCGTGGCCTACTTCGCGTTGATGCCCGATCTACCGATCCCGACCGCCGGCGGCGACGCCCGCGCCAGCCACTGGGCGAAAACCGACGACCTGCTTGCCGATCCCGCTGTGCTGGCGTTCGATCACCACCGAATCCTTGCCGACGCGGTCGAAAACGCTCGCGATCTGTTGTCCCACACCACCCTCGCTGCGACGTTCTGCCCGTCTGAGTTCACCATCACCCAACTGCGTGAGGTCTACGAGACCGTCTGGGGCATCGAACTGGAACCGTCGAACTTCCACCGAAAAGCCACTCGGGCAACCGGATTCCTCATCCCAACCGGAGACAAAGCCGCCAGCGGCCGTGGCCGCCGCGCCACCCTCTACCGGACAGGACCGGCAACTCAGCTACATCCCGCCCTGCTACGCGATCCCCATCAGAAAAAGTGAGCACCAGACGCTGTCGACGCACTGAACCCACTAACTTGAGCAACGGGGAGGACTCATGGCCGAGGACGCAAGCTTGGGCACCGTGGTGATCTGCACCGCGATCGGAAGTGAATACACCGCAGTCCGGGAACATCTAGCCGACCCGCTCGTCGAGCATGAGAGCAAAGGGACGCTCTACGAGGTTGGCACTTTCGCAGGTCGGGCTGGGATTTGGCGGGTTGCGCTTGCAGAAATCGGGATCGGCAATACCACCGCCGGCATCGAACTGGAGCGGGCAATCTCAGCGTTCTCGCCCCAGGTCGTCTTGTTTGTCGGCGTTGCCGGTGGCCGCAAGGACGTCGCACTGGGCGACGTCGTTGCGGCCGACGCGATCTACGACTACGACGCCGGAAAGGACACCGCCGACGCGTACCTGCCGAGATTCAAGACTCATGCGCCGTCCCATCGCATGGTGCAACGCGCCAAAGCGGTGGCCCGACACGGGAAGTGGCAGCGTCGCATCCTGCCCGACAACGGTCAGTCGCCCCAGGCCATTGTCAAGCCACTCGCCGCAGGTGGCACTGTGGTCGCCGACCGCCGGTCAAACACTGCGCGCCGACTCGATCAGAGCTGCGGAGACGCGGTGGGCGTCGACATGGAGGGGCACGGCTTTCTACACGGCGCGTACGTCAACGCTGGTGTCGACGCCCTTGTCATTCGCGGGATCTCAGATCTGCTGACCGACAAAACCGGATTGACCGACCGACACTGGCAGCCGCTGGCCGCGCGTCACGCCGCGGCCTTCGCCTTCGAAATCCTCACTCACCACACCCCATTGGCTGCCCCTCAGAGCATGGCGCCCGACCTCGGCCAGCCAACCTCGTCAATCACCATGACCGCTACTCCTTCGGATCACGGCAGGGTGTATCAGTCTGGTCACGACCAGTACATCACGGAGGCGTGAGCGATGGGTTCCAGCGAAGTCCCTGGCCCAACCAATCCGCTACCGACCGAAGGGATTCAGCTGCACGCCCGCGCGTCTGGGGACGCCCGCGTGCACCAAGCTGCCCGTGACCAGCACTTCCACTATGCCGACGGCGTGCGAGACCAGCGGCGAACCGATCCTGGCGCGCTCGTCCGAGAATGTCCCTACCCCGGCTTGGCCGCGTTCGGACCCGCTCAGACGCAGTGGTTCTTCGGGCGCGACAAGCTAATCGCCGAGCTGACCGCCCGCTTGGACCGGCGCCTGCGTACTGGCGGAGTACAGATGGTCGTAGCACCTTCGGGAGCAGGGAAGTCCTCGCTGTTACACGCGGGGCTACTACCGAGACTCGACCACGCCGCCCTCCCCGGCTCAGATCGCTGGCTGAAGCTAGTACTCACACCCACGGCTGATCCGATGCGAACCTTCGCCGCGCTCATAGCCTCACTCGACGGCGTGGAAGCTTCCATGAAGCCCGTCAGCCCACAACAGAACGTCCCCCGTCTGGTCAACGCACTGCGTGCTCATCGTGACAGCATCAGCCCCAACGCGCGGATTGTCGTCGTCGTCGACCAGTTCGAGGAACTATTCACCCTCTGCGACAATGACCACCAGCGGCGCGCCTTTATAGATCTACTGGTTCGGATAGCGGGAACCGCAAGCGAAACCGATATCGAACCTGTGGGCTTGGTCATCTTAGGGATGCGAGCAGATTTCTATGCCGCCTGCGCGGATTATTCTCAGCTTCGCGACGCGCTACAGGATAACCAATTGGTCGTCGGTCCGATGTCGACGACCGAACTACGCGAAGTTATTATATATCCTGCCCGCAACGCGCGCTTGGATATCGAGCCGGGGCTGACGGAGTTACTTCTTCGTGACATGGGCGCCATGGGCGGCACCGACAGCATCGCGACCACCACCTACGAGGCGGGACGACTGCCGTTGCTGGCCCATGCTTTGCGGGCCTGCTGGAGACAACGACATGGTTCCACACTCACTGTTCACGGTTACCAGAGCACCGGCGGAATCCAGCACGCCATCGCCAAGAGCGCGGATGAAGTATATTCCCGTTTCGACAGTGCTGGACAGCGCCTCGCGCAGTTGCTGTTTTTGCGGTTGGTCAAGATCGGAGACGGGACCGAGGACACTCGCCGGCGGGTGGACCGCGCCGAGGTCCTGAACACCAAATCCGACCCCTCGAGAACCACGGCCATCGTGGACGCGTTTACCCAGGCACGACTGCTCACCCAGCAGGAGAACACCCTGGAAATCACCCACGAAGCGCTCCTCCACAGTTGGCCAGAGCTTCGCCGCTGGATCGACACCGACCGTGTCGGCCGGCTGACCCAGCAAGACCTCGAGGAAGCCGCCTCACACTGGGCCAGGAGCGGCCGCGACCCAGCACTTCTTTACCGAGGGAGTCGCTTGGAGGCTGCAAGAACGTGGGCCATGACGGCACCGCCGAACGAAGTTAGCTCTGCGGCGCAAGCGTTCTTGAACGCCTCAACCCGAGCGCAACAACGCACGGTTCAGCGAAGGAAGATAGTTATTGCCGTACTCACCGTGCTCACGCTAGTCGCTTCAGTGGCCGCTGTCGTCGCCTTCCGGCAGCAACGTGAAGCAGTACACCAACGCGACCTGGCCGTTTACAACCAGGTCCTAGCCGGGGCCGACCAGCTTCGCACAACCGACGTGTCCTTGTCGGCCCAACTCGCGCTCGTCGCCCACAAGATGCGACCGGGGGACGAGACCTATTCCCGGATGATCACCGCAGCGAACGCCCCACTTTCCACACCACTGTCCGGCCACTCCGCCTCCGTCCTAGCTGTAGCGTTCAGCCAGGATGGCCGCACTTTGGCATCCGCCGGATATGATAAGACAGTTCGCTTATGGGACATATCCGATCCTTCTCGGGTAACCCCAGTGGGGACTCCACTAGCGGTATTTCTTGATGCGACCACCTCGCTGGCATTCAGCCCGAACGGTCACATCCTGGTCACTGGCAGCCTTGATTCGACAATACGCCTGTGGAACGTGTCCGACCCGAGGCAGCCCACACAACTGGGCGAGCTGCTGACCGACCACACCGGCATCGTGACCTCCGTGGCCTTCAGCCCGGACGGACGCTTCCTGACTGCCGCCGGAAGCGCACAGTCTGTACGACTGTGGAATGTGTCCGAAGCGGCGCACCCTAAAGCCCTGGGGAAGCTGCAGTCAGGCACCAACGACACCTTCACGATGTCAGCTACATTCAGTCCGGACGGGCAAACGGTGGCGACGGGTAATTCTGATTCCACGGTACGGCTAATAGATATCTCCGACCCGACCCGACCCGTACCCGTTGGACCACCGTTGAAAGGGCACTCCGATGCTGTCTCATCGGTATCATTCAGCCGGGACGGCCACACACTGGCCACTGGCAGTCACGACACTACGGTGAAGTTGTGGGACGTCTCCGACCTCGCGAAGCCGACACTTTTGGGCCGGCCATTTGGTTTCACGAACGTGGTCACCTCCGTGAAGTTCAGCCCGGACGGAAATACCCTGGCCACTAGCGGTTCCGACTCGACCGTCCGTTTATGGAACATCGCGGACATCAAATTCCCCGTCGCTCTGGGGCAAGTATTGACCGGTCACACCGACGTCGTCGACTCCGTGGCGTTCAGCCCGGACGGTCGCACCTTCGCCACTGGCAGCCGCGACACCACTGTGAGATTGTGGAACATCTCGTACTCGTCGCTGACGGGCGACAAGGGCGACATCTTCTCAGCGAGCTTCAGCCCAGACGGGCGCACGCTGGCCACTGGCGGCCGTGACGCCACCGTGCGATTGTGGGACGTATCGAACCCCGCCAGATCTACGCCCCTGGGCCAACCTCTGACCGGACACACGGACTCGGTGTTATCGATGGCGTTCAGTCGCGATGGTCGCACGCTGGCCACCGGCAGCCTCGATTCCACAGTGCGACTGTGGAACATGGCAAATCCCGCAAACCCCACGCCACTGGGCGAGCCCCTGGCCAACCACACCGGGTCTGTTTTCTCAGTCGCATTTAACCCCGACAGCCGCTTGCTGGCCACTGGGAGCCGGGACAAGACAATCCGACTGTGGGACGTCTCCGACCCGACCCAGCCGACGCAAGTGGGCCAGCCACTGACCGGCCATACCGGCGCGGTCGGGTCGGTGGCATTCAGCCCGGACGGCCACACCCTCGCCAGCGGCAGCGGCGACAAGACGCTACAGCTCTGGAACGTCACTGACGCCGCGCGACCCTCAAAACTGGGATCTCCACTGACAGGGCACACCAATCTTGTCAATTCGGTGGCATTCAGCCCGGACGGCCACACCCTCGCCAGCGGCAGCGGCGACAAGACACTGCGGTTGTGGAACGTTGCGGATCCGGCAAAAGCTGCACCATTGGGCCAGCCACTGGTCGGTCGTGCGACCGACTTCATCTCCTCAGTGGCATTCAGCCCGGACGGACGCACCCTCGCAGCCGGGAGCTCCAACAAGTCGGTACGACTATGGAACGTCACCATTCCGGCGTTGGCCACTCCCTTAGGGCAGCCTCTAACTGGCCACAACGCCGATGTCACAGCAGTGGCGTTCAGCCCGGACGGACGCACCCTCGTCACCGGTAGCACTGATCAGACAGCGCGGCTCTGGACACTGAACGCGGACGATGCCGCGAAACGAATCTGCGCGGCCACGCAAAACACACTCACAGCCTCGGAATGGCAACGTTACGTCGGCAACGATCTTCCCTACAGCCCACCCTGCGGCCCAGTTCGTTGACCCCGGACCCGGAATGCAACCCAGGAACCGGCTGCTACAAAGAGGATGCAGAACAGTCTCCAAGACAGCAGCACGAGCGTGGCGGCGTGCATCTCACCATGGTGGTGTTCCTTGACCATGGCCCCCTCCGTAACCTTATCGGTTGGCATCGCAGCACGGCTTCGTCAAGGTCGGCGAACAGCGGGACGACGAGGACGGGCAGGAGATCATCAACTAGATCCTTGTGAATCACCTGTGGTCAGGCTTGGAACTCCCGCTCATGCCGCGGTGAGTGCGTTCGGCCGTTCACTCAGCGAGACAGAACCGACGGCAGCTAAGCGTCACACTTGCCAACTCCCACGCTCAACTGGCCAACTCGGTCGCTCAGTCGCAGGCGCGCATGGTCAACAGAGCGACCAGATGACAACTTGGCCTGACATACGACAGAAACGGCTGTCAGTCACAACACCACACGCTCTGCTGTGGGGGGGGGGAAGCCAGCGACAAACACTCGAACATACGCACGAACTCTGTCGACGATCCCGAAGGCCTAACAGGCTCTCGTCAAGCCGAGTGGTCGATATAACACCAGGTAGTGAACTCGACACCACCTCGACCAGTGAGGCACGCGCAGCGACTGGCATGGTTGACTCGACTTGGTAACACGCTAGGCCGTAAGAGTGACCTGGGAGACACGGTGGACGAACCCGACCTGACCGGCGCGACCGTGTACGAAGCCGCCGACAAGCCCACTCTCGGCGGCGGCCGCTGGTACGTCCTACCCGATGACACCACCTACTACCAACCCTTCGACGGCACACCCCGCCCTGCCCTCGTCGCAGCGTCCACCCTTCGCAACATGCCGACCTGGACCGAAGTTCCGAACCAGTAACCCCGTGCGAACACGACTTCGTCCCCAGCAGTGCAGAGCACGGAGGCTACGCTCTGTCGATGCCACGCGACGCCCTGGTCCAGTTCCCCGCTTTTCGGCACCACGAAGCTTCCAGGGAGAGCGCCAACAACGCCATGATGGCGCTTCTGGTGGGGGCGCAGGTGTCGGCGAATTTCCTCGAGCTCACCCGCGACTCATCCAGGCAGTTGTCGGAGATCTTCCCGACGATCCCGCACGTTGAGCGGTTCGACCTGCGTCCTGACGCCGCCCAGGCCATCCTGCGTGGAGCCGAAGAGCACCTGGGAGCGATGGCAGTGCCCCAAGCCTTAGCCATCCACGAAGGCTTCATTCTGGACTGCCTCGAACTGATCGGTGCGGGATCAGCCAAGGCCTGGCAGATGCACGACAAGCTCGCAACGCGGGCAGGCAGCTCTTTTGACGTTGACCGGATGACCCGGTTCCACGTGCTCCGGGAGATGCGCAACGCGATCATCCACCGCAGCGGCATCGTTAGTCAGCCCCTCGTGGACAAGATCGGAGAACTGACCCCTGCGGGGGAAGTCGCATGGTGTAAGCACACCGGTCGGTCGCCGCGCGGACTCCGACTCGGTGACCGCGTCACGTTCATGCTTGGTGAGCTTGTGGAAGCCCTCGCCACCACGAAGGCACTCGCCCGCGAGGCCAATTGGATGTTGATCCCCGCCGTCCCACCCGCGACGTGGGCAAAGGTGATCGTCGAGGATCACCTGCAGCACACGCCGGGACGGCTCAACCCCACCAAACGCCGCAAGGTGATCCTTGGGTTCGTCCGCCATCACTACCGGGCGGTCGCAGTGACAGAGGCAGACCTGAAGACAGCGTTCGCAGCGTGCGGAGTTGATATGGCATAGCAAGAAGCCAGGCCCTACCTGGGCCTGGCCTCTTAGCAGGAAAAAAGGGGCTTTGCTCGTTAAGCTACACCGACTTCGTCGTGCTCGGACTTGCACCGAGAACTTCCTGCTCCGGTTCCCATGGTAGCAGACGGCTTCCGGCTGGCCCATTGCGCGTCCTTCCGCGCGGGCCCGTTGCTCATCGCTCAACATGCGTAGGCGTCCAGGCTGCCCACAGTTACCCGCGTCGACGAGGTTCCGTCTTCGAAGTCGCCGTACGCGGCTGGGCTGAGACGTCGAGGCGTAGCCCGGTGCGGCCTCGTTTGGCAAGCGGAAGACTGCTACATCTCGCGGGCGGCCGTCGAGTCGAGCTCGATGCGCAGCGTGAGCTCCGGCGAGGATCACGGCCATGAAGGTGAACTCGATTTCGCCGCCGGATGCGGACGCGGCCTGTTCCATGCGCCGCTTGACGACGTTGGCGCTCAGTCCGGCTAGAACTTCCATCCCTGCGCCTGCACGAACCCGACGAGGTTCATGCACGGGACACTGACCGCTTTACACACGTCGGGAATGCGCGGCTTGTTCAGGTTGCCGCTGAAGGTTTCGTCGGTGACGACGACACCGGTGCGTGCGAGCGCGAGACCGATCACGAACGGGTCGGCGCCGTTGCGACCGCCGCCCGTTCCCATCATCTTCGGATGCGCTTGGAGAATCTTCCTGGTTGAGACTTGGATGTCCTGGTCGAGAGGTATGAAGAGGTCTCCCTGCGCACGCGCCCAGGTGTTGGCGTCGTCGTCACGCTTTCCGAGCTCGTCGCGAACCACTTCCACCGCGCGGATGGTTCCTTCGGCGATCAGCATCTCGATTCGTTGCCACAGGGTGCTGAAGACCGACGGCGGCAGTTGATCACGGCGCCCGTTGAGGATCGCGCTGGTGTCGAAGGAGTACAAGGGCACCTGCTAGTTCGCCTCCCGGACAGCCGCGGCGTCGGCGAGCTTGTCGATCTGACCGGCCTTGGCGTTGAGGTACGTCGTGGCGGTATAGGTGTCGATCATGCGGCGACGGTGTGCGTCGGCCACCTGCCGGACGTAGCCTTTCCCCAGGTCACGGACGGTGTTGCGGTACCAGTCCCCGCCGCCCGCCGTACGGGCGACTGAATCCGCCTCATAAGCCTTCACGAACTCCGCGCGCCGCGCTTCGTAGAAGGCCTGAGTGACACGACCAAGAGTGAGCAACCGACGCAGGAACGCCTCGGCGCTCACCCCGAAGGGAGCGGCTGCATCGTGCAGCGCCACGTAGGTCCAGGTGTCCTGCTGTTCGGCGCGGGCCTGAACCTCTGGCCGTCGCAGCACCGCGGTGGCCGGCATGAGCATGGCCGCGGCGAGGGCGTTGCAACGCGCCTCCAGCTGCCGCTCCGGCGTCGTCGCGCGCAGGTCGGCGGTCACATCGCACAGACCTTGAGTATGCAGGGCCAGGTGAGCGAACTCATGCAGGAGGGAAAACAGGCGACCCCGAGGACTGTCACCACCGTTGACCATGATCACCGGCAGCTTGTCGAAGTACAACGAGAAGGCACGCATTTCGGTCGTCGAAACACGGCCACGTGACGTCGCAAGCACCAGCACCCCGGCCCGTTCGAGTCCGGCGCCCCAGGCATTGAGGTGGTCGTACACGGTAGACCGGGTGGTCAGGGCGATCGGTGATAGACCCAAGAGCGTCTCGCGAGCACGCTCAGCCAGGCGCTCGTCGGACCCTGCCGCACTCAGGCGCCAGTCAGCCGGTGGATCGTCGTCATCAAGCTCGTACAGCTCAAGCAGGTTGTCCCGCTGCTGGTGCGCCCGCCGGTACTCCGCATGCAGGTCTGGCGACCATTCCCCCACGCTGGCTTCGGGCAACCGGCGGAAGTCGCGCAACGTCTCGAACGCAGCCGGAGGATCGGCCAGAAAGAACACTCCCAAAGCCCGGTTATAAGCCGTCGCGGCCTTCTTGAGCTGCGCGATCGTAGGTTGCGCCTCGCCCGACTCCCACTGAGCGACCCGGTCGTCCGGCACGCCGATCTTGCGCGCCGCGGCCACCTCGGTCAGCCCGATTGTGGTCCGAGCCCACCGCAGGACCGCGGGCTCAACGAGGGCTGGAATCGATGTAGGCACACCGTCAATCCTGAACCAACGCCACGCCCAACGCCAGTCGCGCAACCTGGAGGCAGCCTCCGAACCCGAGAGCGTCGTTGATGACGGGTTGACCTGCCACCTTTTCTACAGTCCGTTCCCCAGGGAACGTAGCGATCGGCGGCGCTCCGTACGACTACCAAGCGTGAAGCGGATGAGTGGGTCGAAGGCAGCGTGGGCGCGACGCCGGTGGCGGGACCGTGGCGGCACGTGGTGGTGGGCGATCGTCGTCATCGTCGTCCCGGTCGCACTGATCGCGGCCGCGGCCGTGACGACGCTGCTGATGTTCATCGATCCAGGCAGCGATGCGAAGAACAGGATCGAACTCATCAAGGTCGGTCTCACAGTCGGGGCCGGGGCCGGCGGCGTGGTCGCGCTGGTGCTCACCGGGCGCCGGCAGTGGTCCACCGAGCACGACAATGCAGAACGACGGCTCACTGAGCTGTATGTCAAGGCCGTCGAGCAGCTCGGCTCCGACAAACCCGCGATCCGCCACGGCGGGCTGTACGCGCTCGAACGCGTTGCCCAGGACAACCCCGACCACCGTCAGGTCGTGGTCGACGTGATCTGCGCCTACCTACGTGCCCCCTTCCACCTACCCGGTAGACCCCGACCCCGTAACCGGCCCGGTATCCACCGCCCCCTGGCCCCCAACCGGGGTGCGTCTCGGCAGCGCGCCGAGAGCAGTGACGAGTCCGAGCTCCCAAGAGTAGCCGAGCTCGACCACCATGCCCGACAAGAACGGGAAGTCCGTCTCACAGCTCAGCGCATCCTGGTCACGCACCTGAGGTCCGGAAACGACGCGAAACATGCCGCAAAGACCTTCTGGAAAGACATCAACCTCGACCTCACCGGTGCCACACTCATCAACTTTGACTTAGCGGGCTGCCAGGTCAACACGGCCTTGTTCGGCGAGACAACGTTCCACGGCACTGCCCGGTTCGGCCAAACGACCTTCCACAACGACGCCCTATTCGACAAGACAACCTTCCACGACGGTGCCTGGTTTGAACGGGCAACATTCCACGGCACTGCCCGGTTCGGCCAAACGACCTTCCACAACGGCGCCTTGTTCAGCGAGGGGACCTTCCACAAGATCGCCCTATTCGGTAAGACGACCTTCAACCTCGACACCTGGTTCAACGAGACGACCTTCCACGACCGCTCGTTTTTTGCACAGTCGACCTTCCAGCTCGACGCCAGGTTCAGCAAGGCGAACTTCGGCCGTGATACCTGGTTCGACGAGACTACCTTCTACGGTGGGGCCACGTTTGGCGAGGCGACCTTCACGGGCCAAGCTAGGTTCGACAAGGCCACCTTCACGGGCCAAGCTAGATTCGGCAAGGCGACCTTCATCAGCCCGGTCTTGTTCAGCAAAGCGACCTTCACCGACGACGTCTCGTTCTATGAGGCTACGTTCGACGTAGTGCCGAATGCTTCCGAGGCACGCATCCGAGTCGATTTCACCCGACCAAATTTCGAAAGCTCATGGCCGCCGGGGTGGACCGTCGAAGGGCCGGTCGATGCGGAGCAGGGCTGGGCGCGGTGGGTTCCCGTGCCGGTCATCCTCGTCTCGTCTGATGAGACCGCAACTGGCCAAGCGAAGGGCGCGATGTTGCCCGGTAACAGAGTCACCTAGCAACGTCCAAGACCGCCATGCGGTTCTTCTTCGGCTGCCCCGGCTGGAAGGTACTGCTGGCGGATATGGGCTTCACCGCGGCCCAGCCCGCTGGCGGCTGACCGGCCCTCAGACGTGGCGCGGCGTTCACGGTCGGGGTTGCCGTGGCGCCGCGTCACTCATTCGCCCCACAACCGAGGAGGCCTGCTATGCCGACACTGCGCGCACCCGACGGCGGGCCGTACCAGATCAACGACGCCGCCGAGGCCACCAACCTGACGGTCGAGCGCGATCACCGCGTCATGCCGGAAATCGCCGCCACCCCCGCCGTACTCCTCCGGGATGCCGGCGCACAGCAGACCGACTTCGCCCTGCGACTGCACGTTGCTGGCCCCTGCCAGGCAGGTGCGGCTAAGGCCCGACTGGTTGAGCGGACAGCCCGTCGGGCCGACTCACGTTCACGCGCTCGACCTGCGGCAATTGGCCTTCCGAGCCGATCTTCGAGGTAGCGTCCCCGTCGGACGACGCTCTGGGGAGGGGCCGTGGGATTGGTTGAGGAGATCGCCGCGGGAGTGCGAACGGCGGTCGTCAAGGCGAATGCAACTCTCGCCGCTCTCAAGCTCGCTGACCAGAGGCTTGAAGACGCTGGTGTGAAGTGATCGGAGCTCGCGGCCGGTGTCTCTGATCCTGACTTCAACCGGCTGCCGGGCTTGCCCGCCGAGTTGAAGTCCTCGTCGGAGACGGTCACCGGCCAGATAGGCGAGTCGTCCGACCTGCTCGACGGGTATCTCCTCAGCTTCGGAGTCCACTTCGGCTGGAGCTTCTGAACAGTCCGCTCCTCCTGGTCCAGCCACTTCGTCCAGCAATCAGGACGTGGACGACGAGGATGACGACCTGGTCGAGCAGGTGCGGCGGGAGTTGCCCCGCCGGTGACACGCCGTCGCGGGTTGAAGACGCATGGCCGCTGGTTTGCACCTGGTAGAAACACTGCGGCTGTGACCAGCGGGCGGGATGACCGAACGGACCGCGTGAACGAGATCGTGAAGGAGGCCGGGTGCCCGTTCGTGCCGCTGACGGCGGCCGCGGACGTAGAACTCAAGATCGCGGCCGAGATGCGCGACAGCGGGATCACGGACGCCACGGTGGTCATCAACAACATGCCCTGCCAGGGCCAGGCGAGCTGTGACGATCTGCTGGGTGTGGTTCTGCCGGAGGGCGGCGCGCTGACGGTCCACGGGACGGGCGGGTTCACGAAGGTGTATCGGGGAGGGAAACAGTGGTGACGTTCGATGCTTGTTTCGATCCAGGTCAGCGGGAACCCCTCGCGCTGAGCACGGCGGCGGAGGTGGACGAGCTGCTGGACCGGATGGTGGCCGAGGCCGAGTCGCCTGAGGTCAAGGTCGGTTTGGTCGCCCAGATCGATCACCGGGACAACGACGGCTGGTCGATCCTTCAGTTCGGCGTGCGCGCAGCGGCCACGACGTGCGGGTTTGTCGGCTTCGCAGGCAAGGACGAGACGAGCGTCATCAGCACGTCGGGTGGGACGTCGCCGGAGCCAGTGGCATACGACTACCAGTCCCATGAGCGCGAGGTGCCGAGCGACGCGGAGATCTCCTGGTCGACAGTTCGAAGAGCAGTCCACGACTACGTGGGCTCGGGCGGCGCTCGCCCGGCTGGTGTGCCCTGGCGGGACGCCGAGTGAGCGGGTGGCAGATCGCGGTAACGGCCGTCGTTGGCGTGTTGGCCACGTCGGGCGCGTTCATCGGCGCTCGCTTGGGGGCACGAGCGAATGATCGAGCGACTGAGCAGCGAGAGCTGGCCGCTCGCCGCGAGGAGTGGTGGCGCCGGTTCACATGGGCCGCCGAGCTCACCATGGACGAGTCGGCAGCGAAGCGGACACTTGGCCTGAGTCTGATGATGAAACTTGCAAGGTCGGAGCTTGCGCAGCAGGACGAGTACGACCTGCTTGACGTGTTTCACCAGCGCGTGCTCGGTGAGATACTGGACCCGACCGACAAGACGGGGCAGAGCCAATGACTCGATCGCATCGCCTGACTGAAGAGCAGATCACGGCAGCCCAGCTACGCGTCCTGCTAGATCAAAAACAAGGCAGGACGACCCCCGACGTCGTCCGAACGATCGCGAAATCAATCCCCGGAGATAAAATACCTGGCATAGAACCGCCCAAGCCCGAGAGCGTGACAGAGCTTGTCAAGGCTCAAAAGTTCACTGAGGCACTGGAGCGAATTCGCGAGCTTCGGGCCGCCAAGTCAGGCGAGCCGAATCAGGAAGAACCCGAAGTTGGTGGCCATGCGAGCGCCTGGTTTACCGAACCTGCCGATAAGGCTGATGTCATCCCCGATATTTCGGTTCCACCTTCCAGGGCTCCGCGCACAGTAGCCTTTCTACAAGCATTAGACAATATAAAAGAATCTCAACCGGATCCGGTTCAGAACCTTGAAGCAGCGCTGCAGAAGTTCATGGAGCAATACGACGAAGCACTTTCACAGACCGAGCGGGGTAAGGATTAAGACTTCGCCTGCCAACCGCCAGGGCTCGTAAGCCCAGTATGCCGGTCATGGCAGGTCTTGCAGAGCGGCCGGAGTCGGTGCCACGCGTCGGGGTCGGATACTCCGCGGGCAACGAGGGAGCGTTGGGTCTCGGGGTGATGGTCGGCCACTAGCGGCCACAAGTCGACGTCGAGACCCAACCCGGTGACTTTTGCGCCCACGGATGGCACCGCATTCACCGGCGAGCGCGGGCGGCCCTGCAAGCCGGGGTGCGCGGCCGCTGACTTCCTAGACTGGCTCGGCGCGCGGTCCACCTAATCAATGACTGTAACCTTCTCCATGTTTTCAGTTTGACCTTACTGATTTGCGAGTGGGTCCGCCGCGACCGACCACGGCTCCGAAATCTGGCCGTCCAGCGTAATTCCGTACCGTCGCAGGTCGCGTTGAGCGTGATGATCTTCGTTGAACGTGAACAAGGTACGGATCCGGGCAGCAGCATCTGGATGGCCATGCAGAAGTGCAAACAGATAGAGATCGAGCGCATCAACGTAGCGACGTTTGAACCGCTTAAGATCACCCAGACGCAGATGGGACTCAATATCACCCAGTTCGATTCCGCGTTCGAGTACCTCGATTGCCGCGTCGCTGCAATTATGCCGCATCAAGAACATGGCAGCAGGTGCCACAGCTTTTGTGTTCGATTTCTTGAGCTGGCTCCAAAGCCTGGCCATTGCCTCATCGGCTTTCCCTTGCCCCGCCAAGGAGATTGTCATGTCAACGTCAACATCGACGGTTGTTTGCTTCTTGATAGTTTCGAGATGTCTGCACGCTTCAACATGTCGATTAAGACGTGCAAGGAGCTTCACAAGCTTCATTCGCGCAGAAACGTCGCCATCTATTGCCGCATCGTTCAGCAAGTCGGCGGCAGCGACGAGCTTTTGCGATGGCACTTCCGGGACATCAAGTTTTCCGTCGTACTGCTTGACCGAAGCGCGAGCCTCTTCCTCCCCTGCTCGAATAAGCCCTTCCGCCAGCCATGTCACTGCCTGCGGCCGGGCCACTTTAGCCGCCTTCATATAGCCCACTAGGGCAAATCTTACAGCATCCCAGGAAAGTGCTGATTCATCTTTTCGAATTAAAAGGTAGTCCGATATTGAAACAATGACGTCAGGATTCGAAATGTCCGACAACACCTTGAAATACCACTCGAACGCCTCCCTGACCCGCCCGGCATCACACAAGAAAGCGGCAATCACGGAAGCTGGAGGCGCACATTTCGCCCGCTGCGCCTGACGATAGAATTTGAACGAATCGTCACTCTTTCCTTCCGTCGCATACACCTCAGCGATTCTGGCGAGCGCCTGCATATGCCCTCGATCAACTGCAGATCCATAGCATTGCAGAGCATATTCGGCCAGCCCCTTCTCCGCATGAACGTTTCCGACCTCCACAAGAGCTTCCGGGGTTCCCGCCTCCGCAGCCATAAGGGCATACTCACCGGCTATCTCAGCGAGGCCAAGCTGCGCATTTATCTTTGCCGCGAACGCCGCAGCATGCGCCACTTTATGCTTAACTGCTGCTTGACACCAGGCCAACGCCAATTGAGAGCGCCCTTGCGAGAAAAGCACCTTCGCTCCGAGGAGCCAGGCATAGGTACGGCCGGACGTTGCGTAATCTTTGAGACGAAGCATTGCAGAGTCAACCTGTTGGTTATCCACCAGCAATTCCGTCGCAAGTTCAACGACACTGGGTCCACATCGATCAGCAAGCGACGTAAGCCATTCAACGATTTCGTCGATTATTGCTGATCGCGCAAGCCCTTCGACGGAATCGATCATCAAATCTGCCGCAACTGCGGCAGCTGCAGCATTTCCGCGTTCAGCAAGCTCGCGATATAGGCAAAGCGCTTCATTGTGACGGTTCATACGTTCCAACGCTCTCGCAGTCAGAACCGTGGCTCGATCATGACGCTTTTCCGTCATGCCTTTCAACCACTCTACAGCATCCTGATTCCGGCCTGCAGCAATGAGTGTTTCCGCCGCAAGGATTAATGCTTCAGTGTCACGTTCGTCCGCCAGGTATCGATACTGGTCTAGCGCATCGTCGACACGGCCCGCCTGACCGAGCATCTCCGCCAACTTCAGTCGAGCTGACCGATCGCCTCCCTCTGCCGCACGAAGGTAAAAGCGCATGGCCCAATACAATAGGCCACGTTTGCGACACTGCCCAGCCAAAGGGGCCAGACTTGAATCGTCTGCGGCCTCAACAAGAACCTGCAACAGTTGCGGTTCTAGCGTCACCGGATCAGTCGCGCCAGCCACGTACCTACGTTCAAGGTAATCGTCCAGCCGATAGCTAGGGCCGCGGCTATCATTGAGCACGAGTGTGTCGCGTTCAATCATCACGCTCGCTCCACCAGGGCCTCGCCTCACCAGTTCCGCGAATGCCTTATCGAAGCCAGATTCGCCTACAATATGCTGCACCTTCTGATGCAGAGAAGCACTCGTCCCTTTTTCCAGTAATTCGCGCGTCAGCCAGCATCCGTTGCCGAGACGTCGTGCCTTGATTGCCCATTGCAGGATGGCGCCTTCTATAATGCTGGCCTTGTCGACGCGAGTTTGGAGATCGTGGACATCCAACATGTACTGGACGACATAGCGATCTTTTGCAGCGCGAACCGAGGCTTCTGCCACGCGCGGGTCTTCAGAGGACGACGCACGTGCCATCTCCTCTAAGCTGAATTCGTCAGGAACCCTAATCTCACTGCCCTCAACTAGCAGCTTGGCATGCGGAAATTTTCCGGAGACTAGTCTCAGTTCTTGCAAGGGGCCTGAACGAATCGTTGCAACAATCAAAATCGGTGCACGACGAGGATCACTAAGGGTCTCCCGTAAGACCCGAGCAACCCTGTCCCCAACCTCTTGATCTGAACCGCGAAGATATCGATCCAGCCCCGGCAAGAAGAAGGCAGTGCGGGGCAAAGCCCTTCTGGCCGCATCCATTAGAGCATCCGGACTACTTGGACTCGCTGCCGGCCATACCGTCCAGTCACCCAGCAGCAGCTCCCCACTCTCGCCTTTCGACTGCCAGAGTGACTCCCACGCCGCTCGTTTCTTCCCCGCCGCAAGGTCGCTGACCAGTGTCACCATTACACTGGAGCCATCGGCCGCCCGGACAACCATAGCCCGAAGTTCGTCGTCAAAGTCGCGGGCTACATATGCAGTCAAGTCTGACGAACTACCGTAACGGTTTGCGAATCCATGAAGACGGAGAAGCTCGAACTGGCTGGGCACACAGCTGCGGAGTGGCGAACCGACGCCAGGGCTCATCCCGGCCCCCGGTTGCTGATCATGATCAGGCCTTCGCACTCCAATTGCTCCTCTGTCATCAATATCCGGGTCGTGCACGTGCATATGACCGTGCCGGAGCATCGGCGGACGCGTCCACTTACACCCCCGACCATGCGATGAACGGTCGATTCAAACCGGCTAACCGTGGAAAACTTCGTTACCACTAGTCGGACAGCTCACTCAAACGAGTGGATCGCGAGGACCCCGCTTGACTTCTAGTTGCTCACCAAGTGCCTCACAACTCGTTGGAGCCAAGTCGCGACCGCAGCCGCTCAACCCTGCACCGACGCCCGTCCAAGCACATGTCGGCCAGGGCGCCTAACGCCGCGACCACGTCCCAGTACGCGAGCTGTTCTGCCCATCGGCCGGCGGCGCGCTGCCAGCCCTCCAGAACTTGTTCGGCGGCGGGTAACCCGAACATCAGAGCCGCGTCGAAGCGTGCACCGCTGAGGTCGATTCCCGGCGATCCGGCGCCGGCGCAGTCCCAGTCGACCAGGCATGTGCAGCGGTCACCGGACCAGAGGGTGTTCCCGAACCACAGGTCGCCATGCACGAAGACTGTCGGGCCGGTGGGCGCGGGGAGCTGTTCGAGGCGTTATTCCGCAGCCGTCAGTAGTGGTGTGGCGCCTTTTCCGGCGTTGGGCGGCGAAGTCGACATCCGCGATCGAGCGGGTCCGCAGTGGCAGAGCAGCCTGGGGCACCAATCGGACTGCTTGCAGTGCGGCTGCTGTGGCTCCCAGGCCCTGGAGTCGCTCGGTGGAGGCGGCCGATGGGATGCGACTGTGCCCGGCAGGACGGTGGTCAGCACCGCCAGCGCACCTGCTGCGGAACCGTCGAGATCGGTGGCGATCAGGCGGGCCGCGGGCAGCTGGTGCTCCCTGGCGACCTGTAGTGCCGCGACCTCGATGGCGAACCGCTGGCAATGGTCCGGCTCATTGGGGTCCCCGAGTCGCAGCACGGCCGCGTCGACGCGGCTACCCGGTTCGAACGTCAATAACCACGGATTGGCTCCGTGCCGCAGGCCGGTGGCTGTGGCCACTCGGGCGCCGCCTCCCACCGCGTGGCTCACCCTGCGCTGGACCTTCTCGGACAGCTCGTGCACCGTGATCACGCTCCCCGTGTCGCGCCTGATATCGAGCGACCACGATGACACGAGCGTCGCCGACGATCTTGTATCCCGGGCCGTGGGCCCGGCATACAAGATCGTCGAAGATCAGGCGGACGTTGTCAGCTGGCGCGGCTGGTGTTCGGCGTTTGGTGTGGTCCGCAGCCGGAACTACTCGGTGCAGGTCTCGATGATGTACGCGTCGAACGTCAAGCGATCGACGATCGCGGCGCAGAGCCGCGGGTCGGTTTCGACTGGCTGTTCTCGCCGGACTTGACCTGTTCGGCGAGACCGAGACACATGGCCGTGGTCTCTGCCGTCAACGGCATCAGCTCGACGCCCCGCGGAGGCCACGTCACGTCTCGCCGTGCCTTCTTCTTGGGGAGCGCCGCGGCGACGGCCGCCGCGGGCCCGGCCGGGAACCATCCGGGCACCCGCGGCTTCACCTGCCGGACCAGCGCGGGCAACTCTTCGCGAAGCGCCTTCGTGCGGCCGTGGCCGCTCCACGCTTCGATGACCTCGACGTGCACCTGTTCGTGATGGCGACCCCTTGCACGTCCGGGACCGCGTTCATGGCGCTGGTGGCCGTGTCCCACGCCGACCAATCGGCGTGCTCGCGCAGCTCGTCGAGGATGAGGCGGTTCACGGTGAGGGACCGCTTGCCACACCGGTTGGACGCGTCGATCAGGTAGCAGCAAAGCGTCACTGTCGTGAAGCACTCTTCACCCGCCGCCTTGCGGAGACCGTTCGGCGGATGCAGACGGCAAGGGACGGCGTCTCTTCCGCGAGGTCGACGGCCTTTTGCCAACTCTCCTTCGCGTACCCGAGGTTCGTGCTCGTGCCGAGAATGAGCTTCTGCCGCTCCAAGAACTGCCAATACAGCATGAGCACGACGCGCAGGTGGGTCTTGCCGTTCTAGCCGCCCACGATGATGAGCACCGTCCGGAACCGCGGCGTCGCGTTGTCCGGCAACAGTTCGCCGAGCCGGATCACGGCGACCTGTTCCCACGGGTCGAGCGGAGCTTTCAAGACATGCCCGGCGAACCAAATGACGTCGAACCCGTACGACGGACGGCAGACCCGCCAAATTTGGATCGTGTGCCTGGCGGGATCGTCGAGCCTTCGCGAGGTCTGCATGCAGGTGAAGTATGTCCGGCGGTAGCGACTTCGGCGTTGTGTCGGACATGTAGGCATGTCCTGAACTTCTGGCGCGAGCCTTACGGAGGAGCCGCCCCGGTCGTGGCGAAGATGTTTCGATAATAGGCATTATCAGAACATCGGGCCATGCCGAAGGGCGCCGATGACGATGAATGGATCCACCCCGGACCCTTTCGTCACAGTGACGAAAGGGTCCGGGGTGGCAGTGCTCGACGCGCAGTGGTAGAGCTTCCCCACTGAGAGCGAATTCTGGAGCTGGCCGGAGAAATTTCAAGATCTTTCGCCGGTACCAGTTCTTCCTCACCGTTCGGTTCGGTATGGGAGTAGGAAGGGAGGCCAACAATGGACACAGGCCCCGCCAACTCCCCTGATGCAGACTGCATCATGATCCCCCGCCCCCGCTCGGTAATCCGGGCGATCCTGGACGTCGTCACCCTGCGCACCAGGCGCACCATGGCCCGGGACCGCCATGACGCCCTCGTCGACGCCACGCAGGTGCTCAGCGACTCCGGACGCGCCGCTCACCTGATCAGCCGCGACCCGGCCGGCGGCGAATGGGCCGTTATTCTCGGCCCGGCAGTACCGGTGACCTCGGAGTCCGCATGACGGGCGCCCAACTCACACCGAGCGGCGATCATGAAAGCCCCGACCACGACCCGGACCCCGGCGAGTACGGACATCAGCCGCGGATCCGTTACGACCGGGACGAAGTCCTTCGCGTCCGCGACGGCGGCGTGCCCGGAGCGATCGCCTACGCGACGAAACGCCTTCACGGCGACCACGCGGCCGCCGAGGAGGTCGTGGCCACCGCATTTCACGAGTTCGTCCGGAGGTGGCAGGAGCAGGGATCGCTGCGTGAGCCCCGAGTTCTCTTGATCCAGATCGTTGAGCTCAGGGTCAAAGACGAGCTGCGCAAACAGAAGCGGCGTCCGATCCCGAGCACCGACGAGGAGCTTTCGGCGGCCCTGCACTGCGATGCAGTGAGAACCAAGGACGCGGTCGAAGACGCCGCGATCCTGCGGGCCACGGCAGCGAACGTCAAGGACGACCCCGGCTTCGCGAACGGGCTGTTCACCGACGAACTTCTCGTGAAGGCGCTCCGAACGCTGCCCGCCCGGCAGCGTCAGGTGCTGATCCGGCTCTACGGCTACGGGGACAGCCTCGACGAGGTCGCGGCGCTTCTCGCCGCGACCAAGCCCAGCGTCAAGGCGCTCCGCCAGCGTGGCCTCGCCGAACTCAAGGCTTCCCCCCTGCTTGCGCACTACCGCAATCCCGCACCGGAGGTTCAGCGATGACCCCACCCCCTGTACCCGACGATCTCCGATTCGACGTCGACCACGTCATGAACCGCGCCCAGGCGGCCAACGACGCCGACATCGCCGAACACGGCCGCGTGATGCCCACCATGGCCCACGTCGCCGAGATCGCCTACCAGGCCTTCGAAATCGGCATGCAGATGATGGCCACCGAGCGATTCGCCGACGCGATCCCGTGGCTCTCCACCGCAGTCGATTACGGCATCGACGACGCCGAGCCGATGCACGCTATCTGCGTCGCGAGCACCGATCCGATCCCGCAGCGACGCGAGGCGCACGCCGACGAGCAAGAGACGAGCCTGGCCGCCCAGCTCACGGAGGACGCTGTCCCTGCCGAAGACCGGGCCGAGGCGGAGACACCGATCTTCGACCAGGTCCTCGCCGCTCAGCTGAACAACAGCCCCGACGAGCCCACTTCCGCCGCGCTGGTGCCAGACGAGAGTCGGGACATCGTGATCTGGGGCCACCGGACAGGAAAGAGCTGGCAGACGGCCGCACCTCAACTCGGCTTCCACGCGCTCGCAACGACAAATCTGGCTGTGGAACTGAGCCGCCGGTTCAAGTGGGATCGTCTGATCACTCCAACCGACAGTGGTTTCGACTTCACCTTCACCTCCGAGTTGAGCATCTTCTTCATCGACACCAAGTGGCTCTACTGCACGGATCCCGTCAACAGGAACGTCCGCGCCGCCAACGCCGTCGACGCACTCGATCGCGCGGAGGACACATCCACCTCCCCGACTCGACGAGTGTCCACCAAGGACCTCACCAAGTTGGTGATGGACGCCAAGGACGGTCAGCCGCTCGCGGTCCGCGCCCTGCTCGAAGTCATTCAGCCGGCGGTCGTCACGTACTGCCGCGCCCGGCTAAGCGGACAAACGATCTCTTCCCTGACCGCGGACGACGTCGCCCAGGAGGTTTGCATCACGGTTCTCACTGCCCTGCCCCGGTATCACGGCACCGGTGACTCGTTCCTGCGCTTCGTCTACTCGATCGCGAACAACAAGGTCACCGACGTACGTCGCGCAGCTCAACGAGATAGCCGATCCGGACTTGCGCGGCCGCAGGAGCCAGCCGGTGTCGAGGTGTGCTCACACCACGCTCGTGACCTTCAAAGCCGTCTCTCCGGTTCACTCGGGGCGCTTACCAAGACCCAGCAAGAAGTCGTCACCTTACGGATGATGGTCGGCCTTTCGGGCAGAGAAACCGCCGAAGCGCTGGGCCTCGCGCCTGGTGCCGTACGGGTCATACAGCACCAGGCGATCGCCCGGATGCGCCAACAACTCGACCGGGACGAGTCAACGCCGATGACGCTGATTGAGACCGTATAGGCCGCGGGCCGACGGCCTCGCGCCCCGCACGCCTCGGTTGATAAGTGATCCAGGCTGCATCACCTATCAACCGAAGGGGGTGGGTCACGGTGGATGGAGGTTTACGACATTTCCGGAGAGATGGATGGGGACCAGGAAGCGCGACGCTGTCGTAGAGCTGGAGAACGAGCACGAGCGACTGCTGTCTGACCTCGACCGCCGGTTGATCGCGGGCCGGGGCGACGTCGAACTGGCGGACACGGACGCGGCCGACGGTGCGGCCCGCCTGCTCACTGCCGACGGCGATGACCTCGCCCTGGCCGTGCAGATGGCGCTAGAAGTTCTGGGCTTCGTCGTGGTGGACATGGACCAGGTCCATCCCGAAGGCGATCGGCGCGAAGACCTCCGAGTCCAGGGTCCGGATCGTCCCGGCGGGGAAGCGATCGTGGAGATGAAGGGCTCCGGGAACCGTTCACCGCGGACAAAGCTGACTGAGTTGAACCGCCTGCTCACCGAGATGCCAGCGCCACGCCGGGCTATGACGCGGACTCCGACCTCCGATCTAACGGGTCGCGCCACTCCGACCGGACCAGACGCGTGAGGGCACGGGATCGCTGCGCACCAACACCCAAAGCCTTTCGAAGCCCCTCTGCAGAGATCGGGCGCTGGTGTAGGTCCCGATGGCGAGCGTCGATTTGCTTCGCCCGCTCAACCAAATCGCCGTCCAAGCCGGACACGACCACGTACATTTCCTCCGGCTCATGATCGACCATCGCGGTCAGCCGCGTCGAACCGACAGGACGTTCTACACCCTGACGAAGATCGGCGAGAGCCTGCAGCAAACCCGGCCCGACCTCGGACCAACCGATCAGTAACAACGGCCCCACCGCATCGAACAGCGCCTTACCGATCTCTCCAGCAATCAGGGGCTCTGCCACGTTCAACGCCAGCGTCACCGCGCTCGCAAGAACGAGGAGCCGCCGCGCCGAGCGCTGAACCTCAGGGACCGCTCCATGCGCAGAGAGACGGCGGATCGCCACCAGCAACGCCACGACCGTCAGGTCCAATGCGGGCGCGACCAACGGCGCGACCCACACAGGAACACCGAGCCGAAGAGCGAGCGCGAAGACATTGCCAAACCCGAACAGGAACGTCAGCCCGACCACGATCCCCACCATCGTGCTCACAGCCGACACAACCAGATCGCGACGGTCTCCCACCGTCATCATCAACACCAACCGGCAACGCGGCCGTCCAAGGCGTCTGGACCCAGCGACAGAACCCGGCATTTGCGAGCCCGAGACGAGCCCGAGAGGTCTGAAACAGTCCAACACCAGGCGACACACCCCGACACCGCGGTTGCGGCTTGACCAGACGAAAAGGTCTTGTTCGGCATTACTCGGCACCATCCGACACGCCCAGGTGCCGACTCTTAACCAGCGGGTTGCCGACGTGGGCGCTGCCGTCGGGGCGCATCCTGCGAAGATTCCTGTGTCACGAAAACGCAAGGTCGCAAGTAGTCGGGCTCAGAGTGCGGCCTGAGCCTGGTGCAGGCGCTGTCGGACCTCGGCGGCTTTGCGTGCGTGACCTGAGTCGTCGTAGATAGTGGCGGCTTCTTGCCAGCATTTGATGGCATCGATGGTATGGCCGAGGTGGTGCTGGCAGATCGCGAGGACATCCAGTGGTTCCGCTAGGGTCTCGTACCGGATAATGAGCGTGCGGCGGCCAATCGCTATCGCTTGCTGGCATAACTCGATCGCCTTGCGGGTGTCGTGCAGCGCGTGCCAGGTACGCGCGAGCAGCGTTAGCGCCCCGGCTTCGCCACTGAGGTCCTGGGCCTGTCGGCGCAGGCGCAGGCCACGTTCACCGTGCTCGAGAGAGCGCTGGTAGCGACCAAGTCCGAAGTTTGCCTCGCTGAGGTTGCCTTCCACCACGGCTTCCCACCGTCCGGAATCGATCTAGCCTGGTGTCGTGGTGTCCAAGGAATGGGCTGTCGAGATCGTAGAGCGGCATGTGTCCGGGTGGGAGGTGCACGGACCAGACATGGTAATCATAAAAGTCAGCCCGCACCGGCTTGGCTGGGTGGTGCATAGCCAGAGCAAGCGCTACCTGCGATCCGGTGAGATCACGGACGCAGTGGTGGGCCACGGACCGTGGCCCTGTCATGATTTTCGTGTAAGCCACGGATGATTGTGTGGTTATTTTAGTGGATTGGTAGGCGGCCGGGGAAGAGGACCACGAGTGTGTTGAGGGCTTGTTTCCATCCCCAGGTTCCGGTTCCTGATGATCCTCCGCGGTGGCTGGTGATGTTCCGGAGTCCGAGGTAGAGGAGTTTCATGGCGGCGGCGTCGCTGTCGAAGTGACCGCGGTTCTTGGTGAGTTTCCGGAGCTGGAAGTTGATGTTCTCGATCAGGTTTGTCGTGCAGACAACTCAGCGCAGCTCGACTGGATAGTCCAGGAACGGGGTGAATTCGTTCCATGCGCGCTGCCAGACTTGGACCGCGGCGGGGTATTGGGTGCCGAAATCTTTGTCGAAGTTCTTGAGTGCGATCTCGGCGGCCTCGAGCGTGGGCGCGGTGTAAATGGATCGCATTCCGGCGGCGACTTTCTTGCGGTCACCGTAGGAGACGAACCGC
>NZ_JBPQFM010000006.1:0-314858 GCF_051373225.1 Amycolatopsis sp. w19 | reverse complement strand
CCGCCCGCCGCAACGGCCATTCATCGTCCACGACACACCGGGCCAGACGCAGCCTCCCAGCAGGGGTCAACGGTGCGTTAGCGTGAGTCACGAGGGCCTCCAGGTATCCGGGGTAGATGTCGCAATCCACACCGAACCCGGAGGCCCTCCCTCATTCCAAGATCATCTGACTACGTGTCTCCCCGTTCACAACCTCCCGGGGCAGTACACCTAGGTACAGGATGGGGGCCTTCATGTACTCACGGGATCAGGTGCGCTGTTTCGACCGTCCGAGGAGACGACGGCGGGCGTGGCCGTTCGTGCGTTCCTCGTGCAGCTCCTTCAGCGACAACATCATCGCGTCTTCCTGCTTCATCAGCGGGTCGTTGCGCAGGTCCTTCCAGACCGACACGCACAAACCGACCATCACGAACACGAACGGCACCGCGATCAGGATGGTGAGATTCTGCAACCCGGTCAGCGCCTTGTCCCCGCCGACCAGCAGCATCACCGCCGCGACGGCGCCCATCAGCACGCCCCAGAAGATGACGACACCCTTCTTCGGGTGCACGCTCCCGCGCTGGGACAAGGTGCCCATCACCACCGAAGCCGCGTCCGCGCCGGAGACGAAGAAGATGGACACCAGGATCATCACCAGGATCGCGATCGGGACGAACCACGGCAGCGTTTCGAGCAGTTCGAACGTCGCCGATTGGGCACTGCCCGCGCCCGCGATGTCCGTACCCGCCCGCTGCCTGCTGATCGCCGCGCCGCCGAAGATCGCGAACCAGATCAGGCTCACGATGCTCGGGATCGCGATGACACCGAAGATGAACTGCCGGATGGTGCGGCCGCGCGAGATCCGCGCGATGAACATGCCGACGAAGGGCGTCCACGAGATCCACCACGCCCAGTAGAAGACCGTCCAGCCGCCGAGCCAGGTCTGCATCTCCTCGCCGCCGGTCATCCCGGTACGGCCGGACATCTCCGCCAGTTCGCGGAAGTAGTCGCCGATCGCGCCGGGCACGATGTTGAGGATCAGCACGGTCGGCCCGACCACCAGCACGAACACCGCGAGCACCGCGGCGAGCACCATGTTGATGTTGGACAGCCACTGGATCCCCTTGGCCACCCCGGACACCGCCGAAGCGATGAACGCGACGGTGAGGATCGCGATGATCGCGACCAGGAGTCCCTTGCCGGGATCGTCGATCCAGCCGACGGCGCCCATACCGCCACCCACCTGGAGCGCGCCGAGACCGAGCGAAGCGGCCGAACCGAACAGGGTCGCGAAGATCGCCATGATGTCGATCGCCTTGCCCAGCGGGCCTTCGGTGCGCCGCTTGCCGATCAGCGGCGCGAACACCGAACTGATCAGCTGGCTGCGGCCCTTCCGGAAGGTGCTGTACGCGATCGCGAGGCCGACGACGGCGTAGATCGCCCACGGGTGCACGGTCCAGTGGAACAACGTCGTCGCCATCGCGGTGTGGACGGCTTCGTCGGAGTTCGGGGCCGCGGTGCCCGGGGGCGGGCTCGCGAGGTGGGAGACCGGTTCGTACACCCCGAAGAACATCAGGCCGATGCCCATGCCCGCGCTGAACATCATCGCGATCCACGACGACGTCCGGAATTCGGGGAGTTCCTTGTCCCCGCCCAGCGGGATCCGGCCGTAGCGGCTTATGGCCAGACAGACCGCGAAGAGCACGAAACCGCTCGCTGTCAGCACAAAGGCCCAGCCGCCGTAAGGGATCACGGCGTCGTTGAGGAGCGTCGACGCGACACTCGCGAGACTCTCGGGAGAGAGGACACCCCAGATGATGATGGCGAGCGCGAGGGCCGCCGCCACACCGAAAACGGTCCGGTCGGTTTCGGCGGGTCGTTCGGCGGCGAGGTCGAGGGGGACGTGCTCATCGGGCGGGTGCCCCGGACCTGTCGTGTCCGGCGCGTGGGCGAGGTCCGACGCGGTCTCCGCGACGACCTCTTCTTCCGCTTGTTTACCGTCCTGCGAACTCATGTTCAGACACGCGCCGATGACGGCGCGATCTCCTTCCGCCCGAGTTAACCCGTTTGCACCACTGCACCCTAACCAGAAAACTGGTAACCGGCAGAAAATGCGGGCGAAGAGGTTTAAACCGGTGATTGTGGGCCTGACCTCGGCAGATGCGAGCGTCGCCGACGATCTCGGCGGGGAACGTGTCGCTCGTGACACCGGGTGGTCAGGAGATCGGGCCGAGTTTTTCGCAGAGAGCCCTGCTGAACTGGGGTTCTTTGGCGAGGATTTCCTCGCATCCCTCGGTTTTGACGCTCGTCACCGCCTGCCACCGGTCGGGTACCCAGCGGTAGAGCACGCGCAGCGACGGGCTTCGGGGGAAGTTCGTGCGGTCTACGACGAGCCACTTCTGGTCGCAGGCGCGCGTGTGGATGTCGATGGCCTCGCCGCGGGTCTGTTCGACCCGGACGTCGGCGCAGTGATCGGCGGGAGGGTCGCAGCCCAGCTCGCCGCAGTGACCCCAGGTCCCGTCCGGCAGTTTGTTCCAGGGAGCGTCCCCCGAGTTGAGCACCAGCGTCCGGTTCGCGATCGGGGCCGCGGTGGTGAGCTTGATCTCCGATGGCACCGTCGCCCGGCAATCGGCGGCCCCGGGGGTGATGACGACGTTCGCGTAGATGATGTCGTTCTCTTCTGTCAGGCCTTCGATCCGGGGTTCACGGCCGCAGTCCGGGAGCCGCACCTGGAGTAGGAGGCTGCGGTCGTCCGGCCCCGGGCGGACGCCCGTGGTCACGACGGTCAAAGTGGCCTCAGGCGGCACCGTCTCGACGGAGGGAGGCGGTGCCTGGAGCTTCGGCGCGGAAGTCGTCGGCGCCGGAGCGGTGTCCGCGTAAGGAAGGTCGGCCGCCAACACGGCGGCGAAGAGTGCTCCGCCGCCGAGCAGTACGGCCGCGCTCCATCGGAACGTACGAACGAAACGCTGCCCATCGGCCATCAAACCCCCCACGGTTCGAAGGGATTTTAAGCCGTGGCGCCTCCTTTCCAGAAGGGCCGGCCGAGCGGGTCGCCGCCGGCGGTGTCCGGACGGCCCTGCCGCGCGTGGTTGCGCTCCAGCAGGTAGGTGACGAGGGCGATCAGGGCGAGGGTGACGATGATTGCGGTCATGGCAGTAAGTTTGCGCCACGGCACATCCTGCCAAAAGTGGCAGTTCTGTCGTTGTGCGACAAAATCCTGCCAGCTATGCTTCGGGCATGCTGAAGAGCGTCGCCGTGGTGCTGCTGGACGACTTCGCCGCGTTCGAGTTCGGTGTCGTCTGCGAGGTGTTCGGTTACGACCGCACCGATGACGGACTGCCGCTGCTCGACTTCCGCGTGTGCGGGGAGCGGGCCGGAGAGCCGCTGAGCCTCGGTCACGGCGTCAAGGTCACCCCGGAACACGGTCTCGAAGCGACGGAAGACGCGGACCTGGTCGTCGTCCCCGCCTGCGACGTGCGCGACGAATACCCGCCCGCGGTGCTCGAAGCGCTCCGTGCGGTTTCGGCGCGAGGCGCCACACTGCTTTCGGTGTGCACCGGCGCGTTCGTGCTGGGTGCCGCGGGGCTGCTCGACGGGCGGCGGTGCACGAACCACTGGCGGCACAGCGAGCGGTTCCGGAAGCGTTTTCCCGAGGCGCGGCTGGACCCGGACGTCCTCTTCGTCGACGACGGCGACATCATCACCAGCGCCGGAACGGCCGCCGGCATCGACGCGTGCCTGCATCTGGTCCGGCGCGAACTCGGCTCCGCCGCGGCCACCGTGATCGCCCGGCGCATGGTGGTGCCGCCGCAACGGGAAGGCGGGCAACGCCAGTTCGTCGAGTTGCCGATCCCGGAGTGCACCGGGGACAGTCTTCAGCCGGTGCTCACCTGGATGCTCGACACCATCGACCATGAACATCCCGTCGCCGATCTGGCCCGCCGGGCCCGGATGTCCGAACGCACCTTCGCCCGCAAGTTCGTCGCGGAGACGGGCACCACACCGCACCGATGGCTTTCGACACAACGGGTTCTGCACGCGAGGTCGCTGCTCGAGGAGACGACGATGAGCATCGACGAGGTCGCGCGCCGCTGCGGCTTCGGCTCAGGAGCCTTGCTGCGTCACCATTTCCACAAGGTCGTCGGCGTTTCCCCGCAGGACTACCGACGAACCTTCGCACCGCAGCGCGTTTGACGTCCGGCCTCAGTCCTTCGATGGCTTGTTGAACAGGCCGAGGGATTGCGCGACCGCCGCGCCACCGGCCAGGAAGGCGAGCGGCAGCGTCTTGGCCCAGAACGCGCCGACGTCGAGCGAGATGAGCAAGGCGAGCAGCCCGGCCGCCAAGGCGGCCAAGACGAGCATTCCCAGGGCGAGGCGGGGTTTCGAGACCATGTGTCCTCCAGGAAACGGGTTCGGAAGAGCAAGCTTCGCGACGGTTCCGAGGGAGAAAGAGGTCATTTTTGCCCGTGCGGGAGTTTCAGAGTGAACCCCAGGCGCGGGCGCGTTCCAGCAGCCGGTCGCGAATGAGGGTCACGACCGGCCGCACCGTCCCGGAGCGGTGCGCGAGATAGATGGTGTTCAGCGGTGGCACTTCCGCGGTGTGCACGATCGAGACCGACCCCGCTTCGAGCGCGGCCGCGGCGATGTAGCGCGGCAGCACACTCGCCCCGGCTCCCGCGACGACGACGGCGAGGATCGCGCGGAGATCGGGCACGACCATCGCGACGCGGTTCGGCGGCCGCCGCCCGAATTCGCTGCGCCAGTAGCGGCGGATGATCGGCAGATCGCCGGCGTAGGCGATCAGCGGCAGGTGGGCCAGCGCCGGCACCGGGTCGGCGGCGAGCAGTGCGGGGTCGACGCTCCGGGCGAGCGCGGGGGCGGCGACGAGCACGAACTCTTCGTCGATCAACGGAATCGCGGTGATGCCGCGTTGCCGTGGCCGGACCGGCGAGAGGACGAGGTCCAGGCGCGCGGCTTCGAGGGCGGACAGGAGTTCGTCGGCGAGCCCGAGGGTGACGGTGAGCCGAAGCCCACGTTCGGTCAGCGGGGCGAGCGCGGGCAGGAACCGCGTCGCCATGCCGTCGCTCGCGCCGCCGATCGCCACCTGTTCGCGGTACTGGACCTCGTCGTCGCCCGCCGTCAAGGCACCCCGCAGTTCGTCGATCCGGGTGCCGATCCTGGCGGCGAGTTCGGCCGCGCGAGCGGTCGGCGCCGCACCGAGCCGTGAGCGGACGAAGAGCCGCTCGCCGAGTTCCTCCTCGAGCTTGAGCAGCTGCCCGGTGACGGCGGGCTGGGTCAGGCCGAGCTCCGCGGCGGCCGCGGAGAGCGAGCCGAGGCGGTAGATCGACAGGAAGGTCGCCAGCCGGTCCAGGTTGGGCATGCAAGCCGCCTTCCATAAGAAATCTTATGGATGCTAGCCGCCGTCACGGAGTACTCGCAGCACGGACCCCGTTGAAGCGGGCAGTGGGCACAACGCCCCGGACAACGAAAGGAACAGTCATGGCGCGGATCCTCATGATCGTCTCGGCCGCGGACCACGTGCGGCTCACGAACGGTGTCGACCACCCGACCGGTTTCTGGGCCGAAGAGGTCGCCGAGTCGCACCGGGTGCTCGCCGCGGCGGGCCACCGGGTGGAGATCGCGACACCGTCCGGGCTCCGGCCGACCGTCGACCCGATCAGCCTCGACGAACGCGGCGGCGTCGACGCGGCCACGGGCGCGAAGTTCGCCGAGTACCTCGAGAAGCTCGGCCTTTCGGCGCCGCTCAAGCTCTCCGACGTCTCGGCCGGCACCTACGACGCCTTCTACCTGCCCGGCGGACACGGCCCGATGACCGACTTGGTGGACGACGCCGACCTCGGCGCACTGCTGAACGACGCCGACGCGCAGGGCAAGACCATCGCCGCGCTCTGCCACGGACTCGCCGCCTTGCTCAGCGCACGTCGCGAGGACGGCTCGTTCACCTTCGCGGGCCGTTCGATGACGTCGTTCAGCGACGAGGAGGAACGGCAAGGCGGACTGGGCGAGAAGACTCCCTTCTTCGTCGAGGCGCGGCTCCGGGAACAGGGCGCGATCGTCACTCCGGCGGCCGCCTGGTCGAGCGAGGTCGTCGAGGACGGAAACCTTGTCACCGGCCAGAACCCGCAGTCCAGTGTCGCGACCGCGGAACACGTGGTGGCGCGGCTGAAAACGGCGTGAGCTTGCACCGCGGCCGGATCCGGGCATACGATCAGGGCAGTCGTACAGGACGAACGCCCTAGGAGATGACGGTGGCAGGATCCCCGGCCGCGGCGCGTGGCAAGCTCGTTCGGCAACGGTTGCTCGAAGCGGCCGTCGCGCTCGTGCCCGAACTCGGCTGGTCCGCGGTCAGCACCCGGATCCTGGCCGAACGCGCCGGTGTCACACCGAGCGTCGTGCACTATCACTTCCCGTCGCTGCAGGCCTTGATGATCGAGGCCGTGCTCGGCGCGATGCGTGAGGTCGCGGTCGCTTTCGAGCCGGCGCTGGAATCCGTCGAGACACCGGCGGACGCGGTGGACGCGCTGCTGGCGTCGGTCGGCGAATACTCCGGCACCGATCCGATGTCGTTGCTGTTCGCCGAGGCCTATCTCGCCGCGACCCGCGATGACACCTTGCGTCAAGGCATCCGCGAGCTGCTCGCCGACCTGCGCACCAGGTTCGGCGGGTGGCTGGCGGAGCGCGGAGTGGCCGACGCCGAGGACACGGCGGCGGCACTCCTCGCCGCGGTGGACGGGCTTCTGCTGCATCGGGCGCTCGGACCGGAGTCCGGCCGGATCGTCTCCCCGGCCGTCCTGCGCAGGCTGGTCGGCTGAACGAAAGGGAGGGGCCCCTCATGAAGGTGGCGATCTGCGGGGCCGGGATCACCGGTCTGGCGCTGGCGCACCGGCTCGCGGCGCTGGACGTCGAAGTCGTGGTGCTGGAACGGGCGGCGGGGCCGCGGCAACAGGGTTACATGATCGACTTCTTCGGTCCCGGCTTCGACGCCGTCGAGGAAATGGGGCTGCTGCCCCAGGTCGAGGAAGCGGCGTATCAGGTGGACGAGGCGAGCCTGCTGGACGAGCACGGCCGCCGCCGGGCGGCGATCGACTACGTCCAGTTCGCCAAATCGGTGCGGGGACGGCTCTGCAGCATCATGCGGCCGGATCTGGAGCGGGTCCTGCGTACCGGTCTTCCGTCCACAGTGGACGTCAGGTTCGGTGCCGGGGTCACCGGCGTCGAGGACCTCGGCGACCGCGTGCGGGTCACCCTGGCGGACGGCGAGACCCTCGAAGCCGATCTGCTGGTCGGCGCAGACGGGATCCATTCGACCGTGCGGCGGCTCGTCTTCGGCGAAGAGAGCCGGTTCTTGCGTCATCTCGGTTTTCATACGGCGGCCTTCGTTTTCGAGGACGAGGAGATTCGCGCGCAGGTGGGCGAGCGCTTCTGTCTGACCGACACGGTCGGGATGCAGATGGGTTTCTACGGTCTCCGTGACGGCGCACTCGCGGCGTTCGCCGTGCACCGCACGACGGATCCGGCCCTGCCGGACGACACGCGGGCGGCGCTGCGCGCGACCTACGGTTCGCTCGGCTGGGCGGTGCCGAAAGCGCTCGACCTGTGCCCGCCTCCGGGCGGGGTGTACTACGACCAGGTCGCGCAGATCGAGATGTCTTCCTGGAGCCGCGGGCGGGTCGTGCTCGTCGGCGATTCCTGTTATGCCGTCTCCCTTCTCGCCGGGCAGGGCGCTTCACTGGGGATCGCGGGCGCGTTCGTTCTGGCCGAGCAACTCACCCGGGCGCCCTCGATCGAGGCCGCGCTCGCGGAGTACGAGCGTCTGGTCCGCCCGGTGGTGACCGAGAAGCAACAGGTCGCCCGCCGGGGCGCGCGATGGTTCCTGCCCGCCAACCGGTTCCTGCTCCTGGCGCGCCGGGCGTTCCTTCACGTGGCCCGGCTCCCGGGACTCGAACGACCGCTCGCGGCCGCCGTCACGGGAAAGTCGACGGCGCTGGTGACGAATCTGAAGCGTGGGGCCGAGATCCGGAGCCGGTGACTTTCGGAGGGCGGGGTCGGTTGCGGAAGCTGGGCTGAAGGGGGCTTTCGCTGCGTCTGATGCGGTGATGGGCCCCTTCGCGTCTTGCTGGTGGCGGCGATCACCAAGTGGGGCGCGCGGAGACGCCTCCGTCCACCGTCAGGTTGTGCCCGGTGATCCACGACGCGAGCGGCGAAGCGAGAAAAAGGCACGCGTTCGCGACGTCGCCAGGAGTGCCGAGCCTGCCCAAGGGCGCGGCCTGTCGCCAGCGACGGACGCCCTCCGGCCAGGCGTCGTCGAGGCCGGGGCGGTCGATGAGGCCGGGGGAGACGGCGTTGACGCGCAGCCCTCGCGGACCGTATTCGAGCGCGGCGGCGCGGGCGTGCATGACCAGGGCGGCCTTCGCGCTGCTGTAATGCGCGTGTCCCGGCGCGGGCCGGGCCGCTTCGATCGAGGCGATGTGGATCACGCTGCCGCCGCTCATCACTTCGGCCGCGGCTTGGGTGCACGAGAACGCGCTGGTGACGTTCGCGTCGAGGACGGCGCGCCAGCTCTCCGCCGACATCTCCGGCAGAGGTTCGATCGGCTGCACGCCGGCGTTGTTGACCAGGGTGTCCAGCCGCCCGGTCCAGGCCGCGGCGGCGGACACGAGCCGTCGGCATCCGCCGTCGTCGGTGAGGTCGGCGGCGAACGGCTTCGCGGTGCCGCCCGCCTCCTGGATCCGTTCGACGACGGCGAGCGCCGAGGACTCGTCACGGTGATAGTGCACGGCGACGGCGCTGCCCGCCTCGGCGAAACGCAGCGCGATGCCGCGGCCGATCCCGCCGCTGGCCCCGGTGACGAGCGTGGTGGTACCGGTCAGGTCGAGCATCGAGGTCCTTTCAGGCGAGACGGCGGCGGATCCACCAGAAACAGAATCCCGCGAGTCCGAGGGCGAGCGCCAGATACAGCGCGCTCTCGATCCATTGGAACGGCCAGAATCGCGTGGGCGGGTGGTAGATCACGTGCTGTCGATAGCCGAGCCGGTTGATTTCGGCCAGGCAGAGATCCATCGGGTCCGCTCCGGTGCCGCGGCCGCCGGGCGGCGCCGAGGGCGAACACGGGCCGCTCGACGTCGGCATGGTGACGTTCTCGACGGGTTTGCCGGAAGCGTCGACGGTTTCGCCCGCCAGCAGCCAGCCGCCAGGATCCGGTGCCTTGGCTTCGAAATGCAGCACCCCGGTGTTCGGGTTCCGGCCGATTCCATCCACAATGGACGGAGAAAGCTCGAGGGTCGCGTCGATCGAGGGCAGCAGATGGGGCCGGACGACGATCGGCACGGCGACCTGGATCACCGCGAACGCGGCCAGCGTGACGGCCATCGCGGGCAGGCTGCGGCGCACCAGCATGCCGATGGTGACGCCGAGCGCGAAGGCGAACGCGGAGTACGCGATGGGGACGACACCGCGCGCGTCGAACACCATCGCCGAAAGCCGTGGGAAATCCTTCACGGCGGCCGTTTCGAAGGTGGTCGCCCACCAGGTCACCGCCAGGCTGCCCACGCCGCCGGCGAGCATCGCGGCCACGCCGGTGATCCCGAGTTTCACCGCCAGCCACCGTGTCCTGGTGACGCTCTGGTTCCAGATCAGCCGGTGCGTCCCGGCTTCGAGTTCGCGGGTGAACAGCGGCGCGCCCCAGAAGAGGCCGATGAGCGCGGGCAGCAGGAGCACGAGCGCGGTGACGGCCAGGAAGGTGTTCTGGTGGTCGTTGAGGAAGCGCTCGACGAAGTCGTCGCAGGCGGCGGTGTCGCCCGCGCAGGTCGCGATCCCGGTGGCGTATTCGCCGGAGATTGCGGGCCCGGTGACGGCCAGGACGAGCGCGAGCACCGTCAGCGCCCCGAACACGGCCGCGGCCGGGAGCCGGAATTGACGCCAGGTCAGCCAGATCATCTCCGGACCTCCAGGATCCGCCGGTGGTTCGCGGTGGTTTTGGTCAGGTAGGCCAGGACGAGGTCTTCGAGGCTCAGCTTGCTCACTGTCCACACCGGATCGTGGATCGGTTCCTCGGTGCGGACGACGAAGGTGCTTTGGACGTCCGTATGGCTTTCCGAGACGACGTGCTGGCTCGACGGGAGCCTGGCGGCGTCGCGGCGCGGGCCGGTGAGGCGGTGGTGGGTGGCGAGCAGGGTCTCGACCTCACCGGACACCTGCACACGGGAGTCGATGAGCACGATCAGGAAATCGCAGGCGCGTTCCAGATCCGAGACCAGATGGGACGACAGCACCACGTTCAGTTCCTGCTCGACGGTGGCTTCGAGCAGCCCCTGCAGGAATTCGCGGCGCGCCAAGGGATCGAGCGCGGCGACGGGTTCGTCGAGGAGCAGCAGTTCCGGCCGTTTCGCCACGCCGAGGGTGAGGGCGAGCTGGGCGCGTTGACCGCCGGAGAGTTTTCCGGCCTTGCGCGCGGGATCGAGACCGAGCCGGGCGATGCGGTCCCTGGCCAGCGCGTCGTCCCAGCCGGGGTTCAGTCGCGCACCGAGCCGCAGATGGTCCGCGACGGAAAGACCGGCGTAGGTCGGGGTGTCCTGCGCGACGAAGCCGACCTTGGCGAGCTGGGCCGGGCTGGCGCCGGGACGCCCGCCCAGCACGGTGATCCGGCCGGTGGTCGGCGGCAGCTGACCGGCGGCCATGTTCAGCAGTGTGGTCTTGCCCGCTCCGTTGGGACCGACCAGTCCGACCACGTGCCCGGCCGGGATGTCCAGCGTGCACTCGGAAAGCGCCCAGTTCTTGCCGTATCTCTTGCCGAGACCCTCTGTTCGCAGGACGGCGGTCATGCTATTTCCTCTCCGGCGACGGTCCGAAAGGTCGTCATGAACAGCGCCTCGATGCTCTCGTCGTCAAGCCCGGCCTTGCGTGCCTTCGCCAGCCATCGCTGCAGATCCATCCGCAGGGGGCCGTGCGCGGCGAGGGATCCGTCGGTGAGCGTCGCCGTCACGAAGGTGCCGACGCCCGGCCTCGCGGCGACGAGGCCTTCGTGTTCGAGCTCGCGATACGCCTTGAGCACGGTGTTGGGATTGATCGCCAGCCGGGCCACCACTTCCTTGACCGTCGGCAGCTGGTCGCCCTCGGAGAGCAGGCCCAGCCGCAACGCCTGCCGCACCTGGCGGACGAGCTGCAGATACGGCGACAGGCCGGAGTGGTCCTCGAGGTGGAACTCGATCATGGTAACTCCATTTATCTAGTTACCTAGTACTATAGAGACATGAAGGAGCGCGGTGTCAAGACAGAGGGATCGCTAGACGCGCTTCCGTAGCGCGAGCACGCCGGCGACGGCGAGGAAGATCAGGCCCGCGACGACGTAGCAGTTCCCCAGCCACTGCTGGGTGGTCGTCCATGTCTGGCCCGGCCGGTCGAAGGCCGGGAAGTACCGGAACGGGGCCGCGACGAAGATCGTGGCGACCACGCCGGTGACGGCTAGCCAGGCTGCCGCCCTGCGGCGATCCTGACGCCTGAGCACCGCGAAGGCGACTGTGGTGAACAGCGCCGGGGCGATCCACACCCAGTGATGCGACCACGACGTCGGCGAGATGAGCAGGGCGAATGTCGCGTTCAGCAGCAGTGCCTGCACCGGTGCCGAGCGGTACATGGTCACCGTCACCAGCACCAGCAGCACACCGGTGAGGACGATCCAGAGCGGCTTCGCGGCGGACTCGACGCCGAAGCGCGCCAGCACCGCTTGCAGGGTCTGGTTGGTGTGGAACGAAGTGCCGCTGATGCCGGACGCCCCGGCGAGTCCACCGAACCAGTAGCGCGCGGACGCCTCCGGCGCGACCGCGAACGCGACGGCCGAGGCGGCCACGAACGTGCCCACCGCGGTCAGCGCGCCACGGAAGTCCTTGCGCACCAGGAAGAACAGCAGGAACGCCATCGGCGTCAGCTTGACGGCCGCGGCGAGACCGACCCCGATGCCCCGGTAGCGGCCCCGTGCCAGCAGGCAGTCGGCCGCGACGAGACCCATCAGCAACAGGTTGATCTGGCCGAAACCGAGTGTCTGGCGGACCGGTTCGAGGAAGAGCGCCGGGGTGATCGCCAGCGACGCGACGAGCAACGCCTTCCGCCGGTCCCCGGACGGCCACAGCGTGCGGACGATCCCGTAGAAGGTGATGCCCAGCGCGGCCAGGCTGAGCGCGAACAGCAAGAGCACCGCGCCCGTCCACGGCACCAGCGCCAGCGGCGTGAGCACCAACGCGGCGAACGGCGGGTAGATGAACAGCAGGGGGATGCCGGCGTCGGAAAGTGGCAACGCGCCGTAGAGATCGCCGCCGCTCCACAGCGTGTCGACGCCGAAACGGTAGATCTCGAGGTCGCTGTGCGAAGTGCTCGCCGTCGCCATGGCCACGACGCACGCCAGCGCCAAAGCGGCGAACGCGCCGAGCGACCACCGGGCCCGACCGCGCGACTTGGTGGGAGACATCGCGTGGTGACCCTTCGGACGTGCGTCGATGATCTCGACTGTACCCGGCGGGGGAGAAGCGACTTCCGTCGGCAGTCACGGCACGCACATTGGTCTAGACTTTTCATTCCCCCAGTGTGGTGAAAGGGACCGGTCCATGCGCGGAACGACGGTGTTGCCGAGGACGCCTTGCCTGAAACCGAAGGCGGGGGAATTGCCACTGCATCGGCTGGAGGTCCGCGCGCCGGACGCCCTGCCGTTCACGGTCGGCACCTTCGACACGATCGGGCCGATGTCGCGGGCGGCGTTCCCGCATCGGCACACCTTCTACGAAATCGTCCATGTCACCGGCGGCACCGGCGACCACGTCATCGATTTCACCCGCTGGGAATTGGGGCCGCCGCAACTCGCGGTCATAACACCGGGGCAGGTGCATCATTGGGATGCCCGCGATCTCACCGGATTCGTCGTGTTGTTCACCGACGATTTCCTGCTCGAACATCCGTCGGATCGCGAAACCCTGCGAAGGCTCAGCCAGCAGCCGTGGCGGCTCGACGAACGCGCGGCCGAGGAGACGGCGCGGCTGGTCGCCGAACTCGACGAGGAATTCCGTTGTGGCGGGCAGGGTACCGATTCGGTGCTGCGGGCGCTGATGCACGTGCTGATCGTGCGGGCGGGACGGCTTCCCGGCCTGGCGGATCCGCGTCCGCCGGCCAGGGCGCAGGCGGTGGGCACGGAATTCGCCCGGTTGCTCGGCAGACCCGACCTCGGGCTCTGGTCGGTCGGCGCGCTCGCGGAACGTATCGGGGTCACGCCGGGATATCTCACCGACGCGGTGAAAACGGCGACCGGCCGGACGGCGGCACAACTGATGCGCGAGGCGCGGACACGGGAGGCGAAACGGTTCCTGCTCGGTACGGATCTCACCGTGCGACAGGTCGCCAGCCGGGTCGGTTTCGCGGATCCCGCGTATTTCTGCCGGTTCTTCCGGCGGGAAACGGGGTTGAGCCCCGGTGATTACCGCCGGACCGGAGACGCGCCCCCGGAGATTCACCACGACTGACCACCCCAGTCCATCGTCCACAGCTGATCTTCTCCATACCGTCGAGGGTGATTCCCGAAGCCCCCACGAGGAGCAGGTATGGACGAAGAGAACAAGCTCAGCCGGAAGACCGTGCTGAAGGCCGCGATCGCCGCGGGTGTGGCGGCCCCGGTCGCGTTGATCGGCGGCCCCGCTCTCGCGCGCACCACCGTCGCGAGCGGCCAGGCACCCGAGCTGACCCCGTACTGCGACGACGGGGACGACCCGACCATCCCGCAGACCGAAGGTCCTTATTTCAAGCCGAATTCCCCGCAGCGCACCTCGCTCGTCACGGCGGGTACGCCGGGGACGCGGCTCACCGTGTCCGGCTACGTGTTCGGGCTCGGCTGCCTGCCGATCGCGCGGGCGCTCCTGGACTTCTGGCAGGCGGACGTCAACGGCGCCTACGACAACGTGGGGTACACCTTCCGCGGTCACCAGTTCACGAACGACCAGGGCGCGTTCTCGCTGAGCACCATCGTGCCCGGCCTGTACCCCGGTCGTACGCGGCACATCCACGTCAAGGTCCAGGCCCCCGGCAGGCCGGTGCTGACCACGCAGCTCTACTTCCCCAACGAGCCGCGCAACAACACCGACACGATCTTCGATCCGCGGCTGCTGATGACCGTCCGGGACGCGGGCACGGCCAAGGAGGCGGCGTTCGACTTCGTGTTGAACGTGCCGCAGACGCCGACGTCGACCTCGCGGCCGACCAGTACGACGCCGACGACGTCGACTTCGACCTCCAACCCGCCCGGCGGGACGACCTGGGCGGCGGGAACCGGCTATTCCGCGGGCGCCCGGGTCACCTACAGCGGTCGCGGTTACGTGTGCTTGCAGGCGCACACCGCCCAGCCCGGCTGGGAGCCGCCGTCCACACCCGCGTTGTGGCGCGCGGAGTGACGGACAGCCGCTGCGGAGGGAGATAAACGCGGGTGGATTCCCGCCGCCGGGTCCCACACCCCGGCGGCGGGGTCCACCCGCTTCTCGTGGGGTGAGGAAAACCCCACCCCAAGTAGGAGCTTTGCTTCAATGCGCCGCCACCGTTCCGTCGACGATGATCGATTTCGACAGCGGAACGGAAGGGGTGAGCGGTATGAAGAACGGCCGGAAACGGTGGGCGAGACGGGGAGTGGTGGCCGCCGCCGTGGTGGTGACGGGGGCGGTGCTCGCTCCCTTGACGAGTCCGGCTCTCGCGGCGGAGACGACCACGACCTGGCGGGATCCGGTGCGGTCGCTGGACCGGGCGGCGCATCCGTTGCGCTCGACCGAACCGGGCCGCAACACTGCCGATCTCCGGGCGCTGGGCGGGATGATCGCCGACGCGAAGGTGGTCGGCCTCGGCGAGGCGACCCATGGCTCCCACGAGTTCTTCACCATGAAGGAGCGGGTGTTCCGCTACCTCGTGGAGGAAAAGGGGTTCCGGGCCTTCGCGCTGGAGCTCAGCTGGTCCGCCGGTCTGGAGATCGACGAGTACGTCCAGACCGGGCGCGGCGACGCCCGTGAGATCGCGAAGCGCACGCTGGCCGGATCCCCGTGGGATCGCGAGGAGTTCGTCAGCCTGATCCGGTGGATGCGCGATCACAACCGCGCGCACCCCGATCGCACGGTGCACTTCGTCGGTGACGACCTCGGCGCGCCTTCGGTGAACGACGCATTCTTCGCGCGGATCACCGACTACATCGGCAGGCATCATCCGGAGGCGCTGCCCCGGCTCAACGAGCTGTACACGGGACTGCGCCCGATCGACGACGCGTTCGCCTACCTGCGTAAACCCGTCGACGAGCGACGGCGGCTCGCCACGCAGGCGGAGCAGGCCTTCGAGCTGGTCAAGGGTCTGACCGGCGCGGACGCCTACGGCTGGACCGAGCAGCATGCCCGGTTCGTCGCGCAGACCGCCCGCTTCCTCGCCGTCGACCTCGCGGATCCGAAGGGGCTGCCCGCGGCCCAGATCCTGCGCGACCAGGCGATGGCGCAGAACGTGGCCTGGTGGCAGCGGCGGACCGGCCACAAGATCCTGCTCTCCGCGCACAACGCCCACGTCGCGTACATCCCCGACATGCCGTCGATCTACCCGAAGACCCAAGGCGCCTTCCTGCGCGAGACGCTGGGCCGCGGCTATCTGCCGATCGGGTTCAGCTTCGACCGGGGTTCCTTCCTGTCCAAGGACACCGCGGTAGGCGGCGAGTGGAAGCCGTTCTCCGTCCCGGCCGCGCCGTCCGGGACGAACGAGGACACCCTCGACCGGGTCCGGTTCGACGACTTCTACCTGGACCTGCGGACCGCGTCACCCGCCGCCCGCGCCTGGCTGGACACCGCCCGGCCCACCCGCACCATCGGCACGCTGTTCCCCGTCGACCCGGCGGACATCTCGCTCGGACGCTCCTACGACGTCGTCATCCACCTGCACGACGTCCGTCAGGCCGATCTGAGAAGGTAGTGACGTCGCGCCCGTTTAGGGGTTTTTAACCCGGTTTGCCTGGCGTGCCGCGACGGATCTCGGTAGTAGTCGAAGTGTTCCGGTACCCCCTGTTCCAGTACCCAGCGGAGGAAATCCCTGATGTTCAAACGGATGCTCAGCGCCTTCGGGGTCGGCGGCCCGTCCGTCGACACCGTGCTCGACTCGCCGCACGCCGTTCCCGGCGAGGTGATCACCGGCCAGGTCCGCATCCAGGGCGGTTCGAGCGACGCCCAGATCGAGGAGATCCTGCTTTCGCTGGTCACCAGGGTCGAGGTCGAGCACGGCGACCACGAGCGGGCCGGGACCGCGGAGTTCCTGCGGGTCAGCGCGGGCCGCAAGGTACGGGTGACGGCGGGGCAGCTGACGACCGTCCCGTTCCAGATCGCCTTGCCGTGGGAGACGCCGATCAGCGCGGTGGGCGGGCGTGAGCTGCCGGGCATGGTCGTCGGCGTGCGCACCGAACTCGTCATCGCCGGTGCGCCGGACAAGGGCGACCTCGACCCGGTGCTCGTCGGGCCGCTGGAATCGCAGGACCGGGTGCTGGAGGCGTTCGGCGAGCTGGGCTTCTCCTTCCGCAGCGCCGACGTGGAGGCCGGGCGTTTGCACGGTGTCCGGCAGGAGCTCGGGTTCTTCCAGGAGATCGAGTTCTTCCCGCCGTCGCGCTACGCCGGTCGGGTCAGCCAGGTGGAGCTGACCTTCGTCGCGAGCCCGGACGACCTCGTGGTGGTGCTGGAGGCGGACAAGCGCGGCGGCATGTTCCGCTCCGGCGGCGACTCCTTCGGCCGCTTCCACGTCTCGCACGAGGAGGCGCTGCGCACCGACTGGGCCGCCGCCATCGACGGCTGGCTGGCCAAGGTCGCCGAATCCGGCGGCGGGCACGCCATGTTCGGCGGGCACCAGGAGCACTACGGCCACGACTACGACCACCACGGTCACCACGGTCACCACGGCAGGCGTGGTCCGGGGATGGGCGGTGTGGTCGCCGGTGCCGCGGCCGGTGTGGTCGGCGGCATGATCCTCGGCGAGGTCATGGAGGACGTCTTCGACGGCGGCGACGAGGGCTTCGAGGAGTGATCCGGCTTTCTGGGCGCACCGGCTCCGGTGTGCCCAGAAGTCACTTCGCGGTCAAGGGCGCCAAAGCGGCGTCGACCGCGTCGGTGAGCCGGCGCGGATCCGTCTCCGCCCTGGCCACCACGTGCAGGCCCTGCATGACGACGAGGAGGAGCCGCGCCTGCGCGCCGCAGTCGACGTCGGCGCGCACCTCGCCGGATCGCTGGGCGGCTTCGAGTCCTTGCGCGATACCGTTTTCCAGAGCTTCGAATCCACTGTGGACCAGCTTCTCCGCCGCTTCGTCGGCGGGCAGCAGTTCGGTGGCGGTGTTGCCCAGCAGGCAGCCGCGCCCCGGGTGCTCCCAGGCCGCTGCCAGGACGCTGAGCAGAAGTTCACGCAGATGCGCGAGAACGGGTCCTTCGGCGAGCACGGCCGCTTGGCTTCGGGCTCCGCTCGCGTAGAGTTCCAGCGCTCGCAGGAAAAGCGCGTGCTTGTCGCCGTATGCGGCGTACAGGCTTCCCGGCAGAATCCCGAGTTCGTCTTTCAAATCCCGCATCGACGTGGCCGCATAGCCCCGCCGCCAGAAGACGTCGAGCGCTCCTCCGATCACTCGGTCCTCGTCGAAGGACCGCGGCCTTCCCGTGCGTGGCATGGTCGCATCGTACGACTTCTTGACAGCACGTTCAAGAAGTGTACGTTGACTTCTTGTTCGAGTGTTCAAGAAGTCCATCCCGAGGAGTGCACATGGGGCGTCTCTTCCTGCACGTCAACGTTTCGCTGGACGGCTACCTCGCCGACGCCGCGGGCGACATCGACTGGCGATTCGCCGACGACGAGTTCCAAGCGCATATCGACGCACTGCTGGAGTCGATCGACGGAATGGCCTTCGGTCGCAAGGCCTACGAGGAACTCGCCGGCTATTGGCCGACCGCCGGTGACGAGGTCTCGGCCACGCAGCGGCGGCGGATGCACGAGCTGCCGAAGTACGTCCTCTCGCGCACGCTCCGGACCACCACCTGGCACAACTCGCACTTGGTCGAAGACGCCTCCGAGCTCGCCGATCTCGGAGGCGACATCGCCCTCTTCGCCGGGGGAGGGGCCGCGACTTCCGCCGCCCGGCTCGGGTTGCTCGACGAAGTGCGGCTCGTGGTGAACCCGGTGCTCCTCGGTGGCGGGACGCGACTCTTCGACGGCGAGTACGCGAAGAGGGCTTTGACTCTCGTCGATGACCGCCGGTTCGCTTCGGGTGCGCTGCTGCTCACCTACGCCGTGGCGGCGGGGTAGGTCAGGTGTACCAGGTGGGCTCCGGAAGTTCGTTCAGCAACGCGTAAGCACCGACTTCACGGCGTTTGTACGCCACCGGATCGTGCAGTGAATGCGTCCGCAGGTTCCGCCAGAACCGGTCCAGACCGTATTTCGTGGCGCTCGCGCGGGCGCCGGTCAGCTCGAAGATCTTCGTGCCGATTTCGAGGCCGGTGTCGATCGCGCGCTGTTTGGCGGCGGCGATGAGGACCGCGACCTCGCCGCGTGCCTCGGGGGTCAGTTCCTCGCGCGGAGCGTGCAGCACGGCGGAGATCGCGGTCCCGGCCTTGTCCACCAGCGCCTCGGCGGCCCACAGCTTCGACTGGAGGTCCCCGTAGCCGTCGAGGATGTACCACTCCTCGCCGGCGGACGGCTTGTTGTCGCCGCCGTACGGCCACGCCCGGGTGTGCTCGCGCGTGTACGCCAGCGCGGTTTCGAGAGCGCCTTGCGCGATGCCGAGATAGAAGTTGGCGAACACCAGCTGGATCGCCGGGACGTTGAGCGTGTTGTAGGTCAGCGGGCGGAATTTCTTGTCGACGTAACCCGCCGCGCTCGCCCACGGGACGCGCACGTCGGTGATGGTCACGCTGCCCGATTCGGTGAGCCGCTGGCCGATGTTGTCCCAGTCGTCGTGGAAGACGATTCCGTCCTGTCCGGACGGGACGATCGCGAAGATGTGGTCTTCGGTGCCTTCGAGGACGCCCTCCAGTACGGTCAGATCCGAGACCTTGCTTCCGGTGGAGAACGACTTGTGTCCATTGTAGACGATCTCGTCGCCGTCCTCGGTGATCTTCAGATCGGAATCGCGGGGGTTGACCGCGCCGCCGAAGAAGAAATCGTTCCGCGTATACAGTTCTTCGACGGCGGCGATCTGGTCGTCGGTCGCCACGAGGCGGGCGGCCCAAGCCCAGAGATAGTGGTAGCCGAGCAGCTGGCCGATCGAGCCGTCGCCGCGGGCGACCTCGCGGATCACGCGATAGGCGGTCTCCCAGCTCTGGCCGCCTCCGCCGTGCTCGACCGGGCCGAGCAGCGTCACCAGGCCGGAATCCTTGAGCAGCAGGACTTCCGCGTAGGGCGTTTCGTTCTTCCGGTCGCGCTCGGCCGCGTTCACCGCGAGTTCCGCGGCGACCTCCTTCGCGGCGGACAGCCATTCACTGGCGGATCGGATCCGGGGCTCGGTCGTGGTCATGGGGTGAATTCCGTTCTGTGCGAGGGCGAACGGGAATTCCGGGCAGGGCGGAGCGCCCGGAATTCCCGGGTGTTTCTCGAAGGTGAGCGACACTTGTTCAGGCCGTACAGAGCATGCGTCCGAGTAGAGCAGTGGCACTTTGGGGTGTCAACGAACGTCCGCGCTCTGAGACCGCGCCCTTCTCGCGATCAGAACCAGTGCAGGCAGTGCGGAGGACGCTCGGTGCGGAACAGAGCGTCGGCCATCGCCGCGGCCTCCGAGTGATGGGCGCGGATGTGGCCCGCCCGTACGAGTGTGCTCGGAGTGGTACCGCCGAGATAGATCGAGCCCAGATCGCTCACGTCGAGGGACAGATCGGGTTCCTGCTCCGTCGGGACACAGGCCGCCTCGCCGTCCCGGACGGTGAGCAGATGGCGGCCGTGCTCGCCGAGCGCCGGGTCGCCGACGTCGAGGACGAGCTCGCCGTCGGCCGACCAGCCGCGGGCGGTGAGCGCGCGGGGGACGTCGAGCAGCCGCACCCACAGCCAGTCCGTGTCGCCGCCGAGTTCGCCGGCGCGGAAGTCTTCGAGCTGCCAGCGCAGCGGATCGTCGAGCGGGCGGTGCTTGAACACGACTTCGCTGACGAGGTCGTGCCCGAGCAGGAACCTGGCCAGTGCCGTCGACACCGCGTCGTCGGTGGCGATGGTCTCGTCGACGGTCAGGGTGCTGGGTTCGGTCAGCGAATAGGAGGCGTAGCCGTCCGGGACACCGTCGGCGTCGCGATGCACGGCGACGTACCGCGATGCCCGGGAGATCGGGGGTTGCCCGGCGCCGGCCTCCCACCAGCCGTGCGGGCGCGACAGTGCGCCGGGCCTGGCGCGGCGATACCGGTCGTAGACCGCTTCCAGAATCTCGCCGCAGTCGGCCCGGCGCAGCAGTTCGATCGAACCGGTGGCCACCTCGGCCGCCCGGGGGACGGCGAGGGCGGCCCGGTGGCGCTGCACCGTCAGGCGCCGGGTGTAGGTCGCCGGTCCGTAGCCGAACCGGCGGTAGATCAGGGCCTCCGACGCCAGCAGGACGGAGAGGAACTCGCCCCTGGCCCGGAAATCGGCGAGCTGATGCCGCATCATCGCGCTGAGCACGCCCTGACGACGGTGCGAGGGCAGGACGCCGACGGCGGTCACCCCGGCGGCCGGCACGACGACCTCGCCGGGCAGCGTCAGCTCGAAGGAGTAGGCGGCGGCCGTGCCGACCGGCCGTCCGTCCTCGGAAACCGCGAGCAGGGCGCGGTCCATTTCGAGCGCGGACCAGGTCTCGCCCGCGGTGTCCGGGAACCGGGCGAACGCGGTGAACATGGTGTCGACGAAGACGGCGCGGTCGTCGGCGGTCGTGGAACGGATCTTCATGGGCACAGTGCATTGCCGTTCCCCGGCGGCGTCAAGCGATTTGCGGTTCGAGGAACCCGGCGTACCGGCCGCCGAGCCGGGCCAGTTCGCCGTGGCTCCCTTCCTCCGCGATCCGGCCGCCGTCCAGGAAGACCACGTGGTCCGCACGCTCGACGGTCCGCAGCCGGTGCGCCACCATCACCACGGTCCGGCCCGCCATGAGCCGCTCGATCCCCTCGTGGACGGCTGCTTCGTTGACCGGATCGAGTGCGGAGGTCACCTCGTCGAGCAGCACGATGGGCGCGTCCTTCAGCAGGGCTCGCGCGATCGACACCCGCTGGCGTTCCCCACCGGACAGCAGCGCGCCGCCCTCGCCGACGTTCGCGGACCAGCCACCCGGCAGCCGCTCGATCACCTCGTCGAGGCGGGCCGCCGTCGCCGCGGCCCGCACCTCGGCGTCGTCGGCGTCCGGACGGCCCAGCCGGACGTTCTCCTCGATCGTGCCGTCGAAGAGGTAGACGTCCTGGAACACGATCGCGATGCGGGACATCAGGTCGTCGGTGCTCATCATGCGGACGTCCACCCCGCCGACGCGCACCGCGCCCGAATCCACGTCGTGGAACCGGGCGAGCAGCTGCAGCACCGTGCTCTTCCCGGCGCCCGAAGGTCCGACGAGGGCGAGCTTCTGTCCTTCGTGGACGGTCAGCGACAGGCCGTCGAGCACCGCGCGGCCGCCGCGGGTGAAGGCGGCCGACTCGAACTCCAGATCGTGCCGCTCCGGCCGGACCGGTTCCGGCGGTTCCGGCAGCGGTTCGGTGCGCAGCAGCGCGTCGAGCCGCACCAGCACCGACCGCGCGCCGCGGAGTTTGCCGCCGATGTCGGTCAGCGAGAGCAGCGGATCGGCGCAGCGCGTGGCCAGGACGAGGATCGCCACGACCTCGGCGGCCCCGATCTCCCCGCCGAGCGCGAGGAACGCGCCCAGCGTGAGCAGGACGGTGAACAGCGCCTGCACCGTGAACGTCAGCCCCACGACACCGGGCAGCGCCGACAGGGTGGACCGGCGATTCGCCCGCTGAAGGTCCTGCAACGAGTCGTCGAGCAGCCGGAAGCGCTCCGCGGCGCGCCCTCCGGCCCGCAACACCGGCTGGGCCTGCAGATACTCGATGACCCGGCCGGTCGCCTCGGTGCCGCGCCGGGCGGCCTCCTCATCGGTCGCGGCCGACGAACGGCCCGTCCGGACCTGGATCGCCGCCACGACCGGGACGGCGATCAGCGCCGCCAGCCCCAGCCGCCAGTCGAAGCCGAGGATCACGAACACGATCGTCAACGGGGTGACGCAAGCGGCCACGAACGGGGCCAGCAGATGCGCGATGACACCCATCGCCTGCAGGACACCGGGTCCGGCCAGCGCCGACACCTCGCCGACCCGGTTCCCGCCGTACCAGCCCATCGGCAGGCGGGCGAGATGGTCGCCGAGCCGGTGGTACATCCCGCGCAGCAACGTCGTCCCGGCGCGGAAGCCGGAGAGATCGGCTCGGTAGCGCAGGATCGCGAACACCGAGAAGGCCGCGCCGAACGCGATCAACCACGGGAGGGCGTCGCCGGGAGTGCTCCCGAGCAGCGCCTGCAACAAGGGGACGAGCAACGCGTAGGACAGCCCTTCGACGATTCCGGTCACCGTCATCAGCGCCACGGTCCGCCGCACCGGTGGGGCGTGGTCGGGGCCGAGGACGCTCAGCAACATCCGGATCATCGAGGTTCCCCCTGTGGTTCGGCGGCGTGCTGGGAACGCCAGAATGCGGCGAATTTCCCGTTCCGGGTCAGCAGTTCCGCGGGCTTCCCGCGTTCGGCGATGACGCCGTTCTCCAGTAGTACGACGGTGTCGGCGTCGACGACCGTTTCCAGCCGGTGCGCGATGACCAGGATCGTCCGGTCGGCCCGTGCCGTCGCGAGAGCCCGGCGCACGGCCAGTTCGGTCTGCGGGTCGGCGAACGCAGTGGCCTCGTCGAGCACCAGGACGGGCGTATCGGCGAGCAGCGCGCGGGCCAGCGAGATCCGCTGGGCTTCCCCGCCCGACAAGCCGGTTTCCTCGTGCAGCACCGTTTCGTAGCCGCGCGGCAGTTCGAGGATCCGGTCGTGGATGTTCGCCAGCCGGGCGGCGCGTACGACGTCGTCGAGATCGGCGTGCGGCACGGCCAGCGCGATGTTCTCCGCGACCGACGCGCGCAGCAGGCGGACGTCCTGGAAAACGAAGGAGACCTTGCGATACAGCTCCTCGCCGCTGATCTCGCGCAGATCGACGCCGCCCAGCAGAATCGTTCCTTCCGTGGGGTCGAAGAACCTCGGCAGCAAAGTGACCAAAGTGGACTTCCCGCCGCCGGACGGGCCGACGAGGGCGGTGACGGTGCCCGGTTCGAGGACCAGGTCGATGCCGTGCAGGACTTCGCGGTCGGCGTCGTAGCCGAACCGGACGTCGCGCAGCTCGACGCGATGCCCCTGCGGCACAAGGGGATTCTTCGGTTCCGGCAGGGGTCGCACGCCGAGCACGTCACGGATCCGGCCGGTCGCGCGCCGGGCGGCCTGCAGTTCGTCGAAGCCGTGGCCGAGTGCGGCCACGGGGGCGGTCAAGCCCAGCCCCAGCACCAGGAACGGCAGGAGATCGACCGGGGCGATGCCGCCGCCGGTGATCAGCAGCGTGCCGCCGATCAGGACCACCAGCAGGACGAACGGCGGCGACAACGCCAGCTGCATCCCCGCCGCCGGCCCGGCCATCCCTCGTACCCATCGGGTGAAGGTGGCGACGAAATCGTCCGCGGCGGTGCGGAACCTGCGGTGGGCGCGGCCCGCTCCGCCGAACGCCTTGACCACGGCGATGCCCTGGACGAATTCGACGACCGAATCCGAGATCCCCGCCATGCCGCGGTCGAACTCCTCCTGCTCGCGAAGCCGGGAGGGCGTCATCATCAACGGCACCAGCGCCACCGCGAGGACGACCGGGATCAGCGTGATCAGGGTGAGCCGCCAGTCGATGGTGAGCAGGTAGCCCAGCGACACCAGCGGGACGACGAAGGCGGAGACGAGTTCGCCGGGGGTGTGGGCGATGAACGGGTGCACGGCGCCGACGTCCTCGCCGACGACCTTGGCCAGCTCACCGGTGCGACGCCCGGAGAACCAGCCGATCGGCACGCGGCCGAGGCGTTCGGCGAGCAGACGGCGGAAGGTGAGCTGGACCCGGCCGTCGAGCAGATGCCCGATCCCGGACGACGCGGCCGTGAGCACCAGCCGGACGAACAATCCGGCCGCGCCCACGATCACCGCGGTCCAGACCCGGCCCTCGTCGACCGGGCCGGGCGCCAGCAGCGCCCGGCCCAGCTCGACGACCGCGAGCAGCGGCGCCAACCCCGAGATGGCACCGATGATCTGCAGGACGACGACGGCGGCGAAACTCCCGGCGAACGGGCGCAGCAGGCGGGCTGTCGTAGGCGTCGTCATGACTCGGCCAGCGCGCGGCGCAGGACGCCGCCCAGTTCGTCGATCTGGCGGCGGGACACCTCGGCGGACAGGATCGCCTGTGACCCGTGGAAGGTTCCCGGCCAGTGGTGCAGCTCGACCGAAACCCCCGACTGCAGCAGACGGAGCGCGTACTCGATGTTCTCGTCGCGGTTGGGGCAGAGCTCGGCGGAGGCCACGTACGCGGGCGGCAGCCCGGAGAGATCGGTGGCCCGCGAAGGAGCTGCGTACGGCGACGGTGCGGGCTTTCCGGCCAAGTAGTGCCCCCACGCAGCGGTGATCTTCGCACGGTTCATCCACGGCGTGTCGGTGAAGTTCCGCGCCGACCACGACTCCTGACGGTCGTCGAGCCCCGGCTGGTTGAGCAGCTGGAAACAGATCCGAGGGCCGTCTTCGTCGCGGGCGCGCAAGGCCGTCGCCGCCGCGAGCCCGCCGCCCGCGCTGTGCCCGCCGATCGCGATCCGGTCGGGGGAGACACCGAGTTCGGCCGCGTGCTCCGCGGTCCAGTTCAGCACGGTGTAGACGTCGTCGAACGCGGCCGGGAACGGGTTCTCCGGCGCCAGCCGGTACTCGACCGAGATCACCGTCGCGTCGGAGGCCTCGGCGAGCCGCGCCGCCCAAGGATGCTCGGTCTCCAGGTTGCCCATGACCCAGCCGCCGCCGTGCAGCCAGATGATGGCGCCCCGCGCCTCCCGAGGGCGGTAGATCCGGATCGGGACGCCGGGGTCGCCGGGTACGGTCCGGTCTTCGACCTCCATGGCCGAGGTGTCGGGCCGCGGCACCGACATGGCCAGCTTCGCGAGCTTCTCGCGATCCGCGATCGGGTCGTCGAGGTTCGCCGCGGGGAACAGGGCGATGAAGGCTTCGAGTTCGGGGTCCATGACGACGATCTTTCCGGCTTCGAGGCCGGAAGGCGGCCGCCATCCGTCGCGTGTGATCGCCCCTTCGTGCGACGATCGCCGCGTAGGCTCGCCGACATGGAGGCATTGGCCGCGCGGTTGTCGCATCTGGATCCCGACGTCGAGGGCGCGATCCGGGTCGTGATGTTCTACGACACCCTGATGCGGCGCCGGGTCGACCTCCCCGCGCTCGCCCGCGCCACCGCGGGCCTGGCGGAATGCGCGGCGGGTATCCGGCTGCACAGCACGGGACGCGCCATCCGCATGGCCCCCGACGGACGCGAAGCCGCCCCGGCCTCCGTGCCCGCGTCCATCACGATGGCCGTCACCCTCGACGACGAAGAGATCGGCACGGTCTGGCTGGAACGCGAGGGGGAGGCCGCCGCCCTCGACGAAGCGGTGCTGGACCGCCTCGCGATCGCCGTGGCGACGGTCGTCGAACGCTACGGACCGGCCCGCACCACCATGGCCGATCCGGCGCTGGTGGAACTCGTGATCAGCTCCGCCAGCGACGACGCCGCCAGGAACCGGGCCCTGCGGCTGCTGGGTTTCCCCGGCGACGCGCCGATCCGCGTGATCGCCGTCCGGTCCGGGCTCCCGCTCGAGAAGATCGGGGGCCTGATCTGCCACGGGCGCCCGGTCAAGGCCGCGTCACTCGGTGACGTCGGCATCATCCTGGCCGCCGTGGTGGACCCGGCCCGGTTCCCCGAAGACGTCCGCGCGGGGATCGGCGACGCCGAATGCCCGCATCGGTCCTGGCTGGACGCGACGACCGCGCTGCGGTTCACGACCGCGCGCCGCCCGGTGATCCACCATCGCGACCTCGGAGCCCTCGCGCTGCTCGCGCGGATCCCGGAGGAGGACACGCGGGCCAACGCCGACGTCGTCGCGATCACGAAGCTGGCCGCGGATCCGGAGGACCTGCGGACGCTGGACGCCTACTGCGCCACGGGTTCCGTGCGCCAGGCCGCCGATTCCCTGCACCTGCACCACAGCAGTGTGGCGCGACGGCTCACCCAGATCGGCAAAAGCCTGTCCGTCGACTTGACCGACCCGCTCGGCCTGACGCGGGTGAGGCTCGCCCTCACCGCTTGGCGCCTGCTAGGCGCGTGACTACCTAATGATCTTCGCCCGGGCCTCGAAATAAATAGGTAGCCCACGCGAACTTTCGTCGGTTTCCGGCTTCCCTTGGCACGACACAGAATCAGCGCGTTCGTCCCCACTGAAGCGGCGGGATCCCCGCCGCAGAAATGAGTCGGAACATGCGACTGCGCTCTCTAGTCCTGCTCGCCGGCACCGCGTTCATGGCGCTGCTCGGCTCGACCGCCCCCGCCGCGACCGCCGCCGAACCCTCGGGCGTGCAGCCGATGATCATCGGTGGTCAGTACGCGCAGAACGCTCCCTGGGCGGCCCGGCTGTTCGTGAACGGCCAGCAGAACTGCACCGCCACGATCATCGCGCCGCAGTACATCCTCACCGCCAAGCACTGTGTCGCCAGCAGCGGCAGCTACACGTTCCGCATCGGCAGCCTCGACCAGCAGAGCGGCGGCACCATGGCCACCGCGGCGAGCATCACCCGCCACTCGGGCGCGGACCTGGCCATCGTGCGGCTGACCAGTTCGGTCAACGCCACCTACTCGCCGCTCGGCACCACGAGCAACGTCGCGGTCGGGCAGAACGTCCAGGTCTACGGCTGGGGCGCGACCAGCCAGTGCGGTTCGGAGATCAACTGCCAGTCCCGTTACCTGAAGGTCGCCACCGTCCGGGTCAACTCGGTCAGCTGCAGCGACTACAACGGCGGGGTCGCGGTCTGCGCGAACCGTGTCGACGGCATCACCGCCGGCGGTGACTCGGGCGGCCCGATGTTCTCCGGTGGCCGCCAGGTCGGCGTCGCCTCGACCAGCGACCGGTCGAACAACACCGCGTACACCAACATCACCCGCTACCGCAGCTGGATCCAGCAGGTCGCCGGAGTCTGACCCCCCTCGTGAGTGGTGAGGACGGTTCCCACCCCGAAACGTGAGGCAGACGTGGCGTGGTCGCGGGCGGGTCGGTGGTGGAGTGAAGGCTCCCTTCACCGCATTAGACGCGGTGAAGGGAGCCTTCGCCCCGGTCACTCACCCGCCCCGGCCACTTCGCCGCCAGCGCCTGCGTCGCGAAAGCCACTTTCGCGACGCCAGATGTCCCGAAAGTGGCTTTCGCGACACCTTCGACAGGCGGACGAGCGCGGCGACCCCCTACGCCACGTTTGCCTTACCCCTCCCTAACCGTCCTCACCACGCACGAGCGTTGACACCGAACCGCAGCCTCCTATTTGTCAATTGACACTCAACTCCGGGCCGATCGGCGCGATAATGTGGCGGTCGGCGCCGTGGGTCGGCGCCGTGGACCTTGGGAGGGGGCCAGTGGCGCGACCGACGCGGGCTCTCGACCGCACGATCGTCGTGGTGGGCGTCGTGGGGTTCACCGCGCCGGACCGCAACCGCCTCGACCGGCTCGCCGTGCACCAGGGCATGTACGAGGTCTTGATCCTGCTTCCGCCGGGAACGACCGAGAGTCTGGTCGCGGACCTGCAGCCTGATCGGGGACGCGGTCGATATCGCTTTCCGCATTCTCGACACGCAACCAGTGAAAGATCCGGGCTTGTTGCCCGCATTGCGCCGTCCGCCGCCTGTTTCAGCGAAGACTTCACCGGAATGGATTATTTACGACCGCACGGGGAAGCCATCGCGGATTCGGTGGTGGTGCGCGTCTGAGACCTCATTTGTCGTCGTCTGAATCCGGCGATCATGGTGAGCCCCGAATGCGCGGTGTCCGAAACGGTCAATGCCCCGAGTGGCCGCCACCCGTTTCGGTGACCGGATCCGGTTGATCGGCCACTCCGAGACGCCATCGGCGATCCGAACGACACACCGGACCCAGGACTCCCCGGCCGACGTGGGGCTGGAACCGCGCGCAGCGGAACGCGGCGGAAAGCCAAACCCGCCAAGTACACTTATCTGAATCAAAAGACTGAGAGCTCCATGATGCCTGAGTCAGCCGAACGTCCACCTGCCTCGACACCTGTGACACAGGCACGCTCGTCTCGTCTCAACGACCCCGAAGCGGACGAGCCGACGACCCGGATCGTGCACTCTTCGGCGTCGGAAAGCTCCCGGAACTTCCCCGACCGTCAGCCCGACGACCCGCCGCCGGTCTTCGGTAACGTCCCTCCGCGGAACCCCAACTTCACCGGCCGCGACGAATTGCTCGACCAGCTCACGAAACGCTTGAGCGGCGGTACCGCCGCCGTGCTTCCTTCGACGCTGCACGGTCTCGGCGGTATCGGCAAGACCCAGATCGTCGCCGAGTACATCTACCGGCATCTCCAGGATTACGACCTCGTCTGGTGGATCGACGCCGCGCACACCACCCAGATCCGCGCCGGTCTCACCGAACTCGCCGGTGTCCTCGGCCTTCAAGGCGCGTCCGAGGCCAGTGTCGCGGTCCCAGCGGTCATCGAGGCGCTCCGCACCGGGCGGCCCTTCCGCCGCTGGCTTCTGGTCTTCGATGCCGCGGAGAGCCCGGAGACCGTGCTCCCGTTCGTCCCGCGCAACGGTCCCGGCGAAATCCTGATCACTTCGCGGAACTCCGACTGGGCGGGTATCGCGCGCCCATTGGAACTCGCGGTGTTCAAAAGAGAGGAAAGCGTCGAACTGCTCGGTCGCCGCGGTCCTGAGATCGACCCTGCCGACGCCGACGAACTTGCTGAGAAGCTCGGCGATCTACCACTGGCCGTGGAGCAGGCGGCTGCCTGGCGCGCGGTGACGGGGATGCCGGTACAGGAGTATCTACGCCTGTTCGACGAGTCGGTACAGGAAATCCTCGACACCACTTCGGCGCCCGACTACGACGTGTCCGTCGCCGCCGCCTGGAACGTTTCGTTCGAGGAACTGAAGACCCGCAATCCGGCGGCTCACCAGCTTCTGCACATCTGCGCCTTCTTCTCCTCGGATCCGATCTCGCGTGACCTGTTCACCGGGGTCAACCGGGTGTCGATTTCGCCAGAGCTCGACGCCGCGCTCCGTGACCCGATCAAGCTGGCGCGCGCCATCCGGGACATCAACCGCTATGGCCTGGCCAAGATCGACCACGGGAACAACACACTTCAGCTGCACCGGCTGGTGCAGCTGGTGCTGCGCAACCGGGCCATGGCCCGGCAGACGCGTGCGCGGATGCAGCACGGCGCCCACCAGTTGCTCGCCGCGCTTGACCCCAACGACCCCGAGTCCAGCAGACACTGGCCGCGTTATCGCGAATTGCTGCCACACGCCTACGCGGCGAACGTCCTGGACTGCGACGACGACTGGCCACGTCAGCTCTGCATCAATCTGATGCGGTACCTGTTCGAGTATGGCGATCACGAAGAAGCGGCGCGGCTCGGCGTCGAAGCGCACAAGCGATTCACCGACATCCTCGGCCCCACACATCCTCAGACACTCGAAGTCTCGTCGCGGCTCGGGCTTTACCTGTGGGCGGTCGGCCGGTACGACAAAGCCGCAGAACTCAACCAGCGCACTCTCGAGCTGCTCCTGCAGGCATCCGGTGAAACGAACGAGGAGACCCTCGCGCTTCAACGGAACATCACGATCGATCTCCGGGCGCAGGGCGATTTCGCCGGAGCGACCAGACTGAGCGAAGAGATCCATCGCAAGGCCAAGCGGATGTTCGGTGATGACGACCCGGAGACGCTCTACGCCGCATACCAGCATGCGATCAGCCTGCGGTTGGCCGGCGCCTACCGGGAGGCCTTGGACCTGGATCAGGACACGCTCCGGCGGAGGATCGAGGTCCTCGGCCGCGATCACGTCCGTACCTTCAGCGCAGAAAGCGCGAGGAACGTGGACCTGCGCGAGTCGGGCGAATACGCCCAAGCCCGGTTTCAGCAGGAGCGGCTCACGGAGAACTTCATTGCCCGCTTCGGAGAGGATCAGCTGGGCGCGACCGTCAACTCGTTCCTGCTTTCGGTGACCAGGCGGAAGGACGGAGACCATCTCGGAGCGCTCGGCTTGTCTGCGGAGGCCCTCAAGAGGTTCCGGCTCGCCTATGGCGACGACCATGGCACGACGATGGCCACGGCTCTCGCTCATTCGATCGATCTTCGCCTCTCGGGTGATCTGACCGCGGCGAAGAAGCTCGGTGAGAACACCTTCGAGCGGTACCGCGGCGGTCTCGGCGAGCATCATCCGCACACCCTCGCGGCCAACGTCGACCTTGCACTGACCTTGCGGCTGATGGGTGACCCCGCAGCCGCCCGCGTTCTCGACGAGCGGGCCCTCGAGCAGTTCCGTGCGACCATCGGCCCTGACCACCCCAATGCCGTCGTCGCCACGATCAACCTGGCGAGTGACCTGGCGGCGGTGGGGGAGCTCGACCGGGCGGTCGACTTGGGGCGAGACGCGATCGAGCGTGGCACGCAGGTGCTCGGGGAGGATCACCCCACGGTCCTGGCCGCGTCGTTCAACCTCGGGCTGGATCTGGCCGCGCTCGGCCGGGCGGAGGAGGCTGCACCGTTCCGTGACCTGGTTCTGGCGCGCTACCGCCGGATCTTGGGCGAGTCGCACCTCGGCACGCAGGCGGCCGGTCGAGGTACCCGTGCCAACTGCGACATCGATCCGATCCTGATGTGAGTCGACGCGGTACGCATTGTCCGATCCAGAAGGCGACCTCCTCGACGCCGGTGGCCGTGGCCTCGCGCGGCGGAAAGCGGGAGCCCAGCCGTGCCAAGGTTCAAGCGAAATCAGGGGATAGCCGAGATTTCGTGCCGGATCAGGCCTCGACGGCGGGTGGTGGCCGACCGGCCGCCAATTCCCGTAGTGCGCGAGGGCTGGTGATGGTGACGCGCTGACGTGCGGTGCGCACCACACCCAGGCGCCGGAGTTCGTCGAGGCCCCGGATCAGGGTGCTGCGCGAGACCCGCGCGAAGCCCGCCAATTCCCCTTGGTTGAAGCGGAGATCGACCTGTTTCCCGGCCGTCCAGTCGACGGCGTGCTGCAGCGCGAGTTCCAGGAGAACGGCGGCGAGGCGTTGCGGGAAATCCGGGCCGCCGGATTCGAGACGCAGCCGGTCGGATTGTTGCAGCCGGATCGCCGCGGTCCGGAAGATCTCCTCGGCGATACGCGGTTGCTCGCGTAATACGCCGAGGAATTTGTCCCTCGGTACGACGAGCGTGTGCACCTCGTCGATCGCCGACATCGTCGCGGAACGGGGGAGTCCGCTGATCGGGGCCAGTTCGCCGACGATTTCCGCGGGACCGCGGGCGGCGAGCGGGGCGTCCTCGCCGCGATAGTTGGTGGCGCTGATCTTCACCCAACCGTGCAGGACGACGAACATGCTCGTGGGCGGACTGCCCTGGAGGGCGAGGATCTGGCCGGGTCGCCACACTTTCACGTGGCCGGCGCGCCGGAGGGCGGACTGCTCCGCCGGTGTCAGCCGCCGCCAGGTGCCCAGACTCCCGTTTTCAGCCGCGGAGGAACCGGTCATCCTGGCCCTCCGGTTCCCCGGGAACCGGATCGGTGCTGTGTTCCATTTGACGCATCAGCCACTCCCCCGACTCGTCAGCATGGTCAGTGGGCAGAACGACCCGGAAGTTTCGAACCGCGACCGGTAATTGTGCCAGGCACGGGGTGACTTCACCAGGCCTCGGGCCGGCGACGGGGGAGGGTGTCATGCACAGTGCGGAAAGTGTCATGGGACGGCCGAAGGATCACCGCCATCTGCCGGTGGGGCAGAACCCGCGGACGCCCAAGGCGTTCGGCCGAAGACCGGCGTTCTTCGCGCCGCATCCGCCGCTGATGTCCGGCGGGTGGTATCAGGGTGACGACCACGAGGTCGTCGGGCCGGGGCGGTATCCGGTGCCCCGTCCGCCCGCCAAATCGGCGAAGGCCGCGTTGCTGTGGGCGCTCTTCTTGGGGCCGTTGGGCCTTTGTTACGTGTCACCCGTCGGTGGGCTGATCGCGACGGCGGTCTCGGTCACGGCGATCACCTTCGGCGGCGCCGCGTTGGTGGCCGTGATCTGGCCGGTCGTCATGGTGCTCTCCTTGGCGGCCTTGTCCGGGCGGCCTGACGACGACAGGAGATGACGTCCGGCCGGTTCCCGGCCGGATGAACCGCGGTGGGGGACGCTCAAGGGGGGCGGCCCCCACCGCGGTTCCCCTCGCGAGACCGCACTCGCGTGATTGAAGCCGGAACTCACGTGATTGAAGGCGGAACACCCGAGTGCGGCCTCCAATCACGCGAGTCACGTCCCTGATCACGCGAGTCACGCCTTCACGGACTTGGGACAAGGAGGTACAGAACACTCACGAGGTCGTGACCATCCGAAAGTCGCGTCATCTTGCTCCGATCATGCAGCCCCGGGGCCGAACCCTTGAACCGATCAGGCACCTATGTTTCTATCTGCTCGATAGCCGCGTCAAAGGTGCAGTTTCGAACATGATCGAACGGGTTCAACGCAATTCCTGGAGGGCTTCGTGCGCCGTCGTACCCTGCTGAAGGCCGCTGGTGCGGCTTCCGCCTTCACCTTGCTCCCGGCGAGCGTCCGGCAGGCACTCGCCGCCGAAGCGCCGACTGGCGGGCTCGACGTCATCGAGCACGTCGTGGTGTTCATGCAGGAGAACCGGTCGTTCGACCATTATCTCGGGACGTTGCGCGGCGTCCGGGGTTTCAACGATCCGGCCGCGATCAAACTACCGTCGGGAGCGTCGGTCTTCCAGCAACCCGACGGCACGGGCACCCTGCTCCCGTACGCGATCGACGATCAGTTCATGGCCGACGTCGACCACAGCTGGTCGGGCGGGCACCGGGCGTGGAACAAGGGCCGTCACGACGCGTGGCGCGCGGCCAAGGGGGTCCGGTCGCTGACCTATCACACCCGTTCCGCGCTGCGGTTCTACCACGAACTGGCCGACGCGTTCACCGTCTGCGATGCCTACCACTGCTCGGAAATGGGGCCCACGAACCCGAATCGGATGTACCTGTTCACCGGCAAACTCGGCTACGAGCCGGACGGGACGACCCGGGCGATCGGCAACGCCGCCTGGCAGAACCCCGGGCACACCGGCTACACCTGGAAGACCTACGCCGAGCGTCTGCAGGCCGCCGGCCGTAGCTGGCGCGTCTATCAGGAATGGGACAATTACGGCGACAACTCGCTGGACTATTTCAGCAGTTTCCTCGCCGTGGGCACCAAGGCGCTGTCGAAGGTGAAGGACTCCGCGGGCAAAGCCTTTCCGAAGCTGGAGTACTTCTACTACGCCCTCGATTCGGCTTCGGCCGCCGAGCGCACCCGGCTGCTCGACGGATTGGCGGCCGGTGTGGCGACCCTGACCGCGTCCGAACGCGCGATGTACGACCGCGGGCTGGCCCGGGTCGCGCCGAAGCAATTGTTGAGTGCCTTCAAAGGCGATGTCGACGCGGGCAGGTTGCCGTCGGTGTCGTGGATCGTCGCACCGGAATCCCAGACCGAGCATCCCGCGTGGGGCCCGAACACCGGGGCCGATCTGGTGAAGTCGATCCTCGACACGATCGCGTCCAAACCCGAGGTGTGGAACAAGACCTTGTTCCTGCTGACCTACGACGAGGACGGCGGCTTCTTCGATCACATGCCGCCGCCCGCGCCGCCGGCTTCCGACGACGAGGGCAAGAGTTCCGTCGCCACGACCGACGAATTCGTCTCCGGTGAGCCGATCGGGCTGGGCATACGGGTGCCCATGTTCGTGATCTCGCCGTGGAGCCGAGGCGGGAAGGTGTGTTCGGAGGTCTTCGACCACACTTCCGTCTTGCGCTTCCTCGAACAATGGAGCGGCGTCGCCGAGCCGAACATCTCGCCGTGGCGGCGCACCGTCTGCGGTGACCTGACTTCGGCGCTGGACACGACGTCGCCGAGCGCGACCTATCCGGCGCTGACCAAACCGGTGCCGACGAGTGGACCGTGGAACACCCAGCCGCAGCCGCCGTCCGTGCAGAAGCTTCCCGTCGCGGAGACCGGCGTGCGGACCGCGCGTCCCTTGCCGTATCAGCTGACGGCTTCGGGACGGGTGACCGCCGAACGATTCTGGATCGACTTCGCCAACACCGGAACGGCGGGCGCGCACTTTTACGTGTACGCCAACGCGTACCGGACCGACGGGCCGTGGCGCTACACCGTAGGCGGGAGCGCGACGCTTTCCGATTATTGGCAGGCCGGTTCGCCGGACGGCGCGTACGACCTCACCACGCACGGCCCCAACGGTTTCCTGCGCCGGTTCGCGGGCAACCGGATCACCGCGACCACCGGCGGCAAACCGAATCCGGAAGTCGTGCTGCGGCCCGGTTCCGGCGTCGTGTACCTGAAGATGACCAACGCCGGCGCCGCTTGCGAGCTGACCGTGCGGACCGGCAACCGGGGCGGTGGACCGTGGACGTACACGGTCGCCCAGGGCGCGACGGTCGAGGACTGGTTCAGCACCGAAGGCGGCATGGGTGGCTGGTACGACCTGACCGTTCAGGGACCGGACGGCTTCCTTCGCCGCTTCGCGGGGCACGTCGAGACGGGCGTCGAAACCATCAGCGACCCCGTGATGGGCTCCGGGCCGCTCACGGCCACGGTCCGTTCGGCCGACAGCCAGGAGACGGTGGGGGAGAACGGCGCCGCCGCGAACGCCGTCGACGGGAATCCCGCCACTCATTGGCACACCAAGTGGTCCGGCGGGGAAGACCCGCTGCCGCACGAACTGCAGCTCGATCTGGGTGCCGCCCGCACGGTCACGGGCTTGGCCTACTTGCCGCGTCAGGACGGCTCCGACCACGGGCGCGTCGGTGGCTACGAAGTCCACCTGAGCACGGACGGCTCGGCCTGGGGAAGTCCCGTCGCCGCGGGTACTTTCGCGGACGACGCCGCCCGTAAGACCCTGCGGTTCTGGCCCACCCGGGCGCGTTATGTACGGTTCCGTGCCCTCACCGAGGCGGGCGGACGCGGGCCGTGGACGTCGGCGGCCGAGGTCACCCCGCTCGGCTGGATTTGACCCGAACGGGCAGAACCCCTTGTCCCAAAGGGAAAGATGCGTGACGGACGCTGAGGTTGCTTTTGTGAGAGCAGTGTCATCGTGACGCATCTTTCCCGCCCTGTCGGGCATCTTGCCCGGTGAGTGATCCACCGCGGGGACGACCGGGGAGAAGATGATGAGCCACCGCAAGATCCGACCGAACATCGCACGGCTCGCGAAGGGAATCGCGGCCTGCGCCGGTGTGCTCGCCGTCGTCGCCTGCAGCAACCCAGGGGCCCCCGCCGCCGCCCCGCGAACCTCCGCGCCCGTCGGTGGTGGCGGTGTCGAGACCTCCGCCGCGCCGACCGCCACCACCGGGAAACAGGCCGGCTCGGGCGGCAATCCCCGTTGTGCCACCACGGATCTTTCGCTCGCGCTCGGTTCGCCCAAGCCGAGCTCGAATTCGCCGGGGCAGGTCGACGTGCCGTTGACCTACAAGAACACTTCGTCGCGGACGTGCGCGCTGTACGGCGTTCCCGGCGTCGACCTGAACGGTCCCGAGGACCCGAACGGCCCGGTCTACCACCTGCCCCGGATCGACAACGGCGTGAAGTACAACGATGTTCCGGCGGGATCCACCGCGACCGCGACCATCACGATCCTGAAGCCCACCGACGACTCGGCCACGTGGACGCCGACGCGGGTGACGACCATCCCGCCGGGGCAGACCCAGCCGCTCACCGCGAACTGGCCGCCGGATCTTCCCGTGCTGCGCCAGGATGCCGCGACGCGTCCGGGGACCTACGTGAACGGGATCCTGTCCGATCCACACTGAGCGGCCGCCGCGCCGGGGTCACTCCAGTGACGTGTCGCCGAAGTGTTCGAGCAGCAGCCGCAGGCCGCCGATCAGTTCGGCCCACTGCGCCGGTTTCAGGTCGGGCAGGAGGTCGGCTTCGTTCTCCAGGTGGAGGACGAAGACCTCGTCCACGACCTGACGTCCCTTGCCGGTCAGCCGGATCTTGACCGAGCGCCGGTCGTCGCGGTCGCGTACCCGCTCGACCAGGCCCTTGGTCTCCATACGGTCGATGCGGTTCGTGATCGCCCCGGACGTGACCATCGCGGCCTTGAGCAGCGCGCCGGGCGTCAGGCCGTCGGCTTCCCCGGAGCGGCGGAGCGTGGTGAGCACGTCGAACTCCCACGACTCCAGGTCGTGCTTGGCGTTGAACTCCTTGAGCTTCCGGTCGAGGATCCGCGAAAGCCGCTGAACGCGCCCGATCACCTCGGCGGGCCAGAGCTTGTCTTCGAGGTCCGGCCGCTCGTGTCGCCAAAGCGCGATCACCGCGTCCACCGCGTCGGCCATGACGTCCTCCAATCGTCTCAACATTAAGAGACTTGACATTGACAGAAGTCGCTGGTGTTATCTCAACGTTGAGATTATCAGTGAGGAGACATCATGGCGATCATCGCCGAGCGGCCCGTCGTCCCGGCGGAACCGGCGGCCGCGAAACCGACGCTGCGTGACGCCGGGCTCGCCGCGCTGGCCCCGGCCAGCTGGGGCACCGTCTACGTCGTCACCGCGACCCTGTTGCCCCCGGACCGGCCGCTATTGGCCGCCGCGTTGCGGGCGCTCCCGGCCGGGCTGCTCCTGCTGGCACTGACCCGGCGGCTCCCGCACGGGTCGTGGTGGTGGAAGACGACGGTGCTCGGGATGCTCAACTTCGGCGCCTTCCTGCCGTTGATCTTCTTCGCCGCGTACCGCCTCCCCGGCGGGGTCGCCGCGACCCTCGGCGCCCTGCAACCCCTGCTCGTGGCGCTGCTCGCGCTCCCGATGCTCCGCGTCCGGACCCCGGCGCCGATCCTGCTCGCCGCGATCGCCGGCGCCGGTGGGGTCGCGCTGCTGACCCTTTCGTCGGAAGCCCGGCTCGACCCGCTCGGGCTCGCCGCCATGCTCACCGCCGTCGGACTCATGGCCGTTTCCCTGATTCTGACCAAGAAATGGGGCCGCCCTGGGCATCCGCTGGCGATGACCGGCTGGCAGCTGACCCTCGGCGGCATCGTCCTCGCCCCGGCGACGCTCCTGTTCGAAGGGCTTCCGAGCTCGCTGACGACGGCGAACCTGATCGGTTACGGCTACATCGGCATCGTCACCACCGCGCTGGCCTATCCGCTGTGGTTCCGCGGCATCGACCGGCTCGCCCCGGCGTCGGTCTCCCTGCTGACGCTGACGAATCCCCTGGTCGCCACCGCCGCGGGATTCCTGGTGCTGGGCCAGACCCTCACCGGCTGGCAGCTCACCGGATTCGCCGTCGCGCTCACCGCGTTGACGCTCAGCCAGACCCTCGCCCGGCCCAAGAACTGACGGAGGAACCGACATGACCGAACTGAAGATCCTCGCGATTTCCGGCAGTCTGCGCGACGGCTCGCACAACACCGCCCTGCTGCACGCGGCCAGGAAGGTGAACCCCGGTGGGATGGACATCGAACTGTACCCGGGACTCGGCGAACTGCCGCTCTACCGCCAGGACCTCGACACCGCCTCCCCACCGGAACCGGTGGCGGATCTCCGGCGCCGCGTCGCCGAGGCGGACGGCCTCCTGATCGCGACGCCCGAGCACAACGCGTCCCTGCCCGCGGCGCTGAAGAACGCCATCGACTGGGCGAGCACGCCGATCGCCGAGTCGCCGCTCCCCGGTAAACCGATCGCGATCGCCGGTGCCTCGCCGGGCGCCTTCGGTTCGGTTCGCGCCCAGCAGTCGTTGCGGCAGATCCTCGCTTCGATCGGCTCCGATGTCGTCGTCAAACCCGAAGTGACCGTGTTCCGCAGTCACGAGCGCTTCGACAATGAAGGCACGCTGACCGACGACTTCACCGCGTCGCTGCTCGTCGAGTTGCTCTCCGCGCTCAACGCGACCATTCGCGCAGGTGCCCGGTGAGCTCCGTGACGGTCGGATGGTCGAACAGGCGGGGAGTTCGACGCCGGTCAACTCCCGGAGCCGCGTCCGCAGGTCGATGACGGCCAGGGAATCGAGCCCGAGTTCGGTGAACTGCTTGTCCACGGGGATCGTGCCCGGATCGTGGTGGCCGAGGACCTCGGCGAGTTCCACCCGCAGCAGCTCGCGCAGTTCTTGCTCCGTGGGCTGATCCGGCCAGCGCCGGCCGGGTGACGGCGGCGCGGGTCTCGCGGCGGGGCGGATTGTGAACGGTGACAATCGGGGGAAGGGAATGAATACGGGTACTTAGACAACCGCGGTTGATCGCGTGTTCCGTGAAGGGCTCCTTGCCTACCTTGAAGGTAGCGAAGGAAGCCTTCACGGACATCACGATCGCCACCCGCGGCTCTGCAACACCACCAGTCCCGGCAAGTCACCGCGACCGCGCGTGAAGGCCTCCTTCCCTCGGCTTAGCCGAGTGAAGGGGGCCTTCACGTACTTGGGCGAGCGAGCGCGACAGTGGCCTATGCAGTCCAGGTGACCGGAAGCTCGTGGACGCCATAGATGTTCATGTCGGTCTTGAGTTTGACCTCCTCGGCGGGCACGGCGAGCGCGAGCGTCGGGAAACGGCGCAGCAGTCCCTCGAAACCCGCGCGCATCTCGATCCGCGCCAGCTGCTGTCCGAGGCACTGGTGGATGCCGTGCCCGAACGACAACAGACCGCGGGCGTTGCGGTGCAGGTCCAAGGCGTCGGGGTTTTCGAACCGCCGCGGATCACGGTTGGCGGCCAGCAGCGAGATGATGACCGTCGACCCCGCGGGGATCGTTTCGCCGCCGAGCTCCAGATCCTCCGTGGCGTAGCGGAAGAAGATGTCGGCGACGGACAGGTAGCGAAGCAGTTCTTCGACGGCGCCGGGGAGCAACTCCGCGTCGGCCCGCAGTTCGGCCAGCTGCTCAGGGTGCTCCAGGAGCGCGAAGGTGCCTAGCGCCAGCATGTTCGCGGTGGTCTCGTGTCCGGCGAGCAGCAGCAGGAACGCGGCGCCCGCCAGCTCCTCGATGGTGAGGTCTTCGTGGCGGCCGAGGTCGGACAGGATGTCGTCGCCGGGCGTCTCGCGTTTGCGGGTGACCAGTTCGGTGAGGAAGGTGTTCATCCCGATGAACGCGGCCATCTTCTCCTCCAGCGTCTGGTCCCTGACCATGAGCTGCGCGGAGTTGGCCTGGAAGCTCTCGCGGTCCGCGTAGGGGACGCCGAGCAGCTCGCAGATCACCAGCGACGGCACCGGCAGCGCGAACTCCTTGACCAGGTCGATCGGCGGAGTCAGGTTCGCCATCGCGTCCAGCTGCCGTTCAGTGATCTCGACTATGTGCTCTTCGAGCTGCTTCATCCGCTTCACGGTGAAGGCGCCGGTCAGCCGCTTCCGCAGCCGGCCGTGGTCCGGCGGGTCCATCGCGACGAACATGCCCGGCATCGGCGGCGACGGTTCGGTCGGGGCGGGCATCCCCGTCTCGTACGGCACGTGCAGGATGCCGATGTCCTGGCGCGAGCTGAAGCGGGTGTCGGCCATCATCTGCCGGACCTCGTCGTAGCCGGTGACGAGCCAGCCCTCGTGACCGTCGGGGAAGACCATGGGACTCACCGGGCGGGCCTCACGCAGCCGGGTGATCTCGCGGGGCGGGTCGAAGGGCCCCGCGTCGCGCTCCATCGGGAGGCCCTGCGGGACGGGAACCGTCTGAGTCATCGCTTCGCCTTTCGTGGTGGTTGTGACGGCCACTCTCCCCGCGAGGCCTGACATCCGGCTGACACGGCGCTGACACCACCCGTGTCAGCGCCGTGGCGGGGCCGTGTCAGCGCGGCCTTCCAAAGTGGTGCCCATGAACGACACAGCGATCGCGGTCTCCGGACTGCGCAAGACCTTCGGCGACAAGGTCGTGCTCGACGGCATAGACCTCGAAGTCCAGGCGGGCACCATCTTCTCCCTGCTCGGCCCGAACGGGGCGGGGAAGACCACGACGGTGAACCTGCTGACCACCCTGATGAAGGCCGACGGCGGCACCGCGAAGGTCGCGGGCCACGACCTGGTGACCGAGGCCAAGGCGGTGCGTGCCGCGATCGGCGTCACCGGCCAGTTCGCGGCGGTCGACGAGCTGCTGACCGGCCAGGAAAACCTCCAGCTGATGGTGGACCTGAGCCGCGGGAAAGCGGGCAAGAACGTCGTGTCCGAGCTGCTGGAACGCTTCGACCTGGTGGAATCGGCGCGCAAGCCGGCGTCGACCTACTCCGGCGGTATGCGCCGGAAGCTGGATCTGGCGATGACGCTCGTCGGCGATCCGCGGATCATCTTCCTCGACGAGCCCACCACGGGCCTGGACCCGCGCAGCCGTCGCACGATGTGGTCGATCATCCGCGAGCTGGTGGCGGGCGGCGTGACCGTCTTCCTCACCACCCAGTACCTCGAGGAAGCCGACCAGCTCGCCGACCGGATCGCGGTCCTCGACCAGGGCCGCCTGGTCGCACAGGGCACGCCCGCCGAGCTCAAGCGCCGGATGCCCGGCACGCACGTCCGGCTCCACTTCACCACCGTCGCCGAACTCGACGCGGCGGCCCGGATCTTCCCCGGAGCCACCCGCGACGACGAGGAACTCGACCTGCGGATCCCCAGCGACGCCGGGACGAAATCCCTGCGCTCGCTGCTCGACCGGCTCGACGAGTACTCGATCGCCGCCGAGGAGTTCTCCGTCCACACCCCTGATCTCGATGACGTTTTCCTCGCCCTGACCGGCCACGACACGGAGGCAGCCCGATGAACTCCCCCTCGACGGTGATGTTGCGCCGTAACTTCAAGCACCTCGTCCGCAACCCGACCTCGGTGTTCAACGCGATCCTGATGCCGGTGGTGATGATGCTGATGTTCGTCTACGTCTTCGGGGACGCGTTCAGCGTCGGCGTCGACTACATCGACTACGCGACACCGGGTTTGATGCTGCTGGCCGTCTGCTACGGCCTCGGGGCCACCGCGACCGCGGTGAACTCCGACATGACCAAGGGCATCATCAACCGGTTCAAGGTCATGGACGTCTCCCGCGGCGCCGTGCTTACCGGGCACGTCATCGCCAGCGTGCTGACCAACCTGGTCGCCATCGCGGCGCTCACCGGGGTGGCCTTCCTGCTCGGCTTCTCGCCGGCGGCCGGTTTCCTCGACTGGCTCGGCGTGGTCGGCATCGTCGTCCTGCTCGGTTTCGCGGCGGCCTGGCTCACGGTCGCGCTGGGACTGGCGGCGAAATCCCCGGAAACCGCGGGGATGGCCTCGGTGCCGCTGGTCATGCTGCCGTTCTTCAGCAGCGCGATCGTGCCCGCCGAGAAGATGGGACCGGGGCTCCGAGAGTTCGCCCAGTACCAGCCCTTCACGCCGATCATCGAGACCCTGCGCGGGCTTCTCAACGGGGCACCCGCCGCGGGCGACGTGCTCCCGGCCCTCGGCTGGTGCGCCGGGATCGCGCTCGCCGGATACCTGTGGGCGTCCTCGACGTTCAAGAAGCGAGCGTGACCTCGGCCAGCTGTTTCCAGTCCGCCGCAGCGCCTTCTCGCGCCGCCTCCGCGAACTTCGCTTCGCCGAGGCGGCGCAGCACTGTCTCCTCGATGCGGGTCACGTCCGGCCGGGACCGGTCCGGCAGCCCGCGCAGTTCGTCGGCCGCCCCGAGCAGCCGCGCGGCCTGCTCGGCATCGTCTTGGCGCAGGGCCAGATCCGCGATCCCGACGAGCACGTGGGCGATCAAGGGCTGGTACTGCACTTCACGTGCCGCCTGATAGGCCGATTCCCGGTGTTCACGGGACCGGCCGAGATCGTCGGTGAAGTAGGCGCGAAGGTCGTGGGTGATGGCACGGACGTGTCCCAATCCCGCTTCGTCGCCCATCACGGTCGTCGCGAAGTCGAGCTGCTTCGCCGCTTCCTCGGTTTCGCCACGCCAGTGGAGGAGTTCAGCCTGCGAGAGGGCGAACATGCCCAGGGCGCCCGGCCAGGTGACCCGCTCGGCGCGCCGTTCCGCATCGGCCGCGGCGGCGGCGCTGGCCTCCTCGTCGCCCATCAGCCAGAACAGCTGTGCCTGTCGCGACCGCAGCCGGATCAGGTCCTCGACGGAACCGACCTCGGTCACCACCGTGACCGCCTGTTCGTAGTACTCGCACGCGGTGGCGAACTCGCCGCGCGTGGCGAGCCGGTCCGCCAGTTCGGTCAGGGCGAACGAGATCCCGAACCGTTCCCCGATGGCCCGGAACTCGCTGAGCGCCCCCTCGAGATATTCGTCCGCCTCCCGGCCGGGATGGCCGAGCGAGGCCCGCATCTTGCCGAGGTGCAGCCTGCCCAGCGCGCGGACCCAAGGGTTTTCGTCCGACAGCACCGGTTCCCACGCGGACAGCGCCTCGTCCCCGGCCAGCATGCGTTCCAGCGGGACGACGAGGCCCAGCAGCGGATGCTTCTTCTCGGTGCGCGTGCCCAGCCGGTACGACTCGTGGATCCACTTCGCCGCGGTGTGCTCGTCGGCGAAACCGGAACTCACGAAGAGCGAGACGAGCCCGTACACGACGGCCGCGATCTCTTCCGGCACCTCGCCCGGCGTTTTGACGGCCGCGCTGACCAGCTCCATGCCTTCCGTGCGATGCCCGCTGAGCCACCAGTACCAGCCACAGGCCGCCGCGAGCCGCATCGCTTCCGGCGCTTCGCCCGCCGTGAGGGCGCCGCGCATCGCGGCGGTGATGTTGTCGTGCTCGGCGTTGAGCTTGGCGAGCCATTCCAGCTGCTCGGCCTGGCGGAGCATCGGCTCCGCGGTCTCGGCGAGGCCGGTGAAATACGCGAGATGCGCGTGGCGCGCCAGCAGCGTTCCGTCCGCCTCGGCGAGCCGTCGCGCGGCGTACTCCTTGATCGTGCCGAGCATCCGGTAGCGCGGAGCCTCGTCGCCCGCGGAGACCAGCAGCGATTTCTCGGTCAGCGCGGTGAGCAGTTCGAGGACCTCGTACTCCTCGACGGCCTCGCTGACGCAGACCCGCTCGGCCGCTTCCAGGCTCGCCCCGCCCGAGAACACCGAGAGACGGCACAGGACCGTCCGTTCGGCGTCGGACAGCAGCTCCCAGCTCCAGTCGACCATGGCGCGCAACGTCCGGTGCCGGGGCAGCGCGGTCCGGCTGCCGCCGGTGAGCAGGCGGAACCGATCGTCGAGCCGGTTCGCGAGCTGCTCGACGGACATCGTGCGCAGCCTGGCCGCGGCCAGTTCGATCGCCAGCGGCATCCCGTCCAGGATCCGGCACACGCGCGCCATCGTGGCGAGAGTGGTCTTGTCGGCCACGAAATCCTTGCGCACCGCGCTCGCCCGGTCCCGCAGCAACCGGACGGCGGGCGAGGCTTCGATCTCGCCGGGGGCGGCGTGCCGGTCCGGGACGGCCAGCGGCACGACATGCCACAACGTCTCGCCGGTGATGCCGAGCGGCTCCCGGCTCGTCGCCAGTATCCGGAGACGGCGGCATTCCCCGAGCACCCGATGGGCGAAGGCCGCGGCCGCCTCGATCACGTGCTCGCAGTTGTCCAGGATCAGCAGGACTTCCCGGTCGCGGATCGCGGCGACGACCCGTTCGGCGGGTTCGGCGTTCGAAGAGTCGCCGAGCAGCGCATCGCGGAGGCCGAGCGCCGCGAGCGTCGCCTGAGCGACGTCATCGTTGGGGCCGATGGCCGCGAGCTCGACCAGCCACGCCCCGTCCGGCAGGTCGCCGAGCACGGTACGCGCGGTTTCCGTGGCCAGCCTGGTCTTTCCCGAACCGCCGGGCCCGATCAGGGTGGTGAGCCGGTGCTCGGCGACGAGTTCGCGGACCTTGGCGACGTCGTCTTCCTTGCCGACGAAGCTGGTCAGCTCGGCGCGCACGTTGGTCTTGCGGTTCTCCTCGCGTCGTCCCAGCTCGCCTCGCAGCAGTTGGACGTGCACCGCGGACAGCTCCGGCGAGGGGTCGACGCCGAGCGCGTCGGCCAGTGCTTCCCTCGTGCGCTGGTAGACGAGCAGCGCCTCGGTGTCGCGGCCGGTCGCCGCGAGGGCCCGCAGCAGCGCGGCGACGAGCCGCTCGCGCAGCGGGTGCGCGGCCACCAGATCGGTCAGCTCGGTGACCAGGTTCGCGCCGTGCCCGAGGTCGAGTTCCGCGTCGAACCGGTCCTCCAACGCCGTCAGGCGAAGCCCTTCGAGCCGGGTGACGGCGGCGTCGAACGCGCCGCTGTCCTGCAGGCCGACGTCCTGCATGGCCGCCCCGCGCCAGAGTCCGAGCGCCTCGCGCAGCCGCCGCGGCTCCTCGTCGCCGCGAGCCTGCTCGATGAGCCGCTCGAAGCGCACGGCGTCGACGTCTTCGGGCGCCACCTTCAGCCGGTAGCCGTCGGTCTGTCCCTCGACGACGCCGTCCGGTAGCACCTTCCGCAGCCGGGAAACCAAGCGCTGCAAGGCGTTCGTCGCGTCGGCCGGGGGCTGCTCGCCCCAGATCCAGTCCACGAGCGACGCTTTCGGGACCACCCGGCCCGGCTCGAGCGCGAGGGCGATCAACAGCCCGCGTAGCCGTGCGCCCGGCACGTCGGCGAGCCCGCCGTCGTCCGTGTGCACCTCGAAGGGCCCCAGCATCCCGATCCGCATTGGGCCGATTTTGCCACGGGTGACCAGGGGACTTACGACTCGCCGGTGATCCTCGCCGAACCGATCGAAGCCGCGGTGATCGCCCTGGCGGCGGCCTGTGTCGACGAACCGGAGTTCAGGCCGGTGAGCGACGCCCGGTCGAGGGCGTGCACGACGAACTCGTAGGTGTTCACGGTCGAGGGCGAGCACGGGCCCTGGTAGCCGTAGAGGCTGGCGCTGCCGCGGTAGTAGACCTGCCTGGAGCCGGCGGGAACCGGCGGCCGGTAGACGTGCTGGACGTTCTGGGGGAGCGAGGCCGTGGCCACCGGGATGTCGTAGATGACCCAGTGGATGAGGTTGGCGTTGTCGAGGTCGCGCATGACGATCGCGTAGCTCTTCGCCGCGGCGGGAGCGCCCGACCAGGCCAGCGGTGGCGACTCGTTCTTCTTGGCCGGATCGTTCCCGCCGCCGCTGGTGCACTCGTGCACCTTGGGCATGAGGCCGCCGTTGGCGAACGCGGTGCTGGACAGGGTGAACGCGTTTTGTGCCGCCGACGCCGCGGGGGAAAGGCAGGCGGCGCCGAGGGCGAACAGGGCGCAGAACACGATTCTCGTTGCTCTCACTGGAGTCTCCCGAGGCCGTTTGTGGTTCTCGTGCGCGGAATTCAGCGTAGGGAGCCCGGAAAGCGGCGGCTAGCGCACTTTTCCGGCCGAACGAGGTGTTTTCCCCGGGCTCAGGCGCGTCTCACGCGTGATCAGAGGCGGAACTCACGTGATTGAACGGCGAACTCGCGTGATTGGGAGGCGAACACGCCGGGAATTGGGGCACGCGAAAACGGCTCAGGCGCGCACGAGCACCGAGAAGTAGATCGGCCTGCTGGCCGGGAAGAGTTCCCGGTTCTCCTCGTCGACCATCTTCCAGAAGACCTTGCAGTCGGCGGGCGCGGTCGGCGGGGCGCTCACGGTGACCGTCACCTGCACGTTCCCCTGCGGGGCGGTGTCGTTGACCGGGATCCGGTCCGGGGTGCGGCAGGCGCCGGGCGCGACCGGAAGGTCGGTGCGGCGCAGATACCGCTTCCGCCATTCGACGGTGCCGGTGTTCTTGAGTTCCCACACCTTCACGAACTGGCTGCCCGGTTTGACCACGGTGTCGTCGGGGATGGTGACGTCGGCGACGAACTTGCTGGCGTCGCCGGGATGGGGCGGCACGGACGGCTCCTGCGCGTCCGGCAGCAGGACGACCACGACGGCGGCGATCGCGGCGACGGCGATGAGGGCGAGCGTCACGAGGAGGAGTTTGGACCGTGACCGCGGCGCGGGATCCGGTTCGCGATCCGCGGAGAGCACGAGCTGGACACCCTGCCATCGGGCGTGCCATTCCTCTTCGTCACCGTCGCAGGCGCGGACGAACTCCCGGACCGTCTCCCACGGCTGCAACCGCTTGCCGGTGACGGTGAGGTGCAGGGTCGCGTGGGACACCGCGCCGGACTTCGCGGCCATCTTCCGGAAGGACGGCTCCCCGGCTCGCGTCCGGAGCTTCCGCAGTTCCTCCATGAACGCTTCGAGCTCCGGCGCCCGTTCTCCTGTTCGCGGTTCCGGCACGCTCCCCCTCGCGATCGTGTCCACCGTGACAACGTTTTTCGTCACTCTTCGCGGCTTGGTGACTATATCGCGAAGAGTGTCCGGATCGCCGCGCCGACCAGCGGGATCGGCCCGCCGCGCACGCTGTCAAACGCTGTCAACCTGCGGTTTTTGACGTCAGACGTTGCGTACAGGCGGTTCCGGGTGACACCGCTTCCGGGCCAGTGTCGGTCACGAGCTGCTCACAGGGAGCAGCCATCGAGTGAAGGAGCAGTCATGCGCAAGGTGGCAACCGCCGCGATGTTCGCCGCTCTGTCCGGGGCCACGCTGGGGATGACGGCGGCACAGCCCGCGGTGGCCGCGCCCTCGGTCAACATGGAGGCCGTGGTCAAGGCGGCCATGTGGGATCCGTACAAGGCCGACCAGTCGATCACGCCGGGCTCCGGGGAGAGCGTCAAGGTGGTCGAGCAGGCGCTGGCCGCGAAGAACCTGCTCGACAAGAAGCAGGTCGACGGGCATTTCGGCACCTCGACGGTGACCGCGTACCAGAAGTACCAGAAGTCGCTCGGGCACAGCGGCCTCGCCGCGAGCGGTCTTCCGGGCAAGGGCTCGCTGACCGAGCTGGGCAAGGGCCGCTACACGGTGACCGCGCCGATCGGCGTCGGCTCGAAGACCAGCCTGGACGGCAAGACGGTCAACAAGCGCACGGCCGACATGATCGCGGCCGCGGAGAAGAAGGCCGGGGTGAAGTTCACCATCACGCAGGGCTCGTACAACGCCGGCGGAGTGGGCGCTTCGGGCGGTACGCACGACGGCGGCGGCGCGGTCGACATCTCGGTGAACAATCTCCCGAACAAGACCGCCGCGGTGAAGGCGCTGCGCGAGGTCGGGTTCGCCGCCTGGCACCGCACGCCGAGCCAGGGCGACTGGGTCGAGCACATCCACGGCATCGCGATCAGCGACACCGACATGTCGCCGCAGGCGCAGGCCCAGGCCGGTGACTACTTCAAGGGCCTCAACGGCCTGGCGAGCCACGCCAAGGACGACGGCCCCAAGGTGAAGAAGGTGACCTGGGAGGAATTCAAGCGTGGGTGACGCCACGGCGTTCCGGACGGGGCGGGCGGCTTTCGGTCGCCCGCCCCGTCAGCGCGGGCCGGTCCGGCGCCAGTGTTCGGCCGCCTCGCTCATGTCCTCGCGCAGATGCCGGAAGAAGCGGCTGGTGGCGTCCAGCCGGGCACCTGCCGGGCCGTCGAGCAGGGCGGCACCTCGTCGGGTGACTTCAGCCCATTGGGTCATCGCTTCGAGACTCGTCTGCCAGGCGCGGTAGCCGAAGTCGTCGTCGATGACGTATCGCTGCCGCCTGCCCTCACGCTCGCGAGTGATCAGGCCGCGTTGTTCGAGCCAGCCGACGGCCTTGGACACCGACGCGGGGCTGACCTCCAGCCTGGCGACCAGTTCGGCGGCGGTGCCGCCGCCGGTGTCCGCGGTGAACAGACAGGCCAGGACTCTGGCCATCATCGCCGGGACACCGGTCGCGGTCATCGTCTCGGCGAATTCGGTTTCGAAGTCGCGCAGCGTTTCCGGGGGTCGCGGGACGCTGGCCGGCGGGCCGGGTTTGCGGCGCCGCGCCCGCCATCGCGTCGCCTGCTGCGCCTGATCCGGCCGGTAGCCGTGGGCGCCGCCGTTGCGCGACACTTCCCGGATCACGGTCGATTTGGGGCGTTCCATCCGACGGGCGATTTCGGCGTAGGAGAGCCCCGCCGACAGCCCCGACGCGATCTGCCCGCGCTCGTCGCGGGTCAGGCGGTTTCCCGGCACGCGTCCTCCGGTGCATTCAGTGGCATGGTCATTGCATCGATTCTAGGTTTTATGTTGCAGGAGTGGGAAAAACGAGCCTACGGTTTCGAAGTAACCGAAAAGATCAGGAGGTGCACCCGCGATGACGGCCAAGGTCTGCCTGGTCACCGGTGCTTCGTCGGGGATCGGCCACGCCACCGCGCTGGAACTCCTGCGCGCCGGGCACATCGTCTACGGCGCCGCGCGGCGCGTGGAGAAGATGGACGACCTCCGCGAGGCGGGCGGCCGGGTGCTGAAGATGGACGCCCGGAGCGAGGACGATCTCCGCCAGGCGGTCGGCACCGTTCTCGAAGAGCGGCAACGGATCGACGTCCTGGTCAACAACGCGGGCACCGTGCTGCACGGCGCCGTCGAAGACGTACCGCTCGACAGCGCGCGCGACCAGCTCGAAGTCAATCTCCTGGCGCCCGCCAGGCTCGTTCAGCTCGTCTTGCCCGCCATGCGGGGCGCGCGATCCGGCACGATCGTCAACGTCTCGTCGATCGGCGGCGAGATCGCCTTGCCGTTCGGCGCTTGGTACTACGCGTCGAAGCACGCGCTCGAAGCCTTCTCCGACACGCTCCGGATGGAGGTCGAGCCCTTCGGCATCGACGTCGTCATCATCCAGCCGGGGATCGTCAAGACCGAGTTCGAGGACCAGACTTCCGCGCAGCTGCGGGAAAACTCCGGCCACGGGGCGTACCGGGAGATGGCGGAAGCCATGGCGCGGCACGGTGAAACCGGGCTCAGCGACGGCTCCGACCCTTCGGTGGTCGTGGACGCCATCCGCCGCGCCATCGAAGCCGAGAAACCGGACACGCGGTACGCCGTCGGCCATCTCGCCGAGCAGCTCCTGGAACTCAACAGGACCCTGCCGGATCGCGAATTCGACCAGCTGGCCACGCGCGCGTTGAAGTAGCTTAACCGCTCGGCTGCTTCTCGGTGGCCCTCCGGCGGTGGGTGCGCGCGACACCGATCCACAGCAGGACGGAGACGACGGCGCCCGGCACCGTGGTCAGGTACACCGGCCACGCGCGGAAGCCGGACACCCACAGCATCGTGACCAGCCCGAAGGTGATCAAAGTCCAGATCAGCGCGAGTGCGCCACCTCGTCGTCTCCATCGGGCGGTGAGGTCGCGCACGCTGTCCCCAAGTCGGCTCACACCGGTGGATACCCGCTCATCGCCTGGTCGACACCCGGAAATCAGGCGCGGAGGTAGCCGGTGATCATCGCCACGAGCTCGTTCTCGAGCCGCGTGACGTCGATGGAGCCCGGCGAGGCGATGAGCTGGTGCACGGTCAGCTCCACGGTCGACGCGACGAGCCGGGCCGCGGTGTCCTTGTCCCGCACGCGGACTTCGGGGTGGCCGTGGAGCAGTTCCCGCAGATCGCCGATCATCTCCCATTCCAGCCGGGTGATGCGTTCCAGCAGTTCGCCGGAGCGGGGCGCCTGCTCGATCATGATCTGCAGCAGCCGCGGATCGTCGAGATGGTTCTCGATCACCGTGTGCACGAAAGCCCGGATGACGGTTTCGAGCGGCTCCGGTGATTCCCTGTACCGGCGCAGCGTCTCGGTGGCCCGGTCGCCGTCGAGGTGGCGGGTCAGCAACTCGGCCAGGATCGCGTCCTTGTTCGGGTAGTACTGATACAGCGAACCGATCGAGATCCGGGCCCGTTCGGCGATCCGGTTCGTCGTCCCCGCGGCGTACCCGTACTCGGCGAAAACGTGAGCAGCCGCGCTGAGGATGCGCTGCCTGGTGAGCTCGGCCCGGACCTGGCGAGGCTGTTTACGTGGCTGAAGCCGTCGTTGCTCCGACGTCATGACACTCCCGGTGAAGCGGCGTGAAAGCGAGTAGCGAGCGGGCTGAACAATTGCTCATAATTGTGCCATGACCAGCACTGATACGCGTCCGCGCAGGCTGTCGCGCGAAGAGGTCCGTGCCCGGTTGGGGGAGCCGGAGGCCATGATCAAGGCCAAGGTCCACGACCGGATCGACCGGCACGGCCACCGGTTCATCGCCCATGCCCCCTTCGTGGCGATGGCGACGTCGGACGCGACGGGCCTGCCCGACTGCTCGCCGCGCGGCGACTACCCCGGCTTCGTGAAGGTGCTCGACGAACGCACCCTGGCGATCCCCGACCGGCCGGGCAACAAACTCGCCGACTCCTTCCGCAATCTCGCGGAGAACGACGGGATCGGCCTGATGTTCGTGGTCCCCGGCGTGCGGGAGGTTTTCCGCGTCAACGGTCGCGCCTATCCGACCGACGAGCCGGACGTGCTCGCCAGGATGCGCACCGAAGGCAAACCGGCGGTCTTGGCGATCATCGTCGACGTGGTGGAGACCTTCTTCCACTGCGGCCGCGCGCTGATCCGGTCCCGGCTCTGGGATCCCGCGAGTCAGGCGCTGGCGGACGAATTGCCGCCCGTCGGCGAGGTCGCCGCCGAGCAGATGGGTCCCGGCGTCGATCCCGCGGTGCTGCAGACCATGCTCGAAACCGGCTACCGGCAGTTGTACTGAGGTGATCCCGTTGATACAGAAGACCGTTCTGGACCGCGTGGAACCGGTCGCCGAGGATGTCGTCTCGCTCGTGCTGCGCGGCGCCGAGGGGCCGTTGGCGCCCTGGGAGCCGGGCGCGCATGTCGATCTGTCCCTGCCGAATTGGCTGACCCGGCAGTATTCCCTGTGCGGGGACCCGGCGGATCGCGGCCGTTACCGGGTCGCCGTCCGCCACGACCGGCTGAGCCGGGGCGGCTCGGAGTACGTCCACCTGTTCCTGCGCGCGGGCCGGACCCTCGATGTCTCGTTGCCCCGCAACAACTTCCCGTTGCTGCCCGCCCCGGAGTACCTGTTCATCGCGGGCGGGATCGGCATCACGCCCCTCTTGCCGATGCTCGCGGCGGCGGGTGACTCGGCCAGATTGGTGTACGTCGGCAGGTCCGAAGCGACCATGCCGTTCGCCGCCGAACTCAAGGCGGCGTACGGCGACAGGGTGCGTCTGCACGCGGACGGCAGGCCGGACTTCGCCGCGCTGGCGGCCGGACTCGGCCCGGACGCGCTGGTCTACTGCTGCGGCCCCGCGTCGATGCTCGACGCGGCCGAGGCGGCGTTCCCCGCGCACCGCCTGCACCTCGAACGCTTTCGGCCGGTTGCCAAGGAATTCGCGCCCAATGTGCCGTTCGACGTGCACTGCGTTCGTTCGGGCCGGACGGTGCCGGTCGCTGCGGAGGAATCCCTGCTGGACGCCTTGAACCATGCTGGGTTCCGGATCCCGTCCGGGTGCCGCGAAGGCGTTTGCGGGAGTTGCGAGATCCGCGTCGTCGGTGGGGAGCCGGAGCACCGCGACGACATCGGGGTGCCGGACGGGCGGATGCACTGCTGTGTTTCGCGTGCGTCTTCGCGGTTGGACGTCGACCTCTAGGCTCACGCGGATGGTGGAACCCGCATACGATCCCGAACTCGCCGCCGTGCTGCCCGCGCTGAAGGGGAACGTGCCGGTCGGTATGACGGCGGATCAGCTGGAGCGGTACCGGGCGTTGCCGTTCCCGACGATCGAAGAACAGATCGGCGATCGCCCGGTCACCTGGACCGATCACACGATCCCCGGATACGGCGGCGCGGAAATCACCGTTTCGGTCATCGCGCGCCGGGATCATCGCGCCGGCGGGCCGGGGATCTACCACGTGCACGGCGGCGGAATGGTGATGGGCGACCGGTTCGCGTCGGTGGGTCCGCTCGTCGAATGGGCGATGAAGCACGACGCCGTCGCGGTCACCGTCGAATTCCGCCGCGCGCCCGAACATCCGGATCCGGTGCCGGTGGAGGACTGCTACGCCGGCCTGGAGTGGATGGCCGCGCACGCGGACGAGCTGGGCTTCGACCCTGGCAAGCTGGTCATCTTCGGCGGCAGCGGCGGAGGTGGCCTCGCCGCCGGGGTCACGCTGCTGGCACGCGACCGCGGCGGGCCGGCGCTGTGCGGCCAACTGCTCCAGTGCCCGATGATCGACGACCGGAACGACACGGGGTCCGCGCGCCGGTACGACGGCGTCGGCGTCTGGGACCGGACGAGCAACCTGACGGCGTGGACGATGGTCCTCGGCGACCGGCGAGGCGGCCCCGACGTCTCGCCGTATGCCGCCCCGGCCCGCGCGACGGATCTCGGCGGACTGCCGCCGACGTTCATCGACGTCGCCGCCGCCGAGGTGTTCCGCGACGAGGCCGTGGCGTACGCGAGCGCGATCTGGGCGGCCGGGGGAGAGGCGGAATTGCACGTCTGGGGCGGCGCGTTCCACGGCTTTTACGATCTCGCACCGGAAACGGCCGTCGCCCGATCGTGTCTCGCCGCCCGGGATTCCTGGCTGGACCGGCTGCTCGCCGGACGTGAATGAATTTCCCCGAATTGCCGCCGCACCGGGCCGGTGTAACCCTGGTCATACCGAACGACACCACCACCACGAAGTACAGGAGTCGTTATGACCACCACCGAAATGCCCGCCGTCCACGAATGCACGGTCAGCGGATGCTCATACAACCACGACGGCTGTCACGCTTTCGCCATCACGGTGGGCGGCGGCAATGGTTCAGCCGATTGCGGAACGTTCGTCCCGCTCAATACCAAGGGCGGACTCGATCGAGTGACCGCGCAGGTGGGCGCCTGCTCCCGGTCCGACTGCCGCCACAATTCCGCGCTGGAATGCACCGCTTCGAGTGTCCGGGTGGGACCGGGCGAGGGTGACCATGCCGCCAACTGTCTGACCTACGCTCCTTAGTCGCTTAGGGGCCGGAACTCGCGTGATTGAAGACGTAACTCGCGTGATGGAAAGCGGAACTCGTGAGTTCCGGCTTCGATCACGTGAGTTCGGCTCCCGATCACGCGAGTTCCGTGTCGGAGCACGGGCCGTCAGGCCCCGGGCTGGTCGCAGCTCGCGGCGTCGGTGCCCAGCACCGGGTCGGTCACCGGACGGCTCGTGATCGGGATGGTCTTCCGGGTGGTCAGCGCGCCGTCGCGAAGGGTGTAGACGGTGCGCGTGCCCGAGTAGGTGAGCGGGTCGGCGCCGACGTCGTCGGCTTCGGCCGCGACGGTTTCGAAGGTGCGGCCGCCGCCGTCGAGCGGGGTGCACTGGTAACCCAGGTGGGCGGCGATGCCACCGCCTTCGGCGACCGACAGCGGCTTGTCGTCGTTGCCGACGACCTGGGCGAGGTTGCGGCCGTCGTAGTGCAGCGCGGTGAAGAACGTGGTGTTCGCGCCGACGGACTGGGTGACGATCAGTTCCGCGCGGCCGTCGCCGTTGAGGTCGGTGACGCGCGGGGCCTCCAGCGGGACGGAGCTGTCGGCGCCGAGGTGGATCGACGTGAAGGTGCCGTGCACGGTGGCCGAGATGACCTGGTCGTCGGGGCCGGTGAGCTGCGCGGTGACGGTCTCGATCTCCCCGTCGCCGTCGAGGTCGGCCACGGTGGTGACCGGGTCGGCGGAAGGCACGCTCGCCAGCGCCGGGACGATGGCGGCCAGGCTCAGCGCCGCGACGACGCCCGTGATGGTGGTGGTGCGGATGATGCCGGTGTGCTTCATGGTGTTCTCCCTCCCACGCTTCCGGTGAACTTTTCACCGAAAGTGCTCTCATGAAGGGAGACGGTTGCGGATCATGGAAGTGCAGTGAGAGTGTGATGTGCCACACAAACGCAACCCGGGCGGCCCGCCCCCGGAGGAGCGGGCCACGCGGGGTCAGCCGATGGCCCACGCTTGCAGCGTGGAGCCCGTGTCGGCCCGTTGCGTCACGGCCGCACCGTCCGAAGTGGACGCCGTGGTCAGCAGCAGACCCGAGCGGACACTGGCGATCTTGTAGGTTCCGTTGGGCTGTTTCGTCGCGTTCCAGCGCTGGTTGGCCCCGCCGGTGCACGTCCACTGGATGACGCGCGCGCCCGCGGTGGTGGCCCCGCCTTCGACGTCGGCGCACAGTTTCGAATGCGCGTTGGTCAGCGTGTAGGAGCCGTCGGACTGTCTGGTGAACAGCCACTTCTGGTTGGCGCCCTGGTTCGGAGTCCAGGTGACCAGCGGGGTTCCGGCGGCCGTCGACGAGTCCGGGTCGTCGAGGTTCTTGCCTGACGCGGCCAGGGTGTGGACGCCGTCGAGGGTGCCCGCGCCGGCGTCGGTGAACTTCAGTGTCTGTTCGGCCGCGGTCCGGCCGCCGCCGACGGCGTCCCCGGTGGTGTCGGTCCAAGACCGCAGCGGGGTGGTCTCCGCCAGGCGTGACGTCTTGCCGGACAGGCCGAGCACGAGGCCGCTGTAGCGGTTCACCAGGCGGAAGGTCCCCTTGTCCACAGTGGACGGGATGACGAACCACTGCTGTCCGACCGTCGAAGCCGACGTTGCGGTCGGTTTCGCGCCCCACGCCCGGCCCGCCTGCACGGCGTCGACGCCCAGGAACTGTCCCGTGGCGGCGTTGGCGACGCGGTACGAGCCGTCGCCGTCGGAGGAGAACTGCCATGCTTCGCGGTCGGATCCGGTCGTGGCCGCGACCGACGTCGTCGCGGTTCCGGTGCCCTGCGCGAGAACCCGGCCGTCACCGAGGCCGATCCGGTATTTGCGGGAAGTGTCCACAGGGGACGGTGCGGGCGCCGACGACGTGATGGTCTGCGTGGTGTACTCGCCGCCCGCGTTGTTCGAGCAGGCCACCGCGCAGTACGACCGGAACTGCTTGCCGATGATGGTCGAGTTCGTCTTGTTCGCCGCGTCGACGAACCAGCGGTACCACGACTGGTTGGTGTAGCTCCCGGTGTCGCCGATGAGACGCCATTTCTGCGTCGTCAGGTCGTCGGTCACGTAATAACGCTGGGGGACGACGCTGTCCACGGCCTCCGGCGCGCCGATGTAGAGCCCGAGATGCGCGTTGTAGGCGATGTTCATGATGAACAGATCCGACTTCTTCGGCAGCTGCCCCGCGGCGATCTGCTGGGTGACGTTGCCGGTGTTGGCCGGGTCGTAGTCGTCCGCGACGGGCGTGTAGCCGGTGTCGCCCGCGGCGGACACGGGGACCATGTTGCTCTCGCGACCGCCGACGCCGGGCTGGCTCCAGCCACCGTCGAACCACTTCTGCCACGAGCCGGACGCCATCTTGGCCGAGATCGGCGAACGGGCGACGTGCGCCAGCCCGGTCATCGGGCCGCCGGCTCCGGCTTTCGGCACGATGCGCGAGCCGTAGTAGACGTAGAAATAGCCGGAGGCGGTGTCGGCGAACAGGCGCGGGTCGCCGTCGCCGTAGTCGAACGTCTGATGCGGGAACGCCGCCGTGTCACCGCGTTTCGTGCTGTACGGCGAAGTGATCGCGTGATCCTTGATGGTCCAGGTCTTGCCCTGGTCCTTCGAGACGGCCATGTCGATCGCGTCGTAATGGGAGAACGAGTACGCGCCGAACGGCTCGGGGGTGAACTCGTTGTGGATCAGGCCGTACCAGTCGCCGGTGTCCGGATCGACCCACGTGCCGACGAGGTCGCAGAAATTGCGCTGCGAATAACCCGACCCGGCGGGCGGATCGGTGGATTCCTTGCCGGTGGGGCTGTTGTTGCAGCGCCAGGTGGTGTCGTCGTTGCGGTCGGCGGGATTCGCCGGGTTCACCGCCGAACTGATCGGGTTCTTGGTGAAGCCGTCGAAATCGCGTCCGCTGTAGAAGTCCCATTCCCGCGGCTGATCCGCACCGTAGAGCGCGGCCGCCTGCTGGAAGTAGAACGTGCCGTCCTTGTCGACATAGGTACTCGCCGGGGTGTCGGTGGTCGGGCTGAACGACTTCTTGGCATCGACCGTGATGGTGTACGTCGCGTCCGGCGGCGCGGCGTCGGACGACACCGGTACCACCGTGGTCGCCGCCACGGCCAAGGCCGCGGCGCCGAGAAGAGGCAGGGTCCGCATGACTCTCTCCCAAGGGTGACCCGCACCACAGTTGGCGGGGCGGTCGCCGATGTTATGAACGTTATTGCGCGTAAGTCAACGCTTTCAGTCAACTTCAAGCGTCGGTCATGCACATATTGCGCGGAAAGTCCAAGCGTTGGTGTGGGGAAGTCCAAGGCGGTCAGTCGGGTACCAACGGCGGGTCGTCGGCCGGGGGAACGCGCGAACTCCAGCCGCCGGGGACGGCCTGGACGCGCGATTCGCGGAAGCGCGCGGGGGAGACGCCGGCCCGGCGGGTGAAGAGCCTGCTGAAGTAGGCGGCGTCCTCGTAACCGATCGCCTGCGCCACCTCCTGCACCGGCATCCGTGTGGTGGCGAGGAGTTCCTTGGCGCGGTTGAGGCGGAGGGTCAGCAGGTGATCCTTCAGCCCCGTCTCGGTGCTCCGGCGCACGGCGGTGCGGAGTTCGGGCAGGGTCATGCCGCGGCGGGCCGCGATCTCGGCGACGCTGAGCGGCAGCAGGGCGTCCTGCGCCAGCGCCTCCAGCAGAGCGCCGTCGTCGGGGGTGCTGTCGGCGGCCCGACGCAACGCCACCAGCAGATGATGCACGGCCGCCGAAGCGTCGACCTGGGCGAGCGGGCTGCCGCCGCGCGCGCAGCGCACGATCCGGCTCACGATGTCGCGCACGGCCTCGACGTCGCCCAGTGGCACCACCGGCGTCCCGGGCGTGACGTAACCGAGTTCGACATAGGCGTCCACGGCACTTCCGTCGAAGTCGACGAAGCATTCTTCCCAGCCGTGCGCGGGGTCGGGCGCGTAGTGGTGCCCGACCCCGGGGACGAGCCACAGCAGCGCGGGCGCGACGACCTCCTGCCGTTCCCCGCCCGTCACGGCGAACCACCCGCGCCCCTTGGACACCACCACGGCGACGTAGTGGTCGAGCACACGCGGCCCGACGGCGGGCAGGACGCCGTGCTGCAGCCCGACCCCGAGGCACACCAGGCCCAGCCGTCGGTGCACGGCGGACGGTGTGAAGTACCGCATCCAGGTCCGGTAACCCATCCCCGCATCTTCGCGCAATCAGCCCAAAGCGGCGTCGAGGGTGACCGCCGCGTCGATCAGCGCGAGGTGGGTGAAGGCCTGCGGGAAGTTGCCGAGCTGCTCGCCGCTGGGCGCGATCTCCTCGGCGTAGAGGCCGACGTGGTTGGCGTAGGTCAGCATCTTCTCGAACGCCGCCCGCGCCTCGTCCAGCCTGCTCGCCCGGGTCAGCGCGTCGACGTAAGCGAAGCTGCACAAGGAGAAAGTGCCTTCCGTGCCCGCCAGGCCGTCCGGGGACACGGCCGGGTCGTACCGGTGCACCAGGCTGTCGACGACCAGATCCTTCCCGATCGCGTCGAGCGTCGAGAGCCAGAGCGGATCCCGCGAAGGGAGGAAACCGGTGCGGGGCATCCGCAGCAGCGACGCGTCCAGTTCGTCCCCGGTGTAGTGCTGGACGAACGCCTGTCTCGTCCGGTGCCAGCCCTGGTTCAGGATCTGGTCGTAGATGCTGTCGCGCTGCCACGTCCAGTCCTCGACCGGGGCGGGACGGCCGTGCGTGCTCGCCATCCGGAGGCCGCGGTCGAAGGCGACCCAGCTCATCAACCGGCCGTAGGTGAAGGATCGGCGGCCGCCCCTGGTCTCCCAGATGCCCTCTTCCGGCTGGTCCCAGTGCTCGCCGAGCCAGTCGAGCGCCGCGCGGACCGCGGTCCACCCGCGATGGGGCAGTTCGAAACCCGCCCGGTCGGCGGCGTAGACGCTGTCCATCGCCTCGCCGTAGATGTCCAGCTGCAGCTGCCCGGCCGCGTCGTTGCCGATCCGGACCGGGCTCGACCCGCGATAGCCGGACCAGTGCGGGAGATCCTCCTCGCGGAGATCCGTCGCGCCGTCGACGCGGTAGAGCACGGCCAACGGCCCGCCGTCCCCGTTGCCGCCTTCGCGGATCCGGTCGCCCAGCCAGCCGCCGAAGCGGGCGGCCTCTTCGGCGAAACCGAGCGCCAGCAGCGCGGAGACCGAGAACGACGCGTCCCGCACCCAGGTGTAGCGGTAGTCCCAGTTCCGTTCCCCGCCGAGTTCCTCCGGCAGCCCGAGGGTCGGCGCGGCGACGAGACCGCCGGTCGGCCGGTAGGTGAGCAGCTTCAGGGTGATCGCCGAGCGGGTCACGATCTCGCGCCAGCGGCCGCGGTAGGTGGAGCGGGCCAGCCACGAACGCCACCAGCCCACCGTGCCGTCGAACAGGGCGGTGAACTCGCGGAGCCGGATCTCCCGCGGCGGTTCCGCGGTGTCGGTCTCGAGGACGACGCCCCGGACCTGACCCGCCGTGAGACTCAGCCGCAGGTGCGCGTCGCCGCCTTCGAGCCGCGTCTCGGCCAGGTGCTCGTCGCCGGGTTCGCGGACCGGGTGCAACGTCAGCGACAGTTCGCTCGACACGAAGACGACGCCGTGCCCGAACGGGATCGCCTCGTGCTGACGACGGCCGTAGTCGAATCGCGGCGCGACCACCATGTCGAAGGTGATGCTGCCCCGGACGCAGCGCACGAGACGGGCGATCCGGTGCCGCGCGGTCGCGGCGCCGTCACACGGGGGCATGAAGTCGACCACCTCGCCGATCCCGTCCGAGCCGGAGAACCGGGTGATCAGGACCGCGGTGTCCGGGTAGTACATCTGCCTGCTCGTATGCGGCCCGCTCGGCCGGACCCGGAACCGGCCGCCGCGTTCGTCGTCGAGCAGCGCGCCGAAGACCGACGGCGCGTCGAAACGCGGGCTGCAGAACCAGTCGATCGACCCGTCGGTGGTGACCAGCGCGGCGGTCTGCAGATCGCCGATCAGGCCGTGGTCGGCGATCGCGGTTTCGGGCATGGCGCCTCCTCGGGCATCGGGTGCGGTCGGTGATCACCGTCGTCCGGACGGGTGGGCGCCGCCTCATCCGCCCGGGGTGAGGTGGCCAGGTGGTGGCCACGACACCGTGGGCGGCAACCCCGACCGGAAGGCCACGCCGATGCTCGTGCCGCCCTTGGCCCTCGCCCAGTTCGTCGCCAGTTACGCGGCGACGACGATGACCGTGGCCGTGAGCGTGCTCGCCGCCGACCTCGGCACCACGGTGCTCGGCGTCCAGACGGCGATCACGTTGTTCACCCTCACCATGGCGACGCTGATGGTGCCCGGCGGCAAACTGACCGACGTCCTGGGGCGCAAGCGGTGTTTCGTCGCCGGCCTCGCCGTCTACGGCGCGGGCGCGCTGCTCGCCTCGGCCGCGCACGGGCCGGTGGCGCTGGTGCTGGGGTATTCCCTGCTGCAGGGCATCGGGTCGGCGCTGATGATCCCGCCGATCTACATCCTGGTGACCGTCGCCAGTCCCGACGTCGAGACCAGGGCGCGCCGGTTCGGCGTGGTCTCCGGCGCGGGCGCGCTCGGCGCCGCCGCCGGTCCGCTCCTCGGCGGGCTGATCACGACGTGGCTGGGCTGGCGGTCCTCGTTCCTCCTCCAGGTGCTGATCGTCGGTGTGATCGTCCTGCTGGCGCTGCGGATCGCGGAGCCGCCGGAAACCCCCGCCCGCACCCCGTTCGACGTCGGCGGTGCGGTGCTTTCGGCGGCGGGCCTGTTCTTCGTCGTGGCCGGTGTGCTGCGTCCGGCTTGGCTCCTCATCGGACTCGGCGCCGCGATCCTTGTCGCGTTCCACTTCCACATCCGCGCACGGGAACGGGGCGGCCGCGAACCGCTGGTGTCCCCCGCGCTCTTCCGCGACCGCGTCACCCGGCTCGGCCTGATCACCCAGCACGTGCAATGGCTGATCCTGCAGGGCTCGTTCTTCGTGATCGCCGTTTTCCTGCAGCAGGCCCGCGGGTACGACGCCGTCGAAACCGGGCTGACGCTGACACCCGCCACGATCGGCATCCTCGCCGCTTCGGCGGCCGCGGGACGGATGGCCCGGCGGCACGCGCAACGCCGTCTGATCCGCGGTGGTTTCGTGCTCGCCATCGCCGGGCTGTTGCTCGTGCTCCTGCTGGTGCGGGCGGATTCAGGGGTGGCGAGTGCCGTTCCGGGGCTGTTCCTGCTCGGTGCCGGGGTCGGGATCATGCTGACGGCGTCGGTGAACCTGGTCCAGTCGCGAAGCCCGGACGCGGCCCAGGGCGACATCTCGGGGGTCTCGCGCGGTGTGTCCAACCTGGGTTCTTCGGTGGGGACGGCGCTCGCGGGTTCCGTGCTGGCCGGGGCGGCAGGCCACGGCTTCGCCTGGGCACTCGCGACGATGACCGCGGCCGGGGTGATCGGCCTGATCGCCGCGGTGCTGCTGCCCGCGCGATAGGTCCACTGTGGACGAACGCCGGTGCCGCACGGCGGTCACGATCACCCGCAGGGCGATGCTCAGCACCAGCAGGTTCGCCACCATCTGGATCATCACGAGGATCCGCGCCGTCGCCGAAACCGGCGCGATGTCCCCGAAACCGACCGTCGTGAACATGGTGACCGTGAAGTACAGGGCGTCGGTTCGCGTCAGCTCCGTGCCGAACGAGCCGGGCCGGTCCTGCCCGAGCACGTAGTAGACGTCGGCGAACAGGAGCAGGAACAGCGGCACGACCAAGGCCAGCGCCTGGATCCCCTGCAGCGCGGGGAACGGCGAGCGCAGGATCATCCGCACCTCGCCGACGATGACCAGCACCACGATCGCGAGGCCGCCGGCGAAGGCGGCCACGGTCCAGGGACGCAGCCCTTGGTCGACGGGGAGCAGGTAGTACAGGCACAGCAACGCGGTGACGGTGAGCAGCGGCCGCAGCACCGCGAGATGGACGAACCGCCAAACCGCCCGCGTGGTGTCGGTCGTACGCGCCAAGGCCGTGGTCTCCTCACGTCGGGTTCGAATTCCGTTCAGGGGTAAGGCGGAACGGCGTTGCGAAAGCCACTTTCGCAACCTTCTACGTTGCGAAAGTGGCTTTCGCGACACGGGATCGCGAGTGGCCGTCAGCGCGGGAGATCGATGCCCTCGGTGTCCAGCAGGCCGCGCCGGAGCGCGATCGCCACGGCGTCACGTCTGCTGCGGACGTCGAGTTTCGCGTAGATGCCGCGGACGTGGGTTTTGACCGTGTTCGGCGAAACCGTCAGATCCTGGGCGATCTCGTCGATCGAGCGCTGGGTCGGCAGCAGGCGCAGGACATTGCGTTCCCGTTCGGTCAGCGGCGCCGGCATCGGCGGAGTGCGCGATTCGCGGCGCCGGGCGAGCACCTGGCAGGCGAACCGCTCACCGGCGCCGAGTTTGCCCAGCCGCGCGGTCAGGAACGCGATGACGTCGGAAGGGGCGAACACGAACGGAAACCGGACGTCGCCGGGTTCGGCGGCGCGCAGGGCGTCGTCCAGCGACCGCACGGCCCGTTCCGGCGCACCGGCCGCGAGCGCCGCCCGCACGCCGATCAGCGACGCCTCGATCCCCGACCACGGCAACAACATCGGCGCGCCGTCCTCCGACAGCGAGCGCAGCACGGCACTCGCCGCGCCCTGCCTGCCGAGCCGCAGCTGGGTACGGGCCCGCATCAGCAGCAGTTCGCCCGAACCGGCGATGATCGGCTGGGCCCAGCGGAAGGCCTCCCGTGCCTGATCGGCCGCGCCGAGCCGCAGGGCCGCCCGGTGTTCCAGCACCGCGCACCACGCCGCGTGTTCGGCGGAGAAACTCCGCCCGGTGCCTAGCCGGGTGCGGGCGCGGCGCATCCTCCGCAGTCCCGAGTGCCACCCGCCGAGCTCGAATTCCGCCGCGCCGCGCAGGGTTTCGGCGATCAGGCCCAGATTCGCGGCCGCGCGGGCAGGCGCGTCACCGAGCATCCGGCCGATCTGTTTCGCGTGTTCGACGCATTCGGCGGCCTCGCCGCGCAGCAAGGAGCCGTAAGCGAGTTGCGCGGACACCTGGGCGCCTTCGAGCGAGCGATGCGGGTCGTGTGCCGCGTGCCGGGCCTGCACCCGCCGGGCGAGCGCCTCCATTTCGCGGTAATCGCCGTCCGATCCGGCCAGTCCGCTCAGCGTGACAAGGCATTGCGTGGCCAGGAAATGGTGACGCGCGTCCCCGGCGGACTCGGCGACGCGGGCCAGTGCCGCCCGTGCGGGGGCACGATCGCGGCGTGCGGTCAGCACACCCACCCGGTGCAGGGTCGCCAGCCCGCTGAGCCCGGTGTCCGCCGCGAGATGCTCGTCGACCTGTTCCGCCGCGCGGACGGCCTGCGCCGGGCCGCGATCGACCTGGGCCAGCCGGGATCGCACCAGTTGCCGCAACACGGTCAGCTCCGCCTCCGGTTCGGCGGGCCAGGCCGCGTCCGCGCAGCTCAGCTGCGACTCGGCCGACGTCGGTTCACCCCGTTCCAGATACAGCGCGGCCGAGACCAGCGCGAGCAGGGGAGAGGCCACGGCCCGCCGTTCACCGAGGACGGCGAGCGCGAGCCGCAGGACGTTGTGCTCACCATTGAGGAACAGCGGCACGGCGTGGCGGCGCGAAAGTTCGCCGACGCGGGTGGTGTTCCCCGAGCGGACGCTGTGCAGCAATGCGGCGGCGGCCTGGTCGTGTTCGGCGAACCAGCGCGCCGCGGCCGCGTGCAGGGATCTCGTCCGGTCCGGATCCCGGCGCAGCAACTCGGCCCGAAGGTAGGTGCGCAGCAGGGGCGGGACCCGGTGGCGCGGCGGGGTTCCGCCGGTGTGGACCACGCGCGCGGGTTCACCGAGTTCCCGCAGCAGCGCCTCCGCGTCCGGCCGGTCCGTCAACGCGGCCGCCAGCCCCACCGGGATCTCGTCGCAGATGCTGATCGCGCGCAACAGATCCCGGTGGACGGCGGACAGGGGAGCGAGTACCTCGTCGGTCAGGTAGTCGAGCACCGCCCGGTCCCGTCCGGCGAAGAAGTCGGCGAGATTTCCTTGACGTGCCGCCGAAGCGGCGGCGAGGCGCAGTCCGGCTGGCCAGCCGCCCGTCCTGCTCACGAGCAGCCCCACCTGATGGGGCGGGATGCCCGGCCCGATCGCCGAGATGAGGGCGTCGGCCTCCTCCGGCGAGAAGCGCAACCGGTCCACGCCCACTTCGACGAGTCCTCCCGCCACCCGGGCGCGCACCAGCGGCAGCGGTGGCTCCAGACGGCTCGAGACCACCAGCCGCAGCCCCGACGGCTGATGGCGCAGGAGCGCACGCACCCCGCGCCAGGTGCCGGGATGGGTGATCTCCTGCGCGTCGTCGAGGACGAGCAGGACGGGTTCGTCCACCGTGTCCAGCGCGTCGGCGATCGTGGCCAGGAAGGCGAGATCCGTGCCGGGGGATTCGGGGACCGCCAGCGAGCGCAGAGGATTCCCCGCCGGGATCCGGGCACAGCCGCACAGTGCTTCGAGGACCGCAGACCAGAAGAGCCGCTCGTCGTCGTCTTCCGCGTCGGCGGACACCCACGCCACCGCGCCGCGACGGCGGGCCGCCCATTCGGCGAGCAGCACCGTCTTGCCGAGACCCGCGGGCGCCCCGACGAACACCAACGCGTGTTCTCCCGCTTCGTCGAGAGCGGTGAGCAAACGCGGCCGGGAAACGAGATCCGGGGGCGGATCGGGGATGGTCACCTTTGTCCTCGGGACCCGTCTTCGCGGCGGAATATGCTGATCCTGCATCATGCGCCAGCCTCCTTCGCGGCCAGTTTCACATCGTCGGAGCGGATCCTGCCAGGCAATTCGCCGGTCTCACCCGTGCTGGGCGAGGAAAAGGGCGAGCGCACCCAGAATCGTGTGCCGCGTGATGGCCCGTGGAGATTGCCGGAGAAAAGGGAATGGCCGGAAACGGCCGACGTCGGTATTCGTCGCGACACAGTTCTTCTGGATCGGTCCCGCCGAGTTCGCGGTACTCGACCTTCTGGGGACCGGCCGGGTCGGACCCGAGACGGGGTTCTTCTCGCTCGCCGTCCTGCTCGCCGCCCTGACCTCGGTGACCTCGATCCGGCTCGCCGCGCGGGCCGGTCTCGACCTGTTCGCGAGGCTGCTCTTCCTGCCGTGGCACACCTGGTCTTCGATCATGGCGGCGGTCGACCTGGCGGTACTCGTCGCGGCCTGGTACCTGGCCGGGCGCGGAAAGGGGAACCGATGAGCCCGTTGGCCGGAATGAATTACGTCTTCCGGGGCAGTGGCCGAATCCCCGAACAGGCGAACCGGGCGGTAGACGATTTCCGGGGAATGTGCGTGGTCCCGATCGGCGGCGAGCTGATCGTCTTCGGCACGGTGACCGAGCAAAGAAGCGTTTCGCGCATTCTGTGCGCACTCGAAGCACTCGGGATGCGCGTGGACTCCGTGCACCGGGTCCGTGAACTGCCGTCGCGGGTTTTCCCGATCGCGCGGTGAATCGGGAAAACCCGCGGCCGGGATCAGAGCCGTTCGGGGAGGGCGAACTCGCCGAACGCGGCACGCAACCGCGCCTCTTCCTCGTCGGTGAGATTCGTGGTGACCAAGGCGGCGCCGGTCTCCTTGAACGGCTCGGCCACCCGGTCGAGCACGGCACCGTCCGCCATCACGAACAACGCGGACGTGCCGGGCGTGACCTTGGCCCGCACCGCGGCGATGAAGTCGTCGTCGATGCCGACGCGGGAAAGCGAGCCGGTCAGTGCCCCGATCGCCGCGCCGACGGCCATTCCCAGCAGCGGCACCAGGAAGATCAGGCCGAACAGCAGTCCCCAGAACCCGCCGCCGAGCGCGCCGGCGCCGGTCAGCGAACCGAGATCCTTGGTCTTCGGCTTCTTCCTGCCCTCGGGCCAGGTGACATAGGCCGCGTCGGCGATCTTGATGAGCTGTTGTTTCTGCAACCGTTCGAGCAGCGCGAGCGCGTTCTCCGCGCCGTCCGCGGTGGGAAAGGCCCATACGGTCAGCGAACTCATGGTGCGTCCTCCTCGGTCGGGATCGGTGCTCGGAGGCCGCACTGTGCTCCGGGCGGCGGCACTCCCGCATCGCCCGGGCCGGATGAGGCGGACCGGCGGGGACACGGCCCTGATCTCACCTGGCGCGGGGGAGGCCGCCGTCACGGTGGACGCACCATGATCGCCCGGGTCCGCAGCCCCCGCTTCCGAAAAGAGGGACCATGAGCGAAAGAGCGCATCACTGGACCACCACGGCGGACACCGGCCCGCCGTCCTCGCCGGAGCACGCCGCGAGGGCGTCGCGGCGATCGGGCTGGGTCTGGTTCGCCGCGTCGATCACCATCATGGCCGGCCTGTTCACCGCGGTGGAGGGGCTGGTCGCGCTGTTCGAACAGAACTACTACCTGCTCGGCCCGTCGGGGCTGCTCGTCTTCGATCTCGGCGCCTGGGGCTGGATCCACCTGATCGTCGGGGTCCTCGCCGTGTTCGCGGGGAGCGCGTTGTTCACCGGGGCGCCGTGGGCCCGCGTCGTCACCGTCCTGCTCGCCGGGTTCAACGCGTTGGCGCAGCTGGTGTTCCTGTCCGCGTACCCGATCTGGGGCGTGGTCGTCATCGCCCTCGACGTCCTGGTGATCTGGGCCGTGCTCGTGCACGGGGACGAGACCTCGGACGAGCTCTGGTGACCCGCTGACCAGTACAGTCGTGGCCTCGCCGGGGTCGCGATCCTTCGGACGATCGAGAGGTTGACTTGCCCGCTCGAACGACATCGCGGTCCTGGCGGATCCCTTCGGCCAAGGTGACGGTGCCGCGGGTGCCGGGGATCTTCGTCCCGCGCGCCCGGCTCACGGCCCTGTTCGGCCGTGCCGGAACCCGGCCGGTGACCGTGCTCCGGGCGCCCGCCGGTTCCGGCAAGACCACCGCATTGGCCTGCTGGGCCCGCGATCGGCGGGACGTGGCCTGGGTGTCGCTGGACGACGACGACAACGACGAGCGCCGTCTGTGGTCGGCCGTCCTCCTCTCGCTGCGCCGGAACCTCGGCCTCCCGGAGTTCCGGCTCGGGCCACCGTCACCCGGACGGCGCACCGAGTTCCTCGCCGATCTCGGTGACGTGTTCACCGGGCTGCGTGAACCGGTGTGGCTCGTCCTGGACGACGTCCAGGAGATCTCCCGTCCGGAGCCGGTGGAAGCGCTCGCCGCGCTGGCCCGGCACCAGCCGCCGATGCTGCGGCTGGTGCTGGCCACCCGCGTCGAGCCGAAACTGCGGCTGGCCCGCCTGGCGGTCGAAGGCGCGCTTTCCCGGCTCGGCGCCGCCGAACTCCGCTTCAGCGTGGAGGAAACGGCGCACCTGCTTCGCTCCACCGGGGCCACGGTGGGCGAGGACCGGGTCCGCGAACTGACCGAGCGCACCGCGGGATGGGCCGCCGCGCTCGGCTGGGCCGCGGTCTCGGTGCGCGAGGCCGAGGACGCGGACGGGCTCGTCGCGGCCGTCGGGGGCGACGAGCTCGCCGTGGCCCGGTTCTTCGCCGACGAGGTGCTCTCGCGGTTGCCGTCCGCGACGTCGGATCTGCTGCTGTGCGTCAGTGTCTGCGACAACGTGAGCGCGGCGCTCGCGGCGCGGCTGACCGGTTCGCCGGATGCCGGGGTGACCCTGGACGAACTCGAGCGCGAGACCGGATTGGTCGTGCGCACGCCGGCCGACACCTACCGGCTTCCCGCCCCGCTGCGGGGTTTCCTGCAGGCGGAGCTGGCGCGCCGGTCCCCGGCGCGGGCACGGCGGCTGCAGGGGATCGCCGCCCGCTGGTACGCAGGGGAAGGGCGGTTCGGGGAAGCGCTGACGCACGCCGTCGCGGGCCGGGATCGTCAGGGCGCCTTGCGCCTGGCGCGTGACCACGCGGTGCGCCAGGTACTGGCAGGCGACGGGAAACTCGTCCGGGGCGCGCTCGCCTATCTGGGTGAAGGGGCGTTGAGCGCGAGCCCCCGGCTCCGGCTGGCGTCCGCGCTGGAACACGTCCAGCGCGGGGAGTTCACCGCCGCCGCCACCGATCTCGGTGACGACGGACTGCGACGGCTGGCCGCGCCCCATCTCGCGCTGGTGACCGGGAACGGGCCGCCCGAAAGCACGGTGACGCGGTCGCCGGAGTCGATCGCGTGGGACAAGGTCGACCTGGTCTGGCGGGCACTGCACCGGGGCGCCCGGCGGCACGCCGTCGCCCGTGCCGAGGCCGCGCTGCGCCTCGCTCACGGGGAACGGCTCGAACATCTCGTCCTGCACAGCAGACTCGCGCTCGCCGTCGCGACGGGATTGCTCGGTGACCACACGGCGATGCGGCGCGCGTGCATCGGCGCGCTCGCCGTCGCCCGGCGGCACGGCTGGTGCCGCTCGCCGGGGGTCGCCGAATGCCATCTGATGCTCGCCTACGACGATCTGATGCGCTTCGAACCGGTGGCGGCCGCGGGCGAGCTGACCAGGGCCCCGCGGGCGGAGGTGCCCGTATCCGCACCGGTTCTGGGGCCGCTGCGGGGTTTCTTCGAGGGCATGGTCCGCTTCGACGGCGGCGACCGGACGGCGGGCTCGCAGGCCATGCGGGCGGCCCGGCGGCGGCTTGCGGATCTCGAACTGCCCCGCGAGATCATCGGGATGTGCACGGTCGTCGAGCACCACGCGGCGCTCGTGGTGGGCGAGGGCCTGCACGCGGCCGAGGTGTTCGCCTGGGCGCAGCAGAGCTTGTCCGGCACCGCCGAACTGGCCCTGCTCCAGATCCGGGCCCACCTCGCCGTCGAGGAGACCGACCTCGCCGAAAAGGTCCTGCGCGCCACCGAATCCGCTCCCGCGTTGCTGCCGGCCACCCCGGTGGACACCCGCCTGGCCGAGACCGCGCTCGCGTTGCGTTCCCACCGGCGGACCCTGGCGCTGCAGGCGCTCGACCGCGCGCTCACCCTCGCGCGGCCGCAACGGCTGATCCGCCCGTTCGCGCTCGCCGAACCGCGCGTCAGGAACCTGCTGATCGACCATTCCGGTGGTTTCGGCTCACTGGACCGCTTCGCGCAGACGGTCCGCGGGCGTCTCGTGCCGAACACCCCGCCCAGTGAGCTGACCGATCGCGAGCAGGTGGTGCTGCGGCGGCTGCCGTCCCAGCGTTCGCTCGACGAGATCGCGTCGGATCTGACGGTGTCGGTCAACACGGTGAAGACCCACGTCCGGTCGATCTACGGCAAGCTCGGGGTGAACAACCGCCGGTCGGCCGTGGTGGTCGCGCGCCACCACGGCCTGACCTGAGCGGATGGTCAGCCCTTCCGGCGATCCGGCGAGCACAGCAGCGCCTCGGCCCAGCGCGCCCGCGGATCGACGTCGATGAGCAGCGCCTTGGCCAGCAGCGTCGCCGGCACGGCGAGGACGGCGCCGAGCGGCCCGAGCAGCCAGGTCCAGAACACCAGCGCGAGTACGGTGACCAAAGTGGACAGACCGACCGACTCGGCGACGAACCGGGGCTGGATCAGCGACTGCACCACGAAGTTCAGCAGGACGTACACGGCGATGGTCACGAGCATGGCGCGCCAGCCGCCGTCGAGGAGCGCGATGAGCGCGGGCGGGGCCACCCCGATCACGAAACCCACGTTGGGCACGTAGTTGGTGACGAAGGACAGCAGCCCCCACAGCACGGCCGCCGGGATGCCGAGCAGGGCGAGCGCGATCGTGTCGAGTATCGCCACCGCCCCGCCGAACACCGTCGTCACCACCAGGTACCGCCTCGTGCCGAAGGCGAACCGCCGCAACGCCGCGCCCACCCACGGCCGATCGCGCGAGATCCGGCCGAGCCGTTGCCCGGCCCATGCCGATTCGGTGCTCAGGAAGAGCATCAAGGCGAGCAGGAAGGCCAGGTTCGTGACCAGGCCGCCGACGCCGGCGAGGAGGGATCCGGCGAACCCGATCAGCTTGCCCGTGTCCATAGTGGACAGAATTTCGCGCAGTTGTGGTTCGCCGACCCCGAACCGGCCGAGGAACGCCGTTCCGTCACGGAGGAGTTCGTCGGCCTGTCCGGCGTAGCGGGGGAGCAGGGCGGAAAGCTGCGCGAGGGAGACCACGACCACCAGGAAGAGCGCGAGCAACGCGGCGTAGACGGTGACGACCAGGACGGCGACCGTGAGCCAGCGTGGGAAACCCTTGCCGCGCAACCAGGTCCGCACCGGGTCGAGGGTGATCACGATGACGAGGGCGAGGAACACGGGCCCGGCCAGCCAGGCGACGGCGCTCAGCCCGGCCAGCACGACGACCGCGGCGGCGGATCCCAGAAGCACCACCAGTGCGCGGGGAAACGGGGTGCCGGTGGCGGGAGGTGGCGCCGGAATCGGGGGCGGCCGTTTCGTGAGGCTCCGGGTTTTCCGTCGCCCGCCGGTTTTCCGGCGGCGGAACCGGTACGCGGAGAATTCGTCGAACGATATTCGCACCATGCGGCACCTTCCGGGAGGCGGATCGGTGTTCCACGGTGGCAGATCGCCGGTATCCGAAGATCACCCGGCGCGGGCGAAAAGCGCGTCCCGGGCCGCCCTTTCGGGCGCGCTCCGGTGCCTGCACGATCATCGGAAGTTCCGGTATACGTGGAAGGGAGGGCGCCGCCGGGGAGGACGGCATGGCGCTTCAAGCAAGGGGGAATACCGATGTTCGACGCGCGTCTCGTCGCTGATCAAGTCAGCCCGCTCGCCAAGCCGAAGATCAGAATTCTGTTCTACACCGATTTCGTCGGCTTCTCGGGGAACGGCGGCTTCTCCTTGGGAATCATCCGTGATCTCCTTTTGGGGAATCAGCCTTTCTTCGCCGAGTTCGAGATCGATTTGATCAACCGGCACGAAGGCGGGCACGCCGCCAACAAACTCACTTCCGAAGTGCTCGGCCGCTACGAGCAGGTGTGGTTCTTCGGCATCCTGCAGTCCAACATGCCGGGGGAGCCGGAAAACGAACTCGTGGACGCGGAGGTCGCCGCGCTGCGGACGTGGATGGACGCCGGCGGTGGCGTGCTCATCTGCGGCGACCACTCGAATCCGCGTCCGCCGGGAGCGGATCCGTCGCTGCCCGACTACCTGAACCTGGGGCGGGCACTGGGGCACCGGGTCCCGCGCGCGGGTGAGCTGCGGGTGTGGAACGACCGGCCCGACGCCAGTATCGAGTTCAGTCACAACACCCACCAGCCGGATCCGTGGGGCAGTGACATCAACAATCCGATTCCGAACGATCTCGACCCGTACCCGCAGGAGCTGATCCTGCGGAAGCGGTTCGGCAGGCCGCACGTGCTGTTCCAGGGACGGCGGGGTCCGATCACGATCTTCCCGGACCACATGCACGAGGGGCAGCTGGTCGTCCCGGCGCAATTCCCGGCGGATGTCTGGCCGTCCGGCCGTTCGGGGCAGCCGAAGCCCGAAATCGTCGCGCAGGGCACCGACAAGCGCAACGGCCAGGTCTACGGCGTGTCCTGTGTGTACGACGGCGCGGCCGCCGGCGTCGGGCGAATCGTCGCCGACGCCACTTGGCACCATTATTTCGACATCAACCTGTGGGGTTTCGAAAAGGGCGGCGAAGTGCTCGACCGCCTCACCGAGTACTACGTGAACCTCACGCTGTGGTTGGCGCCGAAGCCGGTCAAGCTGGAAGTGAACGCGCAGCTGCTGTACTGGCTTTCGCACAACATGAGCGTCCGCGCGGTGCTGCCGGAGGGTTTCCGGGTGCCGGGGGGCACCGCGGCGGGCCTGGTCCGCGAAGTCGGCGGGCAATGCGTGCTCGACGACCTCGTCTGGCCGCTGGAAGGGGCGCCGGGGGTCCCCGAAGAACTGCTGCTCGGCGCCGTCGTCAAGGAATCCGTCGCGGCGCTGAGCGGAGGGGACGTCGAGACGTTCGACGCCGTGGACGTCGTCGAGCGGGGCCTGCGGGCCGGGGCCGAGGAGTACGCCGCCGAGCTGCGAGCAGCGCTCGACGACGTCGAAGGCCTGGGGGAACGGCTGGCGCAGGGCATTCGCTGACGCGCTTTTGCTCGCTGAAGTACGTGAAGGCCCCCTTCCTGTACCTAGGCGCAAGGATGGGGGCCTTCATGTACCTGGGGAAGGTGTGAAGGTCGAGTTTTCTCGGCTGAGCCGAGGAAAGGAGGCCTTCACGGACTTATGCGTGTGTCCCCAATGTGGCATCGGAGACGCTCAGTGTCCCCAATGCCACATTGGGGACACACGCCCGCCGGAACGAAGTCCCTCAAGTGGGCCTTCACGGACCCGGCCGGTCATACGATCGAGGCATGAGGCCCGTCTCCCGGCGTTCCGCGGGTATCCCCCGGGAAACGGAGGAGGCAACGATGCCCGACAACGAACTCCCGGGTTTCCTGATCATCGGCCTGATCTTCGTCGTCGCGGACGGCCAGGTCCTGTACCGCGGCGCCCGCCGCTTCCTGACCGCGCCGGACGCCCGCGAGGGAAGCGGATCGGTGGCCTGGATGGTGGTGACGGTCTTCCATCTGGCGGCGATCGGGATGCTGGCGCTGCTGGTGGTCGTGGCTCCGGACTGGTCCGGTTCGACGGCCGCGTTCGTCGGCAGGCTGGGTGTGTTCCTGCTGCTCGTGGCCGTGGCCCACGTGCTCACCCTGTCCGTGCTCGCCCGGCGGCGCGAGGACGACGTGGCGGTCGGCACGCGGCGGCGGAAGAGCGCGGACGATGACGCCGAACCCGTGCCGGAGCCGACGGTCACCCCGGTGCCGGGGCAGGAGGGCCGGACGCCTCGGGTGAGCCCGGATCTCGGGGACCAGGGGCCGTATCGGGCCTGAGCCCGAGCGCCGAATGAAGCTGACGCGCCCACCAGCGTACTTGCGCGGACGAATCGTCGGCAGCGGTCCCGGTGAGCCCGGCGCTGCGCCGGAAATCGCTTCCGTACAGGGGCTCCGTGGCCATCGCCTGGTGCAGGGCGGCGACGGCGAGCCGCGTGTCGTCGAGTGAGCCGCCGGGGGGCCGGAGCCGGTGGAGGGCGTCGACGACCGGGTCGAGCATCCCGCTGCCCGGGTCGCGCCAGCCCGCCGCGTGCAGCGCCACCGCGAGCTCGCCGTAGCCGTCGCGGTACAGCGTGTGCAGGGCTTCGACGAATTCGAGCAGGTCGGCGTCGTGATCCAGCCAGCTGGTGAGCAGGTCCTGAAGCGCGTCCCGGAGGCGGCGGCCGCCGTGCCGGAGGAGTTCGGCGAGCAGCTTTTCGCGGTTGCCGAAGTGATGGGCGACGCCGGCGTCGGTCATGCCGACCCGCGCGGCCACGGCGCGCATCTGGACGGCGACGACGCCGGACTCGCCGAGCAGGGAAGCGGCCGCGTCGAGGATCAGCCGCCGGGCCTCTTCGGGCGCCCGTCGTGCGCGGGAAGTCGTCACGGGCGGATCGTACCTTGATGGGCCAAGGTATCTGCGTTACCTTGACGATCCAAGGTAAGGGGGATGTCATGCGTACCGAAATCAGCCTCGACCTGGGCGAGGTCACCCTGCGGGGCACGGTGACCGGAGCCGGCCCGACGGTCCTGCTGCTCCACGCGGGCGGGGAGCGCCGCGAGGTCTGGACGCCGGTCGCCGCGGTGCTGGCCCGGAACGGCTTCCGGTCGGTGGCCTTCGACCTGCGCGGGCACGGCGACAGCTCCGGCCGGGCGACCACGCTCCGGGCGCTGGCCGACGACGTGGCCGGGATGATCGCGAGCCAGCCCGCGCCGGTCGTCCTGGTGGGCGCCTCGGTCGGTGGCCTGGCCGCCATCGCGGCGCTCGCGGATCCCGCCGTCGCGGCGCGCGCGTCCGGGCTCGTGCTCGTCGACGTCGTGCCCGACCTGGAGCCGGGCAGGGCGCGTTCGTGGCTCGATTTCCATGGGCTCACCGGCCGCTACACCCGCCTGGTGGACGACGTCCTCGGCTCGGGTCCCGCCCTGCTCGCCACGGCCGGGGTCGTGGATCTGCCCATCCTGGTGGTGCACGGCGGTCAGGGATCGCCGCTGCGCGACGCCGATGTCGGCCGCCTGCGCGAAGCAGGCCGGCGGGTCACCGTCGTCCGCGTGCCGTCGGCGGGTCACCTTGTGGCCAGGGACGCACCGGAACACCTCGCGGACCTCGTGTCCGGATGGCTTTGTGGCATCGGTCACGGGGCGGTTTCGGCGTCCGGGGGAGGCGGGCAAGATCTGCGGTAGAGCTGTGCGGCGCAGGTGAGCGACAACGACGTGCACTCGGCGCTACCAGTTGGTAACTTATTGTCGGGGCATCGAAAACCCCATAAGAAGCGGCAACAACGCGCTGCCTACAATGTCGGGCATGACCCACAGCGAACCAGCGCGATCAGCTGCCCCCCGCACCGGATCGCCGGCGTCCGCCTCCTCCTCGGCCGTCTTGGCGAGGGGAATCACGATTTATGGTTGCGGATCGGACGAGGCCGCCTTGTTCCGGGAGATGGCTCCTCGTTTCGGCGTGATTCCGACCATTGTGGACGAGCCGGTATCCGAGGCCAATATCGGGCTGGTCTCCGGAAATCGGTGCATCAGTATCGGTCACAAGACCAAGGTCACGAACTCCATTCTTCTCGAACTCGGCAAAGCGGGTGTCGAATACATCTCCACCCGGAGCATCGGCTTCAACCACATCGATGTGGACTACGCGGCGAGCGTCGGTATCACCGTGGGCAATGTCGCCTACTCGCCCGACAGCGTGGCCGATTTCACGCTGATGCTGATGCTGATGGCGGTGCGCGACGCCAAGTCCATCGTCCGCCGCACCGAGGTGCACGACTACCGGCTGAACGAGGTGCGCGGGAAAGAGCTGCGCGATCTGACCGTCGGCGTGGTCGGAACAGGGCGGATCGGGGTCGCGGTGCTGGACCGGCTGCGTGGTTTCGGCTGCCGGGTGCTGGCCTACGACACGCTGCTGACCGCGTCGGCCGATTACGTTCCGCTCGACGAATTGCTCCAGCAGAGCGACATCGTGACGCTCCATGTGCCGCTCAATACGGACACATATCATCTCCTCGACCGCGAGAACATCGAGCGGATGAAGGACGGCGCGTACATCATCAACACCGGACGTGGCCCGCTCATCGAAACCGAAGCCCTCATTTCGGCACTGGAAGACGGAAAACTGGGCGGAGCGGCATTGGACGTCGTCGAAGGAGAGGAAGGGATCTTCTACGCCGACTGCCGGAACAAGCCGCTCGAGAGCGAGACGTTGCTGCGGCTGGAAAAGCTGCCGAACGTGCTCATCAGTCCGCATACCGCCTATTACACGGACCACGCACTGAGTGACACTGTTGAAAACTCCATCATCAATTGTCTCCAATTCGAAAGCGGGAAGTAGTATGGGTAGGCTGAAAATCGGAATTCTGTTCGGCGGGCTTTCCGAAGAACATCCTATCTCCATCAAATCTGCGCGTGAGGTCCAGAAGAACCTCGATCTCGAGAAGTACGAGCCGTACTACATCGGGATCACCCGGAGCGGCTCCTGGATGCTGTGCGACGGGCCCGCCGAGGACTGGGAGAACGGGAACGTCCGCCCGGCCGTCCTGTCGCCGGACCGCGGGGTGCACGGTCTGCTCGTCCTGGACGAGGGCAAGTACGAGACGATCGCCCTCGACGTGGTGCTGCCGGTGCTGCACGGCAAGTTCGGTGAAGACGGCGCGATGCAGGGCCTGCTGGAGATCTCCGGCGTCCCCTACGTCGGCTGCGACCTCCCGAGCTCGGTCATGTGCATCGACAAGTCCCTCACGTACTCCGTCGTCAACGGTGCCGGTATCGCGACGCCGACCTTCCACATCGTCACGCCGGACAAGGACGTCGACGCGGACGAGCTGAACTACCCGGTCTTCGTGAAGCCCGCCCGCTCCGGCTCGTCGTTCGGCGTCAGCAAGGTCTCCTCGAAGGAAGAGCTGCCCGCCGCGCTGGCGGAGGCGCGCCAGTACGACGCGAAGATCCTGATCGAAGAGGCCGTCATCGGCAGCGAGATCGGCTGCTCGATCCTGGGCGACGGCGAGGACCTGTTCGCGGGCGAGGTCGACCGGGTCGCGCTGACCCACGGCTTCTTCAAGATCCACCAGGAGGAGAGCCCCGAGACCGGTTCCGAGAACTCCAGCTTCATCGTCCCCGCGGACATCCCGGACTCTTCGCGCGACCTCGTGCAGCAGACGGCCAAGGTCATCTACCGCGCGCTGGGTTGCAGCGGGCTCGCGCGGGTGGACCTGTTCCTCAAGGAGGACGGCAGTGTCGTGCTCAACGAGGTCAACACCCTGCCCGGCCTGACCTCGTACAGCCGTTACCCGCGGATGATGAACGCCGCCGGCCTCTCGCTCGGCGACGTGATCGACCGCCTGGTGACGCTGACGCTGGCGGACGTGACGAATGAGGGATGATTTCGTCTTCGTCGACGAGGTCGTCTCCGGAATCCGCTGGGACGCCAAGTACGCCACGTGGGACAACTTCACCGGCAAGCCGGTGGACGGCTACCTGGTGAACCGCGTCGTCGGCACGCGTGCGTTCTGCGCGGCGCTGGAAAAGGCGCGGGACAAGGCCGCGGAGCTCGGCTTCGGCCTGCTCCTTTGGGACGTGTACCGCCCGCAGCGCGCCGTGGACCGGTTCATGCGCTGGGCGGAAGAGCCCGAGGACGGCCGGAAGAAGGCCAGGCACTACCCGAACATCGAGCGACCCCAGATGTTCGAACAGGGCTATGTGGCCACCAAGTCCGGGCACAGCCGGGGCAGCACGGTGGACCTGACGCTCTATCGCCTGGTCACCGGTGAGCTCGCCGACATGGGCGGCGACCACGACCTGATGGACGTCGTCTCGCACCACGGTGCCGACGGTGTGCCGGAAGAGGCCGCGAAGAACCGCGCGCACCTCTGCGCGGTCATGGAGGGCTCGGGCTTCAGTTCGTACGAGTGCGAGTGGTGGCACTACACCCTGAAGGACGAGCCTCACCCGGACACCTATTTCGATTTCCCCATCGAGTAGACGGGCGCGCGTGAAGGCCCCGTTCCCTCGGCTCAGCCGAGGCAACGGGGCCTTCACGTTTTCCGGGTGTATCCGTCCAACCGGTCGCGAACACCATTTCATCCCATGAATTGCCGGGGGTGCCACGACGTCGTGGATGGCCTGGGGCTGACCGCTTTACATCATGCCTGCCTTCACTTTGCTCCCGGCGTTCCACGCCGACCAGACCGTGGGAAGCGGACTCGGCCGTTCGTGTGAACAAGTGTCGAAGAACGGAACGTGAACCGACGGGGGCGGTGATCCTCCGAGTAGAAGGCAAGCCGCGCGAACGGCCTAAGGGAGCCTGCGAACAGCCCAATCCGGAGTGCCCGGACAAGCGTGTACGCGGGTGCTTTACTTATGTTCGCCAATCGAGTCAATACCGCATGCGGAGTTTCGGATATTGATCTTGTGGACTCCCTTCACTACGAAAATCACACTGTTCGTCAATTGCCGACATGGATTGTTCATGCCATGCTGCACATGTGCGCATCAGCTGGGGCTGACATGGTGTGCGCGCTTTACTGGGGACAGGGGGGACGCGTCGGGTGACTCGCGACCACGAGGCAGACCAAAGACTTCACTCGCCGAACCTCTGAACCGGAACCATAAGATCGGACATGTCCGAGACCTCGCACTGAAGCGGGCAGCCGTTCCGTCAGTGTTCGTCTCGCAGATCGCCGTCGGGGCGATGGGAGGATGCCGTTCAGCTTCGGTAGTTCGTCGGAATACGCGCCGAACGGTCAACTGGGAGACCGTTGTGGCGGGCCGCTCGCACGCGGCTCCGCCCGTCGGCGCTTGAGGGATCCTCACCGTCGAGGGCATCCCGTCCAACGGCCGAGGCCGGCATCGGACGGGTTCATGGTGTCCAACCGCCGAAGCCGAGCAGTTGGACGGTGGGGTTTCGTGGCGTGTCCAAATAGTTGATGAATCAACAGATTCAATGGGGGCTAGGTGGATCCGACGAGAGTTGACTTGTCCGCTCTCCCTGTCGTCGAAATCGAGCTGTCGAGACTGTCTTCTGCCTGTTCGCCGCGGACTTCGGGCGAGGATCCAGAGCACGTCGAGACACTGTTGTCGGCGGAGTGGGAGCTTCCGCCCATTCTCGTTCACCGCCCGACGATGCAGGTGGTCGATGGCCTGCACCGGCTGAAGGCGGCACGAGTCAGGGGCGATACGAAAATTTCCGCGAGGTTCATCGACGGCGCCGAGTCCGACGCCTTCGTCCTCGCGGTGGAAGCGAACATCCGGCACGGGTTGCCGCTTTCGCTCGCGGATCGGAAACGGGCGGCCGTCCAGATCATCGGGACGCATCCGCAGTGGTCCGACCGGCGGGTGGCCTCGGCGACCGGCATTTCCGCCGGCACGGTGGCGGACCTGCGCAAACGTGGCGGCGAAGGCGGAAGCGGCGCCAGGATCGGGCGGGACGGGCGGATCCGTCCAGTGGACAGTTCGGAGCGGCGGAAGCTCGCCGCCGACCTGATCCGCAATGATCCCGGCTTGTCGCTCCGTCAGGTCGCCAAGCAGGTCGGCATCTCCCCGGAGACGGTGCGGGACGTGCGCGGCAGGCTGGAGCGTGGTGAGAGCCCGACCCCGGACGGGACCAGGAGACTGCGGACCAAGCCGGATCCGTTGAGCCTCACCGAAACCGACCTCGGTCATTCGCTGGACCGGGAACGGCTCACCGTCCTGGAGCGGCTCAAGGCCGACCCGGCGCTGCGGCTGAGCGAGGTCGGCCGGATCCTGTTGCGCATGCTCGCCATGCACTCCATGGACGGGCAGGAATGGGAACGGATCCTGCACGGTGTCCCGCCGCATCTGTACGGCGTGGTCGCCGGTTTCGCCAGGGATCACGCCCGGGTCTGGGCGGGGTTCGCGGATCATCTGGAGAACCGGGCGACCGATCTGGCCGCACGATGAGCGCGGACGGCATCGGGTAGGCACGGACGGGGCGAAGGGGACTTTTCCGCTTCACGCGGTGAAAGTCCCCTTTTCTCTTGCGCGGTGCCCAGGCCCCGTCGCTCGACATCACCGGGTGGGCGGCCTAAGAAGTAGCTGTGACCATCGAGAAGGCGCTTGTCGTCGGCACCGGCCTGATCGGCACTTCGGCCGCGTTGTCCCTTCGGGAAAAGGGTGTGGCGGTTCATCTCTCCGACATCGACGCGCAAGCCGTCCGGGTGGCGCGGGAGCTCGGCGCCGGGCGCGAATGGACCGGCGAGGAAGTGGACCTGGCGGTGATCGCGGTCCCGCCGCAGCTCGTGGGGGAGCGGCTGGCCGAACTCCAGAAGCGGGGCGCGGCGCGGGCGTACACCGACGTGGCCAGCGTCAAGGTCGATCCGATCGCCGACGCGGAGCGCCTCGGCTGCGACATGACCTCTTACGTACCAGGGCATCCGCTCGCCGGCCGGGAGCGGTCCGGTCCGGCGGCGGCGCGGGCGGGGTTGTTCGCCGGCCGCCCTTGGGCGCTGTGCCCCGGCCCCGGAACCGGGGCGGAGGCACTGCGGCTGACCCGCGAACTGGTGGCGCTGTGCGGTGCGGAGGTCGTCACCGTCGGCGCCGCCGAGCACGACTCGGCGGTGGCGCTGGTGTCGCACGCCCCGCACGTCGCCGCCTCGGCGGTGGCGGCGAGCCTGGCGAGCGGCGACGACGTCGCCCTGAGCCTCGCCGGGCAGGGGTTACGGGACGTCACGCGGATCGCGGCCGGAAATCCTTTGCTGTGGCGGAGGATTCTCTCCGGCAACGCGGTTCCGGTGGCGGCGGTGCTCGACCGCATCGCGGCCGACCTCGCCGCGGCGGCCACCGCGCTGCGGGCCGGTGACCTGGACGATCTGACGGAACTGCTGCGCCGGGGCGTGGACGGCCACGGCCGGATCCCGGCCATCGGGTAGCAAGTCATCGTGATTCAGTACCGCCCATGCGTGTTCGGAGCCGGAACTCGCGTGCTCGGGGGCGGACCACGCGAGTCCTTTGTGGACGAAGAGACGGCGGTGTTCCCGGGGCCACTCGTGGACATCGACACGATTCAGCACGATTGAGCTCGCCGACTTCGTGCGTGAGAGGGATGCCCAAATGGAAGTAATGTTGCGCTTCGGGGCGTCGCCCAAGAGCGATGACGACCCCGATCCCTGGTCGAACCGGGTCCGCCCCGGGACGGTGCGCAGAGTCCTCGCGTACTTCCGTCCCCATGTCGGCAAGGTGGCGCTGTTCGTCCTCATCGCCGCGATGGAGGCGTTCGTCGTCATCGCGACCCCGTTGCTGATGAAGGAACTCATCGACGGCGGCATCCTCAAGAACGACTTCGGTGTCGTGATCCTGATGGCGGTCCTGACCGCCGGGCTGGCCGTCGCGGGCGCGTTGTTGTCGCTGATGTCGGCGTACGTCTCCGCGAAGATCGGGGAGGGCGTCACCTACGACCTCCGCGTGCAGGCGCTGGATCACGTCCGGAGGCTGCCGATCGCGTTCTTCACCCGCACCCAGACCGGGGTGCTGGTCGGCAGGCTGCACACCGAGCTCATCATGGCGCAGCAGGCGTTCGGTCATCTGCTGATGGCGGCCACCAGCGTGGTCACCGTCCTGCTGGTGCTGGCCGAACTGTTCTACCTGTCCTGGCTCGTCGCGCTCGTCACGCTGGTGCTGGTGCCGCTGTTCGTCGTGCCCTGGATCTGGGTGGGACGGATCATCCAGCGGCGCACGGGAACGTTGATGGAGACGAACGCCGGTCTCGGCGGCCTGCTCCACGAGCGGTTCAACGTCCAGGGCGCGATGCTCTCCAAGCTCTTCGGCCGCCCGGACGAGGAGATGGCCGACTACCGCACGCGCGCCGGGAAGATCCGCAAGATCGGCGTGAGCATCTCCATCTGGGCCCGGATGTCCTTCGCCATGATGGCGCTGATGGCCTCGATCGCCACGGCGGTCGTCTACGGCGTCGGCGGCGGGCTCGTGATCGACGGTGCGTTCCAGCTCGGGACGCTCATCGCCATCGCCACCCTGCTCGGGCGCCTGTTCGGGCCGATCACGCAGCTGTCGGGGATGCAGGAGACCGCGCAGACCGTCGTGGTGAGCTTCTCCCGGATCTTCGAGCTGCTCGACCTGAAGCCGCTGATCCAGGAACGCCCGGACGCGAAGGAGCTCGAAAAGGACGTCGCGCCGGGTATCGAGTTCGACGACGTGGCGTTCCGCTATCCCACCGCGGACGAGGTTTCGCTGGCGTCGCTCGAGCACCTGCGGACCAAACGGGAACACGGCGACGTCACGGCGGACGTCCTGCGCGGCATCAGCTTCGAGGTCCCCGCCGGAACCCTGACCGCGCTCGTCGGCCCGTCCGGCGCCGGCAAGAGCACCATCACGCATCTGGTGTCGCGGCTGTACGACCCGAATTCGGGAGCGGTCCGCTTCGACGGCCACGATCTGCGCGACCTGACCTTCGACTCGATCCGCGGGACGGTCGGGGTGGTCAGCCAGGACGCCTACCTCTTCCACGACACGATCCGGGAGAACCTGCTCTACGCCAGCCCGACGGCCACCGAGGACGAGCTGATCGAAGCCTGCAAGGGGGCGCAGATCTGGGAGCTGATCCAGTCCCTGCCCCGCGGGTTCGACACCGTCACCGGCGATCGCGGCTACCGCATGTCCGGTGGGGAGAAGCAGCGGCTCGCCATCGCGCGGCTGTTGCTGAAGGCGCCCACGGTCGTCGTGCTCGACGAGGCGACCGCGCATCTGGACTCCGAGTCGGAGGCCGCCGTCCAGCGGGCGCTCAAGACCGCGCTGCGCAGCCGGACGTCGCTGGTGATCGCGCACCGGTTGTCCACGATCCGCGAGGCCGACCAGATCCTCGTGATCGACGGCGGAACGGTCCGTGAACGCGGCACGCACGACGAATTGCTGGCACGGGGCGGGCTGTACTCGGAGCTCTATCACACGCAGTTCGCCAGGCCGGAGAACAACGCGGCCAAACCGGAGCCCGAGGAAGACGAGTTCGACGAAGAGCCTGAACCGCTGGACACCGTGGTCTACGGAGGATGACGATGAGTTCCGCAGCGCAGGCCGCGTCGACGGTGCCGGCCCTCTTCGCCCGGCAGGTGGACCGGGCACCGGACGCGGTGGCCGTGGCCGACGGGGACCGGGTCCTCACCTACCGGGAGCTCGACGAACTCGCGGGCAGGCTGGCCGGGCGGCTGATCGCCCGCGGCGCCCGCCGGGTCGCGGTCATGCTGGACCGTTCGGCGGATCTGCTGGTGGCGCTGCTCGCCGTCTGGAAGGCGGGCGCGGCCTACGTGCCGGTGGACGCCTCGTACCCCGCGCCGCGGGTGGCGTTCATGGTCGAGGATTCGGGCGCGTCCCTGATGCTGTGCTCCGCCGCGACCCGCGACGGCGTCCCGGCGGGGATCGAGTCCCTTCTCGTCACGGACGACGCGGGCGAGGCCGCGGTCGTCCCGGCGAGCCCGGAAGACCTGGCGTACGTGATGTACACGTCCGGGTCGACGGGCAAACCGAAGGGCGTGGCCGTCCCGCACGCCAGCGTCGCGGAACTGGTGGGGGATCCCGGCTGGGCGATGGAACCCGACGACGCGGTCCTCATGCACGCGCCGCATTCCTTCGACGCGTCCCTGTGCGAGATCTGGGTTCCGCTGGTGTCGGGCGCCAGGGTCGTGATCGCCGAGCCGGGGCCGGTGGACGCGCGGCGCCTGCGGGAGGCGGTCGCGGGCGGGGTGACGCGCGCGCATCTCACCGCGGGCAGTTTCCGTGCGGTGGCGGAGGAAGCGCCGGAATCGTTCGCGGGGCTGCGCGAGATCCTGACCGGTGGGGACCTGGTGCCCGCGCACGCGGTGGACCGCGTCCGGCAGGCCGCGCCGGGCGCGCGGATCCGGCATCTGTACGGGCCGACCGAGACGACGCTGTGCGCCACCTGGTTCGTGCTCGAACCGGAGGACGAGCCGGTCTCGGTCCTGCCGATCGGCCGTCCGCTTTCCGGCCGCCGGGCCTGGGTGCTGGACGACTCGCTGCGGCCGGTGGCGCCGGACGTGGTCGGCGAGCTGTACCTGTCCGGCGCCGGTCTCGCCGACGGCTATCTCGCCCGGCCAGGGCTGACGGCCGAGCGGTTCGTGGCGGATCCGTTCGCGCCGGGCGAAAGGATGTACCGGACCGGCGACCTCGCGAAGTGGACACCGGACGGCGAGCTGCTCTTCGCGGGCCGCGTCGACGACCAGGTGAAGATCCGCGGTTTCCGCGTCGAACCCGGCGAGGTCGAAGCCGCGATGACCGCCCAGCCGGACGTCCACGAGGCCGTCGTGGTGCCGATCGACGGACGGCTGATCGGTTACGTCGTGGCGGACGTCGATCCCGCTCTCGTCCGCGAGCGGCTCGGCGCGGTGCTGCCGGACCACCTGGTCCCCGCCGTGGTGATGACGGTGGACGCGTTGCCGCTCACCGGTAACGGCAAGGTCGACCGGGCGGCGTTGCCCGCCCCCGACTTCACGGCGAAGACCGGCGGACGCGAACCCGTCACGGAGACCGAGCGTGTCCTTTGTGGACTGTTCGCCGAAGTGCTCGGTTCGGCCGGTGCGGGCGTCGACGACGGCTTCTTCGCGCTGGGCGGGGATTCGATCCTCGCGGTGCGCGTGGCGGCCCGTGCGGCGAAGGCCGGTCTGCTGGTGACGCCGTCGCAGATCTTCCGGGAGCAGACACCCGCACGGCTGGCCGCGGTGGCGGGTGCCGTGGCGGCCGATCAGCAGGTCACAGGTCCTCTGATCGAGCTGACCGCGGAAGACGAGGCGGAACTCGCGGCCGCGGTCCCGGACGCCGTGGCGGTCTGGCCGCTGGCGCCGCTCCAGGCGGGCTTGCTCTTCCAGACGACCCTCGACGACCAGGGTCCCGACATCTACCAGACCCAGTGGATCGTGGAGCTGACCGGCGAGCTGGACGTCGCCAGGCTGCGTTCGGTGTGGGAGGCGGTCTTCGCCCGGCACCCCGAGCTCCGGCTGACCTTCCACCGGCTCTCTTCGGGCAAGGCGGTGCAGGCCGTCGCCGGTCATGTCGACCTGCCGTGGCGCGAGGTCGATCTGTCCGGCGCGGACGTCGAGGAGGCCGTCAAGGCGCTGTCCGCGGCGGAGCAGCGGGACCGGTTCGATCTCGCCAAGGCGCCGCTTTTCCGGCTCGTCCTGATCAAGGTCGGCGAGGACCGGCACCGGCTGCTCGTGGTCAATCACCACATCCTGACCGACGGCTGGTCGGTGGCGGTGATCCTCAACGAGGTGTCGGCGGCTTACACCGCCGGGGGTTTCCCGGAGCGGACGGCCGCCTCGTACCGCGACTATCTGGCGTGGTTGGACAGGCAGGACAAGGAAGCGGCGCGCACGGCGTGGCAGGCGGAGCTGTCCGACATCGACGTGCCCGGGCTGGTCGCCAAATCGGACGCGGCGACGGACTACGACTACCGCGTCACCCATCTCGCGCCGGAGCTCTACACCCGGCTCACCGGTTTCGCCCGCGACCACGGGCTGACACTGGCCACGGTGGTGCAGGGCGCGTGGGCGCTGGTGCTGGCGCGGCTCGCGCGGCGGACCGACGTGGTGTTCGGCACCACGGTCGCCTGCCGCCCCGCCGAACTTCCCGGTGTGGAGGCGATGCCGGGGCTGATGATGAACACGATCCCGGTGCGGGTCTCACTGGACGGCACACAGTCCATAGTGGACATGCTCACCGGCCTGCAGCGGCGCCAGGTCGCCTTGATGCCGCATCAGCACCTGGGTCTTACGGAGATCCAGAAGACGGCCGGACCCGGCGCGTTGTTCGACACGCTGTTGGTGTTCGAGAACTACCCGCGGGATTTCGCCGACCAGTTCTCGTATCTGGGCACGGTCGAAGGTACGCACTACCCGGTGACCGTCGGGGTGATCCCCGGCGACGAGTTCCGGATCCAGCTCGCTTATTGGCGCGGGCAGATCGACCGGGCCGTCGCCGATTCCCTGCTGGACTGGTTCGTCGGCGCGCTCGGCGCCGTCGTCGAGGACCCGTCCGCCCTCGTCGGGCGGACCGGAATGGGTGAGATCCCGTTGCCCCGCTGGGAACCCGCGCTGCTGGACGGCGAGCCGCTGCCGGAGCTGATCGGGCGGATGGCGGCCGAGCGGCCGGACGCGGTGGCGGTCACGGACGGGGAAGGCGACCTGACCTACGCGGAACTGTGGGACCGCGCGACGAGGTTCGCCGCCGTCCTGCGGGCGGGCGGGGTCGACCGCGAACGCCGGGTCGGGCTCGTGGCGGGACGGTCCGCGTGGTGGCTCATCGGGATGCTCGGGGTTTCGCTGGCGGGCGGTGTCTTCGTCCCGGTGGATCCGGCGTATCCGGCCGAGCGGGTGAAGCTGATCTTCGGCAGCGCGGATCCGATGCTGGTGGTGTGTCAGCGAAAGACCCGCGACGCGGTACCGGAGGAATTCGCCGACCGGATCGTCGTGCTCGACGAACTCGACCTGACGGCGGCCCCGGAAGCGGCCTTGCCGAAGGTGGGGATGCGCGACGCGGCGTACGTGATCTACACGTCGGGCTCGACGGGGACGCCGAAGGGTGTCATCGTCACGTACTCGGGCCTGGGCAACCTGGCGATGGCGCATATCGAACGGCTCGCCGTGACGCCGTCGTCCCGTGTGCTGCAGTTCGCGGCACTCGGCTTCGACACCATCGTGTCCGAGGTGATGATGGCGTTGCTTTCCGGGGCGACGCTGGTGATGCCGCCGGACGAGGATCTGCCGCCGCAGGCGTCGTTGAGCGACACGCTGGAGCGCTGGGACGTCACGCATGTGAAGGCACCGCCGTCGGTGCTGGCCACTGTGGACGTCTTCCCGGCAGGCGTGCGGACGGTGACCGCGGCGGGCGAGCTCTGCCCGCCGGGACTGGTGGACCGGCTTTCCGCCGACCGCCGGATGCTGAACGCCTACGGGCCGACCGAGACCACGATCTGCGCGACGGTGAGCATGCCGCTGTCGCCGCACGGCGAGATCATCCCGTTCGGCGGGCCGATCGCCGGTGTCCGCGGCTATCTGCTGGACGCGTTCCTGCGCCCGTTGCCGCGGGGCGTCGTCGGTGAGCTGTACCTGGCCGGAATCGGGGTGGCGCGGGGATATCTGGGCCGCGCGGCGCTGACGTCCGAGCGGTTCGTCGCCGATCCGTTCGTCCCCGGCGAGCGCATGTACCGGACGGGCGACCTCGCCTATTGGACGGACGAGGACGAGCTGGTGTCCGCCGGCCGGGCCGACGACCAGGTGAAGATCCGCGGGTTCCGGGTCGAGCCGCGCGAGATCGAGTTCGCGCTGTCCAACAATCCTCGCGTCACCCAAGCGACGGTGACCGTTCGCGAGGGCCGTCTGGTGGCCTACGTGTCGCCGGGCGACGTCGACCCGGAGGCGCTGCGGACCGAACTCGCCGAGCGGATGCCGGCGTACATGGTGCCCGCGGCCGTGATGGCGCTGGACGTCCTGCCGCTGACACCGCACGGCAAGATCGACCGGAAGGCGTTGCCCGAACCGGATTTCTCGTCGAAGACGGTCGGCAGGGAACCGGCGAACGAGGCCGAGCGGATCCTGTGCGAGGTCTTCGCCGAGGTGCTCGGGCTGGCGCGGGCCGGGGTCGAGGACAGTTTCTTCGAGCTGGGCGGGGATTCGATCTCGTCCATGCAGGTCGCGTCCCGCGCGCGTCGTGACGGTATCTCGCTCACGCCGAAGCAGGTGTTCGAGCACCGGACTCCCGAACGGCTCGCGCAGCTGGTGACCCTGGTTCCCCGGCAGGAGTCGGCCGTGGCGGCCGATGGTGTCGGTGAAGTCGCGATGACGCCGGTGATGCGGCTGTTCGGGGACGGCGTCGCGGCCCCGGGGTTCGCGCAGTGGATCGTCCTGGGCGCTCCCGCGGATCTGACGGAAGAGACGCTGACCGCCGGGCTGACAGCGGTGCTGGACACGCACGACATGCTGCGGGCACGGATCGTCGACGGACGGCTGGTGGTCGGCGAACGCGGCTCGGCCGGGATCTTCACGCGGGTGAAGGTCGAAGGCGAGCCGGACGAGACTGCCGCGGCCCGGGAGGCCGTCGGACGGCTGGATCCCGCCGCCGGCGTGGTCGTCCAAACCGTGTGGTTGGACGCCGGACCGGAACGGGTCGGCCGGATCATCGTGGTGGCGCATCACCTCGTGGTCGACGGGGTTTCGTGGCGGGTACTGGCGGCGGATCTGCAGGCCGCGTGCGAGGCCGCCGCCGCCGGGCGGAAACCGGAACTGGAGCCGGTGGCGGTGTCGTTCCGGCGGTGGGCGGGGCTGCTGGAGGAATGGGCCGTTTCGGCTGAACGGGTCGCGGAACTCCCCGCGTGGCAGGCGATTGTCGGAACCGGAACCCAGCAGGCCGCGGTCGGCGAGGTGCGCTCGCGGTCGTGGGTGGTGCCTTCGGCGGAGACGTCGGTGCTGGTCGGGCGGGCCCCGGTGGTGTTCCACTGCGGTGTGCACGAGGTCCTGCTGGCCGGGCTCGCGGGAGCCGTGGCGCGGTGGAGCGAGACGGATTCGGTGCTGGTGGACGTCGAGGGCCACGGTCGTCATCCCGCCGAGGGCATGGATCTGTCCAGGACGGTGGGCTGGTTCACCAGCACACATCCGGTCCGCCTCGACGTCTCCGGGATCGACCTGGCCGGAGTGCTCGCCGGGGACGCGGCGGCGGGGACGTTGCTGAAGGTCGTCAAGGAACAGTCGCGCGCGGTGCCCGGCGACGGGCTCGGGTACGGCTTGCTGCGCTACCTCAACGCCGAAACCGCGCTCTCGCTGGCGGAGCTGCCGTCCGCGCGGATCGGGTTCAACTACCTCGGGCGGTTCGCCGCCGGTGACGGTGGCGACGTGCGGGCTTGGCAGCAGACCGGCGAGATCGGCGGCTCCATCGACGCGGACATGCGGCTGCCGCACGGGTTGGACGTCAACGCGATCGTCCAGGACCTGCCGGACGGGCCCGAACTGATCCTCATGCTCGAATGGTCGGACGGCGTGTTCGACGAGGCCGGGATCGAACGACTCGTCCAGGAACTGCTGGCCGTGTTGTCCGGGCTGGCCGCCCAAGCGGAAGACCCCGCCGCGGGCGGGCACACCGCATCCGATTTCGGTCTCCTCGAATTGGACCAGGACGAGATCGAGAGCTTCGAAGCATTGGCAGCGGAACTCAGCGAAGGCCGGGCATCGTGAACACTTCGACGAACACTGGATCGGCACTGGCCGAAGTCTGGCCGCTTTCCCCGATGCAGGCGGGCATGCTCTACCACGCCTCGTTGGACGACGAGGCGCCCGACATCCATCTCATCCAGCAGTCGCAGATCATCGACGGACCCCTGGACACGGAACGGTTCCGGAAGTCCTGGGAGATCGTCCTCGGCAGGCATGCCGCGCTGCGGGCGAGTTTCCAGCGGAGGAAGAACGGCGAGACGATCCAGCTCATCCCGCGGGAGGTCAAACTCCCGTGGGCCGAACGGGATCTGTCCGACCTGTCCGAAGAGGACGCACTGGCCGAGGCGAGCGTGATCGCGGAGAAGGAACGCTCCGCGCGGTTCGACCTCACGCGGCCGCCGTTGCTGCGGTTGATGCTGATCCGGCTCGGCCCGGACAAGCACTGTCTGGTGACCACGAGCCATCATCTGCTCATCGACGGCTGGTCGCGGGCGATCATGGAGGCGGACCTCCTGGAGATCTACGCGACGGGTGGCGTCGCGCGTGCCCCTGGTTCCTACGGGAACTACCTGGCCTGGCTGGGAAAGCAGGACAAGGAGGCGGCCAAGGCGGCTTGGCGCACGGAGCTGGACGGAGCGGACGGCTCGGCGCTCGGTTTGCCGGAAAACCCCGGCAAGGCGCACGGGCTGCCGTCGAGCGAGGTGGTCCGTCATTCGCCGGAGTTCACCACCGCGCTGGCCGAGTTCGCTCGTGGCAACGGTTTGACGTTCAACACGCTCGTTCAGGGCGCGTGGTCGCTGGTGCTGGCGAGGCTTTCCCGCCGTCAGGACGTGGTGTTCGGCGCGGTGGTCTCCGGACGGCCCGCCGAACTGCCCGGTGCGGAACAGACCGTGGGCCTGTTCATCAACACCGTGCCGGTGAGGGTGCGGTTGGACGCGGCTCAGCCGGTCTTGGGGATGCTCACGGAGCTTCAGGGGCGGCAGTCGGAGATGATGGCGCACCACCATCTCGGCCTTCCGGAGATCCAGAAACTGGGCGAGGCGGGCTTCGACACGATCGTCGTGTTCGAGAACTACGCCGACCCGGCGAGCGACTCGCCGTCCGCGCTCAGCCTGACCTTGCGGGACTTCAACCAGGCGACGCCGTACGCGATCACGCTGGGTGTCATGCCGGGCGAAAGCCTCGAAATCGAACTGCAGTATCACGCGGACGTCGTCGAAGACTCCGTCGCCAAGGCGGCGCTGGACGGGCTCACCCTGGTGCTGGAGCAGATCATCGCGGAGCCGGGGACGCCGGTCGGCAGGCTGGACGTGCTGGACGCCGCCGGGCGTGCGCTGGTGGTCGAGCGCTGGAACGAAACGGACGACATCGTCGACGCGGCGTCGGCGGTGGAGATGTTCGGCCGTCAGGTGAAACGGACCCCGCACGCGACGGCGATCGTGGCCGCGGACCGGGAATGGTCGTTCGCGGAACTCGACGAATGGTCCGGGAAACTCGCCACGGTGCTGACAGCCCGGGGTGTGCGGCGCGGCGACCGTGTCGGCGTGGTGGTCGAAAGGTCGGCGGAGCTGCTGGCGGCCTGGCTCGCGGTCTGGAAGGCCGGGGCGGTGTACGTGCCGATCGATCCGGACTATCCGGCCGAGCGGGTCGCGTTCATGCTGGAGGATTCCTCGGCGGCCGCGGTGGTGTGCCGGGCCGGGACCGCGACGCCGTCCGGATATCAGCGGATCCTCGTGGACGATCGCGTTTCCGGTGAGGCTTCGCTGGTACCGGTCGGTGCGAACGATCTGGCGTACGTGATGTACACGTCCGGGTCGACCGGGACACCGAAGGGCGTGGCCGTCTCGCACGGCGGCGTCGCGGCGCTGCTGGGGTACAAGGTGTGGGACCTGCACCCCGGCGACGCGGTGCTGATGCACGCGCCGCACACGTTCGACCCGGCGTTGTACGAGGTCTTGGTACCGCTCGTGGCGGGGGCGCGGGTGATCCTCGCCGGCCCTGGTGTGATCGACGCGGACCGGCTCGCCGCCCACGCGGCGGAAGGCCTCACCTCGGTGAACTTCACCGCCGGGCAGTTCCGCGCGCTGGTGCAGGAGAAGCCGGACTGCTTCGCGGGGCTGCGGTACTTCCAGACCGGCGGGGACGTGGTGCCGCTCGGTGCCGTGGAGCGGGTGCGGCAGGCCTGTCCGGATCTGCGCGTGCTCCACACTTACGGTCCGACGGAAACGACGTTCTGCGCGTCGTGGAAGGTGATCGAGCCCGGTGACGAGCTGGGCACGACGCTGCCGATCGGGAAGCCGCATCCGGGACGGCGGCTGTACGTACTGGACGTCTTCCTGCGGCCGCTGCCGCCGGGCGTCGCGGGCGACCTGTACATCGCGGGCGCCGGGGTGGCGCACGGCTACCTGGGCCGGACGGCGCTGACGGCCGAACGGTTCGTCGCCGACCCGTTCGCGTCCGGCGAGCGCATGTACCGGACGGGGGACCTGGCCTACTGGAACGACGAAGGCGAGCTGGTCTTCGCCGGACGGGCGGACACGCAGGTCAAGATCCGCGGCTATCGCGTGGAACCGGGCGAGGTCGAGGCGGTACTGGCGGACCAGCCGGGCGTCGACCAGGCGGTGGTGGCGGTCCGTGATGGACGGCTGATCGGGTACGTCGTGTCCGGCGCGGGGGTGGATCCGGTGCGGCTGCGGGAGCGGATCGCCGGGCTGTTGCCGGAGTACATGGTGCCGTCGGTGGTGATGGCGCTGGCCGCGCTGCCGGTGAACGCGAACGGCAAGGTCGACCGAAAGTCGTTGCCGGAACCCGATTTCAGCGGGCACATCGCCGGCAGGGAACCGGTCACGGAGATCGAACGGCTGCTGTGTGAGCTGTTCGCCGAGATGCTCGGGCTGGCGCGGGTCGGCGCGGACGACAGTTTCTTCGAGCTGGGCGGCGATTCGATCGTCTCGATGCAGCTGGCGGCGCGGGCGCGGCGCGAGGGGATGACCTTCGGCGCGCGGGAGGTGTTCGAGTACCGGACCCCGGCGGGGCTCGCGTCGTTCGTCGAGCTGGGGGAGGAGCCGGACGAGGTCCCCGCGGCGCGGAAACCCGCCGCCGACTTCGAACTGGTCGACATGGGGAAGGACGAGATCGAGGAACTGGAGTCGGAGTTCGACACCGTGTGAGGCTCGCTTTTCGCCCGGTGAGGGCCAACGGTTCCTGGACGAAGGGGACTTTCGCCGCATGGGATGCGGCGAAAGTCCCCTTCGGCACATCCGGCACCTTGGCCACGTGAAGCGTTGTGAAAGCCACTTTCCCAATCTTCAAGGTTGCGAAAGTGGCTTTCGCAACACCGTCGGCTGGACGCCTCCGCGCCGCAGTCCCTTTCACCGCAGGAAAAGCGGCCGTTGGACATGTTGTCCGTGCCGACCCTTCGGGCGACGATTCTGTGGGGGGACATGCCGCGTTCGACGTCGGCTCTTCGACTTCGCGCAGGACGGGATTCGCCGAAGGACTTCGCTGATCGAGGGAGAAATTGATGGCTCAGTCGCGGATCGAGGACATCTGGCCGCTGTCGCCGTTGCAGGCAGGGCTGGTCTTCCACGCGGTCTACGACGGTGAGGGGCTCGACGTCTACATCGGACATTGGGTCCTGGAGCTGGACGGGCCCGTGGACGCGGCGAGGTTGCGCGCGGCGTGGGAGGCGCTGCTGGCCCGGCACGCTTCACTGCGGGCCTGCTTCCGGCAGCGCAAAACCGGTGAGACCGTGCAGATCATCGCCAGGCAGGTCGAACTGCCGTGGCGCGAGATCGACCTGTCCCACCTCGAAAACCCCGAATCCGCCGTGCACGAGCTGGCCGAAGAGGACCGGACGAAGCGGTTCGACCTCGCGACGGCGCCGTTGCTGCGGCTGACCTTGATCCGGCTCGGCGACGACAGCCATCGCCTCGTGGTGACCTGCCATCACGCGATCATGGACGCCTGGTCGCTGCCGATCGTGTTCGACGAGCTGTCGGCGTTGTACGCGGCGGCGGAGCTGCCGGAAGTGACGCCGTATCGCGAATATCTCGCGTGGCTGAGCCGTCAGGACAAGACGAAGGCGCTTTCGGCCTGGACGAAGGAACTGGGCGATCTCGAGTCGCAGACGCTGGTCGCGCCCGCCGATCCGGGACGGGCGCCCGGAATTCCCGAGAGCGTCACGGTCGAACTTCCCTCGGAGCTCACCCGCTCGCTGGAGGAGCTGGCCCGCGGCAACGGGCTCACGCTGAACACGGTGGTGCAGGGCGCGTGGGCGCTGGTGCTCGCCCAGTTGTCCGGTCGCACCGACGTCGTGTTCGGCGCGGTGGTCTCGGCGCGCCCGCCGGATCTGCCCGGCGTGGAAGGAATGGTGGGGCTGTTCCTCAACACCGTCCCGGTGCGCGCGCGGCTGCGTGGTTCGGCGCCGGTCGTCGAGATGCTGGCGGAGCTGCAGAAGCGGCAGTCGGCGCTCATCCCCGACCAGTTCGTCGGGCTGGCGGACATCCAGCAGGCGGCCGGTCCCGGCGCGAGCTTCGACACGATGATCGTCTTCGAGAACTTCCCGCGTGAGCTCGGCGGGCCGGAGTCCGCCGCCCCGTTCGGCATTCGCGTGAACCAGGGCCAGGAAGCGGCCCACTATCCGCTGACGCTGGTCGCCGTTCCCGGCGAGTCGATGCTCGTCAAACTCGACTACCTCACGGATCTCTTCGACGAGGCCGCCGCGTTCGCCATCGTCGAACGGTTCACCGGTGTGCTGCGGCAGCTGACGCGTGGTCTCACCGTCGCCGACATCGAGGTCATCAGCGAGGCCGAGCGCGAAACGGTCGGTCAGTGGGGCGTTTCGTCCGAGGCACCGCCGAATGTCCTGGCGCCGGATCTGTTCTCGCGTCAGGACGAAAGCGCGGTGGCCGTCGTCGCCGGTGACGAGACGCTGTCGTACGGAGAGCTGGCCGAGCGCGCCGAGCGGCTCGCCGGGTACCTGAGCGGCAACGGAGTCCGGCGCGGAGACCGCGTCGCCGTCGTGATGGACCGGTCGCCCGACCTGATCGCGACCCTGCTCGCCGTGTGGAAGGCGGGTGCCGCGTACATCCCGCTGGACCCCGCGTACCCGGCGGAACGCGTGAAGTTCATGCTGGCGGACGCCGAACCGGCGGCGGTGGTGTGCACGGAAGCCCACCGGAGCGCCGTGCTGGACGGCGGGCTCGCCCCGATCGTCCTCGACGAGCCGGAAACCCGGCGAGCGGTCGCGGAGTCCGCGCGGCGGTCGATCGGCGTCACGGCCGACGACGTCGCGTACGTGATGTACACGTCGGGCTCGACGGGCACGCCCAAGGGTGTCGCGGTGTCGCACGGCAACGTCGCGGCACTGGTCGGCGAGCCCGGCTGGGACGTCGGTCCCGAAGACGCCGTGCTGATGCACGCCTCACACGCCTTCGACATCTCCCTGTTCGAGATGTGGGTGCCGTTGCTGACGGGCGCGCGGCTGGTGCTCGCCGGATCGGGGGCGGTGGACGGCGAGGCGCTGGCCGGTTACGTGGCCTCCGGGGTCACGGCCGCGCACCTGACCGCCGGCAGTTTCCGGGTGCTGGCCGAGGAGGCGCCGGAATCGGTGGCCGGGCTGCGTGAAGTGCTGACCGGCGGCGACGCGGTGCCGCCCGCAGCGGTCGAGCGTGTCCGGCGGACCTGCCCGGACGTGCGGGTGCGGCATCTGTACGGGCCCACCGAGGCCACGCTGTGCGCGACGTGGTGGCTGCTCGAACCCGGTGCCGAGATGGGGGCGGTGCTGCCGATCGGCCGTCCGCTCGCGGGACGCCGGGTCTACGTGCTCGACGCGTTCCTGCGGCCCGTTCCGCAAGGCCTGCCTGGCGAGCTGTACGTCGCCGGAGCCGGTGTGGCGCAAGGCTATCTGGGCCGGTCGACGCTGACGGCCGAGCGGTTCGTCGCGGATCCGTTCGTCGCGGGCGGCCGGATGTACCGGACCGGCGACCTGGCGTACTGGACGGAGAACGGCACGCTGGCGTTCGCCGGCCGCGCCGACGACCAGGTGAAGATCCGCGGCTACCGCGTGGAGCCCGGGGAGATCGAGGTGGCGCTCGCCCGGCTGCCCGGGGTCGCGCAGGCCGTGGTCGTCGCCCGGGGCGAGCACCTGATCGGCTACGCAGTCCCCGAAGCGGGGCAGGCCCTGGACCCGGCGCACCTGAGCGGACAGCTCGCCGAGACGCTGCCCGAGTTCATGATCCCGGCCGCGATGCTGGTGCTGGACGACTTGCCGCTGACCGTCAACGGGAAGGTGGACCGGCAGGCGCTGCCCGAACCGGACTTCTCCGCGAAGGCGGCGGGCCGCGAGCCCGCGACCGAGGACGAACGAGTCCTTTGTGGAGTGTTCGCCGACGTCCTCGGGCTGGAGCGGGTCGGTGTCGAGGACAGCTTCTTCGAGCTGGGCGGCGACTCGATCTCGTCGATGCAGGTGGCCGCCCGCGCCCGGCGCGAGGGCATCTCCCTGACCCCGCGGCTGGTGTTCGAGCACCGGACGCCCGAACGGCTGGCGGCGCTGGCCAAGGAAACCGCGGTACCGTCCACAGTGGAGTCCGGCGTGGGCGAGATCCCGATGACGCCGGTGATGCTCGCCCTCGGCGAGAACGCCGTGCGGCAGGGCTTCGCGCAGGCCAGAGTCCTCGTCACCCCGGAAGGATTCAGGCAGGAAGCGCTGGTCAAGGCGCTGCAGGCCGTGCTGGACACGCACGATCTGCTGCGGGCGCGCGTGGACGCGGGACGGCTGATCGTGCCCGAGCCGGGTGCGGTGGACGCGGCCGGTCTGGTGACGCGCGTCGAGGCCCGAGACCTGGACGAGGCCGCCGGACGCGAGGTCCGGAAGGCGACGGCCACGCTGGATCCGGCGGCCGGGACCATGCTGCGCGCGGTGTGGATCGACGATCCGCAATCCGGGCAGGGCAGGCTCGCGCTCGTGGCGCATCACCTGGCCGTCGACGCGGTCTCGTGGGGAATCCTGCTGCCCGATCTGCGGTCGGCCTACGAAGGCGCGGCGCTCGAACCCGTGACGACGTCGTACCGACACTGGGCGCGGCGGCTGGCCGCGCAGGCGCGCGACGAGCGTGCCGTGGCCGAAACCGGCCGCTGGCTCGCCCTCCTCGACGGGGCGGAACCGGCCGTGGACCTGAGCGCGGGCAAGACGCACTCGTGGTCCGCGACGCTGTCCGGCGCCGTGGCGGACGACCTGCTGACCCGGCTGCCGAACGCCTTCCACTGCGGGATCCAGGACGTCCTGCTGGCGGGTCTCGCGGGTGCGGTGACGAGACTGCGCGGGACCGGCGCGCTGCTGGTGGACGTCGAAGGACACGGGCGCGAGGCCGCCGACGACGAGGACCTGCTGCGTACCGTGGGCTGGTTCACCAGCGTGCACCCGGTCCGCTTCGACGTCTCGTCGGGGAATCTGCTGAAGACCGCCAAGGAACAGATCCGCGCGGTCCCCGGCGACGGACTCGGCTACGGGCTGCTGCGGTACCTCAACCCCGAGACCGGCGCCCGGCTGGCGGAGTCGCCGTCCGCGCAGATCGGCTTCAACTATCTCGGCCGCACAAGTCTTTCCGCCAAGGACCGTGCGTGGCAGCAGGCGGGCGAAGGGCCGCTCGGCGGTGGGCCGGACATGATCCTGGCCCATCCCGTCGAGGTCGGCGCCGAGGTGCAGGACACGCCGGACGGGCCGCGGCTCGGGCTCGCCATCGACGGCCGGGATGTCGATCCCGCCACGGTCGAGCGTCTCGGTGAGGCCTGGCTGGCGACGCTGAACGCGCTCGCCGACGATCGCGCGGCGGGCGGGTACACGCCGTCCGACTTCGCTCTCGTCGAGCTGGCGCAGCAGGACGTGACGGAGCTGGAAGCCGCGACGCCGGGGCTGACCGACATCTGGCCGCTTTCGCCGCTCCAGGAAGGCATGCTCTTCGAGCGGGCCGTCGCCGACGACGGCGTCGACGTCTACCAGAGCCAACGGATCCTGGACCTCGACGGACCGCTCGACGCGGACCGGCTGCGGGCCGCGTGGAACCAGGTGGTCGCCCGGCACGATTCGCTCCGGGCGGGCTTCCACCAGCTGGGTTCCGGCACGCCGGTGCAGGTCGTCGCCGCCGAGGCCGAAATCCCTTGGCGCACGGTCGATCTGTCGCACGTCGGCGAGGAGGACGCGGCCGCGGAGATCGAGCGACTGCTCGCCGAGGACCAGGCCGAGCGGTTCGACGTGACGAAGGCGCCGCTGCTCCGGCTGATGCTGATCAAGCTGAGCCCGGTGCGGCACCGGTTCGTGCTGACGTCGCACCACGTTCTTTTGGACGGCTGGTCGACGCCGCTCGTCCTGGGCGAGGTGTCGATCGCGTACGCGGGTGGACGAGGCCCGGCGAAGACACCGTCCTATAAGGACTATCTGAGCTGGCTGAGCCGCCAGGACGAGCAGGCGACCCAGGAGGCCTGGCGCGCCGAACTCGCCGGTTCCGACGAGCCGACCGTGGTGGACGCCGACGCGGACAAGGCGATGGTCGTTCCGGGCGAGCACGCCGAATGGCTGCCTGAGGCGGCGACACGGGCGCTCACCGGATTCGCCCGCGGACACGGCCTGACGCTGAGCACGATCGTGCAGGGCGCGTGGGCGCTGGTGCTGTCGCGGCTCGCGGGCCGGACGGACGTCGTGTTCGGGACGGTCGTCTCCGGCCGTCCGGCGGATGTGCCGGACGTGGAGCAGATGGTGGGGATGTTCATCAACACCGTCCCGGTCCGCGTGCGGCTCGACGGTGACCTGCCGGTGCTGGAACTGCTCCAGGACCTGCAGAGCCGTCAGTCCGCGTTGACCGAGCACCAGTACTTGGGGCTGTCGCAGGTGCAGCGCGCGGCCGGGGCGGGCGCGGTCTTCGACACCATCGTGATGATCGAGAACTATCCGCACGACGCCGACGGTCTCGGCGACGACGGCGGGGTGTCGATCAGTTCGGTCGTGACCAGGACCGGCACCGGCTATCCGCTGACCATGAGCGTTTCGCCCGGCAAGACCCTGCAGATCCGCGTGGCCTACCGGCCCGACCGGATCGAGGCTGCGACGGCGGCCGAGGTCGCCAGGCAGGTCGTGCGGGTGCTGGAGCGGGTGTCGGCGGAGGCCTCGCTTCCCGTGGGCCGGCTCGGCGTGACGAGCGAACCGGCGCGCGCTTCCGTGGTGGAGCGCTGGAACGCGACGGGCGAGGCGACGTCCGGGACCACGGTGCCGGAGCTGTTCCGGCGGCGGGTCGCGGAATCGCCGGACACGGTCGCTGTCGTCGACGGGGATCGCACGCTGTCCTACGCCGAACTCGACCGGGAATCCGATGGGCTGGCCGGGTATCTGGCCTCGCGAGGGGTGCGGCGCGGTGACCGCGTCGGTGTCGTGATGGAACGCGGTGCGGATCTGCTCGTCGCCCTGCTCGCGGTCTGGAAGGCCGGCGCGGCCCAGGTTCCGGTGAACGTGGACTACCCCGCGGAGCGGATCGAGCGGATGCTGGCCGATTCCGGTGCGGCGCTGGCGATCTGCGTGGCGGCGAGCCTCGACGCGGTGCCGCAGGGGATCGAGCCGGTCGTCATGGGCGCGAGGGAGTACGCGGCGCCGCCCCTCCTCGTCGGCGCGCACGACACGGCGTACGTGATGTACACGTCGGGATCGACCGGCGTGCCCAAGGGTGTCGCGGTGCCGCACGGCAGTGTCGCGGCGCTGGCAGGCGACCCTGGCTGGTCGCAGGGAGCCGGGGATCGCGTGCTGCTGCACGCTTCCCACGCTTTCGACGCGTCACTGGTCGAGATCTGGGTGCCGCTGGTGAGCGGGGCCACCGTCGTGGTCGCGGAACCGGGCGCGGTCGACGCGCAGCGGGTGCGGGAGGCGATCGAGCGCGGCGTCACCACCATCCACCTGACCGCCGGGACTTTCCGTGTGGTGGCCGAGGAAGCGCCGGAGTCGTTCGTCGGGCTGCGGGAGATCCTGACCGGCGGCGACGCGGTGCCTCTCGCGTCCGTGGAGCGGATGCGCCGTGCCTGCCCGGACGTGCGATTCCGTCAGCTGTACGGCCCCACCGAGATCACTCTGTGCGCCACGTGGCTCGTCCTCGAACCGGGTGCGGAAACGGGTGATGTCCTGCCGATCGGCGGACCGCTGGCCGGCCGCCAGGCGTATGTGCTCGACGCGTTCCTGCAGCCGGTGGCGCCGGGGGTGACCGGCGAGCTCTATCTCGCCGGTGCCGGTCTGGCACACGGCTATCTGGGTGCTCCGGACGCGACGGCCCAGCGTTTCGTCGCGAATCCGTTCGCGGCCGGTGAGCGCCTGTACCGCACCGGTGACCTCGCGCGCTGGACCGAGGACGGCGAACTGCTGTTCGGCGGCCGGGCCGACTCCCAGGTGAAGATCCGGGGCTACCGCGTCGAACCGGGCGAGATCGAGGCCGTGCTGACCGCACTGCCCGACGTCGCCCAGGCCGTCGTGGTCGCTCGGGAGGAACGACCCGGCGAGAAGCGGCTGATCGCCTACGTCACCGCGGAATCGGAGCTGGACGCCGGGACGGTCCGCGCGCGGCTCGCCGAACGGCTGCCGGAGTTCATGGTGCCCGCGGTGGTGCTCGTGCTCGACACCTTCCCGTTGACCCTCAACGGAAAGATCGACCGCGCAGCCCTGCCCGCGCCCGAATTCGCCGGGAAGCCAGCCGGCCGTGAACCGCGCACCGAGGCCGAACGCGTGCTGACCGATCTGTTCGCCGAGATCCTCGGCGTGGACCGGGTCGGCGCGGACGACAGCTTCTTCGAACTGGGCGGCGACTCGATCCTCTCGATGCGGCTGGCCGCCCGCGCCCGGCGCGAGGACTACGTCTTCGGTGCCAAGCAGGTCTTCGAGCAGAAGACCCCCGCGGGGATCGCGGCGGTCGCCGGACGTGGTGTGCGGCAGGCGGAGGTCGCCGACGGCGTCGGCGAGGTGCCGTGGACGCCGGTCGTGCGGGCGCTGCTCGAACGCGATCCCGGCGCGATGTCCCGGGGCGCGCTGGCGCAATGGGTGACCGCGGGAGTGCCCGGCGACCTGACCGAGACGGCGCTGACGGCCGGCCTGCGTGCGGTGATCGACACGCACGACCTGCTGCGGAGCCGGGTGATCGACTCCAGTCTGGTCGTGGCGGAGCGGGGAACCGTCGACGTCGCCACAGTGCTTCAGCGGGTCGAGGTGGGCGACGGTGACCTCGACGAGATCGCGGAGCGCCACGCCCACGAGGCGGCCGGACGGCTCGATCCCGTCACGGGTGTGATGCTCCAGGCCGTTTGGGTGGACGCGGGAACCAAGGGGCGGCTCGTGCTGGCCGCCCATCACCTCGCGGTCGACGTCGTGTCGTGGCGTGTCCTGGTGGCCGATCTGCAGGCGGCGTGCGAGGAACCGGTGCTCGACCCGCCGCCCGTCTCGTTCCGGCGCTGGGCGCGGACACTGGCCGGGCAGGCCGCGCGGCGGACCGGGGAACTGGAGACCTGGAAGGAAATCCTCGACGGCGCGCGGGCGCGGGTCGGCGTACTCGACCCGAAACGCGACACCATCGCGACCTCCGGCCGCCGCTCGTGGACGTTGCCGCGGGACCGCGCGAGCGTCCTGGCGGAGAAGGCGACGGCGGCGTTCCACTGCGGCATCCACGAGGTGCTGCTGGCCACCCTCGCCGGTGCGGTCACCCGATGGCGCGGCGGCACTGCCGTCGTGGTGGACGTCGAAGGCCATGGCCGTGAGCCCCTCGAAGACATGGACCTTTCGCGGACGCTCGGCTGGTTCACCGATGTCCACCCGCTGAGGTTGGACACCGCCGGGGCGGACACGCCTGGCCAGTTGATGAAGCAGGTCAAGGAAAACGTGCGTTCGGTCCCCGACGGCGGGCTCGGCTTCGGGATGCTGCGGTATCTCGACGACGAAGCCGGGAAGGTGCTGGCGGCGCTGCCATCGCCGGAGATCGGGTTCAACTACCTCGGCCGGTTCTCGCCCCGGTCCGACGGTGACGCGGAACCCTGGCAGCTGGCCGGAACCATCGGCGGCACGGCGGAGGACGACCTGCCGCTGCGGCACGCCGTCGAAATCGACGCGGTGGTGCTCGACGGCGACGCCGGACCCGAGTTCACCCTCACCATCACCTGGGCCGAACGGCTGCTCACCGAAACCGACGCGGAATCGCTCGGCAAGGCGTGGCTGGACGCGCTGACCGGGCTCGCCATCCACGCCGAGGGCGGCGCGGGAGGACACACGCCATCCGACTTCCCGCTCATCGAACTGACGCAGCAGGACGTGGCGGACGTCGAGGCGCTCGTCCCGAGCCTGCACGACATCTGGCCGCTTTCCCCGCTGCAGGAAGGGTTGCTGTTCCACGCGGTCGACGAGCGCGGCCCGGACGTCTACGCCGGTATCCGCGACATCATCCTCGACGGTCCGCTCGACGTCGCCCGGTTCCGCGCGTCGTGGCAGACCCTGCTCGACCGGCATCCCGCGCTACGGGCGGGTTTCCACCGGCTCGGCTCCGGCACGGCCGTCCAGGCGGTCGTCCGCGATGTTCCGGTGCCGTGGCAGGAAACCGACCTGTCCCACCTGCCCGAGGCCGAGGCACTGGCGGAGTTCGAGCGGCTCGCGGCGGAGTCCCACGCCGAGCGGTTCGACCTGGCGAAGGCGCCGCTGCTGCACCTGCACCTGGTGCGGTTCGGCGACCGCAGGCACCGGCTGGTGCTCCGGTCGCACCACATCTCGGCCGACGGCTGGTCGCTTCCGGTCTTCCTCGGCGAGGTGATGGCGGCGTACGAAGGCGAGCGGACGCTTCCCACCCCGACGTCGTACCGGGAGTATCTCGCCTGGCTTTCCCGTCAGGACAAGGCGGCCGCGAAGGAGGCGTGGCGGACCGAACTCGCCGGGCTCGACGAGGCGACCCACGTGGTGCCGCCGGACACGATCGCCGTGCCCATCGAGCCGGACCGCGTCCGCTTCGAACTCGACGCCGAACTCGGCGCCCGTCTGATGGAGTTCACGCGGCGCCACGGCGTCACGACGAACACGCTTTTCCAAGGTGTCTGGGCACTTCTGCTGGCCAGGCTGACCGGACGCGACGACGTCGTCTTCGGGACCACGGTGGCCGGACGGCCGATCGAGATCCCGGGTGTCGAATCCGCGGTCGGCCTGTTCATGAACATGCTGCCGGTCCGTGCCCGGCTCACCGGCGCCCAGCCGTTCCTGGAGATGCTGACCGATCTGCAGGAACGCCAGGTCGCCCTCATGCCGCATCAGCATGTCGGGCTGACCGAGATCAACCAGCTCGCCGGTCCCGGCGCGGCCTTCGACACGATCGTGGTGTTCGAGAACTACCCGCCGCCGCCCCCGCCGTCCGACGATCCCGACGTCCTCGCGTTGCGCCCGGCGGGGATCCCGGACGACACCGGGCACTATCCGTTGTCCATCCGCGCTTCCGAAGGCGGTGGCGTGCACGGTGAGGTGATCTACCGGCCGGACGTGTTCGACCGGACGCGGATCGAGGAGATCGTCGCCTCGATCGTCCGGGCGCTCGACCAGGTCGTGACCGAACCGCGGGTGCCGGTCGGGCGGGTCGCCCTGATCGGGCCGGAGCAGCGCCGCCTGGTGATCGACGAGTGGAACCGGACCGAGGTGCCGTTCGAGGCCGAAGCCCTGCCGGTGCTGTTCCGCCGTCAGGTGGAGAAGTCTCGTGACGCCGTGGCGATCGAGGACGCGAAGCGGACCCTGACCTTCGGCGGGCTGCTCGGCGAGGTCGAGACGCTGGCGCGGTTGCTCGTCGGGCTCGGTGTCCGGCGGGAGACCCGGGTCGGTGTCCTGGTGGAGCGGTCGGCCGAACTCGTGGTGACGATGATGGGCGTGTCGTTCTCCGGCGGCGCTTTCGTGCCGGTCGACCCGGACTATCCGGCCGAGCGCATCGAGCTGATGCTGACGAGTTCGGCGCCGCAGGTGCTGGTGTGCACGGCGGCCACGCGGGCGGTGGTGCCGTCGACGTTCGACGGCGAAATCCTGATGCTGGAAGAACTTCCGGCCGCGGATCCGGCTGTCGTGCTGCCGCCGGTGAAGCCGACCGACGCGGCGTACGTGATCTACACGTCGGGGTCGACGGGGGTGCCGAAGGGTGTCATGGTCACCCATTCCGGGCTCGGGAACCTGGCGACGGCGCATATCGAACGCCTCGGTGTGACGTCGTCCTCACGGGTTCTGCAGCTGTCCGCGATCGGCTTCGACGCGATCGTCTCCGAGCTGTACATGTCGCTGCTGGCCGGCGCGACCCTCGTGCTGGCCGGCGCGGAGACCATGCCGCCGCGGGTGACGCTCGGCGACGCGTTGCGGCGCTGGGGGATCACCCATCTCACGGTGTCGCCGAGTGTGCTGGCGGTGGAGGAGGATCTGCCGGACACGCTGCGCGGCGTGCTGACCGGCGGCGAGGTGTGCACGCCCGCGCTGGTCGACCGCTGGTCGCCGGGCCGCCGGTTCATCAACGCCTACGGCCCGACCGAGACGACGATCTGCTCGACCATGAGCGCCCCGTTGTCGCCGGGACACGAGGTGGTCCCGCTCGGTGGCCCGATCCGGAACGTGAAGCACTACATCCTCGACGCGTACCTGCAGCCGGTGCCGCCGGGTGTCGACGGCGAGCTGTACATCGCCGGTGCCGGGCTCGCTCGCGGGTACCTGGGGCGGCCGGGCCTGACCTCGGAACGGTTCGTCGCGGACCCGTTCACCCCTGGCGAGCGCATGTACCGCTCCGGCGACCGGTTCCGCTGGGACCCCGACGGCGAACTGATCTTCGTCGGCCGGGTCGACGCGCAGGTCAAGGTGCGCGGCTACCGGGTCGAGCCCGCGGAGATCGAGAACGTGCTCGCCGAACATCCGGGCGTCGCGCAGGCGGCGGTCGCCGTGCACCGGGACGGGCCGGGCGACAAACGGCTCGTGGCCTACGTCGTGCCGTCGGACGGCGCCGACGGCTCGCTGACGTCGGTGCTGCGCGAGATGGCGGCGGAACGCCTGCCGGAGTACATGATGCCCGCGGCGTTCGTGGCGCTGGAGAAGATGCCGCTCACCCCGAACGGCAAACTCGACCACCGGGCGCTGCGGGCACCCGACTTCTCCGGCATGTCCTCCGGACGCGATCCGCGCACGGCCATGGAGGCGAGGCTGTGCGACCTGTTCGCGGAGGTGCTCGGCCTGGAGCAGGTCGGGCCCGACGACAGCTTCTTCGAACTCGGCGGCGACTCGATCATCTCGATGCAGCTGTCGGCCCGCGCCCGCCGCGAAGGGCTCGAACTGAGCCCGTGGCAGGTGTTCGAAGAGAAGACACCGGAACGGCTGGCGACGCTCGTCAAGGAGATCCCGGCCGAAGGCGAAAGCACCCCGGAACCGGAGCCCGCCGGGGGCTCGCTCCTCGCCCTTTCCCCTGACCAGCTGGACCAACTCGAGGCCGGGTTCTCGTGAGTGGCAAGGACGGTTCCAGTGAGAGGTAAGTCAAATGTGGCGTGGAGATGGCGGCGAGAGCTTGCTCGCCATGGAGACCTCGCGCGCACCCTTGACTGTCCACAAGGGACGCCAGGTCGGGTTTTGCCGTCCGCTTTGAGCACTTTGTGTCGTATCGCCTGGGGGTCGTGAGTGGCGATGGTCGTTCTAACCCTCTTTGTCACTCACGACCCCGCGCAGAAACGTACATATATGCATCAATCGGACGCCAGGTCGACACGAGCTGTCCCTTGTGGACACTCGGAGCCGGTCTGCCCGCATCGCCAGTCCGGACTCGCGCCGCATAGGCCTTCCTGCCCGCCTGAAGCAAGCGAAGAAGACCTCCGCGGCAACGGCGCGGACGCGCTCACCTGCAGCTCGATGGAACGACCATTGCCACTCACGAGCCCCATCGCGAACGCGAGTTCACCCACCCACCAAGGAGCAGATCGTGACCGTTGACGACACTCGCGCGAAACCGCGTTCCAGCGTGGAGGACGTCTGGCCTCTTTCCCCGCTGCAGGAGGGAATGCTCTACCACACCGCGCTCGACGACGACGGGCCGGACACGTACACCGTGCAGACCGTCTATGGCATCGACGGCCCGCTGGACGCCGCGCTGCTACGCGCGACGTGGCAGGCACTGGTCGATCGGCACGCCGCGCTGCGGGCCTGTTTCCGGTACGTCAGCGGCGCGCAGATGGTGCAGGTCATCACCCGCGACGCGCAGATCCCTTGGCGGGAAACGGATCTGACCGGGCTGCCGGAGGAGATCCTCGAAAGCGAAGTGGACCGGCTGGCCGCGGACGAGCTGGCCGAGCGGCTCCGCATCGAGGTGGCGCCGCTGATGAAGCTGCACCTGATCCGGCTCGGCCCGGACCGCCACCGGCTCGTGCACACGCTGCACCACGTGCTGACCGACGGCTGGTCGATGCCGATCATCCACCGCGAGCTCGCCGCGATCTACGCCGCGGGCGGGGACGCGTCCGGGCTGCCGCCCACAGTGTCCTATCGGGACTATCTCGCCTGGCTCGGCAAGCAGGACAAGGAAATCGCCCGCGCGGCCTGGCGCGAGGAGTTCGCCGGGATCGACACGCCCACCGCGGTCGCGCCCGCCGATCCCGGCCGGGTGCCGGAGATCGACACCGAGATCGTCGAGCTGTCGACGGAACTCACCGACGGGCTGGCGAATCTGGCGCGCGGACACGACCTCACACTGAACACCGTCGTGCAGGGTGCGTGGGCCGTCGTGCTGTCGCAGCTCGCCGGCCGCACCGAGGTCGTGTTCGGCGCGACGGCGTCGGGTCGTCCCGCCGAATTGGCCGGTGTCGAGTCGATGGTCGGCCAGCTGCTCAACACCCTGCCGGTGCGTGTGCGGCTCGACGGCGCCCGGCGCGCGGTCGACCTGTTCGCCGAACTGCAGCGCGACCAGTCGGCGCTCATGGCCCACCAGCATCTCGGCCTGCAGGACGTCCAGGCCGTGGTCGGTCCCGGCGCGGTCTTCGACACGCTGGTCATCTACGAGAACTTCCCCCGCAAGGGGCTCGGCCAGGCCCACGACGGCCTGACCCTGCGTCCGGTCAAACGCGGGCGCAACTCGTCGCACTACCCGTTCACGCTGGTCACCGGTCCGGGTGAGCAGATGCCGCTCATCCTCGATTACGACCGCGGCTTGTTCGACGAGAAGGTCGCCGGATCGGTCGTCGGCGCGCTGGCCCGCGTGCTGGAGCGGCTGGTCGCCGAACCCGACGTCCTCGTCGGCCGGCTGACCCTGCTGAGCGAGGCCGAACGCGCCCTGGTGGTGGACGAATTCAACGCGACCGAAGGCCCGGTCCCGGGGGAATCCGTCGTCGAATTGTTCGCGCGGCGGGTGACCGAGGCGCCCGAGGCGGTGGCGATCACCGACGCCGACGGCGCGGATCTGACCTACGCCGCCCTCGATCAGGCCTCGAACCGGCTGTCCGCGCACCTCGCCGCCCGTGGCGTCGGCCGCGGCGACCGCGTGGGTGTCGCCATGGAAAGGTCGCCGGAGCTGCTGATCGCGTTCCTGGCGATCTGGAAGGCGGGCGCCGCGTACGTCCCGGTGGACGTCGAGTACCCGGCCGAGCGGATCGCGTTCATCCTCGAAGACTCCGGGGTCTCGGTCGTCGTGTGCACCCAGGCCACCAGCGGGGTCGCGCCGGAGGACGCGATCGTCCTCGACGCGCCGGAGACACGCGCCGCCATCGACTCTTTCGCCGGAACGGCAACGGAATTCCGGCCGAGCGCGGACGACCTGGCGTACGTCATGTACACCTCCGGATCCACCGGTCTGCCCAAGGGCGTCGGCATTCCGCACGGCGGCGTGGCGGGACTGGCGGGCGACCGGGGCTGGCAGATCGGCCCCGGCGACGGCGTGCTGATGCACGCGACGCACGTCTTCGACCCGTCGCTGTACGCGATGTGGGTGCCGCTCTCGACCGGTGCGCGTGTCCTGCTCACCGAGCCGGGTGTCCTCGACGCGGCGGGGGTGCGGCAGGCCGTCGCGCGCGGCGCGAACTACGTCCACCTCACCGCCGGGACCTTCCGCGCCCTGGCGGAGACGTCGCCGGAATGCTTCGACGGCCTGGTCGAGATCGGCACCGGCGGCGACATCGTTCCCGCGCAGTCCGTGGAAAACCTGCGGCGGGCCCAGCCGAACCTTCGGGTGCGCAACACCTACGGGCCGACCGAGACCACGCTGTGCGCGACGTGGCTCCCGATCGAACCCGGTGACGTCGTCGATCGGGAACTGCCGATCGGGCACCCCATGACCAACCGCAGGATCTACATCCTCGACGCCTTCCTGCGGCCGGTCGCGCCGGGTGTGGCGGGCGAGCTGTACATCGCGGGAACGGGACTGGCGCGGGGATATCTCGACAGCCCGGGCCTGACGTCGGAGCGGTTCGTGGCGTGCCCGTTCCTGCCGGGCGAACGTATGTACCGCACCGGCGACCTGGCCCGCTGGACCCGCGGCGGCGAGGTGGTGTTCCTCGAACGCGCCGACGACCAGGTGAAGATCCGCGGCTACCGCGTCGAACTGGGCGAGGTCGAATCCGTGCTGGCCGCGCAGCCGGGCGTGGTCGAGGCCGTCGTCATGGCGCGTGAGGACCAGCCGGGGGAGAAGCGGCTGGCCGGGTACTTCGTCTCCGACGGCGGCGACGCCGGCCCGGAGGAGATCAAGCGGCAGATGGGTCTGGTGCTGCCCGCGTACATGGTCCCCATGGCGGTCGTCGCGCTGCCCGGCCTTCCGGTCACGCCCAACGGAAAGGTGGACCGCAGGGCACTGCCCGCCCCGGATCTCGCGGGCCGCGCGTCGGAGAAGGCGCCCGAGAGCGAGTCCGAGAAGGTGCTCTGCGACCTGTTCTCGGAGATCCTCGGCGTCGACAACGTCGGTGTCGACGACGCCTTCCACGACCTCGGCGGCAGTTCGGCGCTGGCGATGCGGCTCATCGCGCGGATCCGCGAGGTGATCGGCGTGGATCTGCCCATCCGGCAGCTGTTCTCCTCGCCGACGCCCGCCGGTGTCGCCAGGGCGCTCGCCGCGAAGTCGCGGCCCGCGCTGGAACCCGCCGAGCGGCCCGAGCGGGTTCCGCTGACCGCGCGGCAGCTGCGTGCCTGGCTGCTGGCCAGCCCCGGCGAGGAGACCGCCGGACTGCAGATCTCGGTCGCGCTGCGCCTGCGCGGCAGGCTCGACGTGGCCGCGCTGGGGGCGGCACTCGGCGACATCGCCGCCCGGCACGAGGTGCTGCGCACGACCTTCCCCGGAGACGCGCAGAACGTCCGGCAGCTCGTCCACGAGCCCGCGGCCATCGAGCTGTCCCCGGTGCCCACCACCGAGGAGGAGCTTCCCGGGCTGCTCGCCGGGCTGCGTGCGTCGGTCTTCGATCTCACCAGCGAAGTTCCTTGGCGCTGCGACCTTTTCGCGCTCGCGGAGAAGGAACACGTGCTGCATCTGCGGCTGCACCGGATCCTCGCCGACGACGACTCGCTCGACGTGTTCTTCCGCGACCTGGCGGCCGCGTACGGCGCACGGCGTTCGGGCCGCGTCCCGGAACGCGCGCCGCTGGCACTGCAGTTCGCCGACTACGCGATCTGGGAGCAGCGGCTGCTCGCGGACGAGGACGAACAGGGCAGCCTGATCAACGAGCAGGTCGTCTTCTGGCGGGACACCCTGACCGGGATCGACGGGGAGACGGTGCTCCCGTTCGACCGGCCGCGTCCGGCGGTCCCGTCACGCGAGGCGGGCACGGTCGGGTTGCGGCTGGGCGCCGGACCATACGAGCGGCTGACGAAAGCGGTGGAGCGGCTCGGCGCGGACACGATCCACGTCGTGCACGCCGGGCTCGCCATGCTGCTGAGCAAATTCGGTGCGGGCCAGGATCTGGTGATCGGGACGAAACTGGCGCGGGACGAGGACCTCATCGACCTCGAACCGATGATCGGGCCGTTCGCCCGGCCGCTCGCCCTGCGCACGGATCTCTCCGGTGACCCGACCTTCCTCGAGGTCGTCACGCGGGTGCAGGAGGCCGTCCGAGGTGCACGCCAGCAGCTGGACGTGCCGTTCGAGCGGATCGTCGACCTGCTGGACCTGCCCGCCTCGCTGTCCCGTCACCCCGTGTTCCAGGTGGGGCTGGAGGTCGACGAGGAGGACATCGGCGCGTGGGACGCGGCGGAGCTGCCCGCCCTGCGCACCAGCGTCGAATCCGGCGGAACCGAGGCCACGGAACTGGATCTCGCGTTCAAGCTCACCGAGCGGCTCGACGAGGACGACGACGAGGACGGTCTCGAAGGCACGCTTCGGTACGCCGCCGACCTGTTCGACGAGGCGACGGCGGAATCGGTGGCGCGGCGGCTGGTCCACGTCCTGGAGCAGGTCGCGGAGGATCCCCAGCGGCGGATCAGCGAGCTGGACCTCTTCCTGGACGAGACCGAACGCGGCCGTCCGGCGATCGCGCCTGCCCGGTGGGCGGGCGAGGTGCCCGCGGCGGTCGCGGAACTGGGCCCGCTCGGCGCGCTCGTGCTCGACGAGCAGCGCCGTCCGGTCGCCCCGGGCGTCGTCGGTGATCTCTACGTCACCGGTCCGGCGGTCGACGAGGGCAAGTCCGGCGAGCCCTGCCCGTTCGGCGAGCCGGGGCACCGGATGCTGAACACCGGCCTGCTCGCCCGCAAGACCCCGGCCAAAACCCTGATCGTGGTGGGGGAGCGGCGCCGCACGAGTACCGCGGTGAAGACGGGCGACTACGAGATCCTGTTGCCGCTGCAGGCGAACGGCGACCGGCCGCCGCTGTTCTGCGTCCACGCGAGCGGCGGGCTGAGCTGGAACTACGGGCCGCTGCTGCGGCATCTGCCCGCCAACCAGCCGGTCTACGGCGTGCAGGCACGCGGTCTCGCGCGGACCGAACGGCTGCCCGAGAGCGTCGAAGAAATGGCGGCCGACTACCTCGCGCATATCCGTGCCGTGCAGCCGACCGGGCCGTACCACTTGCTCGGCTGGTCGCTCGGCGGCCGGATCGCGCAGGCGATGGCCGCGATGCTCGAAGCCGACGGGGAAGAACTCGGCCTGCTCGCCCTGCTCGACGCGTATCCCGTCTACATGGGACGGAACGCGACCGGCACGGTGACCGAAGAGGCCGCGCGCGACGAAGACGGTCTCCAGAAACGGAAACAGCGGGATCTGGAGCTGGCGGGCGGCATGGTCCAGGGCCCCGGTGCCCGGGAGCGGCTGGAAGCGGTCATGAAGAACCTCTGGAAGGTCGGGCCGCAGCACACGGCCTCGCCGTTCAACGGCGACATCCTGCTCTTCGTCGCCTCGGAGGACCGGCCGGCGCACCTGCCCGTGTCGGAGGCCGTCGCGGGCTGGAAGGACTTCACCAGCGGGGCCATCGAACACCACGAGATCCCGACCAACCATTACGACATGGTGCAACCCGCGGCGTTGGTCCAGATTGGGTCCATCGTCGCCGAGAAGCTCCGGCCGCGGCCGGGCGCCTGAAAGGAAAACCGATGAGCAATCCCTTTGACAACGAAGACGGTTCCTTTTTCGTGCTGGTGAACGACGAGGGCCAGCACTCACTCTGGCCGACGTTCGCCGAGGTGCCGGCGGGCTGGACCCGCGTCCACGGCGAGGCCCCGCGCCAGGAATGCCTCGCCTACGTCGAGGAGCACTGGACGGACCTGCGGCCGAAGAGCCTGATCGCCGAAGTCAACGGCTGAGCGGGGGTGTCCAGCCGCTCAATGCGGACGGTTGGACGAGCCTCGGCGAAGGGGACTTTCACCGCGTGACACGCGGTGAAGGGCGCTTTCCTCGCATCTCATGCGGGGAAAGCGCCCTTCAGCCCCCGCCGCCCCCGATCAGGCCCCGACGGCGAAGTTGCGAAAGCCACTTTCGCAACCTTCAACGTTGCGAAAGTGGCTTTCGCAACACGCCTTCCGGAACGAGGCACCGCACCCCGATCCGACGGTTGGACGAACTCGACGCTCGTCCGGCCGACCGGGAACATCCCTATCCGCGCGCGACGGCCGGTTGAGGCGAAAGGAACTGCCGTGTTCGAGGAGCTCAACGTCGTCAAGGGCTTGGAAATCCACCGGAGGAACCGATTCGACCCGGGGGCCGAACTCCTTTCCCTGATGGCCGAAGGCCCCATCTCCGCCCTGGGCACCGAGGAAGACGGTGAACGGCGGACGGCGTGGCTCGCCACCGGATACGACGAGGTCCGCCAGGTCCTCAGCTCGGACAAGTTCAGCGCGCGGCTGATCTACGGCGGGACCGCGGCCGGGATCGCCTGGCCCGGTTTCCTCACCCACTACGACCCGCCGGACCACACGCGCCTGCGCCGGCTGGTGACCCCGCCGTTCGCCATCCGGCGGATGCAGGGGTTCCGGCCGGAAGTCCGGCAGATCGTCGAAGACACCTTGGACACCATCGAGGACATGGGCGGGCCGGCCGACTTCGTCCCGCATTTCGGCTGGGCCGTCGCCACGACGGCGACCTGCGACTTCCTCGGCATCCCGCGCGACGATCAGGCCGATCTGTCGCGCACCCTGCATGCCAGCCGGACCGAGCGGACGGACAAACGGCGCAACGCGGCGGGCAACAAGTACATGCAGTACATGAACAAGGCCGTCGCCCGCGTCCGCCGCGATCCCGGCGACGACCTGTTCGGGGTCGTGGTGCGCGAACACGGTGACGAGATCACCGACGCGGAACTGGCCGGGGTGGCCGCGTTCATCATGGGCGCGGGCGGCGACCAGGTGGCCCGGTTCCTCGCGGCGGGCGCGTTGCTGATGGTCGATTTCCCGGAGCAGTTCGACATCCTGCGGGAACGGCCGGACACCGTCCCGGACTGGCTGGAGGAGCTGAACCGGTACCTCACGACCGACGAGAAGCTCCACCCGCGTATCGCCAAGGAGGACGTGAGGATCGGCGGCCGTCTCGTCAAGGCCGGCGACACCGTCACGTGCTCCCTGCTGGGGGCAAACCGCGCGAACTTCCCGGCACCGGAAGACGAATTCGACATCACGCGGGAGAAGTCGCCGCACGTCTCGTTCGGGCACGGGATCCATCACTGCCTCGGCAGGCCGCTGGCGGAGATGGTGTTCCGGGAGGCGATTCCCGCGCTGGCGAGACGTTTCCCCAAGCTCAGGCTCGCCGAGCCCGAGCGCAAGCTCAAATTCGGCCCGCCCCCGTTCGACGTGGAAGCCCTGCTGCTCGACTGGTAGCGCCGGAGACCTGAGGAGAATCATGGTAGTTCCCTTGCCGCATCAGCGGATCCGGCTCGATCCGGCGCCGGAGCTCTCCGCGTTGCAAAAAGAAGGTCCCCTGCACCGGTACGACACGGAAACGGGGCTGAACGGCCGCAGGCAATGGTTGGTCACCGGATACGACGAGGTGCGCGAGATCCTCGCCGACGCCACCCGGTTCAGCTCGATGCGGCCGGTCGACGACGAGGCGGACCGGGCCCATCTGCCGGGCATCCTGCAGGCCTACGACCCACCCGACCACACCCGCCTGCGTGGCACGGTGGCCGGGGCGTTCAGCGTCCGCCGGATCGAACGGTTGCGGCCCCGGGTGGAAGAAATCATCGAAGAGGGCTTGGACGATCTGGAGAGCATGGGCTCGCCGATCGACTTCGTCCGGTACGCGGGCTGGCCCATGCCGGCGCTCATCGCGTGCGAGTTCCTCGGTGTCCCGCGTGACGACCAGGCCGATCTGTCGCGCATGATCCGCGACAGCCGGGAAAGCCGGATACCGAAGCAGCGGGCGCAATCGAGCCTCGGTGTCGTCAACTACTGCGAGAAGCTCGCGGCCCGCGAACGCCGCGATCCCGGCGACGAGCTGATCGGGTTCATCGTGCGCGAGCACGGCGGCAAGGTCAGCGACGAGGAACTGTCGGGGCTCGCCGAGGCGATCCTGATCGTGGCCGTCGAGCAGATGGCCGCCCAGCTGGCCATGGCGGTGCTCCTGTTCGCGACCGACCCGGCCCAGCTTTCGCTGCTGCGCGAACGTCCGGAGCTCGTGGACAGTGCGACCGAGGAGGTCTTGCGCTTCCCGACGATCGTCGAGGCCCCTTCGCCGCGGACGGCGCTCGTCGACCTGGACATCGCCGGATACGAGATCCACGCCGGCGACGTGCTGACCTGCTCGATGCTGGCGGTCAACCGCACGCTCGGCGACAAGTTCGACATCACGCGGGAGAACAGCCCGGGGCATCTCGCCTTCGGGCACGGCATCCACCACTGTGTCGGCGCTCCGCTGGCCAGGCTCGAACTGCGGGTCGCGCTGCCGATCCTGGCCCGGCGGTTCCCCGGCCTGCGGCTGGCGGTGCCGGAGGAGGAGCTGCGGTTCGTGGCCGGCAAACCCGCGCCGTTCAACATCGAGGAGCTCCCCGTTGAGTGGTGAGGACACGCGTCCGCTGCACATTCGCAGGCAGGACCTCGATCCGGCGGACGAACTGCGCGCCGCCGGACCGCTGTCGAAGGTCACGGTGGGCACCGGCGCGGACGCCGAGACCATCTGGATGGCCGCGGGACATTCCGTCGTGCGCCAGGTTTTGGGCGACCACAAGCGCTTCAGCACCCGGCGCCGGTGGCACGAGCAGGACGAGGTCGGCGGGGAAGGCATCTTCCGGCCGCGGGAGCTGGTCGGCAACCTGATGGACTACGACCCGCCCGAGCACACCCGGATGCGGCAGAAGCTGACGCCGGGGTTCACGCTGCGCAAGATGCGGCGCATGGAGCCGTACATCGAACAGATCGTGTCGGAACGGCTCGATGCCATGGAGGACGAGGGTTCTCCCGCCGACGTGATCGAACTCGTCGCCGACGAGGTGCCGGGAGCCGTGCTGTGCGAACTGATCGGGGTGCCCCGTGACGACCGCGCCATGTTCCTCAAGCTGTGCCACGGACATCTCGACGCCTCGCTGAGCCAGCGGAGACGAGCGGCCGCGGGCGAGGCGTTCTCCCGCTACCTGCTGGCGATGATCGCCAGGAACCGCGAGGAACCCGGCGAGGGGCTGATCGGGGCCGTCGTCGCCGAACACGGTGACGAGGCCACCGACGAGGAGCTGAGAGGCTTCTGCGTGCAGGTGATGCTGGCCGGTGACGACAACATCTCCGGCATGATCGGCCTCGGCGTGCTGGCGTTGCTGCGGCATCCCGAACAGCTCGCCGCGGTGCGGGGCGACGGGCAGGCGGCGGACCGGGCGGTCGACGAGCTGATCCGGTATCTCACCGTGCCGTACGCCCCGACCCCCCGGACGGCGATGGAGGACGTCGCCATCGGGGACGAGGTGATCAAGGAGGGCGAGACCGTTCTGTGCTCGCTCCCCATGGCGAACCGCGATCCCGCGCTGGTCCCGGATCCGGACCGGCTCGATCTGACCCGCGAGCCCGTGCCGCATGTGGCGTTCGGGCACGGGATCCACCACTGTCTCGGCGCTTCGCTGGCGCGGCTCGAACTGCGCACGGTCTTCACGTCGCTGTGGCGGCGTTTTCCCGGCCTGAGGCTCGCGGATCCCGAGAAGGACACCATGTTCCGCCTCACCACACCGGCCTACGGGCTCACAAGCCTGATGGTCGAGTGGTGAACGAGGGTGCGGTGAGTCGTGGGTCAAGCGGGTCGTGAGTGATAAGTGTCGTTCTAACGCTATTTACCACTCACGACCCACCGGACCCATCGCGCACTGAGCGTCCATGGCGGCGCTGGACGTCCCGCCCGATCGCGGATGAAGATTGCGGCGCGGCCCCGGGCCGGACCGCGATTCCTGGTCTATGAAGGAGCTTCCACTCGGTATGGAGCACGCAATCGACGAGGTCGCGCCGGCCGTGGAGCCGACCGCGAACTACATGATGAGGACGCACTGCGACCCGCACGAGGACATGTTCACGTTGCGGGAGAAGGGCCCCTTGGTCCGGATTCTCGGTGACGCGTCCACGCAGCTCGGCAAGGGCTATGTCTGGCAGGCACTCGGGTACGACGTCGTGCGCAAGATCCTTGGCGACCACGAGAACTTCACGACGCGCCCCCGGCTGACCGAGGCCGAGGCCGAGCGGACGACCAACGGCGAAGACGTTCCCATGGCGCCGCAGTTCGTCGGGCAGATCTCGACCTACGACCCGCCCGACCACACGCGGCTGCGCCGGATGCTGACGCCGGAGTTCACCGTCCGGCGGATCCGCCGGCTGGAACCGGCGATCCAGGAACTCATCGACGAACGTCTCGACGAGGTGGAGGCCGAAGGCGCACCCGCTGACTTACAAGGACTTTTCGCCGATCCGGTGGGCGGCGGAGTCCTTTGTGAACTGCTCGGGATCCCGCGTGACGATCGCACCGAGTTCATCCGCCGCATCCGGCGCAACGTCGACCTCAGCCGCGGATTCAAGGCGAGGGCCGCCGACAGCGCGGCGTTCAACCAGTACCTGCTCGGTCTCATCACCCGCCAGCGCGAGGATCCCGACGACGGTTTCCTCGGCATGCTGGTCCGCGAGCACGGGGACAACGTCACCGACGACGAGCTGAAGGGCCTGTGCACGGCGCTGCTCCTCGGCGGTGTCGAGACCGTCGCGGGAATGCTGGGCTTCGGCGTGCTCGCGCTCCTGGACAACCCTGAACAAAAGCAGTTGCTCTTCGAAGGCCGTGAACAGGCGGACCGGGTCGTCAACGAACTGCTGCGCTATCTCTCGCCCGTGCAGCAGCCGAATCCGCGGATGGCGCTCCGGGACGTCGTCGTCGGCGGACAGCTGATCAAGGCGGGGGATTACGTCCTCTGCTCGATCCTGATGGCCAACCGCGACGAAGCGCTGACGCCGAACCCGAACGTTCTCGACGCGCGGCGCCCACCGGTTTCGGACGTCGGCTTCGGGCACGGCATCCATTACTGCATCGGCGCCGCGATCGCGCGGTCGGTGCTGCGGATGGCTTATCAGTCGCTGTGGCAGCGATTCCCCGGGCTGCGCCTGGCGGTGTCCAACGACGAGGTCAAGCTGCGGAACGCGTTCATCGACTGCCCGGATCAGTTGCCGGTCACCTGGTAGAGGGGAAGCGCAATGCGCGTGTTGTTGTGGGCGTGTGGATCACGCGGCGACGTCGAACCGCTGGTCGCGTTGGCGGCGCGGTTGAAGGAATCCGGCGCGGAAGTGCGGGTGTGCGCGCCGCCGGACAGCGCCGAACGGCTGGCCGAGCTCGACGTGCCGCTGGTGCCGGTCGCCCGGCCGGACCGCGGGATGAACGACGGCGAGGGACGGGACCCCGAGCTCGCGGCCGCCGGGATCGCCGTTCAGTTCGACCAGATGCCCGCCGTCGCCGAAGGCTGCGACGTCGTGGTGGCGACCGGTCTGCTGTCCGGCGCCGTCGCGGTGCGGTCGGTGGCCGAGAAGCTCGGAATCCCGTACCACTACGTCGCTTTGTGCCCGATCCACCTCCCGAGCCACCTCGAAGCGCCGCAGCGGGAGATGTACAACCAGGGCGCCGACGGCCTGTTCGGTGAAGCACTCAACGACAAGCGTGCCGAGATCGGCCTGGCGCCGGTGAAGAACCTCTTCGACTACTGCTCCACCGAAAAGCCTTTGCTGGCGGCGGATCCGATCCTCGCGCCGCTGGAGCCGCGGCACGAAGCCGTGCAGACCGGCGCGTGGATCCTGCCCGACGAGCGGCCGCTTCCCGCGGACCTGGAAGCGTTCCTCGCCGCCGGAGCGCCGCCGGTCTACGTCGGTTTCGGCAGTTCGTCCGGCACCGCCGACGCGGCGAAGGTGGCCATCGAGGCCATCCGCGCGAAGGGTCACCGTGTGATCCTTTCCCGCGGCTGGGCCGGTTTGGACCTGCCCGAGGACGAGGCCGACTGCTTCGCCGTCGACGAGGTGAACCTGCAGGAGCTGTTCCGCCGGGTCGCCGTCTCCATCCACCACGACGGCACCGGCACGACCCATATCGCCACCCGGGCGGGCTCCCCGCAGATCATCGTGCGATCGATCGTCGGCCAGCAGTACTACTCCGACCGGGTCGCCGAGCTGGGGATCGGGGTCGCCCTGGAGGGGCCGGCGCCGAGCTTCGAAGCCATGTCCGCCGCGCTCACCACGGCACTGGATCCCGAGACCCGGGCCAAGGCGATCGAAGTCGCCGAGACGACCAGCGCCGACGGGACCACGGTGGCCGTGGACCTGCTGCGTGACGCGGTCAGCCGCGAAAAGCCGTCGGTTCCCGCCTGACCTGAAAGAACGGGGAATTACGTGAAGCGCGTGTTGCTGGCGACGTCCGGAAGCCGCGGAGACGTCGAACCGCTGGTGGCGTTGGCGGTGCGGCTGCGGGAGGCGGGGGCCGAGGTGCGGATGGCCGCGCCGCCGGACTCCTCCGAGCGGCTGGCCGAGGTCGGTGTCCCGCTGGTGCCGGTCGGGCAGTCGACCCGCACGGCGATCAAGGACGCGAAGCCGCCGTCGCCCGAGGACGGGCCGCGGCTTTCGGCCGAGGCGATGGCCGTCCAGTTCGCCGAGGTCCCGGCCGCCGCCGAGGGCTGTGACGTCGTGGTGACGACCGGGATGCTGGCCACCGCGGTCGCCGTCCGGTCGGTGGCGGAGAAGCTGGGCATCCCTTACTACTACGGGTTCTACTGCCCGCGCTTCATCCCGTCGCCGCGCTACGCGCCGCCGCCTCCGCTGGGCGAGCCGCCCGCGCCGGAGGGGGCCGACAACCGCGCGTTGTGGGAGCGCAACAGCCGCAGCGCCCTCAGACGGTTCGGCGAGCCGCTCAACGCTCAGCGGGCCGCGATCGGCCTGCCGCCGGTCGAGGACGTCTTCGGCTACGGCTTCACCGATCACCCGTTGCTCGCGGCCGACGCGTCGCTGGCCCCGCTGCAGCCGACGGATCTCGAGGTCGTCCAGACCGGCGCTTGGACACTGCCCGACGTGCGGCCGCTTTCCGCGGAGCTGGAGGAGTTCCTCGCCGCGGGTCCGCCGCCGGTGTACGTCGGTTTCGGCAGCATGCGCGCCCCCGAAGAAGCCGCCAAGGTCGCCGTCGAGGCGGTGCGTGCCCACGGGCACCGCGTGATCCTTTCCCGTGGCTGGGCCGATCTGGCGCTGATCGACGACCGGAGCGACTGCTTCGCCGCGGGCGAGGGCAACCAGCAGTTGCTGTTCGGCCGGGTCGCCGCCGCCGTCCACCACGGTGGCGCGGGGACGACGACCACCGCCACCCGGGCGGGTGTTCCCCAGGTCGTGGTCCCGCAGATCGCGGACCAGCCGTACTTCGCGGGCCGGGTGGCCGAGCTGGGCATCGGCGTGGCGCACGACGGCCCGACCCCGACCTTCGAATCCCTGTCCGCCGCGCTCGAGACGGCGCTCGCCCCGGAGATCCGGGAGCGGGCGACGGCCGTGGCGGGCACGGTCCGCACCGACGGGGCCGCCGTGGCCGCGAACCTCCTCCTCGACGCGGTCGACCGCGTTTCCGTCTGAAACTCAAGGGATACGAAATGCGTGTGTTGTTGTCGACGACCGGACTCCGCGGCGACGTCGAGCCGGTGGTCGCGCTGGCGGTGCGGTTGCGGGAACTCGGCACCGAGGTGCGGGTGTGCGCGCCGCCGGACACCGTGGAGCGGCTGACCGAGTTCGGCATCGAGGTCGTCCCGGTCGGGCAGTCGTTGCGCGCCATGATGCGGGGGATGGCGGAAGGCCCGGAACCGCGACGCCCCGCCGACGAGCTCGCCGAGCAGTTCGACGCGGTCCCGGCGGCCGCAGAGGGCTGCGACGTGGTGCTGGCGACCGGCGTCCTCTCCGCCGCCATCGGCGTGCGGTCGGCGGCGGAAAGCCTGGGCATCCCGTACTTCTACGCCGCCTACTGCCCGATCTACCTGCCGTCGCCGTACTACCCGCCGCCGCTGTCGCGGGGCGACGGACGGCCGCCGGAGGAGGCGATGGACGACAACCGGGCGCTGTGGGACTTCTACACCGACGTCTTCTCACAGCGCTATGCGGACGCGCTCAACGGCCGTCGCGCGAAGCTCGGCCTGGCGCCGGTGGGGAACCTCGTCGAATACGGTTTCACCGAACAGCCCTGGATGGCGGCGGATCCGGTCTTGGCCCCGCCTCGGCCGGAACTCGGCGCCGTCCAGACCGGCGCGTGGATCCTGCCCGACGAGCGGCCGCTCCCCGCGGACCTGGAGGAGTTCCTCGCCGCGGGTCCGCCGCCGGTGTACGTCGGTTTCGGCAGCACGCCCGAGATCGCGGACACGGTGAAGCTGGCCGTCGAGGCGATCCGGGCGCGGGGACACCGGGTGGTCCTGTCCCGTGGCTGGGCGGACATGGCGCTTCCCGACGACGGAGCCGACTGTTTCGCCGTCGGTGAGGTGAACCTGCAGGCGTTGTTCGGCCGCGTCGCCGCCGTCGTCCACCACGCCGGCGGGGGTACGACGACCGTGGCCGCGCGGGCGGGCGTCCCCCAGGTTGTCCTGCCGCAGATCACCGATCAGCCGTACTTCGCCGAGCAGGTGGCCGCGCTGGGCATCGGTGTGGCGTTCGAGGAGTTCGGCCCGGCCCCGACCTTCGGCTCGCTGTCCGCCGCGCTCGTCACCGCGCTCTCCCCGGAGACCCGGGCCCGGGCGAAGGCCGTCGCGGGCACGCTCCGCGGCGACGGGACGACCGTGGCCGCGGAGCGCCTGCGCGCCGCCGTCGGCCGCGTTTCCGTTTGACCATCAACCGACCAGGGTGAGGAACATGTCCGATCTGGCTGCAGCACCGCACGAGAACCGGCAGATGGCGCAGTGGTTCGGCGCCGACGCCGAACGGTACGACCGCGCCCGTCCCACCTATCCCGAGGCACTGGTCGACCGGATCGTCTCGTTGAGCCCCGGCAAGAGCTTCGTGGACGTCGGCTGCGGGACCGGTCTCTCGTCGCGCCCGTTCCAGGCGGCGGGATGCACGGTGCTCGGTGTCGAACCGGACGCGCGGATGGCGGAGGTCGCCCGCAGGCGCGGGCTCGACGTCGAGGTCGCCAAGTTCGAGGACTGGGACCCGGCGGGCCGCACCTTCGACGCGGTCACTTCGGGGACCGCGTGGCACTGGGTCGACCCGTTCGCGGGCGCGGCCAAGGTGGCGGACGTACTCGTTCCCCAGGGGCTGATCGCGTTGTTCGACAACGGGTTCGAACTCCCGGAAGCCGTCATGACGGCGCAGGGGGAGGCGTACCGGCACGCGATGCCGGACGCGACGTTCGAGCCTCCGTCCAAAAAGGACGAAGACGTCGAAGAGTACGTCGAGCAGATCTACGCCAAGCAGTACGTGAAGGCGGCCGAAGGCATCCTCCGCACCGGCGCGTTCACTCAGCCGGAGGAACTGCGGTTCGAGTGGTCGCGTGTCTGCACACGGGACGAATGGCTCGACCAGATCCCGACCCAGGGCGGGCTCAACCACCTCGCGGAAGACGCGCGTGCCCGGTTCCTGGCGTACCTCGGCTCGGCGATCGACGAGATCGGCGGCTCGTTCACCATCAATTACGCCACGGTCGGCATCGCCGCGGTCCGGCGCTGAAGCATCCAGGGGATACGAAATGCGCGTGCTGTTTTGGTCGTACGGAACCCGCGGCGAGATCGAACCGCTGCTGGCACTGGCACTCCGGTTGCGCGAGCAGGGCGACGAGGTACGGATGTGCGCCCCGCCGGACTACACCGCGCGGCTGGCCGAGGCCGGCGTGCCGCACGTCGTCGTCGGCAAGCCGGTGCTCGAAGAGGCGGGCGCGCTGGGCGGACCGCCCGAATCGCCGGAGGCCGCGATCGCGGGGATCGCCGAGCAGTTCGAGAAGATCCCGGCGGCCGCCGAGGGCTGTGACGCGGTGGTGGCGACCGGTTTGCTGTCGGGCGCGATCGGTGTCCGTTCGGTGGCCGAGAAACTGGGCATCCCGTACTTCTACGTCGTGCCTTCGCCGGTGCTCGTGCCGTCGCCCGAACACCGGGGGATGTACAACAACGGCGCCGACGGCATGTTCGGCGGCGCGCTGAACGAACTGCGCGCCACGATCGGCCTCCCGCCGGTGAAGAACCTGTACGACTTCAGCAGCACCGACAAACCCTTCCTGGCGGCGGATCCCGTCCTGGCCCCGGCCGGCGGCGGTGTCCGGACCGGTGTGTGGATACACCCCGACGATCGCCCGCTTTCTGCGCGGCTGGAAGCGTTTCTCGCCGCGGGCGAGGCGCCGGTGTACGTCGGCTTCGGCTGCTCGCCCGCCCCCGCCGGCATCGCCAAGGTGGCCGTCGAGGCGATCCGCGCGCAGGGCCGCCGGGTCGTGCTTTCCACCGGCTGGGCCGGTTTGACGCTGCCCGACGACGGCGCCGACTGTCTGGCCGTCGGTGAGGAGAACCTGCAGGCGCTGTTCGGCAGGGTCGCCGCGGCCGTCCATCACGGCGGCACCGGAACGACACATGTGGCGGCGCTGGCCGGCGTTCCGCAGATCGTGGTCCCGCAGATCGCGGATCATCCGCATTTCGCCGCCAAGGTGGCCGAACTGGGCATCGGCGTGGCGCACGACGGCCCGAACCCGACGGTCGATTCGCTGTCCGCCGCGCTCGTCACCGCGCTGGCACCGGAAACCCGCGCCCGCGCGAAGGCCGTCGCCGGCACGATCCGCACCGACGGCACGACGGTGGCCGCACAGGCGCTGTCCAGGCTCGTCGGTTGAAGCGCGACAAGGCGGTGACCAAAATCAGCACCATGCCTCCACGTCGGCTGCTGGCGATCTCCCCGCATTTGGACGACGCGGTCCTTTCCTTCGGCGCCGGTCTCGCCCAGGCGGCGCGGGACGGCGCGGAGGTACTCGTCGACACGGTCTTCGCCGGAACGGCGCCACCTCCGTATTCCGCGGCGGCGGAGCGTATGCACGCGGTCTGGGGTCTTTCCCCGGAGGACGACGCGCCCCTCCATCGCCGGAACGAGGACATCGCCGCGCTCGTCCATCTCGGGCTGGCGTACCGGCACGGCCGGTTCCTCGACTCCATCTACCGGAGGCTGCCGGACGGCCGATGGCTCACGGATCACGTGGAGGGCGGGCAAAAGCTCGCTTTGGCCCAGGATTCACCGGGCGATGACGGTCTGGTCGCCGAGATCAAGGACGACATCGAGGCGATCGTCGCCGAATTCGAGCCGACGCTGATCGTCACGTGCGCGGCCGTTGTCGACCATCCCGACAACCTGGCCACCCGTGACGCCGCGTTGTCCGCCGCGCGTGCGATGAACGTTCCGATACGGCTGTGGGAAGACCTCCCGTATTCGATGTTCACTCCGGGAAAGATCGAATTGCCGCCCGGTTTCCGCCTCGGGGATTCCGAATTCGTTCCCGCGACCGCGGAGAATTGGGAACGGAAGAACGAAGCCGTGGAGTGTTATTCTTCCCAGCTGACGATGCTCAACGGCCGGAACAAGAATCTCTTCGCGAGGCTGGACGAGCACGCGCGGAAGAACTCACCGCGGGGCGGATTCGGCGAAACCATCTGGCCCGTTCTCGTCGACGAAGACAACGGTTAAGCGAGGTACCGGAGTGTCCGCAACACTCACTCATCTGCCGTCACCATCATTATCGGACGCCCCCGAGGGCGTGCGCGGCCGCTGGGCGTTCTGGCGTTCGCCTGCCGATCAGCCGCCGTGGGCGCGTCCGGCGCTGCTGGGCATCGCGTTCGTGGCGCTGGTCCTCTACGCCTGGAACCTGCCGAGGGTCGACTTCGCGCCGCTGTACTCGGACACGGCCAAGAGCATGTCCGAGAGCTGGAAGGCGTTCTTCTACGGCACCGTCGACCCGGGAGCCACGTACACGCTCGACAAACTCGCCGGATCGTTCGCGCCGCAGGCCATCTCGGCCAAGATCTTCGGCTATCACGAATGGTCGCTGGCGCTGCCGCAGGTGATCGAGGGCGTGATCTCGGTGCTGGTGATGTACCGGGTCGTGCGGCGCTGGGCGGGAGTGGTGCCCGGCCTGCTCGCCGCGGGCGTCTTCACCCTCACCCCGGTCCTCGCGTCGATGTTCGGCCACAGCATGCAGGACGGCCTGCTCACGATGTGCCTGGTCCTCGCCGTCGACGCCTACCAGCGCGCCGTGCTCGAGGCGCGGCTGAAGTGGCTGGTGCTGGCGGGCGTCTGGGTCGGGATCGGCTTCCAGGCGAAAATGGTGCAGGCGTGGATGATCCTGCCCGCACTGGCGATCGGCTACCTGCTCACCGCCCCGGTCGAACTGCGCCGCCGCGTGACGCATCTGGGGATCGCCGGTGTGGTGACGCTGGCGGTGTCGCTGTCGTGGATCGCGCTCTACACCTTCACCCCGGACAGCGCGCGGCCGCATGTCAGCGGCACCACGAACAACAGCGCGTTCGCCATGGTCTTCGGCTACAACGGTCTCGGCCGCATCGGTGTCCACCTGCCCGGCGCCGAAGACCCCAACGGCCGCGGCGGCCTGCCGTCGCTCGGGCCGGGCGGTCCCGGCGGCGGACCCGGTGACTTCCCCGGTGGCCCTGCCGGCCCTGGTGGCCCCGAGGGCGGTCCTGGTGACGGCCCCGGTGGCGGCCCTGGCGGGCCGGAAGGCGGCCCCGGGGATCCGCAAGGCCCCGGTGGCGGTCAGGGTCTCGACGAGAACGGGAACTTCGGGACCAAGCACCAAGACGAGCAGAACGGGAACCTCGGCCCGAAGGCCGACGGCGACCAGCCGCTCGGTCCGGGCGGTCCGCAGCCTGATCAGTCCAAAGTGGAGACACGAGCGGATCCGATGGGGGCGACCAAACTCCTCGACGGTCACCTCGGTGTCGCGATCGCCTGGCTGTTCCCGCTCGCCCTGCTGTCGCTGCTGTGCGGGCTCTGGTGGTGGCGCCGCGCCGAGCGCACCGACCCGGTGCGCGGCGGACTGGTGATGTGGGGCGTCTGGCTGGTGACCTTCCTCTTCGTCTTCAGCGTGAGCGACGTCGCACACACCGCGTACGTCGCCTCACTCGCTCCCGCGATCGCGGCCCTTTCCGGGCTCGGCATCGTGACCTTCTGGCGCGCGTACCGCAACGGCGGCAGGCAGGGCTGGATCCTGCCGATCGCGATCGCCGCGGAACTGGCCTGGGGCGCCTGGCTGTGGTCCCATTACCCGAACTTCCTGCCGTGGGCGAAATGGGGCTCGCTCGTACTCGGCGTCGCCGCCCTCGTCGTGCTGATCCTGGCGCGAGTGCGGGAAAGCGCGTCGAAATCCCTGGTCACGGCGGCGCTCGTCCTCGGGGTCGTGGCGATGATCGCCGCGCCCGCCACCTATGCCTTCTCCGTACTCCATCCCGATTACTCCGGCAGCTCTTTCGACGCCAATGCCGGACCGGCGTCCGGCTCCTTCTGAGGCGGGCCGGTGTCGTTCTCAACGTCTGCGGAAGTCTCCGCCGGCCGGAAAGGAAATCTGCCGATGCAGGAATCGCTCGACTCCACCGAGGTCCACCGTCGTTTCCAGCTGATCGCCAACGGCCCCGCGCTGTTCAACGCGGTGGTGTCCGGCATCGAGTTGGACATCTTCGACTTCCTGGAAGAGCGCGGCGGTGCCGACGCCGCGGCGCTCGGTGAGTTCACCGGCCTGGAACCGCACAAGGTCCGCGTGCTGATGCTCGCGCTGACCACCTCGGGCCTGATCGAGAAGCGAGGCGTCGACTATGTGAACCACCCCGTCGCGACCGAGCTGCTCGCCACGACCGGACCGGAGAGCTGGCAGCACATCCTGCTCAGCTGGAAGACCATCTACTACCCGGCGTTCGCGCGGATGACCTCCGCGCTGCGCGCCGGCACCAACGAAGCCCTCGACGCCCTCGAGGGCCCGGGCGACACGCTGTACGCGCGGCTCGGCAACGACCCGGAGAAGGCGCGGATCTTCTACACGGCGATGTCGGCGTTCTCGCTGCAGACGATGCCGGGCCTGCTGGAACACATCGACGTGAAGTCGTCGCGGCATCTGCTCGACGTCGGCGGCGGTGACGGCACCACGGCGGCGGCCCTGCTGAAGGCCAACCCCGGCCTCAAGGCCACCCTGCTCGACCTGGCCAGCAGCGTGGCGCTCGCCGAACAGCGGGTGCCCGCCGAGGTCACCGACCGGCTCACCCTGCACCCGGCCGACCTGCTGACGGATCCGTTCCCCGGCGGCACCGACCACGCCCTGTTCAGTCACGTCCTCGATACCTTCACGGCCGAGCAGTGCGTGATGTTGCTGGCCAAGGCGTACGAGGTGCTGCCGTCCGGCGGGAAGATCTCGATCTACGGGTTCGCGGCCGCGGACGACGAGACCGGCGGCCCGCTTTCGGCGCGGCTTTCGTTGTACCTCAACATTCTCGCCACCGGGCGGGGGATGGCCTGGCCGGTGGCCGAGGCCGCGGCGTGGCTCAAGTCGGTCGGATGCGTCGATGTGCGCTCGGTCGAGCTGCCGTTCGAGCACGCGCTGGTGACCGGTACGAAGCCCTGACCGACGGCGGTTGGTGTCGCGAAAGCCACTTTCGCGACGTCAGACGTCGCGAAAGTGGCTTTCGCGACATGCCTCGTTTCGCCAGAGGTACATGAAGGCCCCCTTCCTTGCGCTAGACGCAGTGAAGGGGGCCTTCATGTACTTCCGAGGGGTCGGTCGTGGGTGCGGGGAGGTTGCGAAAGTGGCTTTCGCAACCTTCAACGTTGCGAAAGTGGCTTTCGCATCACGGATCTCGGGACCCGACGCAACCCAGGCTGCCGGAATGGGATGAAGGGGCCCATCGCCGCATCAGACGCGGTGAAGGGGGCCTTCATGTACTTCCGAGGGGTCGGTCGTGGGTGCGGGGAGGTTGCGAAAGTGGCTTTCGCAACCTTCAACGTTGCGAAAGTGGCTTTCGCATCACGGATCTCGGGACCCGACGCAACCCAGACCGGCCGAAATGGGATGAAGGGGCCCATCGCCGCATCAGACGCGGCGATGGGCCCCTTCACCCCAGCCGCAGCACCCACTCGCACCCGACGCACGAAAAAGCCCCCATCCTCACCAAAGGATGGGGGCTTTCGCGTGAAACGCTCAGGGAAGCCGCGGCTTGATCAACGCCGCGAGCCGCGCGACGCCCTCTTCGATCAGTTCCGGCGTGAGCAGGCTGATCGACAGCCGGAGCTGGTGGAATCCGCCCTTGCCGCCGTAGAAGTGGTGCATCGGGGTGAACAGCACGCCGTGTTCGCGGGCGGCGGTTTCGAGCAGTTCGTCGTCGACGACGAACGGAACCGTGACGGTGACGAAGAAACCACCCGTCGGCGTGTTCCAGCTGACGCCCTCGCACGAGCCGAGCCCGCGCTCCAGCGCGTCGAGCGTCAGCCGCAGGTTCCGTTGGTAGATGGCGATTTCCCGCGCGTTGGCCTTGGTGAGGCTGAAGTCGTTGAGCAGGAGCTTCCCGGCGATCACGGCTTGGGCGATGGGGGAGGTGTTCACCGTGAGCATGCCCTTGAGCTTCGAAAGCTGGTCGGCGAACAGGCCGCCGTCGGCCATCCGCTGGTCGGCCACCGCGCAACCGACCCGGGCGCCGGGCATGCCGGTCTTGGCGAAGGAACCGAGGTAGACCACGGATCCCGACCGGTCGAGTGATTTCAGCGAGGGCAGCCGCTCGGAGCCGAACAGGCCGTACGCGTTGTCCTCCAGGAGCAGGATGCCGTTCGATTCGGCGACGTCGAGGAGCCGGTGGCGCGAAGGCAGGTCCATGCTGGTGCCGGTGGGATTGGCGAAGTTGGGGGTCACGTAGCAGGCGCGCACCCGCTTGCCCTGCTCGTCGGCGCGCTTCAGCTGGAGGACGAGATCGTCCGGATCGATGCCGTTCTCGTTCGACCGCACCGGCCACACGGGAGTGTCGGTGAGCAGCGCCGCCCCGGTCAGGCCGACGTAGGTGGGGGCGGGGGCGAGCAGCACGTCGCGCTCGCCCGCCCGCAGCGTGCGCAGGACCAGGAACATCGCCTCCTGCGCGCCCACCGTGACGACGACGGATTCCGGGGCGGCGTCGATGTTCTCGTCTTCGGCGAGGTTCTTGGCGATGAGATCGGCGATGACGCCCTTGGTGGTGCCGTATTGGAAGAGCGTGCGGGTCACCACGGCCTCGTCCATTTTCCGGTCGCGCCGGAGATGGTCGCAATAGGCGTCGAGGTAGGTGTGAATGAGTCGTATGTCGAAGAACTCTTCATACGGCCGGCCTGCCGCCATGGAAATGGCCACAGGGTATTCGTCGATCAGTTCGTTCAGCAGGTTCATCGACGAGATGGCCGGATCGGTGAGCGATCCGTGCAGCGTTTCCACGTTCAAGTGAGTGGACAGACCGTTTGAATCCATGAATACTAGGATTTCCATACGCCGTCGGAGTGTCAAGAAGAGGCGGTGGACGCCCCCTTTTCCGGGAATTGTCCATTGTCACCGCTCTCGGACACCGGATCTCCGAAGGTACGGTCGGATCCGCGCCACGTCTTGGCGCAGCAGCCCTTTTCCCTCAAGGAGCATCATGCTGATGACAACCGAGAACGGGATCCGGTTGTCCTACAACGATTGTGGCGACGGTCCGGCGGTCCTTCTGCTGACCGGCACCGGTGCGCCGAGTTCGGTGTGGGACCTGCATCAGGTGCCCGCGCTCCGCGCCGCCGGTTTCCGGGTGATCACGATGGACAATCGCGGGATCCCGCCGAGCGACGACGGCGCGGACGGATTCACCATCGATGACCTCGTCGCGGACGTGGCCGCCCTGATCGACTACCTGGACGCGGTGCCGTGCCGGATCGTCGGCACGTCGATGGGTTCCTATATCGCGCAAGAGGTCGCGCTCGCCCATCCGGAACTGCTGGAATCGGTCGTGCTGATGGCCGCCTGCGGCAAGAGCAGTCTCGTCCAGCGCGAGCTCGCCGAGGGAGAGGCGAAGCTGATCGAGCAGGGCATCGAGCTGCCGCCGGGTTTCCTGGCCGCGGTCCGCGCCATGCACAACCTGGGGCCCGCGACGCTCGCCGACGACGACCTCACCGGAGACTGGCTCGACCTGTTCGCGGCGGCCGGATCCTGGGGCCCGGGTGTCCGGTCGCAGTTGCTGCTGAGCGCGTTGCCGGATCGCCTCGCTTTCTACCAGGAGATCAAGGTGCCCTGTCACGTCGTCTCGTTCGAGCACGACCTCGTGGCGCCACCGGCGGCCGGGCTGGAGCTGGCTTCCGCGATCCCCGGCGCGACCTACCGCACGATTCCCGAGTGCGGGCATTTCGGCTACCTGGAGAACCCGGAAGCGGTGAACCGCGAGTTGATCCGGTTCCTCCGCACCGAATCGTCCGAGACACTGGGAGAGACCGTATGACCGTCCTTTCGGCGGCCACGACCCCCGCCCTGTTCGAGGCGACCGCAGCCGTGCTGCCGGATCGGCCGGCGGTGGCGATGGACAGCACCACCCTCACCTACGCCGAGCTGAACGGCGAGGCCAACCGGCTCGCCCGGCGGCTCGTCGCGCACGGCGTCGGCCCGGAGCGGCTCGTCGCGCTGGCGATGCCGAGGTCGATCGAGTTCGTCATCGCGATTTTGGCCGTGCACAAGGCGGGTGCGGCGTACGTGCCGGTCGATCCGGACTATCCGGAGGAACGCAAGCGGCAGATGCTGGACGACGCGGCGGCGCACTGCCTCTTGTGCCTGCCGGGGCAGGACGTGACCGGCGCCCCCGTCATCCTGAGCGTGGCGCGGGAGCCTGGCCGGGAAGAGCCGAACCTGGGCGACGAGGACCGGATCGGTCCGTTGCGTCCAGGCCACCCCGCGTACGTCATCTACACCTCGGGCTCGACGGGTCGGCCGAAGGGCGTGCTGGTCACGCATCGCGGGATCCCGAACCTGGCCGACGACTACGTGCGCCGTCAGGAACTGGGGCCCGACAGCAGGTTGCTGGCCTTCGCCTCACCCAGCTTCGACGCCGCGGTCGCCGAATTCTGGCCGATCTGGCAGGCGGGTGGCTGTCTCGTCCTGGCTTCCGCGCCGGATCTGGTGCCCGGTGAGCCGCTCTCCCGGCTGGTGCGCGACCAACGGATCACCCATGTCACGTTGCCGCCGTCGGCGCTGGCGCCGTTGGAGGAGGCGGGCGGCCTGCCCGCCGGGCTGACCCTCCTGGTCGCCGGCGAGGCGTGCCCGGCCCCGGTCGCGAAACGCTGGGCCGTGGACCGCGTGATGATCAACGCCTACGGTCCGACCGAGACCACGGTGGCGGTCACCGCGAGCGAGCCGTTGACCGGGGAGGAGACGCCGCCGATCGGCAGGCCGATCACCGGTGTCCGTACCTATGTCCTGGACGATCGGCTGCGCCCCGTGGAGGACGGCGACGTCGGCGAGCTGTACGCGGTGGGGCCCGGTCTCGCCCGCGGCTACCTCCGGAGAGCGGCCGCGACCGCGGAACGGTTCCTGCCGGATCCCTTCGGTGGCCCGGGCGGGCGCATGTACCGCACCGGAGACCGGGTCCGGACGCGTCCGGACGGTCAGTACGTCTTCGTCGGCCGGGTCGACGACCAGCTGAAGGTGCGCGGTCACCGGATCGAACCGGGCGAGGTCGAAGCCGCCCTGCTGGCGGTGGACGGCGTGGCCCAGGCGGTGGTGACCGAGCACGAGAACAGGCTCGTCGCCTATGTGGTCGGTGTCGGCGGCGAACGCGTGCCCACCGAAAAACTCCTGACGCCGCTTCGTGACCAGCTGCCCGGATATCTGGTGCCCGACGTGGTCGTCGGTCTGCCGAGCCTGCCGGTCTCGCCCAACGGCAAGATCGACCGGGTCGCCCTGCCCACTCCCGAAGAGGAACACGCCGGACGCGCGGCCGGACGGGCACCGCTCACCCCCACGGAGATCATCCTCGCCGAGCTGTTCGCCGAAGTCCTCGGCGTCAGCACCGTCGGGGTGGAGGACAGCTTCTTCGAGATCGGCGGCCATTCGCTGCTCGCGACTCGCCTCGTGAGCCGGGTCCGCGAACGCTTGAAGATCCGGCTGAGGGTGCAGGCGTTCTTCGACGCCCCGACAGTGGCTCGGCTCGCCAAGGTGCTCGACGGCGCACACACCTGACCTGGAGACCATTCATGCAGACGACGACAGCCGTCGACCTCGGCGATCCCGACCTGTACACGACCTTGGCCCGGCACGACCGGTGGCGCGAGTACGCGGCGGAAGACGCGATGGTGTGGAGCGGCCCGGGCAGCTCGCCCAGCGGGTTCTGGTCCGTGTTCTCGCATCAGGCGTGCGCGGCGGTGCTCGCGCCGTCGGCCCCGTTCACCTCCGAGTACGGGATGATGATCGGCTTCGACCGCGATCATCCCGACAACTCGGGCGGTCAGATGATGGTGGTCTCCGAACAGGACCAGCACCGGAAACTGCGCAAACTGGTGGGGCCGCTGCTTTCGCGGGCGGCGGCGCGGAAACTGTCGGAACGGGTGCGGACCGAGGTGACCGGCGTCCTCGACCGGGTGCTCGACGCCGAGGTGTGCGACGTGGCCGCGGCGATCGGCCCGCGGATCCCCGCCGCCGTCGTCTGCGAAATCCTCGGTGTGCCCGCCGAAGACCAGGACATGCTCATCGACCTGACGAACCACGCGTTCGGCGGCGAGGACGAACTGTTCGACGGGATGACGCCCCGTCAGGCGCACACCGAAATCCTCGTCTACTTCGACGAGCTGATCACCGCTCGCCGGGCGAGCCCCGGCGAGGATCTCGTCAGCACCCTGCTTTCCGACGACGAGCTCTCGATCGACGACGTCCTGCTCAACTGCGACAACGTGTTGATCGGCGGCAACGAGACCACGCGGCACGCGATCACCGGCGCGGTGCACGCTTTCGCCACCGTGCCGGGACTTCTGGCCCAGGTGCGGGACGGGGACGCCGACGTCGACACCGTCGTGGACGAGGTGCTGCGCTGGACTTCGCCCGCGATGCACGTGTTGCGGGTGACGACCGGCGAGGTCACGATCAACGGCCACGACCTCGAAGCCGGCACACCGGTGGTCGCGTGGCTTCCCGCCGCGAACCGGGATCCCGCCGTGTTCGACGAGCCGGACACGTTCCGGGCGGGGCGGAAACCCAACCGGCACATCGCTTTCGGGCACGGCATGCACCACTGCCTCGGGTCCGCGCTCGCGCGGATCGAGCTGGCGGTGGTGCTGCGGGAGGTGGCCGAGCGGGTGTCGCGGGTGGAGCTGGTGAAGGACCCGTCCTGGCTGCGGGCGGTCGTCGTGCAGGGATACCGGGAGCTCCCGGTGCGGTTCACGGGCCGCTGACCCGACGTCTGTCCGATGTGGACCGAAGTGTCAAGCGGACACCATTGATGCGGAAATGGCTTCGCGCCATCCTGTGATTGAGGATTACATCTATTCCACGGAGGAATGTCTTGTCTTCTCACGAAAGCACGCAGAATTTCGAGATCGACTATGTGGAAATGTATGTGGCCAACCTCGAGGTGGCCGCGTCCGGCTGGCTGGACAAGTACGACTTCTCCGTCACGGCCACCGACCGGTCGGCCGACCACCGGAGCGTGACGCTGCGGCACAGCGCGATCGCGCTGGTGCTGACCGAGCCGCTGTCGGACCGGCACCCAGGGGCGACCTACCTGCAGACCCACGGTGAAGGGGTGGCCGACATCGCGCTGCGCACCCCCGACGTGGCCGCGGCCTTCGAAGCCGCGGTGAAGGCGGGCGCGAAACCCCTCCGCGAGCCGGAGAAGGGCGTGGACTCGGTCCTCACGGCCACCGTCAGCGGTTTCGGCGATGTCGTGCACACCCTGATCCAGAGCGACGTCGCCGAGGAGGCCCCGCGCGGCAAGGGCGGCGTGGAGCTGGGCGTGATCGACCACTTCGCGGTGTGCCTGAACGCCGGCGATCTCGGCCCCACGGTGGCGTTCTACGAGCGCGCGCTCGGTTTCAAGCAGATCTTCGAAGAGCACATCGTGGTCGGTGCGCAGGCGATGAACTCGACCGTCGTGCAGAGCACGTCGGGCGCGGTCACCCTCACCCTGATCGAGCCGGACAAGACCGCAGACCCCGGCCAGATCGACGACTTCATCAAGGAGCACCACGGGTCCGGCGTCCAGCACATCGCCTTCACCAGTCCGGACGCGGTCCGCGCGGTCAAGGAGCTTTCCGCGCGTGGCGTGGAATTCCTGAAGACCCCGGACACCTACTACGACCTGCTCGGCGAGCGGATCGAGCTGGAGACGCACTCGCTGGACGATCTGCGCGAGACGAAGCTGCTCGCCGACGAGGACCACGGCGGCCAGCTGTTCCAGATCTTCACCGCCTCCACGCATCCGCGTAAGACGATCTTCTTCGAGATCATCGAGCGGCAGGGCGCCGGAACGTTCGGCAGCTCCAACATCAAGGCCCTGTACGAAGCCGTGGAGCTGGAGCGCACCGGGCAGAGCAAGCTCGGCCCCGCCCGGCGATGACCCACCTCTGCCTGGACGACCTCGAACGTGCCGCACGGACCGCGCTGCCCGGCGAGATCTGGGACTTCCTCGCCGGGGGCAGCGGCGCCGAGGCGTCGCTGGCGGCCAATCGCACCGCGCTGGAACGGATCTTCGTGATCCCCCGGATGCTGTGCGAGGTGACCGGCGGCACCACCGAGGCCGAGGTTCTCGGCCGGCGCGCTTCGCTCCCTGTGGCGGTCGCGCCGGTCGCGTACCAGCGGTTGTTCCATCCCGAGGGCGAACTCGCGGCGGCACGGGCGGCGCGTGACGCCGGGGTGCCGTACACCATCTGCACCCTGAGCAGTGTCCCGCTCGAGGAGATCGCGGCGGTAGGCGGACGGCCGTGGTTCCAGCTGTACTGGCTGCGCGACGAAAAGCGGTCACTGGAGCTCGTGCGCCGGGCGGAGGACGCAGGCTGCGAGGCGATCGTGTTCACCGTCGACGTGCCGTGGATGGGACGGCGGCTGCGGGACATGCGGAACGGTTTCGCGTTGCCGGAATCGGTGACCGCGGCCAACTTCGACGCCGGTGCGGCCGCGCATCGCCGTACCGAAGGGCTTTCCGCCGTCGCCGACCACACCGCGCGGGAGTTCGCCCCGGCCACTTGGGAATCCGTCGAGGCGGTCCGTGCGCACACGAACCTTCCGGTGGTGCTCAAGGGGATCCTCGCGGTCGAGGACGCGGTGCGCGCCGTCGACGCGGGAGCCACCGGGATCGTGGTGTCCAACCACGGAGGCCGTCAGTTGGACGGCGCCGTTCCGGGGATCGCGATGCTGGAGGAGATCGCGGACGCCGTCTCCGGCGGCTGCGAAGTGTTGCTGGACGGCGGGATCCGGACCGGCGGGGACGTGCTCAAGGCGCTCGCCCTCGGCGCGTCGGGGGTACTGATCGGGCGGCCCTTCATGTGGGGCCTGGCCGCGGACGGCCAGGCGGGCGCCCGTCAGGTGCTCGACCTGCTCGCCGTCGAACTCCGGAACGCACTGGGCCTGGCGGGCTGCGACTCGGTGAGCGCGGCCCGGCGGTTGCGCACTCGGTACGAAAGGTGAGGTCCATGCTGCCCCTTCTCGCGCCCGCGACGGTGCGTCCTCGTGCCGATCGCGACCACGCCGACCGCATCGCCCGGTCGGCCGCGACGACCGACGGCGTGCACATGCGGACCGAGGACGTCCGCGCCTGGATCGCCGAACGCCGTGAGGCCAACGTCTTCCACGTCGAACGCATCCCCTTCGCCGAGCTCGACCAGTGGTGGTTCGAGGACGTGACCGGGAATCTCGTGCACAGCAGCGGACGGTTCTTCGCCATCGAGGGCTTGCACGTGGTCGAGGCCGACGGCCCCCACGGCGACGGGCCGTACCGCGAATGGCGGCAGCCGGTCATCAAACAGCCCGAGGTGGGCATTCTCGGCATCCTGGCCAAGGAGTTCGACGGTGTCCTGCATTTCCTCATGCAGGCCAAAATGGAGCCGGGGAACCCGAACCTCGTGCAGCTCTCACCGACCGTGCAGGCCACCCGCAGCAACTACACCAAGGCGCACGGCGGCACGAACGTCAAACTGATCGAGTACTTCGCCCCGCCCGATCCGGAGGGGATCATCGTCGACGTCCTGCAGGCCGAGCAGGGCTCGTGGTTCTTCCGCAAGTCCAATCGCAACATGATCGTCGAGACCGTCGACGACGTGCCGATGTGGGACGACTTCTGCTGGCTCACCCTCGGCCAGATCGCGGAGCTGATGCACGAGGACGAGACGATCAACATGAACGCCAGGAGCGTGCTGTCGTGTCTTCCGTACCACGACAGGGCTTCCGGCGCGCTGCTCTCCGACATCCAGCTCCTGTCGTGGTTCACCAACGAGCGTTCGCGCCACGACGTCCGCGCGCGGCGCATCCCGCTCACGGACGTCGACGGCTGGAAACAGGGCGTCGAAGCGATCGAGCACGAGGACGGCCGGTACTTCAAGGTCCTCGCGGTCGCGGTCAAGGGCAGCAACCGCGAGAAGATCAGCTGGACCCAGCCGCTGCTGGAATCCGTCGGCACCGGGGTCGTCGCGTTCCTCGTGCGCGAGATCGACGGCGTGCCGCACGTCCTGGTGCACGCCCGCGCCGACGGCGGCTTCCTGGACACCGTCGAGCTGGCCCCGACCGTCCAGTGCACGCCCCACAACTACGCGCACCTGCCGCCGGAGAGCCGCCCGCCCTTCCTCGACCTCGTCCTCGACGCGCCGCGCTCGCGGATCCGGTACGAGGCGGTACATTCCGAGGAGGGCGGCCGTTTCCTCAACGTCAGGGCCCGCTATCTCGCGATCGACGCGGACGACACGACCGTGGTCCCGCCCGGCTACGCCTGGGTCACGCCCGCCCAGCTCACCGCGCTCACCCGGCACGGGCACTACGTCAACGTCGAAGCCCGCACCCTGCTCGCCTGTATCAACGCCGCGACGGCGCAGCCGCAAGGAAAGGCATGAAATGAAGCTGATCACCGTCCTCGGGGCGTCGGGCTTCGTCGGCTCGGCCGTCACCCGCGCGCTGGCGCGGCAACCGATCCGGTTGCGAGCGGTGGCGCGCAGGTCTGTCACGCCGCCGCCCGGCCCGGCCGAAACGACCGTCGTCGCCGCCGATCTCACCGACCGCGCCGCTTTGGCCGAAGCGGTCGCGGGCTCGGACGCGATCGTGTACCTGCTGCTGGCGGACGGCGGCTGGCGGGTTGCCGAGACCGAGGAAGCCGAACGCGTGAACCTGGGCGTGATGCGGGATCTCGTCGACGTAATCGGCGCTGTCAGCGGGAAACCTCCGCTGGTGATCTACGGCGGGGCCGCGTCGCAGGTCGGTGTGCCGCCCCGGGAACCGATCGACGGCAGCGAGCCCGACGAGCCGGGAACCCCGTACGACAAGCAGAAACTGGCGGCGGAACAGGTTCTCAAGAAGGCCACGGCCGACGGCCTCGTGCGCGGGATCAGCCTGCGGCTGCCCACGGTGTTCGGCGAGAACCCGGCCGTGGGCGCGAATCCCGACCGCGGTGTCGTGTCCGCGATGGCGCGGCGGGCGCTCGACGGCCAGGACCTCACCATCTGGGGCGACGGCACCGTGCGCCGCGACCTCGTCCACGTCGAGGACATCGCGGCGGCGTTCACCGCGGCGCTGGCCGCCCCGGACGCCTTGGTCGGCGGTCACTGGCTGCTCGGCGCCGGCCGGGGAGACCAGCTGGCCGACGTCTTCCGGCTCGTGGCCAAGGAAATGGCCGACCACACCGGACGCGGCCCGGTGGACGTGACCTGTGTGGAACCCCCGTCGCACGCGCCGGCGACGGATCTGCGCAGCGTCACCATCGATTCCACGCCGTTCCGGGCGATCACCGGCTGGCGTCCGGAGATCTCACTGCCCGAAGGAGTGCGCCGCACCGTCGCCGCGCTGACCACCCCTGTTCACGGAAAGGCTCGCACATGACCACGCGCGTATGGGACTACCTCGCCGAATACGAGACCGAACGCGAAGACCTGCTCGACGCGGTCGAAACCGTCTTCAACTCGGGGCAGCTCGTGCTCGGCGCGAGCCTGCGCGGCTTCGAGACGGAATTCGCCGCGTACCACGGCATCGGGCACTGCGTCGGGCTCGACAACGGCACGAACGCGATCAAACTCGCCCTGCAGGCGCTGGGTGTCGGGCCGGGCGACGAGGTGATCACGGTGTCGAACACCGCCGCCCCGACGGTGGTCGCGATCGACGGCACCGGCGCCACTCCCGTCTTCGTCGACGTCCGCGAGGACGACTTCCTGATGGACACCCGCCAGGTCGAGGCCGCGATCACCGAACGCACCAAATGCCTGCTTCCCGTCCACCTGTACGGCCAGTGCGTGGACATGGCCCCGCTGAAGGAACTCGCCGCGGAACACGGACTGTCCCTTTTGGAGGATTGTGCCCAGGCGCACGGCGCCCGGCAGGACGGCACGATCGCGGGCACGACCGGCGACGCGGCCGCGTTCTCCTTCTATCCCACCAAGGTGCTCGGCGCCTACGGCGACGGCGGCGCGGCGATCACGTCGGACGAGAAGGTGGCCGCGAAGCTGCGCCGGTTGCGGTACTACGGCATGGAAGAGCGTTACTACACGGTCGAGACGCCGGCCCACAACAGCCGGTTGGACGAGGTCCAGGCCGAGATCCTGCGGCGCAAGCTCAAGCGGCTCGACGCCTACACCGCCGGCCGCCGCGCCGTCGCCCAGCGCTATGTCGACGCCCTCGGCGACACCGAACTGAAGCTGCCGAAGACCGTCCCGGGCAACGAGCACGTGTACTACGTGTACGTGGTGCGGCACCCGCGTCGTGACGAGATCCTCGAACGCCTCAAGGCCTACGACATCCACCTGAACATCAGCTACCCGTGGCCGGTGCACACCATGACCGGATTCGCCCACCTCGGTTACGAGAAGGGTTCGCTGCCGGTCACCGAGAAGCTGGCGGGCGAGATCTTCTCGCTGCCGATGTACCCCGCGCTCTCACCCGACCTGCAGGACAAGGTCATCCACGCCGTCCGCGAAGTCCTTTCCACCCTCTGACCGAGCACAGGAGCAAGCCGTGCAAGCACGTAAACTCGCCGTCGAAGGCGCGATCGAGTTCACCCCGCGCGTCTTCCCCGACGACCGGGGCCTGTTCGTCTCGCCGTTCCAGGAAGAGGCCTTCGCCGAAGCCCACGGCAGCCCGCTCTTCCCGGTGGCGCAGACGAACCACAGCATGTCCAAACGCGGTGTGGTGCGGGGAATCCACTACACCGTGACGCCGCCGGGCATCGCGAAGTACGTCTACTGCGCCCGCGGCAGGGCGCTGGACATCGTCGTGGACATCCGGGTCGGCTCGCCCACGTTCGGGAAATGGGACGCGGTCCTGATGGACCAGCAGGACTTCCGGACGATGTACTTCCCGGTCGGCGTCGGCCACGCCTTCGTGGCGCTCGAGGACGACACCGTCATGTCGTACATGCTTTCCGCGGGCTACGTGGCGCAGAACGAACTCGCGCTTTTGGCGCTGGACCCCGCACTGGGCCTGCCGATCGGCACCGAGGTGGAGCCGATCCTGTCCGACCGCGACCAGGTCGCCATCACGCTCGCCGAGGCGGAGCGGCAGGGGCTGCTGCCCGACTACGCCACCAGCGTGGAACTGGAGCGGCAGCTGACCGGAGTTTCGCTCTCCGCCTGAGTTTCTTCTCCACCAAGGCGCTGATCCCAGCGCCCCCAATGTGGCGTTAGGGACGCTCAACGATGCTGTTGGTTTATTCGGGCGGGGCGGGTCTCGGCCGCCAGTTCCGGCTGGTGCCGCTGGTCAAGTGGGCGACGGAGGGCTTGTCAGGGCCCTGGCTCCCTCGCGCCGGGGTCGTGAGTGATAAAGAGCGTTCTAACGCTCTTTATCACTCACGACCTCCATCGAAAACCCATCCGGCCTTGAACTGACCAACGGCATCGCTCAACGTCCCCAATGCCGCTTTGGGAGCAAGTCTTGCTCGGAACACCGCGATCCACCACCTCTTGACAGCTCTTCCACCAACACCCGGCCGACGAGGGCCATCACGGACCCGACTCGGCGTCGCCCACCGGCGGCGCCGACCGTGATGGCCCTCGTCGGCGCGGGCGCATAGCCGAGTAATCGATATCCAGGGCGAGCCGGACGCACCGGCCCGCCGGGGGAAGGACGCCGAACTTGACGACCGATGGCCTTCAGCCGTCAGTGGACCCTTCGAACGACAACGCGATTCTCCGCTGGGTGCGCAGACACCAGCGGTGGTTGTACGCGGGCGTGGTGATCGCCCTGCTCACGCAGATGGCGATCGCGATGATCACGACCGCCGTGGAACAGTCCCCGACCATCGACGAGCCGGTCTACGTCGGCACCGCGGTGGTCTACCTCGAAGAGCACAGCCTGCGGTACAACCCCGAGCATCCGCCGCTGGGCAAGCTGATCATCGCGGCCGGGGTGGCCTTCACCGACCCGAAGATCGCCCCCGGCTTCAGCGGCCACGAGTGGGAACTCGGCAAGCACGTGGTCTACGAGGCGGGCAACGATCCGGACCGGCTGATGCTGGCCGCCCGGCTCCCGGTGATCCTGCTGACGTTGTTGTTCGGGCTGGTCGTCTTCGCGTTCGCCTCCGATCTGGCCGGTCGCGCCGGCGGGGTGCTGGCGCTCACCCTGTTCATGTTCTCGCCCGACGTCATCGCGCACGGCTCGCTGGCCACGCTCGACGTGCCGGTGGCCGGGTTCCTGCTGACGTCGGTCTGGCTGGTGTGGCGCGCCCGGCGCCGCCCCGGGCTCTACCTCCCGCTCGCCGGACTGGCCCTCGGCGCGGCCACGGCCACGAAGGTGCTTTCCCTGGTGGTGGTCCCGGTCCTGGTCCCGCTGGCCGTGCTGTCGGTATGGCACGCCCGCCGCGCCCGCGGGCTCGACCTGAAGACCCCGGCCCTGCTGATCGGACGCGGTGTGCTGGCGGGAGCCGGGATGGCGCTGATCGCGATCGCCGTGGTGTGGGCGTCGTACCTTGTCGTGGATCCGGGCCTGCGCTGGGAGACGCCGTCGGGTATGCAGCCCCTGCACGGGATGCGCACGCTCGTCGAGTGGCTGCCGTTCCCGCAGCCGCTGCGCGACGGTATGCGCTTCCAGTTCGAACTCGAAGACCATGTGTGGCACAACTTCCTGTTCGGCAGGCACTACACGGGTTCGCTCTGGTACTACGGGCCCGCCGCGCTGCTGGTGAAGACACCATTGGGGGCGCTGGCGATCTGGCTGGCGGGCGCCGCCGTGCTGCTGTCGGTCCGGCGCTTGCGCCCGGCGGCGCCGTACGTGCTCGTCCCGACGGCCCTGCTCATGGCCACGGCCATGGTCATCGTCCGCGACAACGGCGTGCGGTACCTGGCCTTCGCGCCGATGTTCCTGGCCGTCGCCGCGGCCGCGGTGCTCGTCGTGCGACGGCGGTGGGTGAAGGTGGCGGCGGTCGCCGTGGTGGCCTTCGCCGCGGTCAGCTCGCTGATGACGTTCCCGTACTACCTTCCGTACTCCAACGAGGCGTTCGGCGGCCCGGAGAACACGCACCGGTACCTGCTGGACTCGAACGTCGACTGGGGGCAGGATCTGGGCCGCCTGGCGGATCGCCTGAAACAGGACTACGCGGGCGAGCGGACCTGGCTCGTCTACCAGGGGAGCGGTCTGCCGTCCTACTACGGCATCGATGCCGCCGACCCGCTCACGGTGCCCGAGGATCAGGTGCACGGTGTGCTCGCCGTGTCGGATTCCGCGGTCCTCGGCGCGTTCGCCGATCCCATGGGCGGGGGAGGGGCGCCCGGAAACGGCCACGGCGGCGACCTCGGCTCGCTGATCGCGGGCAGTACACCGATCGAGCGAGTGGGCCATTCCATGACGATCTACCGCCGCCCGTAACGCACGTTCAGTCCACTTGAGACGGTCGGTCGCCTGATGACGCTAGCGGGCTTGGGCAGGCCACTGATGTTGCGAAAGCCACTTTCCCAACCTTCAACGTTGCGAAAGTGGCTTTCGCAACCTGCCCCACCGGGTACCGAATCGTGAGCCGGTAACGGTTTCCGGGCTTGGACGCGTTGACCATCGAGTTCGCCGAAGCCTAATTTCGGAAATGTCCACTGAGATCCGCGAAAGGTGAGACCAATGCCCGCTGCGCAGTTCAAGCAGCTGCTTCGTAGCAAGCTCAGAACATGGGGGTGGATGTACCGATGACGGCCATCATCGAACCGGCCGAGGACCTTTCCGTCCTCACCGGACTCACCGAGATCACCCGATTCGCCGGCGTGGGCACCGCGGTGTCCGAGTCGTCGTACTCACAGACCGAACTTCTCGAAATCCTCGACATCGAGGATCCGAAGATCCGCTCGGTCTTCCTGAACAGCGCCATCGACCGGCGTTTCCTCACCCTGCCGCCGGAGGGTCCCGGCGGCGCCCGCGCGACCGAACCGCAGGGCGACCTCCTCGACAAGCACAAGAGGATCGCCGTCGACATGGGTTGCCGCGCCTTGGAAGCCTGCCTGAAGTCGGCGGGCGCGACGCTTTCGGATCTGCGCCACCTGTGCTGTGTCACCTCGACCGGGTTCCTGACGCCCGGCTTGAGCGCGCTCATCATCCGGGAAATGGGCATCGACCCGCATTGCAGCCGCTCGGACATCGTGGGCATGGGCTGCAACGCCGGTCTCAACGCGCTCAACGTGGTCGCGGGCTGGTCCGCGGCGCATCCCGGCGAACTCGGCGTCGTCCTGTGCAGCGAGGCGTGTTCCGCCGCCTACGCGCTGGACGGCACGATGCGGACCGCGGTGGTCAACAGTCTTTTCGGCGACGGATCCGCGGCGCTCGCGCTCGTTTCCGGTGACGGGCGCGTGCCGGGTCCGCGCGTCCTCAAATTCGCCAGCTACATCATCACCGACGCGGTCGACGCGATGCGCTACGACTGGGACCGTGACCAGGACCGGTTCAGTTTCTTCCTCGACCCGCAGATCCCCTACGTGGTCGGTGCGCACGCCGAAATCGTCATCGACCGGCTCCTGTCCGGGACGGGCCTGCGCCGCAGCGACATCGGCCACTGGCTGGTGCATTCGGGCGGGAAGAAGGTGATCGACGCCGTCGTCGTCAACCTCGGCCTGAGCCGGCACGACGTGCGCCACACCACCGGTGTGCTCCGCGACTACGGGAACCTCTCCAGCGGCTCCTTCCTCTTCTCCTACGAGCGGCTCGCCGACGAAGACGTCGCCCGCCCGGGGGACTACGGCGTGCTCATGACCATGGGGCCTGGCTCCACAATCGAAATGGCGCTTATTCAATGGTGACGCGTAACGAAATCAAGGGCGAACTGGTGCTGCGCTTCGACGGATCCCGTCCGCTGTCGGCCGCGGCCGTCGAGGAGATCGGCGCGTTCTGCGATCGAGCCGAGGACCAGCGTGAACCGGGACCGGTGACCATCCACGTCACCGGGGCCCCGCCCGCCGACTGGGCGAAGGGGCTGGCGGTCGGGCTCGTGTCCAAATGGGAGCGGGTCGTGCGCCGGTTCGAACGCCTCGGCAGGCTCACGGCCGCGGTGGCGTCGGGCGAATGCGCCGGGACGGCCTTGGACCTCCTCCTCGCCGCCGACATCCGGATCGCCGAACCGGGCACCACGCTGCGGCTCGCGTCGGCGGGCGGTGGCACCTGGCCGGGTATGACCGTCTACCGGCTCACCAAACAGGCCGGAGCGGCGGGCATCCGCCGGGCCGTCCTGCTCGGGGCCCCGATCGGGACGGAGCGCGCGCTCGCCCTCGACCTGATCGACGAGGTCTCCGACGATCCGGCGAAGACGCTGGCGGAGCTGGACGTCGTCGTGGACGGCGCCGAGACGGCGATCCGGCGGCAGCTGATCTTCGAAGCGGGCTCGACCACCTTCGAAGAGGCGCTCGGTTCCCACCTGGCCGCGGCGGACCGGGCCCTGCGGCGGGAAGCCAAGTCGTGACGGCTCTTTCGCCAGGGCTCGACCTCCGGGCCCTGGCGGGGGAGGCCCACCGGGTCGACGACGAGGTCCGGACGCTGCGCGCGGCCTTCGTCGAGGCGCACGCCGAGGAGCTCTACGCCGAACTCACCGGCGGCCGGACGCGGTACCTGCGGCTCGACGAACTCGTCCGCGCCGCCGCGCTCGCCTTTCCCGGTCTGGTGCCGTCGGAGGAGCAGATGGCGGCCGAGCGGGCGCGGCCGCAGGCGGAGAAGGAAGGGCGCGAGATCGATCAGGGCATCTTCCTGCGCGGGATCCTGCGCGCGCCGAAGGCGGGCCCGCATCTGCTCGACGCCATGCTCAGGCCCACCGCCAGGGCTCAGCGGCTGCTCCCGGAGTTCCTCGAAACCGGGCTCGTGCGGATGGAGGCCGTCCGGCTGGAGCGCCGGGACGGTGTCGCGCACCTGACCCTGTGCCGGGACGACTGCCTGAACGCCGAGGACGCCCAGCAGGTCGACGACATGGAGACCGCGGTCGACCTGGTGCTGCTCGACCCGTCCGTCCGGGTGGGACTGCTGCGGGGCGGGGTGATGAGCCATCCCCGCTATCTCGGGCGCCGGGTGTTCTGCGCGGGGATCAACCTCAAGAAGCTCAGCTCCGGCGACATCCCGCTGGTGGATTTCCTGCTGCGGCGGGAAACGGGGTACATCCAGAAGATCTTCCGCGGTCTGCTCACGGACGATTCCTGGCATTCCCGGTTCACCGGCAAACCCTGGATGGCGGCCGTCGATTCCTTCGCCATCGGCGGCGGAACCCAGCTGCTGCTGGTCTTCGACCACGTGCTGGCGGCGTCCGACGCGTACCTCAGCCTGCCCGCGGCCAAGGAGGGGATCATCCCCGGCGTGTCCAACTTCCGGCTTTCCCGGATCGCCGGGCCGCGCGTGGCCCGGCAGGTGATCCTCGGCGGCCGCAAGCTCCGGGCGGACGAGCCGGACGCCCGCTCGATCGTCGACGAGGTCGTGCCGCCGGAGGAGATGGACGCGGCCATCGACGGCGCGCTCGCCCGGCTCGACGGGGAAGCCGTCGCCGCCAACCGGCGCATGGTGAACCTTTCGGAGGAACCACCGGAGGAATTCCGCCGGTATATCGCCGAATTCGCGTTGCAGCAGGCTTTGCGCATCTACGGCGCGGACGTGATCGGCAAGGTGGACGGCTTCGCGGTGGGCTCGCGATGAACGGCGTCCGGTACGAGAAGAAGGACCACGTCGCCTACGTGACGATGGACCGGCCCGAGGCGCTGAACGCGATGGACCGGCGGATGCACGCGGAACTCGCCGGGATCTGGGACGACGTCGAAGCCGACGACGACGTCAGGGCCGTGGTCCTGACCGGGGCGGGGGATCGGGCGTTCTCCGTCGGGCAGGACCTCAAGGAACGCGCGCGGCTGACCGACGAAGGCGTCGAAGCGTCGACGTTCGGCAGCAGCGGTCAGCCGGGCCATCCCCGGCTGACCGACCGGTTCACACTGTCCAAACCGGTGGTCGCGCGCGTGCACGGCTACGCGCTGGGCGGCGGTTTCGAACTGGTGCTCGCGTGCGACATCGTCGTCGCTTCCGACGACGCGGTCTTCGGCTTGCCGGAGGTCCGTCTCGGCCTGATCGCCGGGGCGGGCGGGGTGTTCCGGCTGCCGCGCCAGCTTCCGCAGAAGGTGGCGATGGGATATCTGCTGACCGGGCGCAGAATGGACGCGGCGACGGCGTTGCGCCACGGACTGGTCAACGAAGTCGTCCCGTTCCCGGAATTGGATCGGTGCGTCGCCGAATGGACGGACGACCTGGTGCACGCCGCTCCGCTTTCGGTACGGGCGATCAAGGAGGCCGCGCTGCGATCGCTCGACCTCCCGCTCGAAGAGGCGTTCAAAACCTCGTATCCGTGGGAAGAACGGCGACGGACGAGCGCGGACGCGGGCGAGGGCGCCCGTGCCTTCGCCGAGAAACGGGATCCGATCTGGACCGGTCACTGAATTCGGGTTGGACCATTGTTCCGCGTGGCGGATGGTGGAACATTCGGGGTAAGAGAACTCTCGCTCGAGTAAATGCCGGGCCTGCTTCTTAGTTCACCCGAGACCGCCGCCCGGGCCGGGAAACCCCGGCTTTCCCGCACCCGGTGCAGGCAGAAACCCTGGATATCTGTGATGACAACGATCGCCACGGTCGAACTCGACAACCAGCGCATCGACCGGATGGTCCCGCTGGTCACACCCGCCCTGCTGCACCACGAACTGCCGCTCAGCGCGACCGCGGCCGACACGGTGCGCCACGGCAGGGAAAACGTCCTCCGCGTCCTCGACGGCACGGACGACAGGCTGCTCGTGATCGCCGGGCCCTGTTCCATCCACGATCCCGCCGCGGCACTCGAATACGCCGACCGGCTGGCCGCGCTCGCCGGCCGGTTCGTCGACGAACTCCTGGTCGTCATGCGCGTGTACTTCGAAAAGCCCCGTACGGTCGGCGGCTGGAAGGGGCTCATCAACGATCCGCACCTCGACGGCACCGGCGACGTCAACCGCGGGCTGCGCGTCGCCAGGGACCTGCTCCTCGAACTCGCCGAGGGTGGTCTGCCCGCCGCTTGCGAATGGCTGGACACCACGATCCCGGCGTACCTGGCCGACACCGTCTCGTGGGGCGCGATCGGCGCGCGCACCGTGGAAAGCCAGAACCACCGCATGCTGGCGAGCGGCCTGTCCATGCCGGTCGGGTTCAAGAACCGCCGCGACGGCGATGTCGGTGTCGCGGTCGACGCGATCCGCGCCGCCGAAGCCCGGCACGTCGTCCCCGGTGTCGACCCCAGTGGCCTGCCCGCGATCCTGCACACCGTCGGCAACCCGGACTGTCACCTCGTGCTGCGCGGCGGCAACAGCGCGCCGAACCACAACCCGGCGTCCGTCCGCGCGGCGCTCACCACGCTGCAGAACGCGGGACTGCCCCGCCGGGTCGTGATCGACGCCAGCCACGACAACAGCCGCAAGGACCACCTGCGGCAGCCCGTCGTCGCGGGCCAGATCGCCGAACAGATCAAGAACGGTCAGCGCGGCATCGTCGGCGTCATGCTCGAATCCAACCTCCAGGCCGGCCGCCAGGACCTCCACCCCGACCGGCCGCTCACCTACGGCCAGTCCATCACGGACGCCTGCATCGACCTCGCCGCCACCCAAGAGGTCCTGCAGACCCTCGCCACGGCCACCGCCGCCCGCCGCTCCGGAGCGCGCTGACCTCGTGTGCGCCCTCCAATCACGCGAGATCGCTCTTCAATCACGCATGATCGCCGTTCAATCACGCGAGATCGCTATCCGATCGCGTCGGCGCAGCCCATCGCGGCGTTCGGTGCGGCGTCGCCACGGGTGCGTTCGAGATGCGCCTCGCCCCAGACCCGGACTCCCTCGACCACCGGCAGAACCGTGGCACCGTAAGGAGTGAGCCGGTAGATGACGCGCGCCGGGACCGGCCCGGTGACCACGCGTTCGACGAGTCCGTCGGCTTCGAGTTCGCGGAGCTGTTCGGCCAGCACCTTGGGCGTGATGGGGGCGCCCCGGCGGCGGAGGCCGGCGAAATGGGATTCGCCGTGGGCGAGCCAGTACAGCAGCGTCAGTTTCCATTTCCCGCCGATCGCGGCGAACGCCGCGGCCATCGGACAGCCCGGCAGCGGGTTGGGACGGGGAAGGTTACCCGGAAGTGCCTTCTTGTCCATGGTCGTCCTCCGCTCGGATAGTTCGGACCATGACCGTGCCATACAAACGAATCCTGACAGTGGGCCTTTCGGCCCTGATGCTGGTCGCGACGGCGGCGTCGGGCGACGCGTCGACCTCGGGCACCGATCCCCAGCGCGCGTTCGACTGGGAGATCGGCACCTGGCGCTCCACGGTGCGGGTGCTCGCCGAGCCGCTTTCGGAGTCCGCGGACCAGTGGCTCCAGTTCGCGGGCACCAGCACCGTCCGCCCGCTCATGGACCGGCGGGCGAACGCCCTCGAATTCGAGGTTTCGGGCCCGGACGGGCGCATCGACGCGCTCAACCTGCGGCTGTACGAACCGCAGGCGCAGCGGTGGAGCCTGACCTTCGTCAACATGCGCGACGGGCTGCTCACCCCGTCGGTCTACGGCGGGTTCCATGACGGCGTCGGCGAGTTCCACGGCGACGACCAGCTCGGCGGCCGTCCGATCAAGGTGCGTTTCCTCGTCTTCCGGCAAGGCGCGGACGAGGCGCGATTCGAGCAGGCGTTCTCGGCCGACGGCGGGACGACCTGGGAGACGAACTGGGTCGCCGTGGACCGCCGGGTCCGCTGGTGAGGCTTCGGTGCGGGATCGGCCGTTTCGCGTGACTGGTTGGACGACACGCGTGAGCCGATGGACGACACGCGTGACTGGTTGGACGACACGGCGAGGCGTCCCGCTGATCACGCGTGTCGTCCAACCGCGCACTGCGGTAGGAACGCCGCTCACGCGAGGTCACCCTCGACCCACACCGTCCAGCAAGGCGAGCTCCTCCTCGCTCAACCGCAGGCCGCCCGCCGCGACGTTCTCCGCCAGATGCCCGGGATCGCCGGTCCCGGGGATGGCGAGGACGTGCGCGCCGCGGTGCAGCGTCCAGGCGAGCCGGATCTGCGCCGAAGTCGCGTCGTGCGCCGCGGCGACCTTCGCGACCTCGGCCTCGCCGCGAACGGTGCCAGGCGAAGCAGCGCCGGGAATCGAGGTCGTGACGGCGAAGAACGGCACGAACGCGATGCCGAGCTCGCCGCACAGGCCGAGCAGGGCGTCGTCCTCGCGGTCGGCCAGGCCGTAGCGGTTCTGCACACAGACCACCGGAGCGATCGACAAAGCCTCGGTCAGCTGATCCGCCACGACGTTGGAGACACCCAGATGGCGGATCAGGCCCGCCTCGCGCAGCTCCGCCAGCGCGCCGAAATGGTCGGCCACCGAGCCGGGCTCCTTGCCCATCGCGGCGCCCCAGCGCAGATTGACGACGTCGAGGTGGTCGAGGCCGAGTTGCCGGATGTTCTCCTCGACCTGGCCGCGCAGCCGATCCGGCCGGGCGAAGGAGAACTCGCTGTCACGGTCGCGGCCCGCGCCGACCTTCGTGGTGATCACGAGGTCTTCGGGATACGGCTGGAGCGCGGTCGCGATCAGCTCGTTCGCCGAACGCCTGGGCGTGAAGTAGAACGAAGCCGTGTCGATGTGGTTGACGCCGAGCTCGATCGCGCGGCGCAGGACCGTGATCGCGTCCTCGCGGCTCTTGGGTCGCTCGTCCCAGGGCATCCCGGTCAGCCGCATCGCGCCGAGCCCGAGGCGGTTGACGGTGAGGTCGCCGAGCCGCCAGGTGTCGTGAAAGTTCGTCATGACCACCAGAGTCGTGAGGAGGCCGTCCGTAGTCAGAAAATGGCAACAAGCTGCCACGTGGTCGCGCGGCTGGGGCAGTATCGGTGTCATGCGGACGAGTGATGCGGTCACGGTCGTGCGCGGCGAGGAGGAGCTGTTCCGCCGCGTCGGGCATCTGTTCTCGACCGTGACCGACCTGGCGTGCGCGGCCAACGACCTCGCGACCTGGGTCGCCGCCCACGGAGCCGGCGAGCTCGCCGAGCGCCGGGCCGGCCAGGTCCGGATCCGCAAGATCTACCGCGCCGGGCTGCTGCTCGACGAGGGCGCCGCGCAGGAGCTCGCGAGGGTCCGCGACCGGCACGGAGCCCAGGTCCGGATCTCCACCGAGGACCTCAACGAGACGATCGTCCTGGACGGCAGGCTCGTCATCCTCGCCGGTGACCTCAGCGCCGGGCATCGCGGCTACAGCGTCATCACCCAGCCCGAAACCGTGCAGGGCGTGATGTCGCTGTTCGAGGCGGCCTGGCGATCGGCGACCGAACTCGCCGTCTTCGACGCGCAGGTGTCCGAGATCCGGCGGCTCGCGCCCGCGGTGCTGGACCTGCTCGGCAGCGGCGTCAAGGACGAAGCCGCCGCCCGGACCCTCGGCCTCGGCGTGCGGACCTACCGGCGCCGGGTGGCCGAACTGATGGCCGCCCTCGGCGCCGAGTCCCGCTTTCAGGCCGGAGTCCGGGCGCGCGAACTCGGCCTGGTCTAGGCCGTGTCCTGCAAGTCTTGTTCGCGGTCTTCGCGCCCAGGCGGTCCCTGACGGCACGGGCGGGCTCGGCCGAGTACGACCCGGTACGAGGCCGACCCGCCCGCACCGCCAGGAACCACCTGGATCACGAATCCCATCGAACAGACTTACAGGACACGGCCTAGGCCGCCCAATCCGGCAGCGGTTCGCAGGTGTCCCGCCAGGACGGCGGCAGGCCGTCGGCACCGACACGCGTCGCGACGATGCCGCCGACGATGGCGCAGGTGGTGTCCACGTCGCCACCGGCGGCCGCCGTGGTCCAGAAGGCCTTCTCGTAGTCGTCGAGGTGGCGGGCCGCCACCCACAGGGTGAAGGGCACCGTGTCGTGGGCGCCCGTGTGGCTGCCGTTGCCCAGTTCGTGGGCGGCGGTCGCGGCCGAGGGCTCGTCGGCCAGGCGGATGGCGGCTCGGACACCGTCGTGCACGCGGCCCGGCGGCACCCGCCGCAGCACCTGGTCGAGGAAGTCCTTCGGTGACGGCGGGTCCGGGGTGGCGGCCAGCGAGGCGGCGACCGCGATAGCGATCGCGCCCGCCACCCCGTCCGGATGGGTGTGGGTCACCTCGGCCGAAAGCGCGGCCTGGTGCGCTGCCTCGTCGGGCTCGCCGCCGAACCAGGCGCCGAGCGGCGCGACGCGCATCGCCGCGCCGTTGCCCCAGGAACCCTGCCCGTCGAACAGATCCGTGACGAGTTCACGCCACGAGCCGCCCTGGCGGACGAGACGCAGCAAGCGGTTCATGGACGGGCCGTAGCCGCGGTCGAAGTCGTGGTGCGTCGCGAAGCTCGCGGCGAGCAGGTCTTGGTCGATGTGGCCGGCCCGGTCGAGGACGGCGAAAACGGAACACGCCATCTCGGCGTCGTCGGTCCATTGCCACGGGCCGGGCGGCGGCTGCCGCCGTGCCCAGTGGTCGCGATTGGCGGGGACGAAGAACTGGGAACCCAGCGCGTCGCCGAGGGTCAAGCCGTACAGGGAGGTCAATGCGCGAGTGCGCCGATCGATGGTCATCGCGGCCCATTCTGGCAAAGCCCCGACCGGGTGAGCTTCGGCTGCTCCCGGCCGGTGCAGGGAGGGTAAGATCTCCCCTCCGGGGACGCCGTGGAAATCTTCCGGGAACCAACGCGCGGCCGGATGCGTCGGTGTACACGAACGGCGTCATCGCGTTTACGGAAACGGTGCGCACGCGTGGGTGGGAACTCATAGGGTGCGCGGTAGAGCAATATGGGTCAGGCAAGCACGGGCTGGAGGATCATTCATGACTCGCCGATTCGATCCAGAGCAGATCGCCGCGCTGGCCAAGAAGGTCGGCGGGCTCAAAGAGGGCTACACCGGCACGGGCAAGGACCTGGGCGACGGTGATCCCGGAGCGGCGTTCGGCGACCTGAAGAACGCGGCCAGCACGGGGACCACGATGAAGGGTTTCCACCGCGGTGTGAACGCCGAGCTGGCGGCCGCCGCGAAGCTCGTCGACGCCGCGTCGAACGCGCTGGCCAACGCCGCGCAGCGGATGCGCAACGACGAGGCCGCGGGTGTCGACACCCTCCGCGGCCACGCTCGCGAGCGGGACTGATCGGACTGAAGACGGGAACCAGGGGGATTTACCGATGACCACCGCGGAGCGGAATCCGAGCACGCTCGACGACCCGTCGCACGACCGCCCGAAGTCGCTGGACGCCATCGACAAGCACGCCCAGCAGACGCAGAAGCTCAACTCGGGCGCGGTCAACGACCAGGCCAGGAAGGTCGGCGGAGCCGCCACCCGGGCCAACGACCTCGGCGACGACCTCAAGGTCTTCCGTGACGACGTCCTGCGCCACTGGGAGGGCAAGGACGCCGACGCCGTCGCCGACCATCTCGAAAAGCTCGGCAAGGCCAGCTACAAGGTGAGTGACAAGGCCGAGGCGGCCAAGAACATCCTCCAGCGGGTCTCCGAGATCATGGACGAGGTCAAGAAGAAGGTCGCACAACTCGCCCAGGAAGCCAACGACAAGGACGCGGACAACCGCAAGCTGATCGATTCGGCCCGCCGCCGGAAGAACAGCTCCGAGGACGACAACGAGATCGCTGCGGCCGCGTCGGACATCGAGCGGCTCCGGACGCTCAACGAAAAAGACTCGAACGGCAAGAAGGACGAGATCGAGAAGGCGCTCGACGACGCCGAGAAGCAGATCGACGATCTCCTCAAGCCGCTCGGCCTGGAGATCGAAGGCGGTTTCCTCGAGCTGATCCCCGCCGACGACGGCCAGACCACGGCGTCGAGCGTCCACGCCAAGCCGGTCAACCAGCAGCTGAGCGGCACACCCAGCTACGGCGGTGGAGACGGCGGCGGTGGCGGAGGCGGCGGTGGTGGCGGCGGAGGAGGCGGAGGCGTGCCGGGCGACGGCAGGCCCGCCAAGCCGATCGACGCCCGAGGCGACAACCCGGCGAAGATCGCGGAGAAGTTCCTCGGCCGCAACGCCGGCGACCTCAAGGGCAGCGGTGAGCTCCCCGCCATGCAGTCGTGGGTGCCCAACAACGTCAACTGCGCGAACTTCGTCTCCGGCTGTCTCGAGGCGGCGGGCCTGATCGACAAGGGGCAGGCCAGTGCCTCGGTCGCGGGTCTGTCGGCCAACCTCGAAGCGGACGGCTGGCGGTCGGTGCCGCTCTCCGAGGCGAAGCCCGGCGACGTGGTGATCTCGAACAACGGCGGGCACGTCGTGCTGTACGCGGGCGATGGCCAGTTCATCGGCTCGAACAACGTCAACCCCGACGGTTCGCAGAAGATCAGCATGGGCGGCGGTGGCGGCCTCGTGAAGATCCTCACCCCGCCGACCTGATCCGACAGAACGCCGTAGCAGCACCGGGCAGGCGGACGCGATCGCTCGCGTCGCCGCCCGCCAGTGGGAGGTAGCTTGATGTACACCCCGTCCGCACGACCGTTTCCGGTGGCGCTGAATCCCGGCGACCCGGTCCGGGAAGCGGTGCTCCAGGCCGCCACCGCCCGGCTCGACGAGGAGTTCGGCGATCAGGTCCGGGTGGCCGTGGAACAGCTCGACCGGCTCGGTCCCTGGGTTTTCCTGCAGGGCACGATGCGTCCCGCCGAAGCCGGCCGTCCGTACTACGCCGGCACCATCTACGAGAACCGCCGGGCCGACGGCGTCATGTCCGACGTCTACGTCGCCCTGCTCAAGAAGAAGAGCGAAACGGGCGTCGACGACGACGCGCGGTCCTGGCGGGTGGCCAACTGCGCCATCGGCCCGACCGACGTCGCGTGGCTGACCTGGCCGGACGACTACGAAATCCCGCAGGAGCTGTTCGGGTTCTGACCACTCACGAGGCCTGTGTCCATTCCGGCAGGGTGCGGGCGACCTCGTCGGGCGAGGGCATCCGGGCGATCTCCTCGGCGATCGCCCGGGCGGCCTCGCGATGGGCGTTCCGCCCCAGCAGGGTCCGTGTGTGCGCGGCGACGGCTTCCGCGCTCAGCTCGCCGGGCTGAAGGCTCAGTGCGGCCCCCGCGGTGCACAGCGCTTCGGCGTTGGCGAAGTGGTCGGCTCCCTGGGGGAGGACCAGCTGCGGGACACCGGAGGCGAGCGCGCCGAGCGTCGTGCCGCTTCCGCCGTGGTGCACCACCGCGTCGACGTGCGACATCAAATCCGTTTGCGATATCCAGGCCCGCAGCGTGACGTTGCCCGGGACGGCGCCGAGTTCCTCCGGGCGGATCCGTCCCGAGGCGACGACCACGTGCGCGCCGAGCGTGGCCAGCCCCCGGATGGCCGTGGTGAGCACTTCCGGCGTGCCGAACGCGGTGCCGAGCGTCAGGTAGATCAACGGTCGCGCGGTCGTTTCGAGCCGCGCCGCCGGTTCGGAGAACGGAACGGGACGCAGTTCGACGCGTTCGGCCGTCGCGAGGAAGTCCTTGTCCTGCAAGGAAGGCGGGCAGATGTCGAGATGCGGCCGCTCGGGTCGCGTCGGCGGCTGAAGCCCGATCCCGTCGGGGAACATGCGGCCGAAACCGTGCCAGAGTCCCGGTATTCCGGCGCGTTCCGCGGCGACGGCCACCCCTGGTTGTCCCCATTCGTGCACGACGAGGTCGGGCCGTAGCCGTGCCAGCTCCGGTTCGAGGTCCTCGGCGTAGATCTCGTAGAACGCGTCCGCCGGCCGAAACGGTCGGAGGCCGTTCCTGAGCAGTGGCGGATGGACGTTCTCGCCGGCGGCGAAGAACACCTCGTGCCCGGCGTCCCTGGCGGCGATCGCGAGCGGGATCAGCGGATAGGTGTGGCCGACCGACGCAAGGCTGGCGAAGAGGACGCGCATAGTCGAGATGTTAACACCAGATGTTCTGAACATTTGAAAGCAGGCGACCGGGTGGCCCGGCCGCCTGCTGGTGGGTTCCCCTGGTCAGGAGCGGTAGATCTCCTTGACCGTGGCGATCTGGTCGGCGCCGTTCACGCTGATCAGCGCGAGCACCGGATTGCCTTCTCGCAGCTGCTCGATCAGCTGGTCCTGGCCGCACGGCAGGCTGCCGTAGCCCTCGTCGTCGATGGTGACCGACTCGGCGGGGCACAGGGTGGCCGCGCTGAGCACCTCGCCGCCCTTCTGCAGCGGGAGCCGGTAGGTCTTGCCGTCGACCGGGTCGTCCTGGCCGGTGATCAGCTGGAAGCGGACCATCCGCAGGTTGGCGTCGTATCCGGTGAACTGCACCCGCTGGGTGGAATTCGGGAACTTGCGGTTCTGCTCGACGGGCGCCTTCCCCGAGCCCGCGGGCCTGGTCTCCAGCTGCAGGGAGCTGTTCGGCACGCCGCAGACCACCTCGGTCCCGGATTCCGTCAGGCGGGCGCAGGTCCACTTGCCCTGGACGTCGAGCACCCGCTCGCCGGGGCCTTCGGCCTGCGGCAGTTTCTCGTAGTACTCGGTGATCACGTTGTACGCCTCGGTGCAGCCCGGGGTGGTGCCGTCCGTGGCGGCCACCGCGATCAGGTCCATCTTCGGCCGCCCGGGGGCGCCGACCTGGCCGCCGTGCTTGCTGCAGTTGACGTCCCCATTCGACGACTCTCCGGCGGCCGCCCCTTGGCCACCGCCCGGCTGAGCCTGTTCGACGGCAGCGTTCTTCACCGGAGAACCATTTCCAGTGACATTGTTCCCGGTGCACGCGGAAAGAAGTGCGGTGGCGGCGAGTGCGCCGCCCACAATGGCGGTCTTGACGGTCTTCTTCGCGGTGAATTTCATTTCAGCGCCCCTCTCGCATCCATTGTTGAAGCTTTGTCTCCGAAGACGCCGGAAGCGGAATGGGGTTGCGTCGAAATAGGGTCGCGGCGCAGGGCTGCCCGAAGGTCCGGACCGTCGTGTCCGCACGGGCACGACCGCGGCCGGCCACGCAACCCTTCCCGGCGGACCGGCCGGGAAGGGTCGCAGAGCGGGTTACGGGATGACGCGGTTGCGCAGGTTGTTCGGGTACGGGCCTTCGCCGTGGATGTTCAGCTCGTTGGCCACTTCGAAGCTGTAGTACGGGTGCGAGCTGAAGTAGCTGTCCAGATTGGTGCCGCCGAAGCAGATCAGATCCGCGCCGCCCGCCGCGTTGGGGCCGTTGCAGAGGCTCAAGGTCGGATAGCGGAAGGAATCGACCGGCCGGAAACCGGCGCCACCGGGACCGGGAACGGGCAGATGCCCGATCAGCCCGCCGGGGTCCCCCGGCCAGTTCGACTCGACGGGTTGCCGCCGCCCGTCGGCGAACAGCACGCCCTGGATGTTCCGTCCGGGCGGCTCGGTCTCCAGCACCGTGCCCGCGACGAGCGCGCCGAGGCTGAACCCGACGATGTACACCTTCGTTTCGAGGTCGCAGCCATAGGTGACATAGAGGTTGTAGAGCGCGGTCCGGAGATTGGCGACACCGGCGTCGACGTCGGCGTACAGATTGACGTCCCCCGCGCTGTTCGGATACGGAATGCGCACCGGGTCGGCGCCGCCCGGCGCGAGTTCCCGGTCGAGAAGCTTTTGCGCGCCGCCGTCCTGATATCCCGGGACGACGAACATGACGGGCCCGCACGGACCGTCCGGGCGGGCGGGTGCCGCCTGCGCCGCTCCCGCGCCGGCGATCGCGCCGGCCAGGGTGACGACGGACAGGACGGCGGTCGCGAGCAAACGCGCTCCGGTTCTTTTCATCGGTTTCTCCCCACTGTCGTATTGCCGCGCCGAACGTTAATGAGCGCGGATGAAATACCGATGAAATGCGGAGCCGTACCCACTGTCGGGTGAAGTTTCGGTGAGGGGTAGTTTTCCGTCATGACGAAAAAGCGTGGGATTTCGATGCCGGTACTGGCCGTACTGTTCGCGTGCTCGGCCATAGCCGGTTGTGGTGGTGATCCGCAGCCGGCCGCTCCCGCGGCAGGTCCGGGATCGAGCCAAGCGTCGGCCACGGGGTCGGCGTATCCGATGCCCGCGGGCTGGCCGTTGACCGAGTTCCCGCTGCCGCCGGGCGGTACGGCGCCCTCCCCGCGCGCGAATGACACCGTCGTGTCGTTCCGGATCGACGGCGTGGACACCGAGAGTGCGAAGAGTTTCTACGCGGAGACGTTGCCGAATCTCGGCTACGCCGACACCCACAACGCGAACCTCGCCATCGCCCGCTACGAAGGCAACGGGCTGAAGATCCTGGTGCAGGACGAACAGACCGGCTCGGCGCGCGTCACCATCACGAAATCGGACGGCTGACGGGGGAGCACCCGCGGCGCCACGGGTGTCCTGCCGGATCCGCGGGCTCAGGCCCTGGTGTTGACGCTGACCGGTCGCGAACCGGTCGGCGGGGTCCAGCCCTGCAGGGTGGAGCGGATGCTCACGCGGTTGGAGCAGTTGATCACCTGGTAGTGCAGGTGATAGTCGGTGGCCGCCCCGGTCTTGCCCGACCAGCCGATGATCCGGCCCTGCGGGACCCAGGTGCCCGCGTTGTAGATGGCCCGGTTCAGGTGGATGTATTGCGTGCAGGTGCCGTTGGAGTGCCGGATGATCACCTCGATGCCGTTCGACGAGTACGGCGACCAGCCCGAGACGAGGATCTGGCCGCCCTGTGCGGCGGACACCTCGTAGTTGGCCGGGAGTGCGATGTCCCAGGCGTACTCGTTGTAGGGGCCGGTGTGGGAGAAGGTGCCTTCCGGTCCCTGCGAGATGGTGTAGGCCTCACCCGCCGGGTACGGCATTTCGTAGTAGTAGTCCACGGCCGAAGCCGTGGCCGAGCCGGTGATCGTGAGGCCTGCCGCCGTCAGTACGGCGGCCGCCATCGTGATCAGCCTGCGCGGTAACGCTTTTCCGCTCATGGTGTCCCTCGCTTCCGTGCGTTCGACGCCCTGCCATCGGCCGGGCGTCCCTGACTAAACAGGCAGGCCGCGGCTCGGACAATGGTTTGTTCAGGGCTTGCGCGAAGGCGAGGAACGGGTTATCCGGTCAGCGACGGCCCGCGGCCAGGATGACGAGGAACTGGCCGCCGCCCGGCTCGACGGCGGCGGTCACCGGCAATCCCGGCACCAGCCGGGAGAAGCGGTCCACCAGCCAGTCGGCGGCCTCCTGCGCGTCCTGTTTCGTCGGGCAACGGGCCACCATTTCGCGGCCTCCCTTGCGTTCCAGCCGCCCGGCGACGGTGATCAGCGGCGCGGGCTCGACCACGTGCAGCCGGTCCGGCCAGGCGATGACCACCTTGACCGCGCCCTTGCGGGTGTTGCAGCCGCGGTGCGCGAGCCGCTCGGCGATCTTGGCCTTCCGGTCCGCGGTCCGGCTGTCGACGCTCGGGCCCCGCGGGTCGTTCACCGACATGTCCGGGTCGACCGGTTCGTCGCACACCCAGCATCGCCAGCCGTCGCGTTCGGCCACGTCGTCGAGAAGACTCACCCGGCCAACCTAGCCTGCTACACGGACGTGACGCCCGTGTAGGCCTCCTTGCGGGGACGTGAGCGATTGGGTTCAGTGTCCCCAATGTGGCATTGGGGACACTGAGCGTCTCCAATGCCACATTGGGGACACCTGGCACGGCTCCCATGGGCGACCCGATGTCCCAGGCGCCGGATGGAGCGGCGACCCTGGGGAGTGCCTTCCAAACCGGGCTTGAGACTCGACCGGACGCCGTTGATGAGGGATTTGGGACGTTCAACGTCCCAAATCCCTCATCAACGAGACCGAGTGTGGAGGGTTCCTGACCTTCACCGTCCCGATCCGCCATACTCGACCGCCGGTCACACCGTGGGTGAGTCCCTCAAGGAGGCCCTCACGGACCCGCCTACTTCGTGCAGTGGATCCCGGCTTCACCCCGGTACATCACGAAGCTGATCTTCACCGAGTACAGGTGGATGATCACGCACTGGTCCTGCGTGTACCCGTAGGCGGAAGCGTGGTCGTAGGCCTGCTGCAACGCCGTCCGCTTGGCCGAGGCCGACGTCTTCTCCACCGTGGTCCCGAGGAACGCCCGGGTCTCCTCGGCGCTCGCCGTCGACGGCGCGAGTGTCATGAGTCCCGCGAGGACCACGGCGGCCCCCGTGGCGCGGGCGATCGTTCTGTTCATGTTTTCCCCTCCTGGTTTCAGCGCTGGCAGTAGAGCCAGACGCGCGCGCTGTAGTAGTCGAAGTGCGACCGGATGTCGGAGCCTCGGACGTAACACTGCGAGTCCTGCCAGCCCGTGTTGCGCGCGTACAAGCGCGCGACCTTTTCCGCCGACGCGACGGCGGCCGACGGTCCCGGGCCGATGCCGGTGGCGTAGAAATCCCCGGTCTCCACGGCGAGCGCGGGCTGCGCCGACATGGTCACCGCGGCCACCACCAGAGCGGCCGCGGTCAGCATCTTCTTCATGGGAGATCCCCCTTCTGGTTGTCAGCCAGGATCGACCGACTCCCCTTGGTCATTCATCTCAGCTAACGTGGAAACCGTAGAGCGACGGCCTTCGGGCTGTCAACCCAGATGAACGAAGCGCCACAACTCATTCATTTCAGCTAACGGAGGTGAAGATGGCCGAACCACGGGCGACCACGCTCACCGACCGGATCGACCGCCTCTTCCAGGTGGTCCGGCGGGCAGGCGGCGAGCAGCACAGCCACGAGGAGGTGGCGCGGGCTTGCCGGGAGAGCACCGGCGAGTCGTTTTCCGCCGCCTACCTGTGGCAACTGCGGACCGGCCGCCGGGACAACCCGACCAAACGGCACCTCGAAGCGCTCGCGGCGTTCTTCCAGGTCCCGCCCGCGTACTTCTTCGACGACGAACAGGGGAGGGCCCTTGCCGAGGAGGTCGAATTGCTGGGAGCGTTGCGCAACAGCGCGGTGCGCGACCTGGCGTTGCGTGCGGTGACGCTGTCCGAGGAGGGGCTCGGCACCGTGACCGACATCGTCGAGGCGATCAAGCGGCGCGAGTCCAAGCGTGACCAGGGGGAGTAGCCATGCTGGGCAGGAAGAGTGCGCTCTGGCGCAGATGTGAGCGCATCGCCGGCGGTGTGCGGCTGCCGGAGCCGTTCGACGTCACCACGTTGTTCGGCGAGGTCGCGGCGATGCGGGGGCGGCCCATCGAACTGGTGCCGCTCGAGGCGCGGCCGGGGGCGCCGTGCGGGGTGCTCGCGGCCACCGATCGGGCGGACTACGTGTTCTACACGCGGGACACGTCCCCGTTGCACCAGCGGCACATCCTGCTGCACGAACTCGGTCACCTGCTCTGCGGGCACGTCGAAGGCGAGGTGCGGCCGGAGGCGATCGCGGAGATCGTCGCGCCCAGCCTGTCGGTGGACCTGGTCCGCCGCGTCCTCGGCCGCACCACCTACGCGCGGGAACAGGAGAAGGAAGCCGAACTCGTCGCTTCGCTGCTCATGCGCCGCGCCGCGCGTACCGGGCCGGAGAACGATCGGCTGCGCCACGCCCTCGGTTCATGATCAGCTACCTGTCCGCCGCGCTGCTGGCGCTGATCGGCCTCACCCGGCTGATGACGGTCCGCACCGGGCCGAGGTATCTGGCCACGTTCTTCCTCAGCATGGCGGTGGCCCTCGCCGTCTCGGCCGAGGGCACGGTCCGGCTGCTCGGCGACGAACTGCTCCCGCGGCTGGTCACCAACGCGCTGCAACTGCTCGCGATGCGCGCGTTGCTGCAACTGGTCCGCAGCACCCGGTCGCCGGAGAAGCCGACGCCGTTCTGGCCGATCGCGGTCTGCTGGACCCTGATGGTGGTGTGCTACCTGGACTTCGCGCCGCATCGGTCCGAGGCCGGCACATCTGAGTTCCAATGGCGCTTCAGCATCGTGGCGTATCAGGTGATCCTCACGACGTACGCGGTCACGTGCCTGGTGCTGTTCATCCGCACGCTCGTCCGCAGCGCCGCGGGCCGTCCACGAGGGGCGTTCCGGACGGGCTTGCGGATCCTGATCTGCGCCGCGGTGGTCACCATCGGCTGGGCGCTGTTCTCCGGGCTTCCCTCGCTGTGGCTGGAGATCACCGACCTCGCGGACCTCGACTTCCTGCCCCGCGCCCGCCTGGTCGGGCTCTGCGCGATGGTGTTGTGGGTCCTCGGCGGACTGTGCACCACCTGGGACGGCGCGCTCCGGCTGGCGCGCGCGTGGCGCAGGATCCGGGCCGTGACACCGTTGTGGAAGGAACTCGTCGCCGCCCACCCGCAGATCGCGCTGCCCGTGCGGCACGACCTCGAATTCACCTTGTACCGCAGGGTGATCGAGATCCGTGACGGCCTGCTCGCCTTGCGGGCACACGTCCCGCCTCAGCTCGGGGACTGGCTGCGCACCCCCGTCGACGAACCCACGCGCGCCGCCGCCGAACTCGCGGCGGCGCTGGTGATGCGGGAGGCCGGCCGGAGCTGGCCGAACCACCCGGCGGGGCCGCATCCCAGCGCACGGGACGAAAGTGCCTGGCTGAGCGCCGTTTCGTCCGCGTTCACGCGGTCCGGGGTCGTGCGGGAGGTACGCGAACGCGCGCTGGCGGAGGTCAAGGCCTCTTGAGCTCCAGCGTGGCGTTGTGCAGCGACGAGTACAGCGGGTCGGAAGTGAAGTCCGGCCCGGTTTCTTCGCCGAGGTAGACGTCGATGTGCCGGTCTCCGCCGAGCCCCGGGGTGAACTCGTCCATGATCCGCCAGGAGGCGGACCGCAGCCGGTCGCAGACACCCCGGTCGATCGCCGTGCCGTCCTCCGCGGTGCCGCAGCCGGTGATCCGCAGTTCGCGGCCCGCGGCGAGGACGGCCGGATCCGCGGCGGCGGAGACGAAGGGTTCCAGCGGACGGCCGTGGCTGTCGCGGGGCGCGTCGTCCAGCCAGAAACCGGTGTCGTGCGACCAGTTCAGGTACCGGCCGGCGTGGCGGCCGCTGACGATCCGGCCGGTGCCTTCGTCCTCGACGGCCTGCACGAAGTCTTCGGGATAGCTGCCCAGCGGGTCTTCGCCGCGTTCGCAGTCGAGCACCAGGCAGCCGGTGACCGGCACCGGGTCGTCGTGGTGATGCGACTCGACGGCGGTGTAGTACACGGTCACGTACCACCCGGCGGACGACTCCTTCCCGGCACCGTCGCGGTCGATGGTGGAGGCCGCGGCGAGGGCCAGCCCGGCGGCCGCCAGGACGAGAACGATCCTGTTCCGTTTCCGGCGGCGCCGGTGCCGGCCTTCCATCACACCCGCTCCAGTCGTTGGGTCGGTTCGGTTTCGGCCGGCGGATGCGGGACCGGCCGGGTCGGCTCGGCGGCGGCCAGCGCCGCCGCGGGAATCGGCTGGGTGACGCTCGGGTCGACCGTCACCGGCGGCGCGGTGGGCCGCGGCAGCGGGAGCCGCACGGGGGCCGCCATCGGAACCGGCATCGGCGGCGTCGGCGGCATCGGTGGCGTGGCTTGGCCGTCTTCGGCCAGCCGTTCGGTCTTCGCCCAGCCGTTGCGGCCGGACATCAGCCGGAACAGCGCGCGCCACGTCGCGATGATGCCCAGCGCCAGGAACCATGGATAGAGCAACCCGGCGAACAGGCACCGCAGGATGTTCTCGTCGCGGAGCCGGACCCAGTAGACCAAGCCCCAGAGCAGGCTCGGCAGCATGGCCAGCCCGACCAGCATCGCGGCCGACGTCGGCAGAGTGTCCACAGTGGCCACCAGGCCGCCGAGCGTGCTCCCGGTGACCAGCGCGATCGCGGACGCCGCGACCAGGCCGACCAGCAGCAGCGACATGGGCACGGTCAGCCACGGCGAGAGCAGGTAGATCAGGAAGTCGGTCAGGCCGAGACCGCTGACGAACCGCGACGTGGTCAGCTTGCGCAGGTGCCGGAAACATTGCAGGTTGCCCTGCGCCCACCGGGTTCGCTGACGCAGCAACCGTTTCACGTCGGTCAGGCCCTGCTGGGTGACCCACGCGGATTTCGTGTAGCGCACGCGGATCCCGGCAAGATGCAGGCGCAGACCGAGTTCCAGGTCTTCGACGAGACAGGCCGACCACGGTCCGGGATGGAACCGGGCGAGGACGGACAGCCGGGTGAACTGGCCGTTGCCGCCCAGGCCGACGCTGCCGACCAGATCGCGCAAGGATTGCGCGGAGTCCGCGATGGCGCCGAATTCCAGATCCTGCAATAGTGCCAACGTCTTGTGCCGGTTGTGGATGCGCACCCGGCACTGCACGGCGCCGACGTTCTTCTCCGCCATCAATTCGGCGATCTCGTCGAGCATCCCCTCACTGCACCGGCCGTCGCCGTCCACGATGCCGACGATCGTCTGCTCGACCGTGCCTTCCCGGCGAGCGATTTCGAGGATGTAGCGGTACGCCGTGTTGAGGCCTTCGCCCTTGCCTTGCCGGGCGATGGGCAGTTCGCGGCGCAGCACGTGCAGTCGCGGATCCCTGATACCGGCGAGGATATGCGGCGTCGCGTCGTCCGAGGCGTCGTCCACGACCACGACGCGGACCGGTGTGTACCGGGTCCCGGTGGCCAGCGCGTTGCGCACCGTGTTCGCGATGACGCGTTCCTCGTTCAGCGCCGGGATGACGATCCAGAACGGCACGGGATCCGGCGTCCGGCGTACACTGCGCGGCCGTTGCGGGGACCGCCAGGCGAACACCGCGAGGACGAGGTTCTGCAACGGCCACCAGATCAGCACGCCGACCATGATGGTGGCGATGACGGACAGGCTGGTTTCCATTTCGCTAATTCCCCCTTTCCGGCGCGGGTGCGATGCGCACGAGAATCGAGCGAATCGCGAAAAGCAACAGAATGAACGCGGCGAGTGACAAGAGCGGCCAGGCGCCCGCCCCTGCGGCGACCCCCAAGGTCGCGGTGGCGCCGACTGCCGGTCCGATTCGGATGACAGACATTTCTCCCCCAAAATGAGCGTGCTCAAACCCTTGTGTGTAAAGGATTGTGCGTGATGCGTCGGGCCCCCCGGCCGATCCCGCATCCTCGACTACGACGTGAAGAGTCACCTCGCGGTTCCCTCGATCGGGTGAGGAAATTCGACGGGAACCGGACAGAACCACTCTGCGTCGCATCGGGCACAGCGCACCGCACAAATGATCATGAGAAGTGCGCGGAATCGCGAAAAAATCATTCGAACCTTGGGGGAGTCATGGTTTGGAATCAACGCGAAAACGAAGCGACACGGCCGCGGGTGTGGCTCGTGATGGGTACCCGGCCGGAAGCGATCAAACTGGCGCCGGTCGCCGAAGCGATCGCCGAGGCAGGGCGGATGGAGCCCTGCCTGGTCGCCACCGGGCAGCATCCGACGATGGTCGACCAGGCGCTGGAGACGTTCGGCGTCCGCGCGGACGTCACGTTGCCGCTGCACCGCCGCGACGGCGGCCAGCCCGAACTGCTCGGCCAGATGCTGACCGGCCTGGACGCGCTGGCCGAACGTGAACCGCCCGCGGCGGTGGTGGTCCAGGGCGACACCACGACCACACTGGCCGGCACGCTCGCCGCGTTCTGGCGGCGGGTTCCGGTGGTGCACCTGGAAGCGGGCCTGCGTTCGTTCGATCTGGCCGCGCCCTTCCCGGAAGAGCTGAACCGGCGGCTGGTCACCCAGGCCGCCTCCTTGCATCTTCCGCCGACCTCGGCCGCGGCGGACAACCTGCTTCGTGAGCAGGTCCCCGCCGAGCGGATCTTGGTCACCGGCAACACATCGGTGGACGCGATCCGCGCGATCGCCGACCGCGGCGCGGTGGACTTCCAGGACGAGCGGGTCGCCGCGGCGGTGGAAGCGGCCGCCCGCGGCGAGCGGCTGGTGCTGGTCACCGCGCACCGCCGCGAGTCCTGGGGCGAACCCCTGCGCCAGGTGCTGCGCGCGGTCACCGAACTGGTCGCCCGCCATTCCGACGTGTCCGTGGTCCTGCCCGCGCATCCGAACCCGGCCGTACGCGAGCTGGTCGACGAGGAACTGGGCGGCCTGCCTCGCGTGGTGGTCACCGAGCCGCTGAGGTACGAGGAACTGGCCGGTGTGCTCGCGGCCGCCACGCTGGTGCTGTCCGACTCCGGCGGGATCCAGGAGGAGGCGCCCACGTTCGGGGTGCCGGTGCTGGTGTTGCGCGAGGTCACCGAACGGATGGAAGCGGTCCACGCGGGTTGTGCGCGGCTGGTCGGTACCGATCGCGAGCTGATCGTGCGGGCGGCGTCGGAACTGCTCACCGACCCGCGGGCGAGGGCGGCGATGATGGGCGAGGGCAATCCCTTCGGCGACGGAAGGGCCTCGTCACGCACCGAGCGCGCGCTGGCCAGGCTGCTCGGGCTGAGCGCCGAGCCGGTGGACGAGTTCGCCGCGGTGTCCGGGGGTGTGCTGGTATGACCCGGAAGCGCAAGGCGGACAGGCGACGGCGTACCCCGGCCGGGCTGCGGTTCGCGGTGCTGGCGGTCGTCGTCGCGACCGGTTTGGTACTGCTGGTCGTGTACACGCGCCCGGCGAGCGCGATCCTCGCTTCGCCCGCGGCGGCGCCGGTTTCGCTCGGCGACCGGCTGGCGATGAGCAGCGAAGCCGGCAGCCCCGGCCCCGGCGGGAACCGCGCCCACCGGACGCTGGTGGTCTACGACGCGGGTGAACGGGACGCGCCGAATCCGCCCGCCGACGCGGACGAAGCCGGTATGGCCGAAGCGTTCGCGATGCAGACCGCGAACCTGGTCTCGCGGGCGGGCGGCTGGACGATGCGTGCCGCGGCGGACTACCGGGCGGGCGAGATCGGCGGATACCAGGCGCTGGTCTACGTCGGTTCGATCAGCGACGCCGTGCTGCCCGCCGCACTGCTCGCGGACGTGGTGACCGCGAAGGTGCCGGTCGTCTGGCTGGGGGAGAACGTCGACCGCCTGGTGGCGCACGACCCGGGTGTCACGGCGCGCTGGGGCTGGACGCCGTCGGGGCGGACGCCGACCTCGCCCACCGAGGTCCGCTACAAGAACGTGTCGCTCGAACGCAATCCCGAGATCGGCTCGGTTCCTTTGGTGCGGCGGGAAAACCCGGCGGTCAACGAGGTGCTCGCGGACAGCGTCACGGCCGGCGAGCACACGCCGTGGGCGGTGCGCTCAGGGAACTTCACCTACGTCGCGGAGGCGCCGTTCTCCTACGTCAACGAGGGTGACCGGTACCTCGCCGCCGCCGACATCCTGCTCGGCACGCTCGCGCCGAAGACCGCGGAACGGCACCGTGCGCTCGTGCGGATCGAGGACATCGGCCCGCGCACCGACGCGGGCCAGATCCACCGGATCGCCGATCTCCTTGGAGGGCAAGGGATCCCGTTCTCGCTCGCGGTCTACCCGTATTACGCGGATCCGCACGGTGTGGCCAACGGCGGCAGGCCGACGTTCGCGCGGCTCGTGGACAGCCCGGCCTTGGTGGACGCGCTGCACCACGCGATCCGGCGCGGCGCGACGTTGATCATGCACGGCTACAGCCATCAGTTCGAGGAACTGGCGAACCCCTATGGCGGAGCGAGCGCGGCGGACTACGAGTTCTACACGGCGATCGTCGACAAGAACAACCACGTCGTGGAGACCGGCCCGGTCCCCGGCGATTCCGCGGAATGGTTCCGCGGGCGGATCGCCACCGGGCTCGGCGAGTTCCGCCGGGTCGGGCTGCCCGAGCCGGAAGTGTTCGAGTTCCCGCATTACGGTGGTTCCGCGGTGGACTACAAGGAGGTCGGCTCGCACTTCGCGGCGCGCTACGACCAGGGCAGCTATTTCGCGGGATACTGCCCGCGTGGTGCCTGCGGCTCGACCTCGACGGTGTCCTATCAGAACAAGTACGGTCAGTACTTTCCTTACCCGGTAAGGGATGTCTATGGCGCCGTGGTGATCCCCGAGAATCTGGACCACGTCGCTCCGGAGCCGTTCAACCAGCATCCGGCCCGGCTGCCCGCCGACCTGCTCGCCGACGGCGCGAAGTCCAAGGTGGTCCGCGACAACGTGGCCAGCTTCTTCTTCCACCCGTTCCTGCCGCTGGAACACCTGAACACGGTGGTGCTCGGGCTGCGGGCGCAAGGATACGAGTTCACCACGGCGAGCGAGGTCGCTCGCGGCTGATCACTCTGCGGCCGATCGCCCGGCAGTTTCGCCATCTCGGCGGGGACGGCGTCCTCATTGCCGGAATTGGTTTCACGTTATTTGCCGGTGATACAGACCTTGTCGTGGCGCAGAGGCATTGCCGAAAATCGGCAATGCCTCTGTCTCTCGTGGGGCCGGGAATTGTCGGTGGTGGGTCGTATGTTCGTGGGGTGGATACTCATTCCGCGCCTGTGGCGCTTTTGGAAGGCCTCACCGATCCCGAGGTGCTGGCTGCGGTGAACGATGCCGCGATTGTGTTGGACGACAAGGATTCCGTGGCGTTGGCGCAGGCCGCGTCGGCCGGGATCGCGCGCTTGGAGGCGGTGCGGTTCCGGGCGTTGGCGCAGTTGAACCGGCATCGTGAGGGCGTGCGGAGTGTGGCGCAGGAGGTCGCGCTTGAGTTGTCCCTTGTGGACAATCATGCGGGTGCGCTGGTCGCCGCCGCGGACGCGCTGACCACCCGGCTGCCCCGGACGTTGAATCTGATGGATGAGGGGAAGCTCGCCGGGTTCAGCGCGATGAAGGTCGCGACGGCCACCGCGTGGCTGTCCGACGAGGATGCTCAAGCGGTGGACGCGTTGTTGGAGGATCGGATCGGGGACAAGAACCCGGATCAGGTCCGGAAGGCAGCCAACCATGCGGCGAACACCATCGATCCCGAGGGCGCGGGTAAACGGGCTGAGCGGCATCGTGAGGGGCGGCGTCTGTCGTTGCGGCATGGTGAGACCGGGGTGGCGTCGATCGAGGTCGAGGATGGGCCGGTGGAGAAGGTCGCTGCTGCTTATCAGCGGATCGATCGTGAAGCGCGGGCTCTCAGGGCTGGTGGTGAGACTCGTACTCTTGACCAGTTGCGGGCGGATGTCGCGCTCGATCTGCTGCTCGGTGGCCAGGGCGGGGCGAGTGAACGCAGCGAAGTGTTCCTGTACACGGATCTGTTCACCTATCTCGGCCTGAATGACGATCCGGCGGAACTGGCCGGGCACGGCACGATCCCCGCCGCACTGGCCAGGCATATCGCCGCCGGTCAGAACACTGTGTTACGGCGGATCATCACCGACCCGCTCTCCGGGCAGGTTCTGGATCTGGGTCGGGACCGGTACCGGCCGACAGTGGGTTTGGCCGAGTTCGTGCGGGTGCGGGACCGTGAATGTCGAAGACCCGGCTGTCACCGCCCGGCGCAGGCGTGCGACCTCGATCATGCGGTGCCGTGGCAACACGGCGGGCACACCGCCGACACCGACCTCATCGACCTCTGCCGCCGAGATCACCGGTTGAAAGACGAACCCGGCTGGACCTACCACCTCGCATCCGATGGCACTCTGACGATCACCACGCCCACCGGGCAGCGCTACGACAGCACACCACCACCGCTTCACGGACCTCGCCCGGCAGTCGACGAGCCACCGCCGTTCTGAGTCCGTCGCCGGAAACGGCAACGGGGGGCTTCAGCGTTCCGACCCGTCGCCGGAAAGCGGCGGCAGGTGAGTTGTGCGTAACGGGGCTGGACCCAGTCGGAGCCGAGAAGTCCCGCTGTTCCGGCCTTCCGAACCCCGCCCGGCAGCCGACGAACCGCCACCGTTCTGAGTCCGTCGTCGAAAAGCGACGATGGGCTGGGCTTCAGCGTTCCGGCCCGTCGCCGGAAACGGCGGCAGGCGAGTTGTGCGTGACGGAGGCTGGACCTAGTCGGAGCCGACAAGTCCCGCTGTTCCGGTGCGTTGCCGAAATGCGGCGACGGGCGGTCATGCCCGGAGGGCTGTGCTTCCGCCTGAAACCGTCGATAAGGCTCACTGTTCCGACCCGTCGCCGGAAAACGGCGAGCTCCAGAACGGCACCCGCCGCCGCTCAGGCACCGGTGACGTAGATCCGGGCGATACTCCCGTCCGCCCAGGTCAAGCCGAGCCGATTCCCGGCGAAGTCGTAGACGACCGTGGCTTCGCCATTGGCACGGTTCACCCAGCTGTTGTGCGGAACGGCTCCATGCTCCCGCACGTAAGCATCGACGGACCCACGATGCCCGGCGAGGTCGAGCCCGGAGATCAGCCGGCCCGCGTCCGGGCAGACCCCGACATCGACACTGACCCTCGTCACCAGCCCGTCGAGCGCCTCGATGTAGACGCCGTCGGCGCTCGGCTCGTCGGGGACCAGCTCACTCCGCCGGACGGTCGAGCCGGGGAAGAGCCGCCGCAGTTCCGCGTAGGCCGGGGAGTCCTCAGGCTCGCCCAGTGTGGCGCACATCGTGACGATGACGCCGGTCAGCGGCGTCCCGGGCGCCGGAAGCGGATCGGTCTTCAGCGGTGCCGGGCGCGGATCGCGCCCGCCGAACCCGGCCACCCGGTCCCAGATCCAGTCGGCCATCGACTCGGCGACCGGCTCGTCGGGAACTCCGGGACGGCGTTTGACCAGCGCCCCGAACGCGACGGCGACCAGGTACGCGCCGTCGTCGTCGGTCATCACCTGTTCCCAGAGCTCGTTCTCCGGCCACTCCGGATGGCCCGCCTGGTCGGCGTCGATCGCGGCGTCCATGGCGATGATCTCCGCGGCCGACATCAGGCGGAACGGCTCGTCCAGGCCCCACAGCGCACCGGAGCCGGGCTGCTGGCCGTCGTGCCAGCTCACCATGTCCTCCGCGACCATGGAGCCGACCTTGTCGCCCTCGGCCAGGTCGCCGACCGAGATTCCCGGCCGCAGCGCGGCACTCAGGTCGGCGGGCAGCACGGCGTCCAAGGCCGCCAGCGCGGAAGCCAGGTCGATGCCGAGTTTCTGGTCGCGGAGCTGCCGCCACGCCAGCTCGATCGTCCCGGTGCCGCGGATGTCGTCCAGCGAAATGTCCTGGGCTTGGGCCTTGTCGACGATCCGCAGCATCTCCCGGGCGGACCCGACCAGGCTCTGCGCCAGGTCATCGGTCGGATCCTCGCGCAGCAGCCGCAGGCCGAGCTGTTCGGCGTCGTCGAACCGGTACTGCACCAGGTAGGACCAGCCGAGCATCATCGCGATCCAGGAGTCCGCCGCGTCGACACGGATGGCCTCCTCGGCAGCAGCGATGAACCGCTCGGGTGGGGCGAGGCTCTCCAGCAGGTACTCCGCACGCCTCCCCAGCGCCTTGGGGAGGGCGCCCGGAGCCGTCCGCGCGCACAATGCGACCGCCTCGTCGAGCTGGCGCCACCCGTCCTCGTGCTCACCGGAGAGTGCCTGGGCGGAGCCCAGCTTCATCCAGTCGTCCCAGTCCTCCTGGGTCTCGGCGAGCACGATATGCGCCCACCGCAGGGCCTCGGCGTGATCGTGCTCGGCAAACGCCAGACGCCGCAGCGAACGAGCCGCCCAGATGAACTGGCTGTCGCGGCGGGCGGTGATCCCGACGTACAGACGCCGGGCCTCGTCCGGGTCACCGCAGGACTCGCGGTGATAGGCGAGCACCATCGTCGCGCTGCTCCGCTCCGGCTGGGCCACGAGCACCTGCAGCGCCAGTTCGGGGATCTTGGGATGCGTCGGCTGGGCTTCGAGGAGTTCCCAGGCCAGGTCCAGGGTCCGTTCCACGGAATCGGTGTCGCTCATCGCATGCCTCGCTTGACCCGGTACGCCCGGAGCTGGTCGAAGGTGCCGTCGTCGACGCCGAACTCCAGCACCGGCGCCACCTGGTCGAACCAGGATGTCGTGGACGGGGTGATGCCGCGGACGGCGGCGAGCAGCGCGCCGGTCGTGACCGGTACCAGCTCGCCCTTGCTCATCGACTCGACCATCGCCTGCTGCAGCACGGTGGTCGTCAGGTGGCTGAGATCGGCACCGGAGAACCCCTCGGTCGCCGCCGCGACGGCCACGACGTCGACATCGTCGGCGGGCTTGCCGTCCAGCGTGCCCTGGACGATCGCCGCCCTGGCGACCGCGTCCGGTGGCAGCACCAGCACCGTCTTGTCGATCCGGCCCGGACGGCGCAGCGCGGAGTCGATGTCCCACGGCCGGTTGGTCGCGGCGAGGAAATAGACCCCGTCGTTCGCGCCCGCCACGCCGTCGAGCTCCTCCAGGAGCTGGGTGACGAGCATCCGCATCGCCTGCGAACCGCCGCCACCGGAGGTGCGCCGTCCGCCGAGCGCGTCGAACTCGTCGAAGAAGATCACGCACGGTGCCGCCGCGCGAGCGTGGCGGAACACGCTCTGGATCGCTTTCTCGCTCTCACCGATCCATTTGCTGAGCAGGTCCGCGAGGGTCACGTGGATGAAGGACGCGCCGAGATCGCCGGCGATCGCCCTGGCGATGAACGTCTTGCCGCAGCCGGGCGGGCCGTACATCAGCAGCGATCCGCCCGGTTTCTGCCCGAACGCCGCCGCCAATTCGGGATTGCGCAGCGGAGTCAGGAACGCGGTGTTCAGATGCTGCTTGACCTCGGCGAGCCCCACGACGTCGGCCAGCGTCACCGCCGGACGCTCGGTGTCCCACAGCGACTCCGAAGCGGTGGCGCTCACGGCGTGACGGTCCTCATCGGACGGGGCCGCCACGGCCTCGGCGGGCGGTGGGGCCGAGGTCCGCAACCGTGCCGCCATCAGCCGGGCGCGCAGCAGGCGGATCCGCGCCTGATCACCGCCGTGGGCCTCGAACGCCGTCAGTTCGGTGGCGGCGCGGTCCGGGTCCTGTTCCAGCAGCAGCGTGATGAAGTCCTCACGCAGCGCCAGATTACCGGGGTCGGCCTCCACTTCGCGGGCGATCACCTCGATGAAGCCGTCATCGCTCACCGCGCACCTCCTTCCGCGAATGGTCCAATGTCAGCTCAGAGACAATCATCCCGGCGATCGTGGCGGACAGGCGGTCCGGCGAAGATCCCTGTCAGGGGTGAATCGGGGACGGTCCCTGATGTGCGCCGGCCTCGCGCGATGGACCGTGATGGGGTGACAGCAAGGACAACGGAGTTACCCCGGTCTCTTGATCGTGGAATGTTCTTCGGTGGCAACGTTCCGATGGAAGGCGTGCTGAACGCGCTGGCCATGGAACCGTTCATCACCGGGGCGAAGCCGCATGCACGGGCCGCCGAAATCACCGAGGTCTCACCGGACGCGACACTGCTGCCCCCGGGCGTCACCGCGGATCTGACGTACGAACTGGACGGTCGGCACTCGCATCTCGCCTACGGTCCCGAGTGGACACTCGTCGCGATGCGCCGCCGCGCCGGTGCCGCGACCGTGTGCGTATGCGCCACTTCCGGAGACCTGGCGGAAGAGGTGCTCGCGGCCGCGGTCGGAACCGCGCGGACGGGGGTGCCCGGGGAATCGGCCGTACCGGTCGGATTCTGGCACGTGCAGGGGTGCGGTGGCGCCGGCGTGCGCGCGCCCAGGACGATGGACTTGCCGCCGTGGCAGGCGATCCGCGGCAACTACCCGCGCTCGGCGGTGACCGCGCTCGACACGCTCATGGCGGCGCGCCCGGAGCACATCACCGGCAGGCTGATCCTTCTCCACGGCCCCGCGGGCACCGGCAAGACGACCGCCGTGCGCGCGCTCGCGCACGAATGGCGGGATTGGTGCCAGGTCGACAACGTCCTCGACCCCGAGGTCCTGTTCGCCGATCCGGGCTACCTGACCTCGGTGGTGCTCGGTGAGGAGCGAGCGGACAAGCGGAAATGGCGTCTGCTGATCCTCGAAGACTGCGACGAACTCGTCGGCGCGGACGCGAAGCGCGACTCCGGGCAGGCCCTGTCCCGCCTGCTCAACCTGACCGACGGACTGCTCGGCCAGGGCCTGGACATCCTGGTGTGCCTGACCACGAACGAGAACGTCGCGCGGCTGCATCCGGCGGTGGTCCGGCCAGGCCGCTGCCTCGCGGAGATCGAGGTCTGCCCGCTGCCGCGAGACGAGGCGGCCACGTGGCTGGGCACGGAGAACGGCGCGGACATCGGCGCCGAGGGCGCCACGCTGGCCGAGCTGTATCGCCTGCGAGCCGCGGTCTAGCCGAGGGGTGGGTGGGATTCGGTCGTTCGGCCGGATCCCCGGGCGGCGGACTGTTAAGGTCCGCGCCATGCGGGTGTGGCTATGTGGGCTGGTCGTGGGCGTGGTTGCGCTGCTCGGCGCGTGTTCCGGGGGCGGGCAGGGGCGAGGCCAGGTGGTGCCCCCGGCGACGACTTCGCTGACGACCCCGACGACGGCTCCGGCGACGACCGGTCCGGTCACGACGGCCTCGCCGCAGACCCCGGCGACCACCACGACCCGGATCACCCCCGAGACCACACGGACCACCACTTACCGCGCCCCGACGACCGCGAAGCGCCCGACGACCCCGCGCCGCTCCACTCCTACCCGCAGACGCTGACGACCCCAGGCGCTTTCACGCGGATGAAAGCCGCGTGAAAGCCGCGTTCCTAACCTCTTCGAAGGGGCAGGGACGAGAGGGGATCGCGTGGGGTACGAAGTCGATCCAGCGAAGTTGCTGGACGTGAGTGACGAGCTCGGGACCATCGGTACGGGGCTTCGGTCGGTGAGCGGGCAGGTGGCGCACACCGTGGTGGCGCAGCCGGACTTCGGCGGCGACCGCTACCGGGAACACGGTGCCGCGTACGTCGCCGCGAACGGGGAACTGGCGAGTGCCGCCGTCCGGCTGGTCGGCGACATCGACGAGATCGCCAGCTTGCTGCGGGAGTCCGCCGGTGTCTACGGGGACACCGAGTCGGACTTCGCGTCACGGCTCGACGCCCTGCGTGACAGGGGCGAGTGATGGCCTGGTGGGACGAGGCCAAGGCGAGGTACCGGCCGGCGGGGGAGAACGGCCAGGTCAGCCCGACCGACGAGGAGATCAGGGCGATCCTCGACGACCCCGACGTCTCCGACGAGACGAAACGGGAGCTCATCGCCGCGTGGAGCTACGACTACGCGACGGGGTACATCTGGGGTGACGTCCTCATCCAGGAACGGACCGGGTACGACCCGGACACCGTGCCGGAAGAGGTCAAGGAGTACATCGAGGAGTACGACGCCCAAGAGTACGTGGACAACTACGCCGCGAACGCCATCAACAACGGCGCCTTGAGTCAGGCGGTCAACGACGCCGCGACCATCGCGACGTACGGCGAGGAGCATCCCGGTGGCCCGGGCGCGCTGCCCGGATCCGGCAACCCGAGCGCGGACATGCAGGCCGCGATCGACCAGGCGGAGCACGAGCGCAGGTACGCGGACGATCTGGACGAGCAGCGAGAGAACGCCCATCGGCTCCAGTCCTATGCGGACAACCTGAAGGCGACCGGCGGTTCCGGCGCCGCGAGCTCGAAGGAGATCTTCGACTCCGGCGAGGTCGGCCTGGACTTCTTCAAGCTGTTCTGGGGGAAGTACTGCCGATACCGAAGCGGGGGAGGCGGATCCAGGGCGGCCTCTCGTGGTTCGGGCGATGGCGGCACGTCCTTGACCGGAAACCCGTTCGCGGACAAGTGGGTCTTCAAGGCCCGGTACGGCGAGCAGCGTGAAGTGGAGTTCAAACGCATCCGCCTCCAGGCCGACCAGTACGTACAGGCGGCCGGCCGCCTCCAGCACCATGTCGACGAGCTGATCACGGCCCAGGGCGACTTGTTCGCCGAATGGGAGGGGGAGGCCGCGGACACCGCGTCGTCGCGCTACGACGACGCGGTGGACCGGGCCAGGGCCTTGATGAAGGAGCTCGACAACGCCGGCAAGGTGCTGACCGAGGTCCGCGGCGCATTGGAGCAGTTGTGCGTGACCAAGGCACAGACGGTGAACGGCCTGTTCTCGCCGGCCATCAACGGGATCGTGCCGGACATCGTCGACCGGCTGGTCACGGTCGCCAAGGGAGGGGCGAGCGACGAGGACATCCTTTATGTGGCCTCGCAGTTCGGCATTCCGGCCGACCAGGAGTGCCTGAACATCAGCGACGACGTCAAGGCCGAAGTCCGGCAGTCGGCGTCCGAGTGGTGCGACGGCAACCTGGTGCCGGTGGTGGAGACGAAGGTCGAGGCGTTCTGGGACGTCTGCGACGCCACCGATGAGGGGTTCGAGGAGATCCTCGGCGTGATGCGGGAAATGCTCGAACAGGGCGCGCGGGAAAGTGCCGGCGGGCGGCGGGAGGTGATGCCGCGATGACGGGGGAGGAGCGCATCGAGCGGATGCGCGCGCGGTTCGCCGACCGGATCGAGGGCAACCGGCACCGGATCGCGGCCAGGGCCGAGCGGTGCTACGCGGCGGAGAAGGCCGGCGCGGAGCGGTCCGCGGCCCTGACACAACGCTGGCACAAACGCGTCGCCGCGATCCGGCGCAGGGCGGAAGACCGTCGCAACGCCTTCGCGCCGCCGAGTTCACGGAGGCCCCGGCAGTTCGATTTCGAGCCGGACTGGGACGACGATCCGGGCCCTCGGCGGTCTGGGATGTCCCGATAGTGGCTTCGCGACCCGCGGAACCCGTTCAGCCGTGGCCCGAACGGCTGAGCTTCGCCCGGATTTCGGCGGCCTGAAGGACGTCGAGGTCGCGGTAGAAGTCGAGTACTCGCAGCCAGTGCCGGCGTGCCTCGTCGTGCTCGCCCCGTTCGGCGTGGACGTCGCCGATACCGGCGTGGGCGTGCGCCAGTTGCTCGCGGTGGCCCGCCTCGGCGGCCACGGCCAGCGCGTCGCCGTAACTGTGGAGGGCTTCGGCATGCCGTCCCGCGGCCGCGTGGGTGGCGCCGAGCGCGTTGAGCGTCTCGGTGATCACTTCCGTGTCACCGAGGGCGCGAGCGAGCATCGCCGCTTCCTCGTGGTGGCGCAAGGCCTGTTCGCCGTCGCCCCGGCGCCGGTGCACCACTCCCAGAACCCTCAGGCAGTCGGCTTCCTGCGTGCGGAAACTCGCGGCCCTGGCGAGGGCCAAACCGCGCTGAGCGTGGTCGAAGGCATCGTCGTCGTGTCCTCTGTGGAGATACATCTTGGCCAGGAGGTTGACCGCGTTGCATTCGATGTGTTCGTCGTGATTTTCCTGGCACAGGGCGAAAGCCACGTCGAGATGCCGCTTGGCTTCTTCGGGAAGGCCTAGGCTCAGCAGGTTCTGGGAATGGTTGATCCTGACCGCGCAGTGCAGATACCAGCTTTCGTCCGGGTCGGTCAGCGCGAGTGCTCGCTCGAATCTGCGACGGGCCTCCTCCAGCTCGCCCCTCTTCCCGTACACACAGCCGAGAAAGCTCAGCGTCGCGGCCTCGAACCCCTCGTCCCCGGTGCGCTGGAACGCGGCCATCGCCCACTCGAGATGGTCGATCGCTTCGCGGTCCCGGCCCCTGCGGGACATCGTGACACCGAGCGCGCGTCGCGCCTTCGCTTCCGCGCGTTCGTCTTCCAGCTCGCGGGCGGCGTCGACCGTACGAGTGTGCAGGGAATCGGCATCGTCGTAGAAGCCGCCGGTGTCGAGGTAACGCCACACGGTCTCCGACAGGTGGATCACGGACGCCGGTCCGCCGTGCCCGCAGACCTCCAGCAGGTTGGCCCGCTCGGCGTCGAGCCAGCGCCACGCGTGGTCGTAGGTCGAGAACACCGGTGCTTCCCCGTGGGGTGCGGGCGCTTTCGGCCTCGGGGCGTAATCGTCTCGCGCGATGACGTCCATCGCGGCCGAGGCCGTGAACAGGTAGTGGTCGAGCAGCCTGCTCGACGCCGCTTGGCGTTCGTCCGCGCTGTCGGTGGATTCGGCGAGTTCGGCGGCGTACGCCCGCAGCAGGTCGTGGGAACGGTAGCGGCCGTCGGGAGACTGATCGACGAGATGGGCCCGTCGCAGTACGTCCAACGCGCGGCGCGTCTCGCGCGGCCCGGTACCGGCGAGGGCCGCCGCGGCGTGGTCGTCCGTGTCGTGCCCGGGGTGCAGGCCGAGCAGCCGGAACATCCTGGCCGCCACCGCGTCCAGCTTCCGGTACGACCACGAGAACACGGCGCGCACGGCGGTCTGCGGATCGCCGTCGACGTCCAGCAGATCGAGAGCGTCCTGCTGACGGGAAAGCTCGTCGACGAATTCACCGAGACCGCGCGCGGGCCGTGACCGGATCAGCTCGGCGGCGATCCGCAGGGCCAGGGGCAGCCGGGCGCACCGTTCCACCAGCGCGGCGGCCGCTTCGGATTCGGCGTCCACCCGGTCGGTGAGCAGTTCGCGGAGCAGGACGCGGGCGTCCTCGCCCGGCAGCCGATCGAGATCGAGCCGGTGGGCGCCCTCGCGCGCGACGAGACCGGCCAGCGCGTCGCGGCTGGTCGCCACCACGAAACAGGACGGGCTACCGGGCAACAAGGGGCGCACCTGCTCGACCGTGCGGGCGTTGTCCAGCACGATCAACATCCGGCGCCGGGCGACGAGGGTGCGGAACCGCGCGGCGCGCTCGGCGAGGTCCTGCGGAATCGCCGCACCGTCCAAATCCAGCGCGCGCAGGAAGCCCGCCAGCGCGTCTTCCGGCGAGACCGGCTGGTCGGGGCCGTAGCCACGCAGATCGACGTACAGCTGGCCGTCGGGGAACCGGTCCCGCACCCGGTGTGCCCAGCGCACGGCCAGCGCCGTCTTGCCCACTCCGGCGGTTCCGGCGACAGCCGAGACCACCGCGGTCTCCCCGGTGGCGAGGAGGCCGTCGAGTTCCGCGAGTTCGGCGTCCCTGCCCACGAAACCGCGCACATCCACCGGCAGCTGAGCGGGAACGCTCGCGAGCGGGGCCTTCTCGTCCGGCCCCAGCGACTCGCCCGCGAGCATGCGCTGATGCAGTTCACGCAACTCGGGCCCCGGGTCCACGCCGAGTTCTTCGACGAGCGTGTCCCGTGCCGTGCGATACGCCTGCAACGCTTCGGCCTGTTGCCCGGCGCGGTAGAGGGCGGTCATGAGCAGGCCGTGCAGCCGCTCGCGAACCGGATACCGGCGCACCAGCTCCGTCAGTTCGCCGATGATCGCCGCGTTCAGCCCGCAGGCGAGTTCGGCCTGGTAGAGCGTCTCCAGCGCGACCGACCTGAGCTCGGCGAGCCGCTGCGCCCAGTCGGCGAGCAGCGGGACGTCCACGTCGCGGAACGGGTCGCCCTGCCACAGGCCCAACGCCCCGCGCAGGACGTCGACCGTCCTTTGCGGATCCTCGTCCGCGACTTCGCGCGCTTCCTCGAACAGCGAGGCGAACCGCTCCGAGTCCAGCTCACCCGGCAGCACCCGCAGCCGGTAGCCAGCCTCGCCGAACGACAGCCGCTCCGGCTCCGCGAGCAGCCCCCGGAGCCGATGAACGTGGAGCTGCAGCCTCTGCGCGTGCCGAGGGTCTCGCCGGTCGCCCCACAACGCGCCGGTCAGCACGTCCACGGGCACCGGCTGGTTCGCCCGCGCGAGCAGCACCCCGAGCAGGATGCCCTGCAGCCGTCCCGCCGGCGCCTCGTCCCGCCCGTCGCGTCGGACCCGCAGCGGCCCCAGCACCTGAAACTCCACCGCACCCTCCCCGCAGGCCGATCACCGTCACCAGTGTGGCGCACGGGCGCGGGCGAGGGCGGACCTACCCGTCGCGCCAGTGCCGCAGGGTTCCCATTTTGTATTCGCGGATACCGTCCCAGGCGAAGAAGATCACCGTTTTGAATCCGACGTATCCTTCGGGCCAATCGAAGTCGCACACCTTGGTGGTTCCACCACCCGAATGGTTGTAACACGTCCAAAGCCGCGGGGTTCCGTTGACGGTCATCTGCACCCGGGCCATGACCGGATTCCCGTCGGCACAGTGGTCTCGCACCGTGACGCGGTCCCCGTTCAGCGTGACCCACGCGTCACCCACGGATTTGCGTTCACCCCAGCAGTTCATCGAGGTGGCCATGCTGACAGGTCCGACATCGATGCTGTCGGCGCCCGCCGCCGCGGCACTGGCGTTCGTGGCGAAAACCTGCGACAAAAGAATCAGCGCTGTCGCCGCGACCGGCGTGACAAGGCGCGAAAAACGGGCCATGGTGTTCCCTTCCAATTCGGAAATCGCTTGCCCGACGGTAGATCGCGCCCGGCACTGGGCACAGGGGTCATTCGAACCACCGTTCGTGACCGCGAGATCCGGGCCCGCTACGGTTACCGTGCGGGGCCGACCTTCCAGGGGGACGAATGAGCGAGACGTTGGACGAGACCGTCGCGGGCATCATGGCCGGGGTCAGCACGACGATCGCCGAAGACGACAGTATGTTCGCGGGCAACAACACCGAGCACTACATGAGCGTCTCCAGGGACGCCTTGCGTGCGGTGCTCGCCGCGTTGCAGGTCACGGGGCGGCCGGTACCGAAGCGGGTCTTGGACTTCGGGTGTGGTTACGGCCGGGTGATGCGTTCGCTGCGGGCCGCTTTCCCGGCGGCGGAGCTGATCGGGTGCGACATGGACCAGGCGGCGCTGGCCGGTTGCGCGGAGGCGTTCGGCGCGCGGGCGGTGATCGGCGCCCCGGATGTCGACGACATCGAGCAGGTGACCGAAGTGGACCTGCTGTGGTGCGGTTCGGTGCTGACTCATCTCGATGCCCCGAACTGGGGTCCGCTGCTGCGCTACTTCTCGCGCGCGCTGGCTCCCGGCGGCGTCGCGGTGGTCACCACGCACGGCCGCCGGGTGGCGATGCGCGCCGAGGCGGGCGAGGACTACGGGCTGGACGCTCGTGCCACCGACCGCGTGCTCGCCGCGTACAAGGCGTGCGGGTTCGGCTACAACGACTACGCGGGCAACGACGGTTACGGCATCTCGCTCAGCTCGCCCGGCTGGGCGGTGCAGCGCGCGCTGGAGGCACCCGGCCTGCGTCTCGCCGGGTACGACGAGGCGGCGTGGGATCGCCATCAGGACGTGATGGTGCTGGTGAAGGACGCCGACGAGCTCCTGAAGTCCGACCTGTAAACCCCTACCCCGTATCAGCTGTCCGTGAAGGCCTCCTTGAGTGGGCCCGTTTTGCTTGCCCGCTGGTGTCGGTGAGCGAGGCAAGTTTCGCGCGGTGCTCAGAGCCTCCAATGTGGCATTGGGGGCCCTGAGCGTCTCCAATGCCACATTGGGCGCATGGCCGGGTCCGTGAAGGTCTCCTTGAGGGCTCGTTTGCTTACCCGCTGGTGTGGGTCGAGCCTGAGGGGTTCGGGACGTCGAACGTCCTGGCTCCTCCACGCTTGGATTCGTTGATGAAGGATTTGGGACAGTGAACGTCCCAATTCCTTCATCGACAACGCTCGCACCGGTCCGGAACGAAGCGAATCCTGCCCACGCACGGGTCAGACGCAGATCAACGAATCATGGACTTTGCCGCGCTCGCACCCTGTGTTATACCCTACGGGGGTAAAGTAACTCGAACCGAAGGGTGAAGGCGGATGGACACCACCGTGTACACGGTCAAGGGCATGACCTGCTCGGGCTGCATGAACAAGGTGACGACGGCGGTGAACGGTGTGGCCGGGGTCAGCGACGTGGACGCGGACATCGCGACCGGCGAAGTGACCGTCGTGAGTGAGGGGCCGGTCGACGCGCAGCTGGTGCGGTCCGCGGTCGAAGAGGCGGGCTACGAGGTGGTCGGCTGAAGGCGATGGCCGACAACGAAGGTGAGCCGGCCGTCGTCATCAAGGTCGTGGACAACGGGCCGTATCAGGTGAAGGGGCCTGTCCGGCTGGTCGATCACGACAACAACGAATACGAGGTCAGCGGCCGCACGCACTTGCTGTGCCGGTGCGGGAATTCGGCGAAGAAGCCGTTCTGCGACGGAGCCCATGTCCGGACCGGGTTCACGGCGACCAGGGCGGAATGAGAAGCGGGCGGGGGACGTGAGGTCACCCGCCCGCTCTTTTGTGCCGAAGGGTCAGGAGCGCACCAGGCGCGCGATCGCTTCGGAGGCTTCCCGGATCTTCCTGTCCGCCTCGGGGCCACCCTTCGCGGCGGCTTCGACGACGCAGCCCGCCAGGTGCCGCTCGAGGAGTTCGAGCGAGAACGATTGCAAGGCGCGGGTCGCCGCGGAGACCTGGGTGAGGACGTCGATGCAGTACTTGTCCTCCTCGACCATCTTCTGCAGCCCCCGGATCTGCCCCTCGACGCGTCGCAGGCGTTTGAGCTGACGCTCCTTGTCGTCGCCGTGATCGGCCACGCTCACTCCTCGAGTCGGGATTCGCGGACGTCCCAATCATGCCCGCCCGGGGGTGGCGCGTCGAAGGCGGCTGTCGTGCGAGTGGGTGGTGACATACGCCACGGGGGTATGCCTGTTGCCCTACCCCCCTAGGGTATGTAGAGTTCTCGTCAGGAGGTCGAGATGCACGGATACACGCAAGGCAAGGACGAATACCTGACCCGGCTGCGGCGGATCGAAGGACAGATCCGGGGCCTGCAGCGAATGGTCGAAGAGGACAAGTACTGCATCGACATCCTCACGCAGGTGTCCGCGGCCACGAAGGCGTTGCAGTCGGTGTCGCTGGGGTTGGTGGACGAGCACCTCAGGCACTGCGTGTCCGACGCCATCGCCAAGGGCGGCGACGAGGCCGACGAGAAGATCAAAGAGGCGACCGACGTCATCGCCCGCCTCGTCCGTTCCTGAAGCACCACAACGAATTCCAAGGAGAAGAGAAATGAGCGAGACCACCTACACCGTCACCGGCATGACCTGCGACCACTGCGTCCGCTCCGTCACCGAAGAGATCGGCAAGATCGACGGCGTCACCGGCGTCCGCGTGGATCTGCCCACCGGCGCGGTGACCGTGACCGGCTCCCAAGAGCCCGCGGTCGCGGATGTGCGCGCCGCCGTCGAAGAAGCCGGATACGGGCTGACCGCCTGATCCGCGGTTCGCTCCCGATCGCGGGCCAAGGCCCGCACTAAGGACTTCACGATGAACACAGTTGCGAAGCTCTCCGCCTACGGTGTGGCGCTTGCCCTGGTCGCCGGTGGCGCCTGGGCCGCAGGCACCGCTGTCGGTCCTTTCGCCGGCGCGGCCGGCCTTCCCGGCGGCGAGGACGCCGGGCATGGGGACGCTCACAGCGGCACCGTCGCGGAGGCGGCGCCGACCGACGAGCCCGGCGGGCTCGCGTCGTCCAGGGGCGGCTACACCCTCACGCCCACCACCACGACGCTCACGCCGGGGACGAACCAGCCCTTCTCCTTCAGGATTCTCGGCCCCGACGGCGCACCGGTCACGGCGTACGACGTCGAACACGAAAAGCGGATGCACCTGATCGTCGTCCGCCGCGACACGGCGGGCTTCCAGCACGTGCATCCCGAACTCGCGCCCGACGGCGTGTGGAGTGTCCCGCTGGCCCTGCCCGAGGCGGGCAGCTACCGCGTCTTCGCGGATTTCAAGCCGACGGGCGGCTCGGCCTCGACCCTCGGTGTCGACGTCGCCGCGGCGGGGGAGTTCAAGCCCGTCGAGCACCAGCCCTCGCGTGTCGCGAACGTCGACGGCTACCAGGTCCGCCTGGACGGCGAGCTCGCGCCGGGCAAATCGTCGAAGGTGACCTTGACGGTGACCAAGGACGGCCGTGACGTGACCGATCTGCAGCCGTACCTGGGTGCCTACGGGCATTTGGTGGCGTTGCGCGGTGGCGATCTCGCCTACCTGCACGTCCACCCGGACGGCGAGCCCGGAGACGGCCGCACGAAACCCGGCCCCACGGTGACCTTCTTCGCCGAAGTCCCCTCGGCCGGGACGTACCGGCTGTTCCTCGACTTCCAGCACCAGGGCAAGGTCCGCACCGCCGAGTTCACCGTCGTCACCGCGGGCACACCCGCCCCGGCCGCTTCGACGCCCCAGAACCAGACCCCACCCCCGGCGGCCGGCGACGGCCACGGCGGACACGGCTGACCGCGCCGGAAAGGAGTGACCACGATGACTTCCGATCTGGACCAGGCCACCACGGCCGAGGTCGAACTCGCGATCACCGGGATGACCTGCGCGTCGTGCGCGATGCGCATCGAGAAGAAGCTGAACAAGCTGGACGGCGTCACCGCCACGGTCAACTACGCCACGGAGAAGGCGAAAGTCACCTACAGCGGGGACATCGAACCCCAGCGGCTGATCGAGCAGGTGGAGGCGGCCGGTTACGCGGCCGCCCTGCCCGCTCCGCCGAAGCGGGAGCAGCCCGACGGGCCCGCCGAGGAGGCCGACCCGATCGCGCCGTTGCGGCAGCGGCTGATCGGTTCCGCGGTCCTGTCGGTACCGGTGATCCTGCTGGCGATGGTGCCGGCGTTCCAGTTCACCTACTGGCAGTGGATCTCGCTGACGCTGGCCGCGCCGGTGCTGGTGTGGGCGGCGTGGCCGTTCCACAAGGCGGCGTGGGCGAATCTGCGCCACGGCGCGGCCACCATGGACACCCTGATCTCGATGGGCACGCTCGCCGCGTTCGTCTGGTCGCTGTACGCGTTGCTGTTCGGCAGCGCGGGGACCCCGGGGATGACGCACGCTTTCGAACTGACCGTCGAGCGGATGGCCGGGGACGGCAACATCTATCTCGAGGTCGCCGCCGGGGTGACGACGTTCATCCTCGCCGGACGGTACTTCGAGGCGCGGTCCAAGCGCCGGGCCGGTGCCGCGCTGCGCGCGTTGCTGGAGCTGGGCGCGAAGGACGTCGCCGTGCTCCGTGACGGCAAGGAAGAGCGGATCCCGGTCGACCGGCTCGTCGTCGGGGACCGGTTCGTGGTCCGGCCGGGGGAGAAGATCGCCACCGACGGCGTGATCGCCGAAGGCAGCTCCGCCGTCGACGCGAGCATGCTGACCGGTGAGAGCGTCCCCGTCGAGGTCGGGCCCGGCGACGCCGTGGTCGGCGCGACGGTCAACGCGGGCGGGCGGCTCGTCGTCCGTGCGACGCGGGTCGGCGCGGACACGCAGCTGGCGCAGATGGCGAAACTGGTGGAGGACGCGCAGACCGGCAAGGCGCAGGTCCAGCGGCTGGCCGACCGGGTTTCGGGTGTGTTCGTGCCGATCGTGATCGCGCTCGCCGTCGGCACGCTGATGTTCTGGCTCGGGGCCGGTGGTTCGGTCGCGGCGGCGTTCACCGCGGCGGTGGCCGTGCTGATCATCGCCTGCCCGTGCGCGCTGGGGCTGGCGACGCCGACGGCGCTGCTGGTGGGCACCGGACGGGGCGCACAGCTCGGGATCCTGATCAAGGGCCCGGAAGTGCTGGAGTCCACGCGCTCGGTCGACACGGTCGTCCTCGACAAGACCGGCACCGTGACCACCGGACAGATGTCGCTGGTGGCGGTCCACGTCGCCGAAGGCGTCGACGAGGAGACGACGCTGCGCTTGGCCGGTGCGCTGGAGAACGCGTCGGAGCACCCGATCGCGCAGGCCATCGCCCGTGCGGCACGGGAGCGGGTGGGCGAGCTGCCCGCCGTCGAGGAGTTCACCAACGTCGAAGGCCTTGGCGTGCAAGGGATCGTCGACGGAAAGGCGGTGCTGGCCGGACGCAGCGCGCTACTGGAGGAGTGGGCGCACCACCTGCCGTCGGACCTCGCGGAGAAGAAGGCGACTGAAGAGAAGGACGGCCGCACCGCGATCGCCGTCGGCTGGGACGGGAAGGCTCGCGCCGTCCTCGTCGTCGCCGACACGGTGAAGCCGACCTCCGCCGAAGCCATCACGCAGCTGCGGGCGCTCGGCCTGACCCCGGTCCTGCTCACCGGTGACAACGAGGCCGTGGCCCGCGCGGTGGCCGCGGAGGTCGGGATCACCGAGGTGATCGCGGAGGTCCTGCCCAAGGACAAGGTCGACGTGGTCAAACGGCTGCAGGGCGAGGGCAAGGTGGTCGCGATGGTGGGCGACGGTGTCAACGACGCGGCCGCGCTCGCGCAGGCCGATCTCGGCCTGGCCATGGGCACCGGCACGGACGTCGCCATCGAGGCGTCGGATCTCACCCTCGTCCGCGGTGACCTGCGGGCGGCGGTGGACGCGATCCGGCTCTCGCGGCGGACGCTGCGCACCATCAAGGGCAACCTGTTCTGGGCCTTCGCCTACAACGTCGCGGCGCTGCCACTGGCCGCGGCCGGGCTGCTCAACCCGATGATCGCCGGCGCCGCGATGGCGTTCAGCTCGGTCTTCGTGGTGACGAACAGCCTGCGGCTCAAGGGATTCCGCAGCACGGCGAGCCTCCGCTGACGTTGCGAAAGCCACTTTCGCAACCTTCAGCGTTGCGAAAGTGGCTTTCGCAACCGGCTCACCGTCGATCAGAACGCTGTGACGACAAAGGACCGCCCCCGGTGCGGAAGCACCAGGGGCGGCCTTTGTCCATCGTGAATCAGTGGTGGTAAGCGTGCACGACCGCGTGTCCGGCGCCGCGGCCGATGAGCCACTTGTTGACCGGCGTGGTGAGCAGGAAGGCGACGAACAGGGCGAAGGCGAGCGCGCCCCAGAACAGCCCGCTGGCGAGACCGGCCTCCATCGCGCCGGGGACGACGAGCATCACGCCGTTGTCGATGATCTCCATGACGATGATCGAGACGGTGTCGGCGGCGAGCGCGACCTTGAGGGCCTGCTTGAAACCGACACCCGCGCGCAGGACACCGCGCATCGTCAGGGCGTAGCCGAAGACGAACGCCAGCGCGACGGCGAGCACGATGGTGGCGAGGTTGCCCCAGCCCAGCGCGGTGCCGATCACCATGCCGAGCACTTCGCCGATGGCGCAGCCGGTGAGGCAGTGCAGGGTGGCCGACGCCGCCATACCCCAGGAGACCTTGCCCGGCCGGTGGTCTTCATGGCCCGCATGTCCACTGTGGTCACCGTGGTGCTGGTGCTCGTGGTGCGAGTGGTCGTGCTCAGCCGACATGATCGTGTTTCTCCTTTGTGGACTGCTCGGCAGGCGCGGGTTCGAGTCCTGCGACGAGATTGAACGAACCGGTGAGCAGGTTGAGGGCCACCAGCCCCACCGTGTCGGCGATGTGCTGGTCGCTCCAGCCGTGTCGCCGCAATTCGGCAGTGCGAGTGAGATCTTCTCGCCGAGCGCCCGGGTCAAGCGACTTGAGACGCTGCACGGCTCCTCCTCGTCTGTCGGTCGCCGGAACCTTATACCTGTAAGGGGTAACTGTCGACCTACTTGCTGCCGCGCAACGGTTTGCCATCAGGGAGCGGCTGTGACCACCGCTACATTAATACCCCCTAGGGGTACTTGTGCTCCAGTGTGCGATCGGTCTACCTTCAACTCCGCAATACCCCCTAGGGGTAACAAGATCCTGAAAGGACGGTCGTCATGGCGGAGACAACCCCGGACCCACGACGGTGGTGGGCACTGGGACTCATCGCGTTGGCCCAGTTCATGGTCATCATGGACACCTCGATCATCGGCGTCGCCCTCCCGGCGATGCAGCAGGACCTCGGGTTCTCCCCGGGTGACCTGTCGTGGGTGTTCAACGCCTATGTCATCGCGCTCGCCGGGCTGCTCCTGCTCGGCGGACGTCTCTCGGACCTGTTCGGCGCGCGGAGGATGTTCACCGCCGGCTGGGTCGTCACCCTCGGCGGTTCCGTGGTCGCCGCGGTCGCGGGCACCGCCTGGGTCGAACTGCTCGGCCGGGTGCTGCAAGGCGCCGGAGCGGCACTGATCGCGCCGTCCGCGCTGACCCTGCTGATGATGCTGTTCGGCGCGCGTCCTCGCGAACTGACCAAGGCGCTCGCGCTCTACGGTGCGGCGGCTCCCGCGGGCGGCACCGCAGGCGTGTTCCTCGGCGGCGTGATCACCGAATGGTTGTCGTGGCCGTGGATCTTCTGGCTCTACGTCCCGATCTCACTGGTCGCGATCGTGGCGACCGGCAAGCTGATGCCGTCCGCCCCGGCCCGGCGTGGCTCGGTCGACATCGCCGGCGCCATCGCGGCGACCGCGGGCCTCGGCTTGACCGTGTTCGGCGTCGTCCGCGCACCGGAAGCGGGCTGGGCCTCGGCGGGTACGTGGGGCGCGCTGGCCGGCGGTATCGCCCTGCTCGTGGTGTTCGTCGCGATCCAGCGGAAGCGCGAAGTCCCGTTGGTGCGGCTGGGTATCTTCCGGACGCCGAACCTCGGCGGCGCGAACCTGGCGCAGTTCCTGCTCGGCGCGGCGTGGATCCCGATGTGGTACTTCCTCAATCTGTACCTGCAGCAGGTCCTTGGCTACGGCGCGTTCGCCAGTGGCGCGGCGCTGCTGCCGATGACGGTGCTGATCGTCGTGCTGATGGTCGCGGTCGCGCCGAAGCTGATCGGCCGGTTCGGGCCGAAGAAGATGATCATCGGTGGGCTGTGGGCGCTGGCCGCGGGCCTGGTGTGGCTGTCCTTCGTCAGTCCGACGGGGAACTTCGTCGTGGATGTCCTGCCCGCGTCGCTGGTCGCGGCCCTGGGTCAGGCGCTGGCGTTCATCCCGTCACTCGGCACCGCGATCTCCAGCGCGAAACCGGAGGAAGGCGGCCTCGCGTCCGGGATCGTGAACACCTCGTACCAGATCGGGTCGGCGCTCGGCCTGGCCGCGATGACCGCGGTCGCCGTGTCGGCCGGTGCGGGGCGGGTCGGCGACCCGGTCGCGCTGACCGGCGGCTACTCGGCCGCGTTCCTCGGCGCCGCCGGGATCGCGATCGCCGGTGGCTTCCTGGCCATGGCGACGCTGCGCACTCCCAGTGAGGTCAGCGGAGGTGAACCGGCGGTCCGGCGATGACCGGCTGTATCCCCGTGTGGAGGGCGAGACCGATCCCGGTCCGCCCTCCACACGGCGTTTCAGGCAGGGGGCTCCTCCTGGAGCGCACGGACCTCGACCCGGCTCCGCAACGCACGCGAGGCCTGCTTGGTCCATTCGATCGCGACGTCGTCGTTTTCGGCCTCGATGATCCAAAAGCCGCCCAGGTACTCCTTGGCCTCGACGAACGGACCCGGGGTGAGGACGGGGCTGTCGCCGGAGTAGTCCACCGTGGTCGCGGTCGACGGCGGCTGCAGACCACCGGCGGTCACGAACGCGCCCGCCTCCTCGAGGGCGGTGTTGAACGCGCCGACCTCGGCCATGATCTTTTGCAGCTCGGCGGGGTCCATGTCCGCCATCGTCGGCTCTTCGGCGGCGTCGTGGGGGAGGCTCAGGAAGTACTTCGTCATGGTCGTCTCCTCGTCGTCGGTGCTGTGCCGCAAAGCTATGCGGGAGACCCCGGTCGGCGAATCAGTCATCGTGACCGGTATCCGGGGACCGGATGATGCCTGCCAGCTCGGCACGACCGGTGACGCCGAGTTTCGGATACGCCTTGTAGAGGTGGTGGCCGACGGTCCGCGGGCTGAGGAAGAGCTGCGCGGCGATCTCCTTGTTCGTGTGACCGGTGGCGGCCAGCCGGACGACCTGAAGCTCCTGCGGGGTCAACAGGGTGAGCGGGCCGCTGCGCCGGGGCTCGTCGCCCCGCTCGCCGAAAGCGGCCAGCTCGCCGCGAGCGCGTTCGGCCCAGAGCTCCGCGCCGAGGTCCTCGAACGCGGACACCGCCGCCGCGAGATGGGCGCGGGCCTCGGTCCGGCGGCGCTGACGACGCAACCACTCGCCGTAGACCAGCTCGGTGCGGGCGTGCTCGTACGGACCGCCGTGCCGCTCCTGGATCCGCAGCGCTTCGGTGTACAGCGCGTCGGCGTCTTCCGCCAGGAGGGCCTGGCAACGCAACGCGAGTCCGGTGGCGACCGGGCGGTCGACGTGCCCGGCCCAGTGCAGGAAGGCCGCCAACGGTTCGCGGGCGCGATCCGGCTCGCCAGTGCGCACGGCGGCCTCCACCAGATCCGGCACCACGCGCATCAGGAGATCGCGGCTCGCGGGTCCCTGGAACACCTTCTCGAGCCGGTCGGCCGCTTCCTTGAACCGCCGGGCGGAAAGGTCGAGCACGCCGAGACCCCAGTCCGCGATCTCGGCGTTGACCCGGTGCCGGGCCCGGGCTCGCGGGAGCACCTCCTTCGGCGAGCGCCCGGCAGCGCGGCTCGTCGCCCGAGACGGCGTGCAACCACACCTCGATCGACCGGTGCGCCAGGCGCTCGGTCGTGTTCCCGAGTTCGGCGGCCACGGACGCGCCTTCCGCCACACACGCGCGGGCGTCCGCGAACTCACCGCGGAACAGCCGCGCGACGGCGAGCACGTTCAGGGTGTACGGGACCCAGCCCAACGCCCCGGTGGCCCGCACCTCGGCCAGCATGTCCTCGGTCCCGGCGACGACGCCGTCGTCGTCCGCGATCATGAGCCCGCCGAACCCGGCCGTGACGCGATGCATCAGGTCGTTCCCGCCGCCGCCCGTGGTGGTGTAGAGGTCGCGCATCGGGCCGACGGCCGCTTCCGGGCGCCCGGCGAAGAGCTCGGCCCAGCCGAAAAGGGCGGTGACGACGGGTGCCCAATGCTCCGGTGGGGTGAACCCGCGCATCAGCTCCGTCGCACGCCGCAGCAGGTCGTGCGCCGCTCCGTGCCGGGCGGCGTGCACGGCCTCGAAGAAGTTGAGCGCGGCGCGCTCCGGATCGGTGTCGCGCACCAGCTCCGCGGCTCCGATCGCCAGCTCCGCGTCGGCCCGAGGGGAGGTGCGTTCGTACTCCACGGCACCACGTGTGTAGATGGCGTCGGCCCGGATGCCGGGCTCGGTGGTGAGCGAGAGCGCTTCGGCAGCCAGCCGGGCGGCGCGGTCGGCCTTGCCCGCGTCGAACGCGGCCTGGCTGGCGCGGGCGATACGCCGGGCCTTCAGTTCGCGGTCGGCGCTGAGCCGGCCGGCGCGGTCGTAGGCGACGGACACCGCCATCGCGCCGCCTCGGTGCCAGGCCCGCTCCGCCGCGCGTTCGAGTTCGGCGGCCACCGTCTCGTCAGGGCTCGTGGTGGCGGCGGCGAGATGCCACGCGCGGCGGTCCGCGTCGGCCTCCAGCGCGTCGGCGTACGCGCGATGTACTTCGATCCGCCGGTGCAGCGGCGCGTCCTGGTAGGCGGCCGCCCGGACCAGCGGATGGCGGAACGTGATCCGGCTGCCGATCCGGAGCAGCCGGTCGCGTTCGGCGGGCGCCAGGTCGCCGGGGACGCCACCGAGCGCTTCGATCACCCGCAGGATCGTCGCGAGCGGCGCCGCCGTGTCCGCCGCCGCTGCCAGAAGCTCGCGTTGGGTGGGTTCGGGAAGCTCGACGATCTGGCGGCGGAACGTTTCCTGAACGCGGCGGGTCACCGGCAACGGACCGACCTGCTCGGCCGGATCGGGCTCGTCGACGTCGCGTGCGGCGAGCCGCGACGATCCGAGTTCGATGATCGCCAGCGGATTGCCGCCGGACTCCGCGAGGACCCGGGCCCGCACCGGTTCGACGAGATCCGGCGCGTGGTCGTCCAGCAACCGGGCGGCATCGGGCGCTCCGAGGCCCGACAGATCCACGACCTCGATGCCGGCCATCTCGAACGGCGCCGACGTCTCGCGCACCGCGAACAGCATCGCGATCCGGTCGGCCACGAAACGCCGGGCCGCGAACAGCAGCGCCTCCACGGAACCCTGGTCGAGCCATTGCAGGTCGTCGACGACGCACAGCAGCGGGGCGTCCTCGGCCAGATCGGCGAGCAACGACAGGGTGCCGGCGGAGATCAGGAACCGGTTGGCCTCGTCTCCTTCGGCCAGGCCGAAAGCACACCGCAGTGCCGTGGCTTGAGGAGCGGGCAGGGCGTCCAACCGAGCCAAATGCGGGAACAGGAGTTGGTGCAGACCGCCATACGCCAGCTCGGAATCGGACTCGACCCCCGCCCCGCGGACCACGCGCACGCCCTCGGCTTCGGCGATCGACACCGCGTGGTCGACAAGGACCGATTTCCCGATGCCCGCCGCGCCCCGCAACGCCAGCACGCCGCTTCGCCCGTCGCTCGCGTTCGCCAGGAGACCGTGCACCCGCGCCAGCTCGACGTCCCTTCCCACCAGCGACATGCGGTCACCCTAGAGGGGCGGTCCGGTCGAGCGGCGCCGAATCTTTCAAGTCGAGCTGTGGACAGGAGTACCGCGGACATGTTGGGCTGAGACCGGGCCGAACCTGACGTGGTCGGCTTTTTTCTGCCCCTGCGACGTCGAGGAGCGGCGCCCTGAGCCTGTCGGAGTACCTCCGGGAGAACTGGATCGACGTCGTGAACGACGCGATCCTGCACGTGGATCTCACTCTGGCGGCGATGGCGCTGGCCGTGCTGATCGGGATGACGATCGGCCTGCTCACCTACCGGCGGCGGTGGCTCGGCGCGATGGCGACCACGACGACGGCGGCGTTCCTGACCATTCCGTCGATCGCGCTGCTGGGCATCCTGATCGGCCCGTTCGGGCTGGGGCTGACGAATGTCCTGTGCGCGCTGGTGCTCTACGCGCTTTTGCCGATCACGCGCAACACGATCGTCGGGCTGAGTGGTGTCGATCCGGCCGTGGTGGACGCGGCGCGCGGGATGGGATTCGGCCGCGCGCGGCTGCTGTTCCGCGTGCGCCTGCCGCTCGCCTGGCCGGTGATCCTTTCCGGTATCCGGGTCTCCACGCAGATCACGATCGGTATCGCGGCCATCGGCGCGTACGTCAAAGGTCCCGGCCTCGGCAACGAGATCTTCGACGGGCTCGGCCGGTTCGGTTCGGTCAACTCGCTGAACCAGGTCCTCACCGGAACGCTCGGGATCATGGTGCTGGCGTTGCTGTTCGACCTGGCCTTCGTGCTGGCCGGGAAGCTGACCACACGACGACGTCCCCGTGTCCGCGGAACGGCGGCCCCGGTGACTTCGGGGGCGGCGGCCGGAATGGGCGGCGAGACGATCGAGCTGCGGGGCGTCGGCAAGCACTACCCCGGACGAGCGGTACCGGCGGTCGAAAACCTGACGATGCGCATCCCCGCGGGCGAAATCGTCGTGCTGACCGGTCCGTCGGGATGCGGCAAGACGACGACCATGCGGATGATCAACCGGCTCGTCGAGCCGACTTCGGGCGCCGTCACGATCGGCGGCACCGACGTGTCGGCGCTCGACGTCGACGAACATCGGCGCAACACCGGCTACGTCATCCAGCAGATCGGGCTCTTCCCGCACCTGCGCGTGGACGCCAACATCGGCGTCGTGCCGCGGATGCTCGGCTGGACCCGGCGACGCGTCGCCGACCGCGTGCGCGAGTTGCTCGACGTCGTCGGCCTGACCCGCGAGCACGGTATCCGGTACCCGCGTGAGCTTTCCGGCGGTCAGCAGCAGCGCGTCGGGGTGGCGCGGGCGATGGCCGCGGACCCGCCGGTCCTGTTGATGGACGAGCCGTTCGGCTCCACCGACCCGATCACGCGCGCCCGGCTGCAGGACGAATTCCTTCGCCTGCAACGGGAAGTGCGCAAGACGATCGTGTTCGTCACGCACGATTTCGACGAGGCGCTGAAGGTCGGCGACCGGATCGCCGTGCTGCGGCCGCGGTCGGTGATCGCTCAATACGACACGCCCCAGGCGATCCTCGCCGCGCCGGCGGACGACTACGTCGCGAGTTTCGCCGGCTCGAAGCGGAACCTGAAGCGGCTCGCGCTGATCCGGGTGGCCGACCTGGACCTCCGGCAGGAAGAAGGGCCGGACGGTCTTCCGCCGGTCCGGCCCGACGCCACCTTGCGGGACGTGCTCGACGTGATGGTGCGGACCGGCAGCACCGCCGTCGTGATCACCGAAGGCGTCACCGCGCCGCCGCTGGGGGTGTGCGACGTGTCCATTCTGGTCGCGGCGCTGAGGTCCACCGACAAGGCGCCCGCGGTCCCGGATGTGGAGGAGGTGCCTCGGCCGGACACCACGGTGCCCGCGCGGCCTCGTCGGCGCCGGCTCGGGCTGCTGATACGCCCGGTTCTGCTGACGTTCGCGTTGCTGGCGCTCTTCATGATCGTGCGCGCGCATCCGATCGACTCGATCGAACAGCGTTTCCTCAACGCCGGCGCGATCTTCACCGAACTGGGCGAGCACCTGCGGCTCACCCTGATCTCGACGGCGTGCACGATCGCCATCGCCCTCCCGCTCGGCGTCCTGCTCACCCGCGCCGGTGCCCGCTGGGCCCGGCCCATCGGGCTGGGTCTGGGCAACCTCGGCCAGGCGATCCCGTCGATCGGCCTCGTCGTACTGCTCGCGCTCTGGATGGGCACGGGCACCGCGACCGCGGTGACGGCGCTCGTCGTCTACGCGACTTTGCCGGTGCTGCGCAACACGATCGTCGGGCTCGACGGCGTCGATCCGACCCTTGTCGACGCCGCGCGGGGGATGGGCATGGGCAAGACGGCCATCCTGTGCCGGATCGAACTGCCGCTGGCCGTCCCGGTGATTCTCGCCGGGATCCGGACCGCGCTGGTGCTCACCGTCGCGAGCGCGACGCTGGCGACGTTCATCGACGGCGGCGGTCTCGGCGGCGGGCTCGTCGCCGGGATCGGGCTGGACCGGCCGATCCTGAGCCTGACCTTCGGCATCATCGTCGCCGCACTGGCGCTTTTCGCCGACTGGCTGGGGCTGGTCGCCGAGGAGGTCCTGCGTCCGCGCGGAATGTAGCTCGACCGACTTCAAGGAGGACTCACCCATGCGGATGCTCCGGCGCACGACCGCCGCCGTACTCGCGCTCGTCGCGTCAGCGTCGCTCGCGGCGGGCTGCACCATCGGTAAGGAAGAGACCGGTGCCCAAGTGGGCGCGGGATCCATCAAGAAGATCGACGCGCTGAACGGCGCCCAGATCCGCGTCAGTTCCAAGGAGTTCGACGAGCAGCTGCTCCTCGGCCAGATCGCCATCGTCGCCCTGCAGGCGGCCGGGGCGAGCCCGGAGGACAAGACCAACATCACCGGTTCGAGCAACGTCCGACAGGCGCTGACCAGCGGCGCGGTCGACCTGTACTGGGAATACACCGGCACCGCCTGGATCAGCTACCTCAACCAGACCAAGCCGATCAGCGACCCGCAGGCGCAGTACGACGCGGTCAAACAGGCCGACGCCGCCAACGGCGTCACCTGGTGGGCACGCTCGCCGGCCAACGACACCTACGCCCTCGCCGGAAACCCGGCGACACTGACCCGGACCGGCGTGAAGACGCTGTCCGACTACGCGGCCCTGGTGAACCGGGACCCGGCCGCGGCCTCGACCTGTATGGGCCCGGAGTTCAAGAGCCGGGACGACGGGTTCCCAGGCCTGGCGAAGGCCTACGGGTTCAGCCTGCCCGACCCGCAGGTGCACCTGCTCAACGACGCCGTCGTCTACCCGAGCATCGGCAAGGGGGACCCGTGCGGCTTCGGCTCGGTCGCCTCCACCGACGGTCGCGTGGCCGCGCAGCACCTGACCGTGCTCGAGGACGACAAGCACTTCTTCCCGACGTACAACCCGGCCATCACGATCGCCACTCCGCTCGCCCGGAAATACCCGCAGCTGGAGCAGGTCTTCACGCCGATCGCCGCGAAGCTCGACACCGCGACGCTCACCGACCTGAACAAGAAGGTCAGTGTCGATGGGCAGAAAGCGGCTACGGTCGCCCGCGACTGGCTCAAGTCGGCGGGCTTCATCAGCTGAGTCGTTTGCGTGGTCGGCGAACGAAAAACCCTCCCTGGTCAGCGGAAGTACGAGCTCGGTGACCGGTTCGGCATCAACCTCGGCTGGTCCCTCGCGCGAGTCAGCGACCACCTGGGCGTCAACCACACCACGGTGCTGAACAAGCTGCGCGAACGAGGCATCCCCACCCGAGACCCGTTGTGCAGCGGTGTCGACGCGAACGGCTTCGGACGGGTCACCGTCGTGCAGGCCGTCACCGTGGTCATGGGCGTCGTCGTCGGCTGCTGATCTTCGCCAGCGTGGTCACGCTCGCACTGAACGTGGCAGAGCCCCTTGTCGCGAGCGAATTCGGTAAGGCGGCGTTCGACGCGGTAGGGCCGCTCCTGTTGATCGGATGGTCCGAGGTCCGCCCCGGCCTGTTGCGGCTGGATTCGCGGTGGTCACCAGTCGCCACCACGAACCGGTGCGTTCACCGGATCTTCTCGGGGATCTCTTCGAGCGTCCGCGGCAACCGGATCGCCAGCGCGGGCTTCTTCGGCGGACAGCGGCGAATTCTCCTTCACCGTGTGCTCGACGAGGTTCACTCGCTGCTCGTAACGGGACAAGCACTTCGTCCCGAAGGACCGATGTCACCGCCGGGCGCGGCCGGACGGGTCGTACGCCCGCTTGCCGGGCGCAGCAGACCGGCGATGCGGAAAGCGTTCGGTCTCGTCTCCGGAAGCGGGGGCCGGGGTGCACACGGGCTGGTGGAACAAGCTCCCGTACCGGCTGTCCTGGGGTGTGGTGAGCGTTCCGGGGCTGGGTTGCTCCGCGATGGACCTACTACGCCGTCGACCACAGCCCGTCCTACCCGTGGAACTCCGCGACCTGGGAGATCAGCGAAGCCCTGCTGCCACAACTGCGGACAGTCCTTTCCAGACGGTCCACTTGGGACGGAGAGGCCGCAACGACCCGCCCGCCTCCGCGGCACGCTGCCGTCGCCCTGCGGACCCGGCCGAAGCGGCGGTCGCGCTGGTCGTCGACGGCCGTGGCCCCACCCTCGGTGTGGCGGCCCTGCTGCTCCAACAGCTCGTCGTCTCGGCCGAACACGAAGGCGTGCGGATGCTCGTCGCCGACACCGACGCGGAAAACGCGAAAATGCTCGGCGTTTTCGCGGCGCTGGACATTCCGTTCCGACCGGGACCGCAGCGTGAACAGCCCGTTGCCGCGGAACGAAACGCCCCTCCCCCGGAGTAGAATGGACATTGTCCGAGAGCATTTCGCACGCCGGCGATCAAGCCCGCGTCGTTCTCGGCCCCCAAGTCCGGCCGGTGCCCTCCGGCCGGGGACGGGAGCACCGGCATGAAGTCGGTCCCGCACACCACCCACGCCATGCGCTTCGCGCAAGCGGCCGACGAACTCCGCCACCACGCGCCGCGGCTGCGGCTGAAGCCGGAAGCACCCACCACGGGGTGGGTCGACGGCGCCTGGTGGCCCCGTTCCCTGGACCTGACCGTCGAACTGCCGTCGCTGCTCCCGGCACTGACCGCCCGGCTGGGCCGGATCGAACGGGTCACCTACCACCTCGCGGCCTGGCCACCCACCCCGCGCCGGCTGCGTTCCGGGGACGAGCACGGCGACGTCCGCCTCGAAGGCTTCCGGTCGCCGCACACCGCCACCCTGACCGTGATCGGGCTCGGCGCACGCCGCCGGCTGACGCTGCTGGTGATCCCGCCGGACGCCGATCCGGACCTCGCGCACCACGCGCTGCTGACCGCGACGCGCCGGGGCAACGCCGACACTGTCGATACCTTGCTCGCCGCCCTCGACGAGGACACGGCGGTGCAGCGCTGGGAGGTCGAAGGCGGCCGGATCCCCGCCCGGCCGGAACCGGTGGACGCGTAGCCGTCCTCAGTTCGCTTCGCCGCCGGATCCGGGCGGCGTGGCGTCGAGGCGGGCGTGCTGCCCCCGGGCCGCCGGCCGAACTGGTACGACCCGGGTCGTTTCTGGAGCGGCGACCACCTCGAGCTGGCGGGCGGTGCCACCCTGGGTGACGAGGTCGCCGTGCGCTTGCCGGGGGTGACCTCAGTCCATTGTGGACCTCACCGTGGGACCTCGGTCGGCAGGCGGGGATCGCGGTGCAGCAGTTCGAGCGCGTCAGTGTCGGCGACCGCCGGGAACTTCCGGTAGCTGTTGCGGACGGCGTGCAGCCAGGGCAGCGGGCGCAGGCAGACGAACTGGTCGACCTCGCGGGCGAGCCGGTCGAGGACGGGCGCCTGAGCGACCGGGACCGCGAGCACGATCCGGCGCACCTGGCGGGCGCGCAGGACGCGGATCGCCGTGTGCGCGGTCGTGCCGGTGGCGGCACCGTCGTCGGCGAGTACCACTGTGCGGCCGGCGATCGGCACCGGCGCGACGTCGCGCCGGTAGACGGCGACCTGCCGGGCCAAGCCGTCCCGTGCCCGGCCGGCGAGCCGGGTGAGCCCGTCCGCCGAGATGTCGAACCGGCGGATGGCGCCGTGGTCCCAGGCGACCAGGCCGCCCTCCCCGACGGCACCGAGCAGCACCGGCGGCGGTCCGGCGGCCTCGATCCGTGAGGTGAGCAGGATGTCCAGCGGCGCCCCGAGGACGTCGGCGATCTCGGCGGCGACCACGAGCCCGCCCTCGGACAAGCCGAGGACCACGGCGCGGTCGCCGCGCAGCGGGCGCAGGCGGAGGGCCAGTCGTTCGCCCGCCTCCCGGCGATCACGGAACCGCATGGGCAACTCCTGCCGTCGGGAGCCGGTCGGCCGTCTCGCAGCATGACCGCGCCGCGTCCGCGGGCGCGAGGGCCGTTGGTCACCACCAGCGGACCGTTCGGCACCTTTCGCTCGACAGTCCACAAAGGATTCAGTGCGGGCGGCTCACCGTCGACGGCGCCAGCACGAGCGCGGGCGCGAGGGTGCGGTCGGCCAGGGCGCGGGCCACGTCGCTGAGCCGGCGGTTGTTCCGCCGCGCGTAGCCGCGCAAGGCCGTGAACGCCGCGTCCATGCTCAGCTGCCCGCTGACGGCGAGCACGCCCTTGGCCTGCTCGATGATCACCCGGCTGTTCAACGCGGTCTGCAGCTGCTCGGAGAGGATCTCGCCCTGCCGGAAGGCCCGTTCGTGGAGGATCCCGATGGTCGCGGTGTCGGCCAGTCCCTGCGCCAGTGCGACGTCGTCGGCCGACAGCTCACCGGGGGAGTGACCGAAGAGATTCAGCGCCCCGATCGTCTGCCGGCGCAGCCGCAGGGGCACCGCGTGCACCGACGCGAACCCGTCCCTGGCCGCCTCGGCCGCGAACCGCGGCCACCGCCCCGCCGCCGCGGCGATGTCGGCCACCAGGACCGGGGTGCTGGTGGTGAAGCACTCGATGCACGGGCCTTCGTCGATGTCGAGCTGGAACAGCTCGAGCAGCCGCGCCTGTTCGGTGGACGAGGCCAGCACCTGCAGCCCGCCCCGCTCGTCGGCCAGCGTCAGCCCGGCCGCCGCGACGTCGAGCAGTTCCACGCACTGCACCACCAGCGTATGCAGCAAATCCGCGACGTCGTAGTCGTCGACCAGCGTGTCCGCCAGCGCGACGAACGCCTGGGTCACCTGTCGTTCACGGTCGGGCATGCCCACCATCTCCTGAATCCTCAGCCGCCTTCATGGTGCTCCTCACCGGAACTCCTCGTCCAATCGCAGCCGCCTGGCGACGATGTCGGCCGCGACCTCCAGCAGGGAACGCCCGTGGCCGAACGCGTAGGCCCGCAGCCGCGCCAACGCGGCCGAGGCGGGCAGGTCCAGGTGCGCGATCAGCATCCCGGTGGCCTGGTGCACCTCCCGGAACCGCATCCCCGCGCCGTCCATCCACTGCCCGTCGCCGTCGAGCCAGCGTTCGCCTCCGTCCGGTAGCCCCGACAGGGCGAGTGCCGCGATGTCGGCCACCTGCAATGCCGTCGACAGGTCGGTGGCGTCGAGCGAGCCCGGCGTCGACCGGTAGGTGTCGAGGGTCGCCACCCACACCGCCCCGATCTGCACCGGGAACGTGAACAACGCGGCCACCGGCTGCGCCGCGGCCTCCGCGGCGAACACCGGCCACGCCGGCGGCGGCCCGGCGGCCAGATCCGGCACCAGGACCGGCCCGCCCGCGGCCTGAGCCTCGAAACACGGACCTTCACCGAGGGAAAACTGCAGCTCCGCCAGCGCCGTGCTCACCGCGTCACTGGCGTAGACGATCTCGCGGTTCCCGGTACCGGCCACCACCGACACCGCCGCGCCGTCCACCGGCAGCAAGCGCACACACGCCCGGCACACGCGGCCGACGACGTCGACCCCGCTGCCGGTTCCGTCCTCGCCCAGCGCGGCCAGCACGCTCGCGCGCAGGTTCTCGACCTCAGCCACCGCGCACCCACCACCGGCGAGCGCCGCGTTCCCGCATCGGGTTCCCTCCGGGTCGGTGTTCGAGAGCGCCCCACCAACGCGGACGCCACCGGGCCCGGATCAGCACCGCTACCGCGGCTGCGTCCACCGAGCGTACCTGCCCGGCCACCAGGGCACCCGGCGAGCGGCGACGCTTCACGTGGTCAGGGCCGGCCCGGGTGCGCCGCCGGCGGCGCACCCGGGCCGGCGAGAATGTCCTCGGCGCTGGTCGTGGTGTCCGGCGCCACCACGACCAGGATCAGGCGCCGCTGCTGCGTGCCGACGAGCGCGAGGGTGTCCGCCTGGTCGCGCACCGCCGCGAGCACGCCGGGGAACTCGACCCCGGCGTCGCGGGAGCGCGGCCACCACGCGCCGTCGACGTACCCGCCGGCGGCGGCCGGTTTCAGCTGCAGGCGGACCTCGTCACCAACGGCGGTCATGACCGGCTCCCGTGCTGCCGGTCCGGGGTCTCGGTGAACAGGCCGCGCTCGAGCTTGCCGAACCCGCGGGGTGCCGCGAAGTAGCCGGGGTTGAGCTTGCGTGCCAGGCGTTCCGGCTTGGGCCAGCGGACGTCGGTGGCCCAGCCGAGCTTCTCGAACAGCCAGATGAAGCGCGCGGACATGTCGAGCTGGCCGCGGCGGACGCCGTGGCGGGCGCCGGTGGGGTCGGCGTGGTGGGAGTTGTGCCACGACTCACCCATGGAGGCGATGGCCAGGGGCCAGAAGTTCGCCGACTTGTCGCGGGCGGCGTAGGGCCGGTCACCGATCATGTGGCACAGGGAGTTCACCGACCAGGTGACGTGGTGCAGCACGGCCACCCGGACGAGGCTCGCCCAGAAGAACGCGGTCAGCGCGCCCCACCAGGACATCGTCACCAGCCCGCCGATCACGGCCGGGGCCAGCAAGGTGACCACGGTCAACGCCGGGAACCAGCGGTCGATCCGGGCGATGTCGCGATCGGCGAGCAGGTCGGGGGCGAACCGCTGCGCGTTGGTCTTCTCCCGGTCGAACAGCCAGCCCATGTGGGCGTGCCAGAAACCCTTCGCGAGCGCGGCGGCCGAAGTGCCGTAACGCCACGGGGAATGCGGATCACCCTCGCGGTCGGCGAAGGCGTGGTGACGGCGGTGGTCGGCGACCCAGCCGATCACCGGACCCTGCATGGCCATGCTGCCGGTGACGGCGAGCGCGATCCGCAGGCCGCGGTTCGCCTTGAACGCGCCGTGGGTGAAGTAGCGGTGGAAGCCGATGGTCACACCCAGGCCGGTCAGGAAGTAGAACCCGATGGTCAGGGCGACGTCGGTCCAGCCGAGGCCCCAGCCCCACGCGAAGGGGACCGCCGCGGCCAGTGCCAGCAGCGGAACGACGGCGAACAGCTTGACCAGGAAGGTTTCGGTGCCGGACTTTTCGCCCGCGAGCATCGGCTCCACGGTGTTGGGTGGCCGTTGCAGCGTTTGTGTCATGTCGATCGCTCTTTCCGTGACGTATCTGGCCGCCAGGGTCCGGGGCGATCAAATTCCGGGTAGCCCGCTGACGGCGGTCTAAACCGGGAGATGGTGGAGGTTGCCGGAACGTTCTCACGCTGAGAGCTCGCTGCATGTGCGAGAGCAACCAATTCCCCTAACGAACGGGCCTCCGGAATGGTTCCTCTTCGAAGGCGGATGGGCCCCGGGCCCATCCGGCACGCCGGTCGGAGGCCCTCTAGCGTGGCGGTCATGGAACACCCCGAACCCGACGCCCGAACGCTCGAGCGCGCCCTCGGCGCGTATGTGCGGGCGGTGGCGGCCGCGGTCGGTGTCCCGGACGAAAGCACCACGGTGGAGATCAGCGACACCGCCACCGCCTACCTCGGGCTGCCGCGGCGATGGCCCGGCCGGCCCGGTCACGACGTCATGCTGGTCTGGAACGAACGCCGGGGGTGGTCCCTCGCGGTGGAAACCGACCCCGGCGCGGCCCCGATCGTCCTCGCGCACCACGGCGACGACGTCGTACCCGCCCCGGACGCGGTGGCGCGGTTCGTCGCCGACACCGCCGTCGGGCGTCCCCCCGGCCATGCGCCTGCCGAACCGCCCGCCGCGGTGCCCCGCCGGGTGCTGGCCGAGCGGCTGCGGCCCTACCTCGGCGACACCCCGGACGGCTGCCGCGGCCCGGCTCCCGGGTGCTCCACCGGCCCGCGGGGGCACCCGCCCGGCGGTATGCTCGGGGAACAGCGCGCCCGGACCCCGCTCTCACCCGGCCGGCCTCGTGCCCGGCCACCGCCAGGAGCAGGATCTTCATGAATTCCCCCTCACCACAGCGCGCTGATCCGCCGGACGGCCCCGGGTCTTCTCCGGTGCCGTACGGGCTCCGCGTCGCCGCCGCGGTCTCGTGGCGCCTGCTGGTCGTGGCGGTGGCCCTGACCGTCCTCGGCTTCGTGGCCACCCGGCTGGCCTCGGTGGTCGTCCCGGTCGCGGTGGCACTGCTGCTCGCCGGGCTGTTCTCGCCCGCTGTCACCTGGCTCGCGGCCAGGAAGGTCCCGCGCGCACTGGCCACCGCGATCGTGCTGATCGTGGGCATCGCGCTGGCCGGCGGGGTCGTGACGTTCGTCGTCATCACCGTCACCGTGGGCATGCCCGCGCTGATCGACCAGATCACCGTGAGCCTGACCGACCTGCACACCTGGCTGCGGACCGGCCCGCCGCACCTGAGCCAGGGCCAGCTCGACCAGCTGCTCGGCAACTTGACCGCCATGCTCGGCCGGAACAAGTCCGTGATCGCCTCGGGCGCCCTCACGACCGCGGTCACCGTCGGGGAACTGCTCGCCGAGGCCCTGCTCACGGTGTTCTGCCTGATCTTCTTCCTCGCCCAGGGAAACACGATCTGGGCGTTCCTCATCCGGGGTGTGCCCGCCCGCCTGCGGGAGCGCGTCGACGCCGCCGGGCGCAGCGGGTTCACCACGCTGGCGCACTACATCCGCGGTACCGCCGCCGTCGCGTTCGCCGACGCCGCCGGCATCGGCCTCGGCCTGGTGATCCTCGGGGTCCCCTTGGCGGCTCCGCTGAGCACGCTGGTCTTCCTCGGCGCGTTCGTCCCCGTCATCGGCTCGGTGATCGCCGGCGGGATCGCCGTCCTCGTGGCCCTGGTGGCCAACGGCGTCTGGACGGCCGTCATCGTGCTCGCCGTCGTCGTCGGCGTCATGCAGGTGGAAAGCCATGTCCTGCAACCACTGCTGCTCGGCCGGGCCGTCCGGCTGCACCCCCTGGCCGTCGTCCTCGCCCTCGCCATCGGGCTCGTCACCGCCGGGATCGTCGGCGCGTTGCTCGCCGTGCCCCTGCTCGCCGTCTTCAACTCGGGCGTGCGCAGCCTGACCACCCGGCCGGAGAACCGCTCGCCTGCGGGAGCCGCTCCTCCTGCCGAGCCGGAAGACCGCGCCCCGGACCCCGGCGACCGATGACGTGCACGCCGCCGGGCCTGTGGTGGTCTGGTGAGGACAGTCAGGAGCCGGCGGCTCGGCCTGGTGCCGGACGGAGTCCCCGCCCTTGCGCAGCCGGGGCGATGCCCGTCCGCCGAGCCTCCCTTCGGGCACCGGGCGATGAGGTGGTGGCCCATCAGCAGCAGTGCTCGCCACGCCCGGTGTCGTTCACCAACCAACGCAGCGGAAAGAGCCGTCCGCCCGGTCGAAATCCGGCAAGGTCTCCTCGACTTCGCCGTCGTCCGGTCCGCTCTGGACACCGCGACCGGGGCCGAGACGAACGCCAGCTGAATAGCGTCGGCGGCCGCGCCGGCCGCCAGGCCGCGCAACCCGGCAGCTCTGTCCGGAGCTCGTCGAGGCCGGTGTGGACGACGGTGGCGGTTTCGATCCGGAAGCGCAGGAACTCCGCCATCACCGCGGATTCACCGTCGAGCAGTTCCAGGACGCGGGACGCCGCGAGCGCCACCGCGCCGGTCACGGGGTCGGCGAGGACGAATTCCTCCTCCACACCAAAGGTGAGTGCGTCACCCTCCAGCCGCAAGAGTCGCGCGTCCACGGCCCGGCTCCGTCCCTCGGCCGGACTGCCAATCCTCACGCCGGTCCGGCTCCGCCGGAGGCGCGAAACGCCATGGCCATGACGAAGCGGTGGGCAGCGGTGCCATCGACCTGACCCCGGGAGCTGACGGACTTCGCCGTCCGCACCTTCGGTACCTACAGCAAGTGGCAACATCCCGCCGGCCCGCGTGCCGAGACGCCGGTGAGGGCTTAAGCTGTGGGTACCGCGCAGGGAGGGCCGAGACCACGCGCTCGCGACGATCACCGATCGACAGCTGGCCGTCTTCCGCGCCGCGGAGGTCAGCATAGGAGCTGATCGTGAACCAGTCCGAACTTGGCTATGGCCTCAGACCACGCCTGGGCACCTCTGTTTCCCGGCCGCTGCTGCGGCTCACGTCGATGCGCCACGGAGACGTCCTCGTGCTCACCGCGGCCGGCGCACTCGACCTGTCCACCACCCCCGCCCTGAGTGAATCGCTGGCCGACGCCATCGCTCAGCGGCCAGTGGCGCTCGTCGTGGACCTCGCTCCGACCACGTTCCTCGCCTGCGCCGGCCTGCACGCTCACGGCCGCGGATGTCGTCGGCAGCGTGCGGGCCGCCTTCACCCGGGACCGGCGTGGCATCCGGGTCCTGACCGCCGACGAGGACCTGAGGAAGGCGCTGGAAGCCGCGGGTATCGCCTGCTGCGTCCCAGCCGGGACGGGCCGGTGACCGGGGCGGGGGACCACCGCCTCGTCGAACCTCCGCGGGTCCGCAGCGCCGAGGCCAGCGACGTGGATCGCATCCTCGACATGGTGTACGTCCTCGCGCGCCGCACCGGCCGGTCGCCCGGTGCCGCCGCTCGGCTGTGCACCCGCCTGGTCCCCGAACTTGTGGTCTCGTCCGCCGGCGCTCCGGATTCCCACGGTCACCGCCTGGCCACGGCGCGGCATGGCCGGGTCGCCGTGGCGACCGCCCTGCGGGCCCGCAGCCGTCGGTGTGACCCGGCGGTGTTCGACGACGCCCTGGCCGACGCCGTGGTGCGGGACGAACTGGAGCTCCTGCCGCCCCGCCAGCGCTTCACCGTCTGGTCGGTGGCGGTCCGGCACCGGCCGATCGCCGAGGTCGCCGCGGAGACGGGCTGGTCCCGGGCCCAGGTCGTGCGCCTGCTCAACTCCGGGCTGGCCACCATGACCAAGTGGAGCCGGAAGTCCATCCCGTTCGCTTGAGACGCCGGTCCGGTCCGGTTTGGTCGGCGGCGCGGCCGGGAATCCGGATCCGGTATTGAGGGGCCGCCCCAGTCCCCGGCGCCGCAGGACTCGGGAAGGACCCCCATGGACGTATCTTCGGTGCTCTCAGCCGCCTTGTGCGGCGTGAAGGCCTGCTTGACCGGCGCTACGGCTACTACGCGGCGAAGATCAGCCTGACCTTGCTGGCGTTCGCCGGCGGCTGTGCGGCGTTCGTGCTGCTGGGCGATTCTTGGTGGCAGCTGGTCACGGCGGTGTTCTTCGCGTGATGTTCGCGCAGATCGCGTTCCTCGGTCACGACGCCGGGCACAACCAGGTCTTCCGCACCGGGCGGGCCAACGACCGCGCCGGTTACGCGTTCGGTGGGATCGTCGGCATGAGCTATGGCTGGTGGATGGGCAAGCACACCCGCCACCACGCCAACCCCAACCACGAGGGCGACGATCCCGACATCGAGTAGCTGAGACGTTCCCCTGCCTCGCTTCACCGCGAGCCCCGCGCGCCCTCGGCCTGGCGCCTGCTGCTGGTCATCGAGCAGGTAGAGCAGCAAGATCGATCCTCCAGCAAAGGTTCCTGAATCGATCCGTAGTGGATCTTCAGGTGATCACCGAAGATCATCGATCAAACGAGAAAACCCTCCCTTATCTGCGGAAGTTTCCGCAGATAAGGGAGGGTTTCCGTACTGTGGAGCTAAGGGGACTCGAACCCCTGACCCCCTCACTGCCAGTGAGGATCAAGCAGGGCGCTGACCTGCGGTTATCGAGAACCCGCTGGTCGGCTGCCGCAGTTGCGCTGTGTTTGATGCGGTTCGGTGTCGTTGGGCGCTGTTGTAACCGACGTCGTGCTCCAGGGCTGCTCCAGGAAAATTGGTGTGAGAGTTGAGGGCGGCTCGATGTCAAGAGGATGGGTGGTAGTCGGCGACTACGGCAAGGCCGCCTTCGACGCTGTAGGCCCATTGCTGCTGATCGGCTGGGCAGAGGTCGGCCCCGATCTGTTGAGTGCCCTGTCGACGGCGTGCCCAGCAGACGCGACGACGCAGCCAGTGCCTCCGGCGATGGTCACACAGATCAAGGAAAGCGTCTCATCACGACCCTTGATCAACTCGAAGTCAGGCGACGATATTGTCGATCAGCCCAGCAAGCAGCTAACACCGACTGCGGCGGACGACGATCTATTTAAGCAGGCACGGGCGGAGGATGCTCGGCATTAGGAGGCTCGTCGTCGGCCAATATCCGCGGACACCCTTCGCCGGAGGTTCCGCATCGGAGCCGCACGCTCTCGGTTGCTTGTGGCGGTGATCAGAGCCGAATCAGCGGGACAGCCAGCTCGACCTGAGCTGGCGGCGTGCGGGTTTGATGCCTCAACAATGAGGCGCCTCTTCCGCAGCCAGTCCAATACTCTGAGGCGCTCGGCCACCGCTCCTCCGCTACCGGGACGTCAGCCGGATGGCGTGTGGTCGATGATGTTGATCAGTTCTGGCAGTTCGGCCAGCTCCGGTCGGCACTTCAGGAGCGCACGCAGCCGTGCGGCGTGCGCCCGGCGAACAATTGGGGTGCCCAACTCGGCGAGTTGACGGCCGATATCCATCGCCGCGTCCGGCCGACCCTGGTCTAGCAGGTGACCGACGACGATCAATCCCCAGGTGGTCGGTGTTGTCCGCAACTCGGGCGCCGTTTCGGCGATGGCCCAGAGCCGACCGAGGTGCCCAGTCTCGATGGCTTGGAACGCGGCGTCCGTGGCCGTCGCGGAATCGGTGACGATGGCCAACACGTCATCCGGGGACAGAGTGGTCCCGAGGGCCAGGACCGCGAGACCAACTGGCGTCGCTGGATCGTCGAAGGTGGCCAGACGCCGCTGGCAGCTGTCGCGCGAGAGCGCTTCCCAGTGCGTGCGGTAGAATCGTACGAAGTCATCCCGGCTCGGCATTGCGAGCCAGGACTTCAGCAGTTCGTGCTCAGCGTGGCGGGCGTCCTGATCGGCCACGTACGCGTCGAACCCGTCTCGCGCGATCACCTTCAGCGGTACACCCAGCTTGCGTTCGATCGAGGTATTTGACCGGAGAGCTGCGATGATCTCCACGTTCGCGGCGAACTCGAGGTCGTCGAACACCTCCTTGTACTCGCACAACAGCTTCCGTGCGGTGATCCAGTCCTCGACTGTTTCCATCGCGTCACAAAGTTCGAGCTGAGCTCGTGGAATCGGCCGCACCGCCCACGTTGGCAAGCCGTCGGAGATCATGCCGTACTCAATGACGACGTCACGGATCGATTGTCTGACACGGAAGGCGTGTGCCTCTGCATCGGCCGTGTCGAGCGCTGGGTCCTCCAGTTCGGCCACGGCGCGGAACACCTGTTCCAGTGCCGACTCGGTATGGTCCGCCGCTGCCCACCGCCGCGCCAGGGCAGTGCGTAGCTCTGAGCGCGCCGGTCCGGGCGGCACAGCGTTGATCGCGTCGTCCCACACCTTACCGGCGGCCTCGTCGTTCTCGTCCACGTCGAACTGTTTGCTGAGTGTGTTCAGTACAACGCAAAAACGGGGAAGGTGTGCGACCGGATCCGCTTCGGCAAGCTGACGGTACAGCGCGACAGACTCCGACATTGCCGCGGTCGCGTCGTGGGGCCGATCCACGCGGGACAGGTAAACGCCGAAATTATTCAGTGAGTCGGCAAGTTTGGAAAGGTGCGCGGTCGGATTCTCCTCGGCCAGCTGGCGCTGGATCGCAACACCTTGTTCTGCGGTCGCGACCGCCTCCTGATGCCGACCCTCCGCTCCCAGTCTGCTGCCGAGAGTGATCAGTGAACTCGCCCACTCAGGCAAAAGCCGGACTCGGCTCAGCTCGTCGAGTTGCTCGTATAGCGCGACGGCTTCCTCAGCGACCATCAGCGCGTCCTCCCGCCGCTCCAGCGCGGACAAGGCATCGCTGAGACCGCTCAAAGCGTTGGGAAACTGGGGCAGATAAGCCAACACGTCGTCCGCAGTCAGTTCCTGATAGAGCTGGACAGCCTCCTCAGCGGCGAGCAGTGCCTCTTGCAGCCGGTCCATCTCGGAGCAAACGACGCCGAGGTTGTGCAGCGACGCGGCAAGGTCAGGCAGGTAGGCGTTCCAGTCGGCGTCAGCCAGTTCGCGATACAGACCAACGGCATTCTTCGCAGATGCCAGCCCGTCATCGAACCATCCCAAGCTGGTCTGGACCGCTCCGAGTAAGTCCCGTGCACGAGCCAGATCAGGAAGGTGTCTGGCGGAATTCACGTCGGTCAGACGTTCGAAGAGGTCGACGGCTTCTACGGCACACTGGTGCGCACGTCGCCACTGCCCGAGATCTACCAGACTCAGGCCAAAGCTGATCAGTGCGGCGCCGAACTTGGACAGGTCGTCAACAGTGGGGTTCCCCTCCGCCAATTGTCGATACAGTGCCGTGGCTTCCTCTCCAGCGGCGAACTCCTCGTCGCGACGCTCCGTCCCGGAGAGCAGACGACTGACGGAGAACATCGAGTCGGCAAGGTGCCGCTGGTGGCGTGCCGGGTCGAGTCGGACGAGACGCCGGTACAGGGCGAGTATTTCTTCCGCTGCTTCCAGCGCTTCCCCGTGCCGCCCCAGATCCGATCGTGCGTTTTTGAGAGCGTTCAGTGCGTTGGCCAGTCCGCTCAGGTGAGCGACCCGGTTCGCTGCGGCGAGTCGCCGATGAAGGGTAACGGCTTCTTCTGCCGCTTCGAGCGCCTTCTCGTGATGGTTCGTGCACGTCAGGGCGAGACTGAGCGTGAGGGTGGCTATGGCCAGGTGTCGAATGTCGGCGTCCGGATTCATTATGAACAGCTGCCGGCAGCTGTCCACGGCTTCCTGCGCGGTTTCGAGCGCTTCTTCCCACTGTTTGACAGCCATCTGGCATTTGCTCAGGCTGATGAGCGACGCGGCGAAGTGAGCCCTATGTCCGGCCCGTCCCGATCCCGCCAGTCGCCGGTAGATGTCAACGGCCTTCGTGACGACCGCGAGGGCACCCCGGATGTCTACTTCGGACAAACGATTGCCGAGGTTGGTCAACGCCGCCGCGAGATCCGGAAGATGGACGGCGGGGTTGGCGTCGGCCAGATATTCGTGAATGTGGACGGCCTCCACCGCCGCGTTGAGCGCCTCACCCAGTCGATCCACGTCGGATAACTGCACACCGAGGTTGGCCAGCGAACCAGCGAGATCGGCCAGGAAGCCCGCCGGGTCGTCAGCGGCGAGCTGCCGATAAAGCGTCACTGCTTCTTCGGTCGCGTCTAGTGCCTTCTGATGAATGCCCAGGTCGGTCCGGGTCGCGCCGAGGATCGACCACGCTCTGGCCCGTTCACGTCGGCGAAAGGTCGAGTCAGGCGTGGTCAGGCGTTGATGGATGTCCACGGCCTCTTCAGCGGCTGCGAGCGCATTCTCATGACGCCCCAGAGCGAGCAGTCGGTTGGCGAGGCTAGCCACCCCGCTTGCCAGTTGGGGCAGACCCGTTCCGAGCTCTGTCCGCGCCATCAGCCGGTAACGTGAGACGGCCTCCTCGGTGGTCGTCAGCGCCTCTTGTGGATGTCCCAGCTGGACCTGGAACACGGCCTGGCGTTCCAGGGACATTGCCAGATCGCGCTCGTAGCCGGCGGGCTCGGTGATCACGAGTTCCCGGTAGTGACCAACCGCTTCGGTGATCGCGGCGAAGCCGGTAGTCGGGTCACCGGCATAGCGGGCACGCTCTGCGACCTGTACGAGAAGCGCGGCGACAATATGCCGAGGCGCTCCGGTCCGCCGCGCGTCGTCCAGGCGGGTCTTGTCGACGATGAGGCCGAGTTCGTACATCGGCACGGTCCTGAGTGGCAGTTCGGCAGAGAGGGAATCCAGCGGAATGGCGGTCGAAGGACGGGAGACGACGTCGCACAGTGCGGTGAGCGCTGGCCCGGGCTGTCGGATCGCCACGGCGAACGCGGCTCGCCACCGTGTCGGCTCGGCACCGAGGATTGCGGTGATCATGGGGACGGTGGTGGCCGGCTCGCGCTGTCCGGCCCTGTCCAGAATGGCGATCGCGGTGTCAATCCGCTGCTCACCAGCGTGAGCGAGCGTCGCGTGGAGCAGTGATTCGTCTCGAGCGAGTTCGCTGAGCAGCAGGTGGTCGCCGATCGGATCGGGGCGGACTGCGAGCCCTTCCCCGCTGGCCGGGCTGAGACAAGTCTGCAGCGTGCGCCGGATGAGGCGTCGTTCCGTTGGGTCGTCGTTCAGGTCGTCGATGGCGGTTAGCACCCGACCCGCCTGCTTTTCGTCTGCGGCCACGAGCGACACACAGGCCGCGGCGGTGCGCAGCAGTCTCCGGTCAGGTGTACGGCCCGCCAGCTCCGTATACACCTTGCACCAGTAGTTCTCTTCGTGCCGCAACGCTTCGTCGTACAGTTCGGTTTGGGTGGTAGGCAGTGTGGTGACACCGGAAGCGGCGATCCACCCGAGGAGCACGAGGTCAAGCGTCGTCCATCGGATGGCGGTACTTGGTGTGAGCGGAATCGACACCCGGCCGTTGGGAGCCAGCGCGGCGATGGTCCGGAGAAATATGTCCGTCGTGCTCGGGTGCTCGTCCGGAAGGTTGATTTCCTCACGTCGGTAGGAATGCCGGTCGTCGTCCAGGGCACCCACGATGTCGGTGAACCACTGGCCGGCGGCGGACCGAGCTGTAAGCACCACGACCGACGGCCGCTCTCGTCCGGCACGCAGCAGTTTTAGCAGGTTCGTCACCTCGCTGACCCGACCGTCCGCGTAGTCCACCACTACCAGGAGGGGTGTGCTCACGGTCGTCAACGAAGTCGGATCGGCGCCCTTGGGCAGCACGCCCGAGTGCCAGCCCCTCTGCCGGAATCGGTTGGCCAACTCGAGCACCAGTCGGGTTTTGCCCGCGCCGCCAATTCCGTCCACGACCGCGATGCCCGTTCGGTCACCCTCGACGACCTGACGGCACCATTCCAGCAGCACAGTCAGTTCATCACGTGCCTGGAACGGCACCAACGCGTATTCCGCACGCAACAGCCGCACCGGTGTTTCCGCGCTGTCGGCCGGCCGGTACGGCTCTCGCAACGGTCCCCCGCCCAGATCCGCTTCCAGGCGCCGAGTCGCGTCGAAGTCCGCCCGCCAACGAGCCAGATCGAATGACTCGGGTGGTACGCCTGCTCGTCTGTCCTTGGCATATCGCTCGCATGCCAACACGAATGATTCCACCGTGGGCCACCGTGAGGCTCTGCCACTCAACAAGTCGCTGATGGTGGCTCTGGCCAGCCTGGCTCCAGGCAGCCTGCTGGCGCAAACTTCCAATTCCCGATAGCTCGGCTCGCCCACCAGTACTCGTAACTCGCGCAGGTGTGCAGCAAATGTGAGACGCGGGTCCACGTGCGGCACTCCTCGGGCGCTCAATCATGCTGGGAAATTGACGCCCAATCTTAGGTGGTCTCGCGTCCGGCTTCGGCGGCCGGACCAAACCGGACACCAGGCGAGCCACTGTTGACTCATGACAACCATGAGGGCCAGAGCAGTTGTCGGCTGCTACGCGCTGGCCGTGACACAACTGTCTACGCTGGCGGCCGTCGCGTGCAGCGCCGCGATAGTCTTGTTCGCCGTCACCTCGGGCCTCGTCGCGATCAGCGTCCTGGCCAGGACGAAGACCCGCCGGGACGCCGCTTACCGGGTCTTGAGGCTTCTACTCGGCCACCGATGCACATGCTGTGATGCCCTGGCGTGCCAGCGCCGCCTTGACTCCGCTGGAGAAAGCGGCGGCACCGGTGGAACCGCCACGACTATCGGTCAGGACGCCGCGATCGAAGCTTCCGATGGGCTCCACACCCGGGACGTGTCTTGAGCTCGGCGGCGGCGACCCTGTCGCGACCGCCGACACGCTCGACGTGGCGATTCTGCTGCTCCAAAGGCGGACCCGACTACCAGGTCACCGCGAACGACGACCTTCCTCACCGCAGTCCAGGTTTACCAGGCCCGCGACGACGACCATCGCCGGCTACTCAACCATGCTCTCTTCCGTCGGCTCTGCATCGCCGACAGCCGCATCACTGACCACGAACCTTTGGTCAGCAACACCCTGACCTAAACATCACCTGTCACGGCAGGCGCGACACCTTGGGACATTAGAACCCGAAAACGGGACCTGACCAGGAAAACCCTCTCGCTCACGTTTCGAGCGAGAGGGTTACTCTACGAACAGATTGCAGGTCAGAGCATGAAAGTCGAACTTCCGGTGGAGCTAAGGGGACTCGAACCCTGACCCCTCACTGCCAGGTCCGGGCAGGGCGATGACCTGCGGTTATCGAGAACCAGCTGGTCGGCTGACGCAGTTGTGCTCTGTTCGATGCGGTCCGGTGTCGTAGGGCGCTGTTGTAATCGACGGCGTGCTCCAGGACTGCTCCAGGTAAATTGGTGTGAGATCTCGGGTCTTAGCAGGAGGTTCATTGCTGCTGACGCGGTACGTCGTAGATGGAGGGCACTTTCTCGGACCAGTCTCAGCCGTGCGGGGAAGACTTCGAGACGAGGACGATCGTGCCGGTTGTGGGGAGAACACGCCCTAAGGGAGTAGGTCGTTGTTTCAACTCGGCGGGTCGGAGTCGGCCAGTTTTGACACGTCGCTAGCGGGTGGTTGCTGCTCGGAGGTCTCGCCCGCGGCATCCTTGGGAGTCGGCGCAGGCGGGCCGATTTCGATCTCGAAGAACAGCGCTTTGATCCGGATCCGGCCGCCTGGCATCACTTTGTCGCGGAACGGGCGCAAGACGAGCCAAATACCGAAGATCACGGTCATGCCAAGGACCCATGCGACCACGACACTGGTTGTGGACATGGTCTCGACACGAGCAACGAACTCTGACACGCGCAACCCTCACCGCTAGCAGAGCCGAGGCGTCTCCACCAGCCGGTAAAGGTGAAGTACGAGGTACTGCACATGCCGACACTCGTCGGCGGGTGTTGCTCCTGGGTTCCGGCCTCGATGGTGCTGTACCGCGCCAAACGGAACACAGGTGTCCAGGCTCGCTGGACGGGTACATGTCCGGACACGTTGCCGACTCATGCACGACTAACCACACTGCCGATCCGCCAAGAACAGGCTGGCACGGCTTTCGCTCCGTGAAGGATGTTCAATCTGTGCTCGGATATCGCGCGTGAGCTTGTCAGGCTCGCACGCAGACCGGAAGGTCTGTGACTCAGCGTACATGGTGTGGCTGATGGGGGATGCGAGCACCTAGGTGTGATGCTCACTTCAGACGGCCATGTCGTGGTGTCCTTGGTTCTCATCTCATCATTCAGGCGTTGTGTCACCTGTAGAACACCACTGTGACCAGGAAACATGCCGTTGTCACGCCCCCTCAAATAACGGATAGACTGCTCCGTAGTTGGCTAACCGTGTAACGAACTACGGAGCGGTCTATCTGCTCCGGTCTATCCGCTTGAATTAATCTTGATGATCATGAAATTGGTTAGTTGATCATGGGGAGGGTTGGATGGAACGCACCCCGCGGCCGATGCCGGAACGCATCTCCAAACGGATCGCCCGCCTGGAGAGCCTGCTGGACACGCCGCCGCGTGACAGCGCCAGCGCCTTCGACGCTGCCACGAAGGCCCGGCGGGCTTTGGTGGCCGTGCGTTCGATCGACGAGCCGCTACGTATGGTCAGAGTGCGGTCGGCGTTGTTCGGCCGGGACGACGATGAGGAAGGGCCGACGCGGATTCAGCACATCAGCACTTCCAAGGGGGCGGCGCTGAAAGTGCTGCTGTTGGTGTTGTTCGAGCTGCAGGCTCGTCCCCCGAGTCGCACGGGGGCTGCCTTGGTGGCCCGGACGATGCTTCCGTTGGATGCGAAATCGTCCGTCGCGGGCGGCGAGCTATCGAGCTGGATCACTTTCTCGGCGCTGCCGACCAAGGATTCAACGCGTCGAACGACCTTCGCTGGAGATCGGAGACGCAACCGGCTTCGCCAGTTGCACTCGGCCCTTGATCGACTGCAAGAGCATGGGCGTATAGAACTGCGGAAACCGCGTGGGGCGCACAACCGGTACGAGTCATTCTGGGTTCTGGATGAAGGACGTCTCAACGACGGTGCCGCCGGGCGGGTCAGGTACACAGTCCCAGAGCTCGGGGCGGGCAGCGCTCGCCGGAAGATCACGACCATCCCGGTGGAGTTCTTCCTCAATGGCTGGATCGACGCGCTCAACGACAACGAAATCATCACTTACCTGGTGCTGCGGCTCATGGCTCAGTCATTCCCCGGCCAGCACGCGGCCAACGGAGTGTTCCTCACCAGCTCCTTCCGTGAAACCACGTTCAATCTCGACCGCGGCTTCGAGGCGCACCGCATGCTGGCCCGATACGGGCTGATCAGAACGCACCGGGATCCCCGGCGTACGGTGCGCGGCACCATCCACCAGCAGTCGCCCGAGGACACGGGAAACCTGCATCGATTCCAGCTCGACGATGAGGCGCTGAACCGAAGCGGTCCGCAACGTGTCATCACCTGCCTGCAGCGCTACGCCGAGCACGAAAGCCTCGACGACTCCCTGATCCAGGACTTGAAAGACGCCAGCAAGAGCGCAGAACCCGCCGCCGAAGAGAAAAGCACCACGGGCTCATTCTTTGCCGGCTGATGCACGGCCCGGCCAGTGAATTTCGGCGACGGCCGTGTCATTCGAAGGCGTTGTGACATAACCGGACCAGCAGCGTCTCCTCGTGTCGATGTCAGGTCGGTTGCGATCCAGCCACCCCGAAAGACGCCTGCCGCATGCTCGGCGTGGCGGAGTTCGGCCGCCACGACTGGCGAGCGCTGGCCTGCTGTCGCCGCAGCTGGCCCGGTACTCCATGATGAGCCCCGCCTGCAACGCTCCGATCATCGCCTGCAGCCGTCCGAACCATCTCAACGCCGGGGAACCTCGCGATGACGCGCTCGACCAACTTCTCGGTGACCTGCGCCGAACGCCTCGAACAGCCCTGGGGCCACCACCGGGTTGACCAGAGGGCGGTGATGGCGGTGGCGTCGGGCGCTCAGCTGATCGAGGGATAAACAAGATCCCGTTGGCCTGAGACTGGTGGGTGGTGCAACGGGGGCTCGTTGCCGCGGGTGCTCGCTCGACCACTTTCGAAGCGAAGAGCTCGGCTGTATTGCCAAGCGCGACTGACGGGACTGGAAGCAGCTGCCGCACTTGGTTCATTTTCGAGCACTTGATACTGCATTGGGGTAGAGTTCGGTCTCGTGACTGAGCAGGCGAGGGTTTTGGGCATGTTGCGTGGCTCTGGCGTACTGGATGGCATCGCCTGGGCGCACAGGTCGGCCTACCAGCAGGTGCGCCAGGACTACAACCCCGCAGGTGGCCACAAGCAATCCTGGATCGGCTACAACGCCTACATCTATCTGCTGGATCGTCTCGACCGGGTCTTTCAGTGCGGGGACTTCGCGGCACAGCCGGGACAGGAGTCAGTGGGGCGCGACGTTCTGGCTGATGGCATCGCTGGCCGGGACTTCCAGTCAATACCGTTGCTGCCGGCGGGCACCGTGGTCCGACATGACCTCAACGGATCTCCTGGCTGGGCGGTCGATGGTTGGCGGTGGCTGCTGGCCTCTTACAAGTTCGGGCAGGTCAGGAAGATTCGCTGGCCGGAGAAAAGCGACACGAAGCAGACAGTTGCACGTCAGCCTCACTCCGAGGACGACGGTGGCCTGTTCCCCGTCACGGCGATCCCCGGCTTGCCTCCGTTGGAAGGCCTTCCGGACGACGAGCGTGATCTCCGGAAGACCTTGGTTCTCGCACATGCGATGGACCCGGTGACCGTCGACTTCGAGTTGTACTTCGGTCGCATCCGGTGGAACTCTGACCGTGGCGATGCCTGGGCATGGCGGGAGGATCTGCTGGATCTGCCGCCTGGGCCCCAGAAGAGCGGAGTGCGGCCCCAGCCGGTCGACCCGATTCTCCCGCCGTCCGGAGATGCTGCTGACGCGGACGTGCGAGTCCGGAGGTCGGCGCGCGGTGACGGCGGACCACGTGCTATTGGTGACGCATGACTGAACGGCTGGGCGATATCGCCGCCTTCTTCGACGGCGGTCGCCTGACCCTGGCTCGACAACTGGCGGGCTTACGGAAGAACGCTCTAGCGGCGTTGATCCAGAAGACGCCTACAGCGGTCGCGGCATACGAGAGCGGGATGAAGCGACCGGCGCCGGCCACGGTGGGCGCCCTGGCGATGGCATTGGAGGTCGACCCGGGATTCTTCCTGGCCAGGAAGCAGTCGTTCCCGATCGCCGCCACCGCTCCGCATTTCCGATCATTGAGATCGACCAGTCAGATCTCGCGGGATCAGGCCTACTCCTACGGATGCCTCGCCGTCGACATCGCGACCACGATCGAGCGGCATGTCGAGTTCCCCAAACGCGATCTGCCCAGCTACCCGGTATCAACCGAAGAAACCAGTGGCCGCGCACCGGAGGAGGCGGCGCTACTGCTGCGGAAGCAATGGGAAATGCCGTCAGGGCCAGTTGGACATCTTGTCAGGCTGGCGGAGAGTCACGGCAGCCTTGTCGTGTTCAGTCCCCTGGACAACGCGACGGTCGACGCTTACTCCTTCGACACGCCCGAGTGGCCGATTATCCTGCTCAATCCATTGAAGGACGACTACTACCGCCAACGCTTCGACGTGGCACACGAGCTCGGGCACTTGGTGATGCATGTGGACGCCGAACCAGGGGGCCGGATCGTCGAGGATCAAGCGCACCGCTTTGCCGCGGAGTTCTTGATGCCGGCAGATGAGATCGCCGAACAGCTGCCAAGCAGGGCGGACTGGCGACGACTCGGCCAGCTCAAGCAGCACTGGAACGTCAGCCTGCAAGCCCTCTTGTTCCGGGCGCGAACGCTCGGTGTCATGAGTGACGTCACCTATCGCAACGCGATGGTCACGGTGTCGTCCAAAGGATGGCGGCGCCGCGAGCCTGGCCCGATGCCCCTGCTGGAGCGGCCGTCTCTGTTGCCTCGCGCCATCGAACTCATTCGCACCGAAACCCAGGTAGACGAACTTGCACTCGCATCGGAGTGTCAGGCACCGCTTGAGCTATTCAGGACCATCACATCGCGTTCTCCGGTGGTTGGCTAGCGCCAGAATCCGCCGAACTGTGCTGTCGGAGACATCTGAGGCTCGATCTACAGTCTGGTAGCGCCGTAGCGATCTTCGTGCAGCCAACGATTAATCTGGGACGAAGTCGGTGGCGAAGCGTCGGCTGGGGAGGTCGTATGGGCAGGCTTGGACGCCGCTTCTGGTGGCTCGGAGGCATGGCTGCTGTCGGCCTGGTGCTCTGGGGAGCGTGGCAGCTTGGCGCATTGAACTGGCTGTGGGAGGAAAACCATCCATATCGGCCGGTGGTCGAAGCACTGAGCTGGGTTGCAGGCATCGCAGGACTGATTCTCGGGGCAATCGCTCTGATCGTCTCGCTACGCCAGCTGCAGCGCGAACACAGAACCGAGGGTGGGGCTGCAACGCGACCAGCAATGGAGGTGGCCGGAAAGTATACGGTCGAAGTTCGAGATGGTCGTGGGGTCCAGATCGGTGACCACAACACGCAGACCAACCACTTCGACCGGTAGTTAACAGTGTTCTCCCGAGATCGACAGGACCGCGGTCCGACCCCGTCGGAGCTGGCGCGGCGTGTCGACGTCAGCCAAAGCGAAGGCGTGCAGGTTGGCGATCACAACACGCAAAACAACACCTACGTGGTTATTCACCCCGAGGGTAACGGTGTCGTCCCGCCAGCACGGGACGATGAGGCGATCAGTGATACCGTGGACAGGAACTACCGGCGGAACCGGATCACGCGGCCGCCGGTCATGGCTGCTCATCCTGGAGCGTCACTTCTGGCCGACCGGTTGACTGCAGATGATGGCCGTCCAGTTGTTGTGATGCACGGTCGTGCCGGTTCAGGCAAGAGCACGGTCGCGGCCGAGGCTGTGAAACAGCTGACCGAGGCCGGCTGGACGGCCGCGGTAGTGCGCATGGACGCGGTCGACAGGGTATGCCGAAACGCCGCGGCACTAGGGAAGGCAGCAGACCTGCGGTCATCCCCTGTGGACGTCCTGGCTACGGCAGCCGGCGGTGGACCGACCGTACTCGTCATTGATCAGCTCGATGCGGTGAGTACGTACAGCGGCCGGATCCCCGACAGCTACCACGCCGTCGCCGAGGCGGTCGAACAGGCGAGTAGGCACGGCCGAATGAAGGTCGTCCTCGTCGTGCGTACAGCTGATCTTTTGGATGATCCGAGAATGAGGTTTCTGCTACTCGACGAGGACAAGGTCGAGCAGCTCGAGGTCGGGGACCTTGATGCCACCGCGGTACGTGCTGCTCTCGCTGAGTTTAGCGTCGACGCGACCTCACTAGCGGCGGATACGTTCGACTTATTGCGAGTCCCTCTGCACCTGGCGGTTTTCTTCCGGCTGGAAGCCAAGTCTCGTGAGCTGCCGTACCGGACACTTCCGGACCTGTATCGACAGTTCACAGGCCAGCTCCGTTCGCTGGTCGAAGGCGACCTTGGGGCGGCTGGCTGGCACGGGGCGATCGCACCTCTCGTGACCTACATGAGCGAACACGAGACCCTGCATGCACCAGCTGCGCTCCTCGATCGGCTTCCGCAACGTGCACGGCCAGCACTGGCTTCGGCGGGGATCCTCCGCGATGACGGCGACACCGTCCAGTTCTTTCATGAGACCTACTTCGACTTCTTGTTCGCACAAGAATTCGTCGCCCAGGGACAAGATCTGCACGACTTCGTGGTGAACTCGGGTCAGCAACTGTTCCGGCGCGCCCAGCTGCGCCAGGTCCTCGAACACCTCATCGGGGTCAATCGACGGCGGTTCCGGACAGACGCGGTCCGGCTCTTGACCAGCGACGCGATTCGTTCGAACCTTCTCGACGTCGTGATCGGGGTCCTCAGTTCCCTGCCGGCCGCGGCAGACGACTGGCTGGCGATCGAACCGTTCGCATTCAGTGGCTCACGTCGTAGTGGGCGGCTCCTCGCGCTGCTGATGGAGCCCGCTTGGTTCGATGCTGCCGACTCGGCCGGTCGTTGGGAGCCGCTGCTCGCGGAGACTGCGACGGCTACACCCACGGCCAACGTGCTGATCAGGGCGGCCAGGGAGCGCGGGAAACGCGTCGCTGAACTGGTCAAGCCGTTCATCGGCAGCTCTGACGAGTGGACGCTTCGACTGCGGTCCATGGTCGAGTGGTTTCTGTCGCCAAGCCTGGTCGACCTGACCGTTGAGCTGCTCCGCCGCGGCTTGTTGGACGGAGCTCGAGGGCCGATCGCGGTCAACAGCAACTTCTGGTCGATCATTGCCGGCCTGCATGACGAAGACCCCGCAGGAGCGGCGCGGGTTGTCGGTGCGTACTTAAACCGCGCCAGAGAACGAGCACAGGCCGACGACGTCGCCAACCCGTTCCCGGACTACATCGACCAGGCAGGAGGTGCCGGTGGCGACAAGACGATCGTCGAGATCGCCACAGCAGCGCCTCAACAGTACCTGGAGCACGTGCTCCCCTTCGTACTTACTGTATTGGACGACACTGCCACGGACGCCGATGGCGAGCGAAAGGCCGGCAGTCCTTGGGCGTACAGGTTCTACCGATCTCATCAAGTCACCGCCGCAGTCTTAGACGGCGTCGATATCGCCCTACGCGCGACTGCACATGACCTTTGGAGCAGCTCGAGCTCCATTATCCCCACTTTGCGCAGCAGTGATCACGAGGTCGCGCGGTTTCTCGCGTGCCGTGCCTACGCAGTCATCGCCGAGCAAGCAGCAGACGAGGCGATCGACTGGCTGCGATCGGACGACCGAAACCTGAAACTGGGCTGGCAGGGCAGCAACGTCTGGGCATCACGGCTACTCATCGAGGCGGCCACACCGCACTGCGGCGATGCCCAACTCGAGGCTCTAGGCACGAAGCTCCTTGCCTACTACCCCGCCTGGGAGAAGAAACCCGGTAGAAATGGAGCCTGGGGGTGCACCCAGTACGTGCTGATGTCGGCGTTGTCTGAGAGCCGGCTGTCACCTGCTGTCAGACGCAGGCTAGGTGAACTCGAGCGCAAGTTCACTCGCGCCGTTATCCGGCCTCCCGAGCCTGTTGAAGCTCACTTCGTTGGCCCGCCGGTGCCCGAAAAGGCAGGCGAACACATGACCAACGAAGACTGGTTGCGAGCTATCGCCAAGTACAGTTCGAGGGAGGAACTCGCTCGTCGGAACTTTGCGGTCGGAGGCTCGCGAGAACTCGCACAACTGCTCGGTCGCCGTGCCACGATCGAACCGCAACGCTTCACCGAACTCGCCTTGACCTTTGACGAACAGATGCCGACATCCAACATCATCGAAGTCGTCAACGCAGTCGCTGGCAAGATCACCACCGCAGAGCTGACTGAACTGTGCGAACACGCAAGGCATATCGTAGGAGAAGCGGCTGGCCAAGCCGTGTGCCGCGCAATTGCGAACTCCGCTGAGGAAGCTACGGACGCACTGATCGACCTGGTCGAGCACTACGCTCGAGCAGCTGATCCTGCGGTGGAACGCGCGGGAGGACGACCCGATGACGACTTCGAGCTGGCAACGGAAGGGATGAACTCGACGCGTGGAGTTGCCGCTGCGACGATCGGTCAGATTCTCGCCGCCGAGGCGACGTACGGACCTCGGCTGCTCCCAGTTGTGGCGGAACTCGCGCAGGATCCAATCCTGTCTGTACGCGCAGAGGCCGCTCGTCCTAGTTTGGCGCTATTCGCAAGCCACTTGGAGCAGGCCCTCGATATCGCTGACGCCCTGTTCTCCACAAGTGCGATCGAGATACACTATTCAAACCCCGCTAACGAGCTGCTGCTGCAGGCCATCTTCGATGCAGGTCCGCGTTTCGCACGGCACCTCAATCATGCGCTCGAAACAGACAGCCCCATCGCGGTGAGGGCTGGCCACATCTGGGCCAACGCCTTATTGAACGACCGGCTACCGGAGGCATGCCCCTCCGACGTCACCGACTTGCCGATCCTGGCGCGGCAGGGAGCCGCGCAAACCATGGCCACTGCACCGCACCTTGCTGCCACCGAGCTCGTCAGGCTATTTGACGACGGCGACCCAGATGTCCGCAAAGCCGCCTCTGTGGCGATCCGAGTCCTCCACGAACCAGCCTCTGCCTCGATCAGTGAACGCGTCGTGGTGGCGTATGCGACCAGCCGAGCCTTCCCAGACAACTTCGGTGACCTCTTCCACGCGCTCGAGCAAAGCCTGAGGCTTCTGCCCTCCACCACGATCATCGCTTGCGAGCGCGCCGTCGAACACGCTGGTGTCGAACTCGGTGATCTAAGCAGGGCTACCGCGGCTATCAGCTGTGACATTGTCACCGTCGTTCTCCGGCTCTATCGACAAGGCGACGCGGCGATGCGCGATAGATGTCTCAACGTCGTGGACAAGCTGGCCGATGTCGGGGCATACGGGCTGCCAGAGGCGCTCCAACACGAGCGCTGACAGGCGGGCGCGCGGCCTGGGCAGCGCCTCTGGTTGTCTACCTGTTCAGAGGACGTTGCTGAGGCATTTCTTGTGATCCCATTTTCGCCACCGCCGGCCAGTGCTCCAGCGTCACCTAGTGACCCTGCCGGGTAACCGTGGACTCGTTGATGGCAGGGATCCGCTGTAGAGCGGCGAGGCCGCGCTTGCGCCGTCTCCGATTGGGCTCCGTTGCCGAAGTAGAGCCCGACACGGCCCGATACAGCCTGGCACTTGGATGGAACGCAAGACCTGCGCTGACCTGCACAGATGGCCGAAACTCGACCCTTTGCGTCACTGGCTGACCTTGCGGTGGAGGGGACTTGTAATCCGAAGGAATCTGCAGCTCATCGACGTGGCGTTGCGTTCCTTGCCTTCATCGCGTTTGCACGGGTAGTAGCCGAGTTGCGAACTGTCAAACGGTGGCGCATACCGGGTCTGTCCATTTTCGACGTTGGCGTCCGGGAGGTTGGTATGGCTTGGACAGAGAAGATCGGCCCGCGCTCGTGGCGTGTCCGTTATCCCACGGCTGACGGCAGGATCGGGTCGCGTTCTGGTTTCGGTACCAAGAAGTTGGCTGATGACTATGCCAATCAGATTGAGGCCGATCAACGGCGTGGTATCTGGTTGGATCCGCAGGCGGCGAAGACCAGCGTGTCCGCCTGGGTGGCCTTGTGGACCGAGACTCTCGACGTGGAGGTCCGCACCGAGGAGAACTATCGCAGCCGGATCCGTAACCAGATCGAGCCGCGGTGGGGGAGTACCGCGGTCGGCGATATCACCGCCCTGGCGGTGACGTTGTGGATCAAGGAGTTGCGGCGCCGTTACGCCCGGTCGACGGTGGCTGGCATTGTCACGGTGTTCTCGATGATGCTTGACGACGCTGTCGACGAGCGGCTCATCGCCGTCAATCCCGTGCGCAGGAGAGCGCGACGTGGTCGGCGCCGTGAGCGGTCGCCTGTTCCCGCGGAACGGATCTGGGCCACGCCCGAGCAAGTCGTCCGGATCTCCGACAACGCTGAGCTACTCGGCGGCCACTGTTACGGGCTGTTGGTGGTGACCGCGGGCTGGACCGGGGCACGCTGGGGCGAACTGACCGGGCTGCGCCGCGTCAACACGCACCTCGACGACGGCTGCATCGTCATCGATCCGGACACCGGCTGCTTGCATGAGGGCAACCACCGGCTCTGGCTCGGGCCGCCCAAGACGCCCGCGTCGGCACGCACCATCACGCTGCCACCGTTCCTGATCGATCAGTTGCGGGATCACCTGGACGGTCACGATGATGACTTCGTGTTCGCCAGTCCGCGTCGCTGCTGGTTGCGCCGCAGTGACTTCGATCGAAGAGTCTTCCGCCCCGCGGTGGACGGAAACCTTCAACGTCCCGACGCTGCTGTGCCGATCGAACCGGTTCGGCCGGGGCTGACGTTCCACGGACTCCGGCACAGCCACAAGACATGGATGATCGCCGACGGTATCCCCGAGATCGCCCAAGCCCGACGGCTCGGGCACCGGCTCGACAACCGCATCGTGGAGACCTATAGCCATGTCGCCCCTGAAGTCGAGCGACGCTTACTCCGCTGTCTCGAGCGGCGCTGGCGCAAAGCCCGCACGGCTGGTGGCCGACCGAATGCGTCACAGTCGGCTGGATCTGCACGAAAGCTGGTTGACCCCCACCGCGCCGCGGTGGGGGAAGAAAGGGTGAGAGCCTGCGGCAGCTGAGGGTTTTCCTGCCTTGCTTCGCCAAGAGCCCCAAGTGCCCTCGGCCTGACGCCTGTTGCTGATCATCAAGCAGCCAGAGCAACAAGATCGATCCTTCAGAAATCCTCCAGCAGAGGTTCCTGAATCGACCCGCAGCGGATCTTCAAGTGATCACCGAAGATCGACGGTCGAACAAGAAAACCCTCCCTTACCTGCGGAAAATCCGCTGATTTGGGAGGGTTTCGTACTGTGGAGCTAAAGGGACTCGAACCCCTGACCCCTCACTACCAGCCCTCGACGCGCCCACCACGCTTCAACAGCGTCGCCGGCTGGAGCAGCTCGGCCCCTGGAAATCCTGACGCGTTCCGAAAGCTGCCGAGGGGAAATCCGGGGTGGGCGAACCCGTCGAATCGATTTCTCTTACGTCAAGCTCGGTGCTCTTCCGGGCCATTTCCGTTTCAGGCGAGTGTCGCGCGACCTTCTTCGACAAGTCGCAGCAGGTCGCGCGCGACCTTTTCCGCTTCAGTCAAGGTGAAGGCGAATCCCTTGCCGTGCACGGTGCTCTCCGGAGCCAACGTCACTCGTGGACCGAGTTCACGGAAGCCCTGGGTCATCGTCACCAGGAGCCGGAGCGGAACCTCGAATGTTTCCTCGCCGATGCGTTCGAACTCCGCGTCGGCGAGCACCGGTTCGAACGCCAGAGACTCGACCGACCAGTGCACGCGGTCGACCGGATGGGCTTCGTCGTGCCTGCCACCGCACCAAGGCGGACAAGGTACTGTCTCGGGCGCGCCGATCCACGTCATCTTCTCGTCGGTGTCGGTCATGCAGCACCTCCGTCGATCAGGTCAGCGGCCGCGTTGAGTTGAGCGGCCAGCGCCCTAGCGGCGTCCGCGCTGAACCAGCCCTCGCCTCCGTCCGCGTCGCCGTCGGACAGCAGGTGGATCGACACCGACTGCAGTCCGTCTTCCTCACGGGCCCAAGCGCACGCGCTGACAGTCGGTACCGGGTCTCCGGCCAGCAACCCGTGCATGCCGTCGATGTACGGGGCATCCCCGCCCACGCAGTTATGTGCGGCGGGTTTGTCCCCGGGGCTGCTGCACCATGGCGCGTGTTCGAACAGCGCATCGGCCTCGTGACACGCGGATCGGTACTCCGTCTCGAGAATCGCGAGTTGTTCAGGCCTGACCTTCGCGGACTCTGGCGCGGCACGCAGCGCGCGTAACGCGGCACCGAACCCACTTGCCCGTTGGGAAGCGCTCGATCGCGTGGCCCTCGTCTCCTCGGGGCGGGTACTCGTTGCGATTGCGGCCATGCGGGGTTCCTTCTCTCGTCGTCCTTGTTCGGCATCGCGTGCTGATGGATTCGAGAGTCGCCAGCCTGTTTCAGATTGTTACGCGGTTTCTATTGATCGGTCATCACCGGATAGGTGTATTCGATCGGCCGAACGGAGCACAACGCGAGTAGCCGACCAGCGGGTCACCGTGGTGACGACAGAGTTTTCAGAAAGGGTGATCCGCGTCGAAAGGCCTCGACTTGTGAGCACCGGGCTGGCCACGCTGCTGGAGCGCAGGCGAGAAGACGCGCGGATGACCCGGGAGAAGCTGGCCGAGCTGGCCGTAGTCGATGTGCAGATCATTCATGACTTGGAGTCCGGCGAGAGCGCGGAACCGCGCGAGCCTGCGGTGCGCCGGGTCCTCTTCGCGCTCAGACTGGAACCCGAGGAACGTGAGACAGCGGTGGACACGGCGTTGCCTCACCGGGAGACGAAGCCAGCACCGGGCGTCCAGGGTGAGTCGCAGGTCGAGCTGGTGGCGTGGTTCGACCTTCCGTGCTTTCATGGCGTTGCTGGGGTTCGGTTCGCTGGTGGTCTTCGCGGTGGTCGCGACCGAGTCCAGCAAGGCGCATTCGCCGATTCAGGCAGGTGTCGCCCTCGGTGTCGGCGCTGTGTCCGTCGTGACGATCTTCGTGAGCGGACGGGCGGCAGGTCCTTTGTTCGAACGTTCGAACCCGGACCAGGCCAAGAACGAAACCTCGCCGTGAAGAAAACAGCCGCGATGGGCGGCCAGGATGTAATGCCCGGTGCGAGCCGGACGACTCCAGGATGGAGGTGGCGGGAGGCGAATGGATGACGGGATCGGCCGGCGATCGGGCCGGGGGTGATCTGCACGGCCGATGGAAGGCCTTGCAGCTGCTTCAACCGGTTTTCGAGCTGGTGAACCGCGGTGCCCCTCGCGCGGGATTTGACCATCGTCGCTACGACCTGCCGCAGCTCGCACTCCGCTTGATCGATTTCGTCGTCCTGAACCAGGCGAGTATGGAGGGCTCGGTCAGCCCGGCCGCGATCGTCGATCACGTGACGCTCGCCGCACGCCGGATGAGCCCGGACGACGAGGCACGGCCGTGGACGAAGGTGGCCAAGCTGGTGCTGATGACACTGCTCAACGACGGACGCCCGCACGAGGTTCTGTGGCGTGAACCGGTCGTCAACGGTGAGGAGTGGAGTGAGGCCATCCCTTTCCGGTTCCAGCTCTTGACGGTCACCGAGGAGATCGAGGGAATCGCGGTCAAGGCGACCGACCAAGCCATTCTCATTTTTCTGCAGGCGCTCAACACCGATTTGGCCGATCAGGCGCTCGCCCTGAAGATCATGGTCGAGATCCAGATGTCGGCCAAGGAGTTCGACAAGGCGCTCGCGACAGCCAGGCAGGCGACCCGAACCGCGCAGGCGTTGTCGGCGAGCCTGCGCGAGAAGCTCGACGACACCCGCCGCGACATCCGGAGTGTCGACTGGGCCGGTGCGATGCCCACCTGGTTGGCGGAGGTGCTCGGCCAGGTCGGTCAGCAGCTGGACAAGGACCGGCAGCTCCGGGACCTCGCCCGGCGGGCGGGTGAGGATCCGGCCGCGGCCGGGGTCTGCCGCCTCATCGAGGAGACCGTGGGGCGAGGACAGGACGTGTGGGTCCGCTTGGAGTTGTTTCTCCAGCAGGCCATCCCGGTCTTTCTCGCCGCGCAGGAAGTCCAGCGGTTCCAGCCGCATGGCCTCGCCGCCGCGATCGATCTCGGCGCGCAGGTCCTGACCCCCGCCTTGTTCGCCGACGATCCCGAGTTCGAGGCGCTTGTGGAGGTGCTGATCGCGGGGACGTCACCGCCGCACGTGCTGCCGCAGTGGGGTCTCGACGATCTGCTTCGCCAGCTGCTCCGGGAGCCGACCGTGCGGGAGATGCGCTCACCGGACGTCGACGATCCGGGCGAGCTGCGCGATACGGCCCAGGACTCGATTCCGGACGACATCGCCGTGTGCGCCACCGAGATCCTTCTCGCCGCCGCGCACAGCCCGGCACGGTTGTCCGGAATCCTCGCCGCCGGGCGAGAGGCAGGCGATCGGGTCGAAGAACCGGTCCGGCTGCTCGACATTTTGTGGGGAGCGGCCTTGTACGTCTTCGTGAACAGCACGGAAGCCGTTTCCGATGAGCAACCGGCGCGACCGGACCTGGCCGCCGCCATCGCGGCCTTGGTTGCGGTCGAAGACGGCACTCCGCTGGAGGATCCGAGATTTTCCGGTCCGGATCTGCTCCTGGCTTCTCCCCTCGCGTTCGATCGCATCGATGCCGCGAGTACCGCCGACTTGATGGGAGCGGAATGAACCTGACCGATGTCGGCGAGGCCGCTTCGCTGCTGCGGTTCGCTCTCGTGCCGAAACAACGCCCGACTCCGGACAGTCCGTACCGTGCCTTGCTGGACCGGTATCGCACGGACGCGGAGTTCGCCGAGGTCGTGACGCGGATCGCCGGTGGACTGGGGATTCGAGTTCATCTGCCGACGCAGCTCGGCCTTTTGCTCACCGGTGCTTCCGACGGTCCCTTCGCCGTGACTCTGGACAACAGCGGATTGCTGCGGCGAACCGGGCCGAAGCAACTGCAGGACAGATATTGTTTCGGGCTGGTCCTGGTCGGGTTGGCCGCCTACGCCTATCCGAACGGCGAGGCATTGCTCGACTCGGGGAGCCCGAGCGTGCGTTCCGCCGAATTGCTGCGGTTCCTCAGCCGGCACGCGAGGGCCGCGGCGGACGAGGTCGACGAGTCCGGTCAAGTCCAGAGCCGCCAACTGGGCGAGGCGGCCAAGTTGTGGTGCGACCTGCCCGAGGTCCCGGTGAACGACAGCGGCCGGAGCCGAGATAACCGGCGCTACTACGTCCACGCATTGCTGCAGCACCTCGTGGCGAACGGCCGGGCCCGGAGAGAAGCCGCACTCGACGATGAACGGGGCGAGGCCTATCAGCTGAACGACCGCTTCCGGATCGGGCTCGCCGAAGTGACCGAAAACGCCGTGTTCGCGGTGCTCGCCGGCGCACGCCGAGCGGAAGAGGAGCGTGACTAGGTGTACCGACTTCGCCGGTTCTACCTCGATTCGATCGGTGTGCCGGACAACCGGTTCTCGGATCTGCTGGTCGATCTGACCGATGCTGACGGCGGTCCCGCCGACACCATTGTGTGGCTGCGCAACGGTGCGGGGAAAACCACCATGCTGTCGTTGCTGCTGGCGGTGATCCTGCCCGACCGCCGTGACTTCCTCGCCACCAGGACGAAGAAACGCACTCTGGAGGACCTGGTCCAGAGCCGCGACACCGCGCATGTCGTCGCCGAGTGGGCGGATCCCGAGGGGCGGCTTCTGCTGACCGGGGCGATCTACGAATGGGACGGGCGGGTGAGGCCACGTGACTACAACGGTCCGGGAAAGGACGGCCTGAAACGTACGTGGTGGTGCGTGAACCCGGAACCGGCGATCGAGGGGTCGTCGCTCGACGAACTGCCGTTCACCTTCCGCACCGGTGGACGCTACGACCGCGAGGCGTTTCGTAAGCATCTCAGCGGACTAGCCGCCGATGGGGTGAACGTCGTGGTGGCCGGCTCGACGATTTCCGAGTGGCACCAGGCGCTCCGGGAGCGGCGCTTCGATCCCGAGCTGTTCCGGTATTTCACCGAGGTCAACGCGACTGAAGGGGGTATCGACGCGTTGTTCGACGGGATCGATTCACCGGGAGCGTTCGTCCGGTATCTGCTCCGGTTCGTCAGCGACCGCAACCGGACGGCGCCGGTGCGTGATCTGCTGTCGGAAACGGCCGTGGAGATCGCCAAGCGTCCCGGCTACGAGGCCGAACGTGACTTCTGCGCCGAGGCTCGGCCCAAAGTGGTCCTCTTGGGTGAGGCCCACAAGAAGGTCGTCGCCGCGACAGCCGCGCGGGACGAAGTGCGCAGGCGGGTCGCCGGCTTCAAGAAGGCGTTGCTGGACGCCGCTGACACCGCGGCGGGGCTGGAACACCTTGAGCGAGGACGCCAAGCGGTCCTCGATGAGCGCTTCCGTGAGAAACGCTCCGAAGCGGACATGGCACGCAGGCAGCGAGACGAGTACCTGAGGCTCGCCGCGGTGTTCAGGCTGGGGACCGCGCGAGCCGGTGTTCGCGAGGCCACCGAGTTGGCCGGGAAGCTCGCTCTCGACGCGGCCGCGTGGCAAGCCGTCGAGGACAAGGCCGCTCTGGACGACGCGAGCGCGACTCTGCTGGTTCGCAGACAGGCCCTGGCCGCGGCGGCCGAGGACGCGCGCCCCTTGCTCGAGATTTTCGAAGCGGCCCAGGCGGAATGGGCGGGAGCTCTCGAGCACGCCGTCGAGAGAGCCCGGCGCCAGCTCACCGAACTCAACGGGGCGGTGCGGACCACACAGGAGGAGAAGGCGGTCGCCGGGCGTGCGAGCAGAACCGCCCATGACCGATATGTCGACTTGGGTCGAGAATATCGCGAACTCACCGAGCGGATCGGCCGCCACCAGGCGGCCATCGCCTCAGCCGTCGAAGACGGGGCCCTCGAACCGAACGAACGGCTGGAGACCGCGGTCGATCGGCTCCGACGGCGGCAGAGCGAATGCGAACGGGCTTGTGAACGGTTGGCGGGGGAGCGGCTGGCGCTCGACAACGCCCTGTCCGTCGCGGCGTCCGGTTACGACGAACTGAAGCGTGCCAGGGAGAACGCCGGCAAACTGTTCGATGCGCTTCGTACCCGGCTCACCGGACTTGAGACACGCTCGGCGGAACTGGGCGACGATCCCACGCTCCGGCAGCTCCTCCAAACGGACTCGGTCGATCTAACCGAGTCGGCGGCCGACGCTATCGCCCTCCTCGCCGAATCGGTGGCGAGTACGGATGCCGAGATCTTGGACGTGCGCACCGCGGTGGCGCAGGACGAGCACGCGGTTCACGGCTTGAACGTGCAGAGGCTGCTGCCTCCTCGTCCCGCCGTCACGACCGTCCTTTCGAAACTCGACCAGGCGGGGATCACGGCCTTCTCCGGATGGCGCTACCTCGCGGAGCACGTCACCGCGGCGGATCAACCGGCGAAGATCGCCGAGATTCCCGAGGTGGTCGACGGAGTCGTCGTCTACGGTGATCCGGCCGCGGCCGCCGCGTCGATCGAAGCAGAAGTGGACGACGTCGTCGTCATCGCTTCCGTGAAAGCATTTCAGACCTCTCGGGCGCCGTACGTCGTCCTCGGCCCGGCCAGAGCACGGTACGACGTGGATGCCGCGGCTACCGAACTCGGCCGTCGCGCGGCACGGCTGGAGAACGGTCGTGGCCGGCTTCGGGACCTCGACCGGAAGCGTGGCGACGAAGCCACCAAGATCGCCGGGATCCAGGCACTTGTCCGGGAGTTTCCCGAGGACGGAGTCGCCGGTCTCCGGCGGGAGGTGCGGACGGCGGAGTCCGCGCTCCGAAACGCGGAGGCAGAAGCGAGCGCGGCCGAGGAGCACCTGGGAGACCTGACAGCACAACGAGCCGACGTGATCGATGAGCTCACCGCGCAGCGAGTCCGTCTCCCCGAGCTCAAGGCCGCCTTGCGCAGGATCGAAGAGCTTACGAAAGAGGAGCGGACGTTCGTCAATCCCGCGAGCGCGAGGCTGGAAGCCATTCCGAGCCTGCAGGAGGTCGAGCGGGAGGCGGAGGCGACGGCGGACGAGGCATTCACGGTTGCCGAGGAACGGATCGAGCACCTGCGCGGTGAGATCCGCGGCCTCGAAGGGAGCCGGCGCGGGTGGGCCGCGACCCGGGCGACGTTGTCCGCACAGGCGTCCTCGACGACGAAGAGTGTGGAGGCTGCCGAAGCCGCTGCACTCGAAGTCGACGAATTGGTACGGCGGCGATTCCCGGAAGCGGAACTCCGGCGAGCGGAAGCGGAGGCCGAGCGGGCGGTCCGCGCTGTCGCCGAACGCTGGGAACGGCACGTCGTCGCGGTCCGGTCTCGCGCGTCTGAAATTGCGGAGTCGGGCTTGGCCGGTGAGCGGGAGCTTCGCCGAGAGGCACTGGACCGGGTTCGGGCCGAACAGAGTGTGACCGAACGGAAGCTCGGCTCTGCCGAAACCGAAGAACGCGAAGCAAGCGCTGAACTCCGAAACGCGACACCGCGCGGCAGGGCTCGCCATACCGAGCAGGTCGGCGAGCCAGAGGACCGCGAAGACTCGCTACGGCGAGCGGCCGAGGTGAACGAACAGGCCACCGTCCTTCAGATGGCCGCCGGCCAGTTGGAGAGAGAACGTGACGACGCTGGACGTGCCGCAGACGAAGCGGCGCGCTCGGTCGGGATGCTTCGCGACCAGGCCAACCTTTTCCGCGACGTCGACCCCGCCGAGGTGGCCGCGGGGCTCGTGCCGGACGACGATGCCGGGATCCGCGCCAAGGTCAACGGGCTGGTGGCCGAATTCGACACGAGGGAAAGCGAATACTCCGGGTTCGTCACGAACCGGTCCCAGCAGGCCGAGCGGCTTCGGGACTGGGCGGCGGACGACCGGTTCGCCGCGGTGGCGGAAGACGAAAACGGTCAGGCGGTGCGGCGTCTCCGGGAGCTGTTCCGCGGTGAAGGGCTCTACGACCGGGTAGCCGACCGCGCCACCGAACTCGCCGACGACCTGGAGACCCGTCAGCAGGCCATCACGAGGCAGCTCGCGCAGGTCGAGGAGCACAAGCAGAACGTGGTGTCCCGGCTGGGCGACCTCGTGGAAGACGCGCTGCGATTGCTCGGCCGGGCGTCGGCACTGTCGGAACTTCCGGAGGGTATCGGGCCCTGGGCCGGATACCGCTTCCTTTCCGTCGACGCCAAGCAGAACCCGACGCGTGAGCAGGTCTCGCTGCGCGTCGGCGAGCTGGTGGACCGGATGGTGTCCGCGAGCAAGGTCAAGATCGAGCTGGATCCAACCGAACTGCTCTGGCGAGCGACCGAGGCTTCGGTCAGCGCGGGCTTCCGCGCGTCGGTGCTCAAACCGGCCCCGGAGCAGCCGACCGGGCGTACCCCCGTCGAAGACATGCGGAAATGGTCCGGTGGGGAGAACCTCACCGCCTCCCTGGTGCTGTTCTGCGTCCTGGCCAGGCTGCGCACCGAACAGCGGACCGGCCACCGCACGGGTTCGGCGGGCGGCCTGGTGCCCCTGGACAACCCGCTCGGGAAAGCCAACTACCTGCCGTTCCTCGACCTGCAGCGGCGGGTCGCCAAGGCGAACGGCGTCCAGCTGGTGTTCCTGACCGGCATCGGCGACCTCGGCGCGGTCACCGCGTTCCCGCGGATCGCCGCGATGCACAAACGGCCGTCGGTGACCCGGCCCGGACGCGCTTACGTGTCGAACGACCTGGACAACTCGTCCACCGGCGGAGGCCAGCTGGTCGATGTCGTCTCGTCGGTGCGTCATGAGCCCTGAGGAACCTCAACTGGCCGAGGCGATCGCGGCGGTGATCCGCGAGCACGGTCCTCGCCGGGTACCACTGGAGACGGTTCTCGCCGCCGCGGCGACCGTGGATCGCACGGCCGCGGTCTCCGTGGGATGGCGCCGACGGGTGCTCTCCGCGATCACATCGCTCGTCGGCGACGGCGTGATCACCGCTCCACGCACGAGGTTCGACCGCAGCGCCGATCCGCCTTTGCCAGCCTATGTGACCAGATGTGAGGTCCGGCCGTGGCGGGGCGAGACGCGGGAGGCGATCATCTGGCACGCCGATCTCGAATGGGTGGCGATCGGCGACGAGTTCGGAGAGTGGAGCGCCTCGGAACGCGCGTTCCTCGCGCTCGTGAACGCCTGGCTGCCCCTCCGCCGTCGCATGATCGTCCCGCTCCGGGAGCGGTCGCTGGACATCACCGGCGACGACAAAGAGCTGGAGTCCCGGCTGTTCGGCCCGCTGTTCAGTCCAGGGCGGCTGACACTGGACCTCCTGCGCTGTGAACCCTGCTGGCCGCCGGTGGAGCGCCGTGTCTTCGGCGAAGGTCCGTGTCTGGTGATCGAGAATTACACGACATACGTCTCCTTGGCGCGTCGGGCGGAGCGGCTGGGCTTCACAGGGCAGATCGTCTGGGGCGGTGGGAATCAGGTCCGGACGAGGTTGAGGGCACTGGCCGCCGGTGGGGAAAGACCGGTCGCGTGCTGGTACTTCGGTGACATCGACGCAGGCGGGTTCCGTGTCGCGAGGTCGGCTTGGGAGTGCGCCGCCGAGCTGGGCTTCGAGGACTTGCGACCGGCTCGCGGCCTGTACCGCCTGGCGCTCGGCCAGGGCGAGAGGCGGCGGACCCGTACTCCGCCCCGGATGAGCGAGACGACCGTCGAGTGGGTTCGCTCGTGGCTGGGGGCGGAACTCGGCGCGTCCTGCCTGATCATCGCTCGCTCAGGCAAGCGGGTCGTCCAGGAGAACGTGGGAGCGGAGCTCCTGGCCACGACGACGCTCGAGGACTGGTTCGACGGCGAGTGACCCTGCCGGTCACCGCACCTCGCGACGCGGCGAGTCGAGCCGGTTATGTCCACGCATATTCCACCGGGCGTAGAGGTTCGACATCGCCAGCGCCGCGGTGCTGAGGTCGGCGGCGCGAGCCCCGGCGATGAAGAGCGAAACTCCGGCGACAACCACCGTGAGCAGGGCGAGCAGGTCGTAGAGATGAGGACGGGAGGGCATGTCGGGGTGCTCCTGGATGAGGTGAGGACGGGTTCGGCGGACTCGCCGTATGACGCCGACTCTGCCCGCGACCGGCCTGCTGGGTAAACTTCTCTCTGAGACAACTCAACTTGTTGCGAGACAAACGAGGCGATGGCCGCACGTCAGGGACGGCCGCGGGGCCGGTGCCGTGGCGATTCCCAGGAGATCAACACACTGGCGCAGCTGCTGCAGGAGCAGCTCCGGCGGGCCGGAATGTCAGTCCGCGGACTCTGCGCGGCCTTCGAGGAGAGGCATTTCCCGGCCGGCGCACCCGCACACGCCACGGTTCAGCGAAGGCTCAACGGTGAGGGCCTGGGCAACCAGCGCGCACTGATTGAGGCGGTCATCGAGCTCTGCACGCCGGCGAACGATCAGGAAGCGATCCGGACCACGGCGTCGCGGCTGATGCGGAAGGCGGCCGCGGATCCGACGCCGGTCCGGCCCGAGGAGCCGTCGGACCGGCTCGCAATCGTCGCCGCCGAGCTCGGCAGGGTCCGATTGCGGCTGCTCAACGTCCAGCAGGAACTGATCGAGGAACGTAAGCTCCGGGCTGAGGCGGAGAAGAGCGCGTTCCGGGCTTTCGCCAGCTTGACTTCGGTATTGGGCCTTCTCGACACGTCGCCGCCGCCTCCGGCCGGTTCGACCGACACGAAGGTGCTTGACCGGGAGATCCCACAGGTCACCGCGCAACGCGACGAAGCCGGCCCTCCACGACCGGCCCAACCGACGAACTCTGATGGCTCGCTTTCTGATCCCGCGCTCGACGCCCTGGAAGCGAAGTTCCGGACGATGGATCCCGACGGACGCAGAATGGCCGCCTGCCTGCGCCGGGTCCTCGACCAGCAGCTCGATGGCGGTCACACGGGCCGTTTTCAATGGACGCAGCTGTCGAAGGCCGAGAAAGGAGCCACAGGAACACTCGTCGCCTTGAGCGTCGGCAAGGAGTTCGGGCTGGGATCCGGCGACGTCGCCGAATTCGAACTCGACGGCGTCGAGTTCGCCGTACGCTATTCGGTGCGGCCGAGCGGCTGGCTCATTCCCCGGGAAGCGGTCGACGGGATCTGCCTTCTCATCACCGCGGACGATCGAACATCCGTCTGGAGTGCCGGCCTCGTGCGGCCCAGGCAGAACATGTTGCTCGGAAACGTGCAGAGAGACAGGAAGGCGCCGCTCAGCAAGGGCAGCCTGGAGGAAGTCCGCTGGCTGCAGCGGGATGCCGCCCTGCCGGAGAACGTGCTCGCCCGGTTGCCGCAATCGGATGTCGTGGCGATCTTCGCCCCGGTTTCGGGGCAAGCGAGAATCGATGAACTCCTGCGGCGGGTACAGGGCAAACGGATCAGTCACACCGTGGTCGACACCGTCGCTCTCCAACGGGACAGCGTGAAGCGCCTCCGCGACGCCAAACGACGCTTGGTGGACGATGGGATCGTCGTGCTCAATGGCTCTCCACGAAATCAGGCGGTCGCGGGGGCTCTCGGTCTTCCCGTCCCGGAAGTCAAAGGGCAATGGGTGAGCGCACGCGTCGTGCCTTCCGAACAGGATGACGACCGCGCGTTCTTCGAGGCGGATGGGCGTCGCTGGAGGCTGGCGGATCCTCACGACCCGGTCACAGCCGGGCCGGTCTTGTAGGTCGACAACTCACGGGCGGCCACGATCCTGAGCGGAGTCTGCTGCGGCCTGATCATGCCTTCGCGGAGTGTGTTGCTTGAACTGCGACTATTCTCTGTCCGACGTCAGTCGTACTATGTTGCGCGGTTCGAATCTCGAGCGCCGTTGGCGCAAAGCACGCATGGCTGTTGGCCGACCGAATGCGCCACAGCCGGCCGGAACTGCCTGAACGCTCATTGACCCCCACCGCGCCGCGGTGGTGGGAAAGCAGGGGTGAGAACCTGCGGCAGCTGAGAGGTTTCCTGCCTCGCTTCACCGCGCGCTCCACGTGCCTTCGGCGTGGCGCCTGTTGCTGATCATGAAGTAGGCAGGGCAGCAAGATCGATCCTCCAGAAATCCTCCAGTTGAGGTTCCTGAATCGATCCGCGGCGGATCTTGAGGTGATCACCGAAGATCATCGGTCAAACGAGAAAACCCTCCCTGACCTGCGGAAGTTCCGCTGATTCGGGAGGGTCTTCGTGTTGTGGAGCTAAGGGGACTCGAACCCCTGACCCCCTCACTGCCAGTGAGGTGCGCTACCAGCTGCGCCATAGCCCCGGAGCGGATTTGCACTCCGCATCTCGTGTGTCCATACATTACACCGCCCGCGGAGGCCGTTCACGCGGGGGTCACTCTATGCGCCCATGGGTCAGGCAAACGTCGTTGACCTGCATCTTTGCGACTTATTTTTAGCCGTGTATTGACTCCGCGTGTGACCGCCGTTACGTTTTCGGGCATCGTGACGCCGAGGTCTCCGCCCGCTACGCCGCGTCTCCACTGGGCTCCGCCTCAGCTCGCCCTGCCCGAATGACGCGGAGGAGATCCTGATGAGGGCCAGAGCAGCCCTGATAGCCCTGTTTTCCCTGGTCGGAGCACTGTTGGTGGTGGCTCCGGCAGCGCAGGCGGCCATCGTTCCCGACACCTGGTACACCGTGTCGACCACCGGCGGGAAATGCGTGGACGCGCGCGCCGCCGGGACGGCGAACGGGACGGTCGTCCAGCAGTACGCCTGCAACCAGACCTTTTCCCAGCAGTGGCAGTTCCAGCCCACCTCGGGCGGCTACTACCGGGTCAACACCCGTAATGCCCCGGCGCAGGTGTGGGACGTCGCCGAGGTGTCGACGGCCGACGGTGGGCTGATCCACCTGTGGGCCTACGGCGGCGGGAACAACCAGCAGTGGCAGCCGGTCGAGGAATCGGGCGGGACGTATCACTTCGTGAGCCGCAACAGCGGCAAGTGCTTGGACATCCCGGGCCTCTCGACCCAGGACAGCACCCAGCTCCAGCAGTACGCCTGCAACGGCACCGGCGCCCAGTCCTTCCGGCTCACCCCTGTCACCGGCACCGCGAATCCCGACCTCGGGCCGAACGTGCTCGTCTTCGATCCGGGGATGTCGCAGTCGGCGATCCAGTCGCAAGTGAACAGCGTGTTCTCGCAGCAGGAGACCAGTCAGTTCGGCTCGAACCGGAAGGCGCTGCTGTTCAAGCCGGGCTCGTACAACGTCGATGTGAACGTCGGGTTCTACACGCAGGTGCTGGGGCTCGGCTTGTCTCCCGACAACGTGACGATCAACGGCGCGGTGCACGCGGAGGCCGACTGGTTCCAGGGCAACGCGACGCAGAACTTCTGGCGTGGCGCGGAAAACCTGTCCGTCAACCCCAACGGCGGCACCGATCGGTGGGCCGTTTCGCAGGCTGCGCCGTACCGCCGCATGCATGTCCGCGGCAACCTGCAGCTCGACGACGGCGGCTGGTCCAGCGGTGGGTGGATGTCCGACGTGAAGGTCGACGGTCAGGTGCGGTCCGGCTCGCAGCAGCAGTGGATCTCGCGCAACTCGCAGTTCGGGAGCTGGAGCGGCTCCAACTGGAACATGGTGTTCGCCGGGGTCGGCGGCGCGCCGTCGACCAGTTTCCCCACTCCGCCGTACACCACGGTGAACACGACACCGGTCGTGCGGGAGAAGCCGTTCCTCTACGTCGACGCCGCGGGTGCGTACCAGGTCTTCGCGCCTTCCAAGCGCACCAACGCCTCCGGCATCACGTGGGGCGCCGGCCAGCCGGGATCCTCGCTGCCGATCAGCCGGTTCTTCATCGCGAAGCCCGGCACGACGGCGTCGCAGATCAACGCGGCCCTCGCCGAAGGCAAGGACCTCCTGATCACACCGGGCGTCTACCACCTCAACGAGACGCTGCGAGTCACCCGGCCGGACACCGTCGTGCTGGGCCTCGGCCTGGCGACGTTGATCCCGGACAACGGAATCACGGCGATGACGGTGGCCGACGTCGACGGCGTCAAGATCGCCGGGGTGCTGATCGACGCGGGCACCACGAACTCGACCACGCTGATGGAGGTCGGCCCGGCGAACTCCGCGCAGGACCACGCGGCCAACCCGACTTCGCTGCACGACGTGTTCTTCCGCATCGGCGGGGCGGGCGTCGGCAAGGCCACGAACAGCCTGGTGGTCAACAGCGACGACGTCATCGGCGACCACCTCTGGATCTGGCGCGCCGACCACGGCAGCGGGGTCGGGTGGAACACCAACACCGCCGACACGGGCCTGATCGTCAACGGTGATGACGTCACGATGTACGGCCTGTTCGTCGAGCATTACCAGAGGTACCAGACGATCTGGACCGGCGAACGCGGCCGGACGTACTTCTACCAGAACGAAATGCCTTACGACCCACCGAATCAGGCCGCCTGGATGAACGGCTCGACGCGGGGTTACGCGGCCTACAAGGTGACGGATTCGGTGACGAACCACGAGGCCTACGGGCTCGGCAGCTACTGCTTCTTCAACGTGAATCCGAGTGTGGTGGCGGATCGTGCGATCGAGGTGCCGAACAACGCGAACGTCCGGTTCCGCAGCATGGTCGCCGTCTCCCTCGGCGGGAACGGGACCATCGCCCGGGTGATCAACGACCGCGGTGGACCGGCCAATTCGGGATCGAACGTGGCCAATCTGGTCGCTTATCCCTGATGACCCCGGTGCGCGCCGTGATGGCGGTCGCGGCGCGCACCGGCCTCACCCCAACGGGTGGCGTGCCGCGCGCTCCCGCGCGGGCGCTCCGATACTCGGCACATGCCTCTCGTCGGTCTCACCGTCGTCGAACCCCGCCTGGCCTGGCCGCTCGCCGCCGTGCGCGGGGTTTTCGCCATCCTGTTCGGCATTCTCGCGTTGATCTGGCCGGGAACGACCGTGCTGGCCCTCGCGATCCTCTACGGCATTTACGCCATCTTCGACGGCATCGGCGGCATCATGCAGGCCTTCCGGCCGGGCGACGCCGCTCATCGCGCCGCCTACGGTGTCCTCGGCGCGTTCGGGATCATCGCCGGTGTCCTCGTCCTGATCTGGCCGGGGATCACGGTGCTGGTGCTGGCCCTTCTGGTCGGCTTCTGGGCGATCTTCACCGGCATCGTCGAGATCGTCGCGGCGATCCGGCTGCGCAAGCAGATCGAGGGCGAGGCGTTCCTCATCGCGGCGGGCGCGCTGTCCCTGATCGCGGGCATCGTGATCGTGTTCAACCCGATCGCCGGCGCGTACGGGATCGCCCTCCTGGTCGGGATCTACGCCCTGCTGTACGGCGTGATGCTGCTCGTCCTGGCCTTCCGGCTGCGGAAACTCACCCAAGCCTGAAGGCCCGCCGCGAGTGGACCCGGGCTCCGGCGCGGCGCAGATTCGACAGGCTCGGCGAACCTTCCACCGCGGTCGCGACGGCGAACCGGTGACCCTCGCGAGCGGCCGTCGCCAGGCCGTGGAGGAGCAGCCGGGCCTGCGCGCCCTTGCCGCGGTGGGCTCGTGGCGTGGCCGAGCCGCCGAGGAGGACGCCGGTCCCGTGCGAACTCAGGGCCGCGGCGGAGATCGGCACACCGTCCTCGACCAGCAGCGACCGCCGGATCCGCGGGTCGGTGTGCTCGGCGGCCATGAACGCGGTCACGGCGTCTCCGCTTTCGTAGCCGTCGAGCAGGACGCGGAGGAAGACGTCGATGTCGGGAGAGTCGTCGATGCCCGCGTCCGACGCCGCGAGATCGGTGAGCGGAAGAGTCGCGATCGGACGGACCCCGGCGGGCACGAGACCGGTGCCGTGGGGGACCAAGCCCTCCGGGAGCACGAGCGTCGGCGGGTCGCCGTCCCAGCACGACGCCCTGGCCAGCCGGACGGCCCGCGGCAGGTTCTCCTCGGTGACCCCGGAGATCGTGCGCAGGAACCGCAGGTCCGGCGCCGTGGCCAGCACCGCCAGCAGGCCGTCGTCACGCCAAGCCTCGAAACGGCCGGGAAGCCTCGCGGCGGTGGCCGCTTCGCACGCGACGGCGGTACGGGCGTGAATCACTTTTTCGGCTTCGGTCGGCATGGACCGAACGTAATAGGCTGATCCGGTGAGCCAGCCGATCCTGTTGACCGTCGACGACGATCCCGCCGTATCCCGCTCGGTCGCCCGTGACCTGCGCCGAAGGTACGGAAAGGACTACCGGATCATCCGGGCCGATTCCGGCGCCGACGCCCTCGACGCGCTGCGCGAGATCAAGCTGCGCGGCGACGCCGTGGCCGCGATCCTCGCCGACTACCGGATGCCGCAGATGGACGGCATCGTCTTCCTCGAGAAGGCGATGGACCTGTTCCCGAACGCGCGCCGCGCGCTGCTGACCGCGTACGCCGACACCGACGCGGCGATCCAGGCGATCAACGTCGTCGACGTCGACCATTACCTGCTCAAGCCGTGGGACCCGCCGGAGGAGAAGCTCTATCCGGTCGTCGACGCGCTGGTGGAGACGTGGCGCGCGGTGGGGGAGCGGCCGGTCGACGAGATCAAGCTCATCGGCCACCGGTACTCCTCGCCGTCGTTCCACCTGCGCGACTTCCTGGCGCGCAACGCCGTGCCGTACCGCTGGTACTCCGTCGACGACGACGAGGGCCGCCGGATCCTCGAGGCGGCGGACGCGGCGCCGCACGACATCCCGGTGCTGGTCACCCCGGGCGGCACGGTGCTGCGCCAGCCGTCCGGTCCGGAACTCGCCGACGCCGTCGGCCTCTCCACCCGGCCCACCCAGGAGTTCTACGACCTGATCGTGATCGGCGGCGGACCCGCCGGGCTCGGGGCGGCCGTGTACGGCGCGTCGGAGGGCCTGCGCACGGTCATCGTCGAGCGCAAGGCGACCGGCGGGCAGGCGGGCACCAGTTCCCGCATCGAGAACTACCTCGGCTTCCCGGACGGTGTCTCCGGCGCGCAGCTCACCGACCGCGCGCGGCGGCAGGCGCTCAAGTTCGGCGCCGAGGTGCTCACCGCCCGCGACGTCGTGGGCCTGGAGGCACGCGGCTCCGCGCGCGTGGTCGTGTTCGGCGACGGGACCGAGATCTCCGCGCATTCCGTGGTGCTGGCCAGCGGCGTCACCTACCGGGCGCTGGAGGCTCCCGGCGTCGCCGAACTCGCCGGCCGCGGCGTGTACTACGGCTCGGCCGCGACGGAGGCGCCCGAGTGCAAGGGCGAGCACGTCTACATCGTCGGCGGCGCGAACTCGGCGGGGCAGGCGGCCGTGTTCTTCTCCAAACACGCCGCCGACGTCACCATCCTCGTCCGCGGCCAATCACTCGAAGCGTCGATGTCGCATTACCTGATCGAGCAGATCGCCGGGATCGGGAACATCCACGTCCGCACCCGGACCACCGTGGTCGAGGCCCACGGCGACGATCACCTCGAACGGCTGACGCTGTGCGAGAACGGCGGCGCGACCGAGACCGTGCCCACCGGACACCTGTTCATCTTCATCGGCGCCGCCCCGCGCACCGACTGGCTCGGCACGGAGATCCAGCGGGACGACCACGGTTTCGTGCGCACCGGGCCCGATCTGCTCACCGACGGCGGCCCGCCGCCGGGCTGGCCGCTGGATCGCGACCCGCACTACCTGGAGTCGTCCATCCCGGGCGTCTTCGTGGCGGGCGACGTCCGGGCCGCGTCGGTTAAGCGTGTCGCGTCGGCCGTCGGCGAAGGCGCCATGGCGGTCACCCTGGTCCACCGTTATCTGGAGGAGCAATGAGCGTTCTGCCCAGGGAAGAACTGCGCGGGCTCTTCCTCTTCGAGCATCTCAGCGAGGAGCAGCTCGACTGGATCGACGAGCACGCCGTGCTGGAGCAGTACACCGGCGGCACCACGGTCATGCGCGAGGGTGAACCGGCCACCTGCTTCTATCTCCTCCTGTCGGGCGCGTTGCGGATGACGCGGCTCGTCGGTGGCACCGAGGTCGAGACGATCCGGTCCGACCAGCGCGGCGCGTACTGCGGCGCGACGCAGTTCTTCGTGCACCAGGAGACCGAGCACACCTACGGCGCTTCGGTGCACGCGGTCAGCGACCTCACCTTCCTGACCCTGCCCGCGGCCGAGTTCGCCACCGAGTTCCGCCGCTGGTTCCCGATGGCGACGCATCTGCTGGAGGGCATGTACCTCGGCTGGCGCAACAGCGACACCGTCATCGGTTCGCGACGGCGGCTGCTGGCGCTCGGCGAACTGTCCGCCGGGCTGACCCACGAGCTCAACAATCCTGCGGCCGCCGCCGTCCGCGCGACGGCGTCGCTGCGGGAGCGGGTCGCCGGGATGCGGCACAAACTGGCGATGCTGGCGAAGAAGAACGTCGACCCGACGCTGCTGGAGCAGCTGCTCGACATCCAGGAACAGCTGGTCAAACAGGTCGCGTCGGCGCCGAAGCTGACCGCCATGCAGCAGGCCGACCGAGAGGACGAGATCGGCGACTGGTTCGACGACCACGGTATCGACCAGGGCTGGGATCTCGCCGACATCTACGTCCGCGCCGGGCTGACGGTGCCGGATCTCGACCGGCTGCTCGACGCGGTCGGCGAGACCTTCCTCGACGGCGCCGTCCGCTGGCTCGCGTACGCGCTCGAGACCGAGATGCTGATGGGCGAGATCGAGGATTCGACCACCCGGATCTCGGTGCTGGTCGGCAAGGCCAAGCAGTACTCGCAGATGGACCGCGCCCCGCACCAGTGGATCGACGTCCACGAAGGCCTCGACTCGACCCTCGTGATGCTGGCGGGCAAGATCGCGCCGGGGATCCGCGTGGTGAAGGAGTACGACCACACGATCCCGAGGATCCCGGCGTACGCGGGCGAACTGAACCAGGTGTGGACGAACGTCATCGACAACGCGCTCGGCGCCATGGGAACCGAGGGCACGCTGACCCTGCGGACGTCCAGGGTGGACGATCACGTGCACGTCGAGATCGGCGACACCGGACCCGGTATCCCGGCGGAGGTGCGGCAGCGGATCTTCGAGCCGTTCTTCACCACGAAACCGGTGGGGCAGGGGACCGGCCTCGGCCTGGACATCTCCTGGCGCATCGTCGTCGAACGGCATCAGGGCGACCTGCGGGTCGATTCGGCGCCGGGTGACACGCGGTTCACCGTGTGCCTGCCGGTCTCGGAGCAGTCCGTGATCTGATTTTCCTTATCCCCCAAGGTTTCGACAGAAAGTACCGACGGCTTCCGTTCATCGATCGTTCACTTCGAAATGGCTCGCCCGCGCGTCAAAAGAGTCGTACGGGCTGAAAGATCGAGCCTGTGAACGAGGGGGTTGGCCGGTGAAACGCCGTCTGTCGATCGGTCTGGCCGTGGTGCTGCTGCTGGCCGTGGCCGCGGTGATCGTCTGGGGCCGGGACGGTGACGAGAACACCGCGCAGGGCACGGATCTGACCACGGTGCGCGGGGTCATCGGTTCGGAGAAGCTCGCCTTCTTCTCCGACAAACGGGTGGCGGACGCGTTCGCGAAGCACGGGCTGAAGGTCGAGGTCGACACCGCGGGCTCGCGGCAGATCGCGAGCATGGACCTCGGGAAGTACGAGTTCGCGTTCCCGTCCTCGTCGCCCGCCGCGCAGCGGATCCAGCGCGATCACCAGGTGACCGGTGTGCACACGCCGTTCCAGTCGCCGATGGCGGTCGCGACCTTCGAGCCGATCGTGAACCTCCTGAGCGCCAACGGGATCGTGCGCAAAGGCGCCGGCGAGTATCAGGTGCTCGACATCGCGAAGTACCTCGAAGCCGCCCAGAAGGGCACGCGCTGGGACCAGCTTCCCGGCAACACCGCGTTCCCCGCGCGCAAGAACGTGCTGGTCACGACCACGGACCCGCGCGAATCGAACTCGGCGGCGATGTACCTGTCGATCGTCTCGTTCGTCGCCAACGGGAACAACGTCGTCAGCACGCCGGAAGCCGAGGCGAAGGTGCTGCCCGCGGTGTCGAAGCTGTTCATCGACCAGGGGTACACGCAGAACAGCACCGAAGGCCCGTTCGAGGACTACCTCGCGGCGGGGATGGGCAAGACGCCGATGGCGCTGATCTACGAGTCGCAGTTCGTCGACCGGCTGGTGCGCGCCGACGGGTCGATCCGGCCGGACATGCGGCTGCTCTACACCGCGCCGACGGTGTACTCCAAGCACACGCTCGTGCCGCTGAAACCGAACGGCGACCAGGTCGGCAGGCTGCTCGCGACCGACCCGGAGCTGGGGAAACTCGCCGCGACGTTCGGTTTCCGTACCGGGGATCCGCGGTTGTTCGCCGACGTCGTCGCCGCGGCCAAGGCGCCGGTGCCCGCGGATCTGGTGGACGCCGTCGAGCCGCCGTCGTACGAAACGCTGGAGCGTCTGCTCGACGCGGTGAAGAAGCAGTACTGATGGACGATTTCACGCTCACTCCACCCGAACCGGTGGAGGCGATCCCGGCCGAGCGGGCGGCCGGCCTGGTCACCCTCGCGCCGGAAGTCCACGCCGCAGTCACGAAGCGCGCGGAGGGGTTCGCCTGGCGTCTCGAAGCGCTCGACGTCCGGTCGCCGGACTTCACACGCGTCCTGGACGAACTGCTCGCGGTCGGCGAGTCCGACATGCGCGCGGCGGCGACCGTCGCCGGTGCGCTGCTGGACCGGTCGACGCGGGCGCTCACGGAAATCGGATCGCCACAGCACCAGGCGACGGTCAGCCTGGCCGGGCTCCGGCGGGCCGTGGCGGAGATCGATCCGGCGAAACTGCCGATCACCGGCCGCAAGCTGATGGGGCTGATCCCGGTCGCGGGCAGCGCGAAGAAGGCTCTGGACCGCTATCGCGCGGCGAACGAGCCGGTGAACGCGCTCGTGCTGGACCTGCGTGCGCGACAAGACCAGCTGCGACGGGAGAACGCCGCGCTCAAGGGTGAACGAGAACGTCTGTGGGCGACGCTCGGCAAGCTCTCGGAAGCGGCCGCGTTCGCCGAAGCCGTCGACACGGCCGTCGACCGCCAAGCCGGGATCTTCGACTTCACCGACCCCGCGCGGGCCAAGGCCTTGCGGGCGGACGCGGTGCATCCGATCCGGCATCGACACCAGGATCTGCTGACCCAGCTCGCCGTCAGCGCGCAGGGTTACCTGGCGCTGGATCTGGTGCGGCGCAACAACGACGAGCTGATCCGCGGGATCGAGCGGGCGGTGTCGACCACGGTCGCGGCGCTGCGGGTCGCGCTGGTGGTGAGTGGGGCACTCGCCGGGCAACGCGACGTCCTCGACGAGATCCAGGCCGTGCAAGCCACGACCGACGGCCTGATCAGGGCCAACGCCGAAATACTGGAACTGCGCAGCGCCGAGATCCAGCGTGCGGGCAGCGATCCGGCGGTGGCGGTGGCGACGATCCGTGAGTCGTTCGAGCGGATCTACCGGAGCATCGACGCGATCGACGAGTTCAAGGCGGGGGCCGTCTCGACGATGGCGGCGACCGTGGAGGCGCTGTCCGGGGAGATCCGGCGGGCCGAAGACCATCTGCGCCGGTCACACGAGACGGCGGCGGCCGAGGGGGCATCGTGAAACGCTGGGCTGTGCTCACGGTGGCGGCGATCTGCGCGCTGTCACTGGTTTCCTGCGATTCGAGCGAAGGCGGGACGGGGCTGGGAGAGGCCGAGGCAGGCACCCTGCGGGTGCTCGCGGGCAGCGAATTGGCCGATCTGCGGCCGCTGCTGGAACAGGAGGCGGCGGCGACCGGCGTCAAGGTCAAGTTCCAGTTCACCGGGACGTTGGAAGGCACCGAGTCGTTGGCGAACGGCAAGGTGGACGGTCAGTACGACGCCGTCTGGTTCTCGTCGAACCGGTATCCGGCGGCGGTTCCGGAGGCAGCCGAACGGTTGGGCGAGCAGGTGAAGATCATGAGCTCGCCGGTGGTGCTCGGCCTGTCCGCGTCGGCGGCGCAACGGCTCGGCTGGACCGGACGGCCGGTGGGCTGGGGTGAGATCGCCGAGCAGGCCGGGAAGAAGGCCTTCACCTATGGCATGACCGACCCGTCCGCGTCGAACTCCGGTTTCTCGGCGCTCGTCGGGGTGGCGTCGGCGCTCGCGGGGGCGGGCAACGCGATCGACGCTCAGCAGATCGCTTCCGTCACCCCGAAACTGACCGAGTTCTTCAGTGCGCAGGCGATGTCCGCGGGCTCGTCGGGCTGGCTTTCCGAGGCCTACCAACGACGGGCGAGCGGCCAGGATCCCGGCAAGAAGGTCGACGGCCTGATCAACTACGAGTCCGTCCTGTTGTCGATGAACGCGAGCGGAAAACTGCCCGAACCGCTGACGCTGGTGTATCCCTCCGACGGTGTCGTCACCGCCGACTATCCGCTGACTTTGTTGCAGAGCGCGAATTCCGACGCGCGGGACGCGCACCGCAAGCTCGCCGAACGGCTGCGGACGCCGGACACCCAGCGCAAGATCATGGAGACCACACAACGCCGTCCGGTCGTGCCGGGGGTCGGGCTGGGGCAGCAGTTCGCGCGAAAGGATCTCGTCGAGCTGCCGTTCCCCGCGACGCAGCAAGCGGTCGACGCGTTGCTGGGCGCCTACTTCGACAAGATCCGGCGGCCGTCGCGGACGCTGTACGTGCTCGACACCTCCGGTTCCATGTCGGGCGACCGGATCGAGTCCCTGCGCGCCGCACTGATCGGGCTGACCGGCGCCGACGGTTCGCTGACCGGGCGGTACCGCCGGTTCCGCAGCCGTGAGGAGGTCACGATGCTGCCGTTCGACACCGTGCCCGGCAGTCCGGAGACGTTCACCGTCCCGGAAGGCGATCCACAACCCGCGTTGGACAAGATCAAGCGTTTCGCCGAGGGCCTCGACGCGAACGGCGGCACGGCGATTTACGACAGTCTTCAGCGCGCGTACGACATCATGGGACCTTTGGTCGCGCGGGACCCCGATCGCTTCAACTCGATCGTGCTGATGACCGACGGGCAGAACGCGAACGGCGCCAAGTTCTCGGACTTCCAGTTGAGGTTCCCGTCGTTGCCGGAGGCGATGCGGCAGATCCCGGTGTTCACCGTGATCTTCGGCGAAGGCGACTCCGCCGAACTTGGCGAGGTCGCGAAACGCACCGGTGGCAACGTGTTCGACGCGCGAGGCGACGTGCTGCCCAAGGTGTTCCAGGAAATCCGCGGGTACCAGTGATCGGGTACCTCGGCTCCACGAAGAACCTCGCCGGTTGTGTCGGCGGGCTGATCGGGCTGGCCCTGTACCTGACCGGCGTCGTCGGCGGGTTGTGGCCGCTGGTCGTCGCGGGGCTGTACGCGGTGTTCGCCCTGCTCGCGCCGCCCGAGAGGGTCCGGCTCGTCTCGGTGGACGCCGTCGCCGAGGCCGGGCAGCTGCGGGCCGACCTCGAATCGCTGGTGGGCAAGGTGACCGAACGGGCGCAGCGGATGCCCGAGTCCTCTGTGGACGGTGTTCGGCGGATCGCCGAGGTGCTCGAAGACCTCCTTTCGCGGCCGGAGCGGTGGGCGGCGAACCCGGACGTCCAGCACGCCGTCACCCGGTTGGCACGAACGGATCTGCCGCTTTCAGTGGAGACGTACCTGAATCTGCCGTGGTGGTTCGCGGCCAAACGGCCGGCCGACGAACTCCTCGCGCAGCTGGAACTGCTGGAGACCGAGGCACACCGGATAGCGGAACGCTTCTACGCCGGCGACGTCCATCAACAGGCCGACCACACGCGCTATCTGCGCGAGCGCGGCGAATCGGCCTAGCGGTCCCGTTCAGTGGTAAGCGAAAAACAGTCTGCCGGTCGTTCTGCATGGGCAAGCCGGTTTCCCCGTGGTGGACTCGTGACGCCGATCCGATCATGGTCGGTATTCCGTCTTCCCCAGGGAGTTCAGACGTGCACAAGTACAGACTCGGGGCGGCCTTCCTGGCCGCTGTGGCGATGTGTCTCGCCGTCGTCGTCCCGGCGAACGCCGCGGAACGTGACGAGCACTGCGTCGCCGACACGATCACCGGAGCTTTCCGGTGCTTCGACAGCGTGGGCGAGTCCCTCGCCGCGGCGTCGGCGGGCGAGGTCGGCGCGTCCGCGACAGTGATCAGCGTGCTCTACGAACACGCGAACTTCGGCGGCGCGAGTGTCGCCGTCACCGGATCGCCGTGCGTCGAGGGGACGAACCAGACCATCGGCTTCCTCGGCTCGATGAACGACAAGGTCTCCTCGTTCAAGACCTTTTACAACTGCTACATCACGATGTACGAGCACGCCGAATACCAGGGCGCCACCCAGGAGTGGTACGCCAACGACAGCGCCAACTACGGGTCGAACATGAACGACCTCGGCAGCTCCGTCGTGTACTCGCGCGGGCCGTCCCGCGCCGAACTGCTCAAGGACTGCGGCCGCGCCACCAAGACCTGCAACGCCCACGTCGACCAGCGCGGCCAGGACTTCTACGGCGACTGGAACCGGGTGGACACGGTCTTCAACTGCAGTGCCAACAAGATCACCCAGGTGATCGGCAAGCGGGACACCCGAAGCGGGAAGAACACGGTGTCGAACGAGCTCAGCGTGAGCGCGGGCTTCGAGTTCCTCGTCCAGTGGACGGTGGCCTACAAGCGCACGTGGGGCCAGGAGTGGGGCTGGGAGACCAGCGAGAACGTCGAGACCCGGATCGAGGTGAATCCGGGCTACTGGGCGGGTCTGGACCGCTCTCCGGTGATGCGCGTGGGCTACGGCTCGTACGACATGTGGTACGACAAGCGCCGATGGGGTCACCACCAGTGGTACGTCTGGAACTTCAGCGGCGAGGGCCCGGCGCCCGGTGTCGTTGGCCAGACCAGGACCGTCGGCAAGAAGATGACGTCGGCCGAGAAGAAGAAGGCGTGCGGCACGAAGACCGGTCTCGTGCGGTCGTCCGCCCTCGCGGAGGCGGATACCGCCGCCGCGTCCGTCGCGAAGCCCGCCGCGCCCGCGGTGCGTGTCGCGCAGGGCGCGTTGCACAGCTGATCGAATGATGGCCCTCGTCACCGTGGCGAGGGCCATCGCCGGTCACCGTCCGCCGAGTCTCGGCAGGGTCAACGTGGTCACGGCCGTCGTCACCCAGCCCAGCAGGTCGCCGAGCGGAATGGTGGACAGCTTCTCCGGCCATTCCTCGGCCAGCGCGTGCAGGACCAGGTGACCGTCGTGCGCCTCGACCGCGGTGAGCCGGATCCCTTGCGGGAGTTCGGGCAGTGGCAGCACGATCGGCTTCAGCCGGGACGGCGGGCCGAACCGGCGGCGTCCGATGTGGACGGACATCGGCCGGAGGACGACGGCGTCGTGCTCCACAGTGGACTCAAGGGCGAGATGTCCCCAGCGGGGCCGCTTTTCCCAGCGGATGTGGAAATGCCCGTCGTCGCCGGGGGTCACGATGATGCCCGGCCGGACCTCGGCCACGCGCGCCTGGAGGACTTCCGGCGATACCCGGATCGCCATCTTCACCTGTTCGGGGATGGCGGCAGGGGAGGGGAGTGAGCGAAGGCGCACGTTCGACGCCAAGACGGTGATGCGTTCCAGCGGGGTTTCCGGCCAGTCGACGTCCTCGACGACGATCCGGACGTCGCCGACCCGGCCGGTGGCGGCCAGACTGAGGCTGTCGGTATGGTAGTCGAGCCCGGTCAGGGTGAGGCCGACGTCGTGCCCGTCCACCTTGGCCGTCAGCCTGCGCCCGACCAGCTGCTCGGTCACGGTCTTCAGGATCGCGGCCGGGGTCACGGGCACGTTCGGCAACAGCGCCCGCCCGGCGGCGGCCAGGCCGAACAGCTCGGGAAGCGGGTTCAGGTCGAACCATCTGCCGTCGCTCATCCGTCCAGTGTCGCCGAACGGGACGCCGATCGCCGCCGCAGGGGGTCAGCGGGCCGCGAAACGGGCGATGACGCCCGCCAGGATCACCCAGAACGCCGCGGCCAGACCGTAGTCGAGGATGACCGCGAGATTCGGGTCACTCACCGGGAAGAGACCCGGCCAGAACAACGCCAGCGGCCTGGCCAGCGCCTGGATGAAGATGAAGAAACCGTTGCCCGCGTTGGCACCCGCGAGCACCATCACCATGTACAGCAGCTCGATGAAAGCGAACAGCGCGCCGATGCCGGTGATGACGCGTACGGCGGTGTTGCTCCTACTGGTGGTTCGCCATCTGGACATGCCGGAAAAGTTCCCGCGCTCCGGCGTGACAAACGCGTCAAGGGCCAAGTTGCGCCGATCGGCCGTACCTCGCTTACTACCCGGAGACGGTCCGCGACACAGTGCGCACCAAGTGATATCGATTATCATTGCCGATATGACGACTGGGGACTGGAGTGATGGCTGGGATCGCCTCATGGCGCGGTATCAGCCAGGACGTGAGCAGGCGATCGAGCGGATGATCGAACTGATCGCGGCGCGCTGCGACGGGCGGACGCCGAGGGTGCTGGACGTGGGTGGCGGCACGGGCACTCTCTGTTCCCGTCTGCTTGCCCGTTTTCCCGAGGCGGAGGTCACGCTGGTCGATCTCGACCCGGTGATGCTGGCGATCGCTCGCGCGTCGCTGCCGTCTTCGGTGGAGGTGATCCGGGCCGATCTGCGTGATCCGGGCTGGGTCGCCTTGTTGCCGCACAGCGGTTACGACGCCGTTCTGGCGATCATGGCGTTGCACTACCTGCCGCCGGACCGGCTGACGGCGTTGTACGCCGAACTCGCCGGGCTGGTGCGGGCGGGCGGTTTCGTGGCGAATGTGGACGACATGCCGGATGGGGAAGCCGTGGCGTCCGCGAGCGACGACGGCTCTTGGGGCGCCTGGTGGGCTCAGGTCGCGGCGGATCCCGTGCTGGGACCGGCCGTGGTGGAACGGGCTCGGCTGTTCGGCGATTCGTCTTCGGCGGAATGGCATCCGCCCGCCGAGTGGCATCTGCGGGCCTTGAAGGCCGGGCCGGTCGACGAGGCCGCCGTGGCGTGGCGGAACGGCGACCAGGCCGCTGTGGTGGCCTTCAGGCCTCGCTGAACGGTGGATCGTCGAGCGGAGTGCCTCGCCATTGCCACCCGGCGCGCGACGGCCGTCCCGGTAGCTCCGTCCGGTCCGTCGCCCACAGCAACGCCGTCCAGGGATCGACACCGGTGACGTCGACATCCGGGAACATCCGGGCGAGCACTCGCGAACAGACGTCGCGCGGCGGGTCGAGGGTGACTTCGAGCCCCCTGGCCATGTCCTCGCCGTGGACCAGGACTTCGACGCAGCCCATCCCGGCGAAACCTTCGAGGTCGGCGTGGCCGCTCGGGTGGTACGCGCGGACGTCCGGGGCCACCGTGCGGAGCGTGGCACCCAGGATGCCGCCGGCGACCGTGACGAACTCCAGCATCTCCGCCGGAGTCGCGGCCTGGTCGGCGACGGATTCGAAGCAGACGAAACGCGGTGTCGACGGCCGCGCGATCAGCAGGCCCGCATAGGAGATCAGGCAGTCGCCGAGGTGTTCGGCCGTGCGCCAGGCGTTCAGGTCGCCGGTGCCCGACGCCGCCGACCAGTCACGGCCCGACGCCTGGCGTAGTTCACCGACCACGCTCGTGATCGCGGCGTCGAGGTCATCGGAGGTGACTGTCATCGTGGCATCAGCTCAGCGACCCTCAACTCAGCGACCCTCGACTCAAGGGTGTCGGAAACGCGACCGGACCGCGATGGCCGTTCTTCCCGACCGCGCGGACACCGAAGAACACATTGTCCTTCGACAGATCCACTTTAGCCTCGGTCGTGTCGCCGACCCTGACGACGTGCGTCCAGTCGGCCGCCGTCGTCTCCCGCCAGACGACCTCGTAGCCGGCGAGGTCCGGGTCCGTTCCGCGCCGCCACACCAGATCCGTCTCGTTCGTCAGCCGGTTCGTCCGGATCCGGACGTCTTCGGGGGTGCCGGGCGCGGTCGCCAGCGACCACATCGTCGCGGCGTTCACCCGCGCGACCCTGGCGATGAACGGGAAGTCGCAGAACTCGGGCAGATCGCCGAACCGCTTACCGTTCTCCACCCGGACGTCCTGGTGCTGATGGGCGTAGTCCTCGTGCGGTTCGGTGAACCGCGCGGCGGGATACCCCTGCTCCAGGAACGGGATGTGGTCGCCGCCGCGGAGGTAGCGGTCGCGCCGGTGGATCACCCGTACGGTCATGCCGGTCGCTTCGTTGTCCGCGACCGAGCGTACGAACCGAGCCAGCTGACGGGAGGGCGAATCGTTCTCCCCGCCGACCGCGCGCCGGATGTCGGCCTGTGCCGGGGTTTCCGACGTCGGCACGCCCTCGGCGAACAACCGGATCGTGCGCGGGTCCCGCGTTCCGTCGTCCGCCCGGCTCGAACCGACGATGTCGTTGGTGAACATCGCCTGCACGTTCGTTCCGGCCGTCTTGAACAGTGTGGCCATGTGACGTGCGCCGAACAAGCCCTGTTCCTCACCGGCGACCGCGGCGAACACGATGGTCGCGGCCGGACGGCGAGTGGCGAGCACCCGGGCGAGCTCCATCGCGACGGCCACTCCGGAGGCGTCGTCGTCGGCGCCCGGCGCGTCCTTCGTCGCGTCGAGTGGATCCGAACACCTTGAGTCGTAGTGACCGGACACGACGTAGACCCGTTCCGGGGTGGTGGAGCCGCGCAAGGTGGCGACGACGTTGGTGATGGTGGTCGCGACCGGGATCCGCGGTGGAGCGGGCTGCTGGAGGTACGACTGTGCCTCGACCGTCATCCGGCCGCCCGACCGCTCCGCGGATTTCGTCATCTCCGCGAGGATCCAGTCGCGGGCGGCGCCGATTCCCCGGACAGCGTCGGTCTGCGAGGACAACGTGTGCCGGGTTCCGAAGGCCGCGAGTCTGCGTACGGTGGCTTCGATGCGGTGTTCGTCTATCTCCCGGAGGATCGCTCGGAGTTCCGCGTCCGGTCGTTGTGGGGTGAGGCGTTCGCCGGATTCTTCGGCGCCGGCGCTCGGTGCGAGCGTTGCGGATGACAGGGCGGCCGCCGAGAGCGCGGCCGACGTGGACAGGAAAACTCGTCTGGACCTTTCCTCAGCCATTCTCTTGTTCCTACGCGTTCCGCCATCGGGCGTCTACCCGCGAAAAGGATGAGCGCGGGTGGGCGGTGGATCGGGGAAGATCGCCGAGTGATCTTCGGGAAGGAAGCCGGCGTACGGGCGTCGACGCCGTCGACTGGTACCGGTCGGCCATATCCATTGCGAACCCTTCCTTGGGCACCATCGCGGGACTCGCCGAGTCGGGGCGGCAAGAGGACGGGCAGTTGCTGCATCCGTTGCTGAGCCACCCTGCGGCCAGAGTGCGAGCTCAAGCCGTTGGGGCCCTTCGGATTCTGGACTCCGTTCCGGTCGATTCGGTGAGGTCGATGGTCGAGGATCCTTCCCGTCGGGTGGTCAGGGCGGTCTTGAAGGCTTTGGGGACACGGGCTCAGGTCTGAGCTTCGTCGTCCTCGGGCCCTGTGCGCGGTTCGTGGAACGGCTCTGGCGCCGTCTCGTAGGTATGGCCGCTCGGCGTGGTGATGATCATGCCGCCGTCGCCGGTGGGCACGGCCGACCATCCGGGCTCCTCTTTGAGCAGGTTGTGGTTCTTGCAGTGGATATGACAGTTGTGGTGATTGGTCTTTCCGTTGCGAGCCCGCGGGACGATATGGTCGATCTCGGAGACCTCGGCCGGCAGGTGACAGCCTGGTTGGGTGCACTCGCGATCCCTCGCCTTGATCAAGCGGGCCAAGGACGCCGGTGACCGATACTTGTCGCCGCCCGCCTCGAGCAGTTGGCCCGTGGCGGAGTCGGTGATCAGCCGGGACCAGGTGGACCCGGGGTCGGAGGCGATTTCGCGGACCAGCCAGTCGGGGATGGGGCCGTACCCGGCCAGTGTCGCGGGATCGTCGCGCGCACCGACGAGTGTCAAGAAGTCGACATAGACATGGATGTGGGCACGTGGCTTGCCCCGACCGTTCTCGGCCAGCAGCCGTTCGGCGAAGATATCGGCGCGATGCTGGTCGAGCGTCCGGGATTTGTCCTTGTTCCGCCGGGAGCGCGCGGCGCGGCTCATCGAGGCGTAGATGGAACCGGCGACTTCCGTGGGAAGGTGGCCGGAGAGTGTGGACATGGTCTCGTCGTCGTGTTCCAACGAGATATGCCGCAACGCGCGTTTCTTGGCCGCTCGTTCGCGGTAGCCGTCGGGATCGAATTTCTGCACGGCACGTCTCACCGAACCCCGGATCGCTCCGGGATCACGGTCGGCGAGACGTTTGGTCAGCCAGGCGTCGACCTGTGCCGCGACTTCGTCCGACACCTCTCTGGTCAACTGCATGACCTTGGAAGCCTTATATAGGTCGATATCACCACGCTCCAAAGCCGCCAGCGTGTTCGGCAGGCGGGCGACGAGGGCGCAGGACGTCTCGACGAGCAGGAAAGCGTGATTGCGGGTGACCGAGAAGCGCAAGGCGACCTCCTCGGTCACGGATCTTCGTGATCCGCCGCGAGCGGCGAAATCGGCTAACGCTCGTACCTGACGTCCCTGCGTCCGCCGAAGCGAAAGCTCTTCGTCGAACGCGGCGTCAAGAAAGCGAGCGGCTTTCGGGTTATAAGCGAGAGTTGTGGTCATGTCCATGATCATAGTCGAACTGACGTTCGAATGGCGGCGAGAGCGTGATCGGATTTACGCGGAGAGTGAACGGGCCAGTCATGGCTGTTCGTTCAGGCTGGGACACGAGCGCCGCCGCGGCTGATTGAATGGGAGGGTGAGCGACTACCCGAGGCTGCTGGAAGACCGAGAAGTGTCGGTGGCGCGTGCCGGTGAGGGGCGACGAGCGCGGCTGCGGGGCTGGCTGGACGGTTACGACGGGCCAAGGCCGCTCTATCGGATCGAGCTCTTCCTCGACGGTGACCGGTTTACGGCCACTGCCGAGGACATGTTCGAGTCGCTCGTCCGCCTGCGTCGTCAGCTGGAACCTGGGGGCTGGGCGATCGCAGTTCAAGGCGCCCGCCGCGACACCTACCCGAGCGGCATGTGCAGGGATATGGGCGGCGGGATGCGGACCTACGTGCTGCGTACCGGCGAAAAGCCTTCGGGAGAGGACCTCGTCGATACGCTGGCCGATGCGGAACTCGACCAAATCGTGAGTGTCGCGGAACAGGAGGCCTGGCACGCCGAATGGTGGGAAGCGGCCACGGGTCGCCGCCTCTGAGCGCATGTGAAGGGAACTGTCATGAGCCGGTCGCCAGCACCTTGACCTCTTGGGCGATCTGCGACAGTTGCTCACCGGGCTCGATCGTCAAGTCACCGGTCGCGGTCCAGCCGACGTTTCCCCAGTCGGGTCGAAACCTCTGGATGGTGACCCGTAGCTGCACGTGGCCGTGCTGGTGGGACGCGTCGATTTTCAGGTCCCTTTCGAGCGACTCCCAGGTTCGGACTCCGTCCCATCCACGCCAGTCGTTCACATGCTGTTGGAAGAACTCCGCGAGATCGGCGAACCCGGTCGCATAGTGGTGCACGACCTGAACTGACGCGGACAAGCCGTGGAGCTGTAGCTCGGCCAGCAAGTACTGTGGCGCACCGTCGTCGGAGCCATCAGCCGTCAGTCGCAGAAAGTCATGGCCGGAGCCAATCCGTGCCTGGATCATGGTCGCAGCATGGCGTTTCGGGCGCGGAGACGGCAACCGGAATTCCCGTATAGCGCAATAAGGCGTGCCGTCATACGGATAGGTGGTAGTCGCGCCGGGCGCTGTCGATATGGTCAGGTTCTTTCCGACTCGATCCGGGTTCGGAAACGTCACGTCTTCCGGCCCTGTATCAGGTTCTCCTTCAACGCTGGATCGTGAACACCCGAACGTGAGAAGCCCCATGGTGAATGGCGCGGAAAGGGAGTACAACCGTCTCGTGGCGAATACGCATGACCCACCTCGCGGATCCGGCGAGCCGGACCCGCCGGAGCCGTCAGATCTGCCGCGGCTCCCCGGCGTGAGCCATGCGTTCCTGACGCTCTCTACCGGTCTGCGGATGCACGTCGCCGAGGCCGGCCGACCAGATGCCCCGACGGTCCTGCTCTTGCATGGCTTCCCGCAGCATTGGTGGGAGTGGCGCAAGGTCATTCTTCCGCTCGCCGAGCACTACCGGGTGATCGCGCCGGACCTGCGCGGCGCGGGCTGGACGGACGCCCCGGCTCAGGGGTACTCCGTGAAGGAAGTCCTCGCCGACGTGCTCGCGTTGCTGGACCGGCTCGGCCGGCGCCGGGTCGGCCTCGTCGCACATGACTTCAGTGCCTTCGTCGGGTTCCGGCTCTGCTTCGACCACCCGGAACGGATCGCGGCTTTCCTGTGCCTCGGCCCGCACCCCTACCTGCGTTTCAAGCCGTACATGCTGGCCGGTATCCCGCAGTTGTGGTTCCAGCCGGTTGTCGCCACGCCACGCCTGGGGCCGTGGGCCCTGGCCACCGACCGGCTCGCCCGCCACCTGCTGCGCGGTGGTTTTGCCACGGCCGAGTCGATTACCGACGAAGATCTGGCTGTCTTCACCACGCGCCTGCACGAACCGCGGCATCCCGAGGCCGGCTCGGCGCTGTATCGAAACCTCATCCTCCCCGAGATGGGGCGCTTCTCCTCGGGCGTCTACCGCAAGCGGCGGCTCACGATCCCGACCGTGGCGCTCGTGGGCGGCGCCGATCGAGGGGTCCGGCCAGGGATGCTCGACGTCCACGGTGACCGGGCGGACGACCTGGCCGGCCATGTCGTCGACGGCGCGGGTCATTACCTCGCGGACGATCGGCCCGATGTCGTCACGGCTCATGCGCTGGAACTGTTCGGGCGTGTCCTCTGACAAACGCCGGCGCGCCTCTGCGACGGCGGCACGTGACAGTTCAGTGGGAAGAAGAAACCGGCCGGCGGCGAAGTGATGGTGAAAGCCGACTGCCGACGGGAAGGACCCACATGTCAGAGGCGGACATATGACAGCGGGGACGGGCGAGCAGGTGACCGACGCCGACCTGGCCGCCCGGTTGCCGCAGGACCCGGAACTGTTCACCGAAGTGCACGATCGCTACTTCGCGGCCATCTATCGGTATGCGGCCGGTCGTCTGGACGCGCAGACCGCGGAGGACATCGCCGCGGAGACGTTCCTCGTCGCGTTCGACCGGCGCGGCACGTTCGATGCCGAACGCGGTGAGGTGCGGGTCTGGCTGTTCGGCATCGCCACGAATCTGGTGGCCAGGCATCGCCGCCGGGAGGCTCGCCACTATCGCGCGCTGGCACGGGCGGGCGTCGCGCCAGTGGCCGAGGGACACGAGAGCAGGGTGGTCGCGTCGGTGGCCGCCCGGCGGCTGCTTCCTCAACTCGCGAAGGCGCTGTCCCGGCTGTCCGCCGGGGAACGCGACGTGCTCCTGCTCGTGGCGCTCGGCCAGCTCGGGTACGAGGAAGTGGCCGCGGCGCTCGGCATTTCTTCCGGCACGGTCGGTTCCCGGCTCAGCCGCGCACGCAAGAAGCTCAACTCCATCCTCACTCCGGAGGCACTCGATGAATGACCTGCAGACATTGCGCGCCGCGCTGGCCGTGGACGAGCCGCCCCAGGACGTGGTCGACCGCAGCCGGCACCGGCTCCAGAACCGGATCCGCGGCGGCCGGGTCTCCCGGCGGCGGACCGGCCGGCTGATCGCGGGGGCCGGGCTCACGGCGGCCGCTGCCGCTGTGGCGATCGCGGTCATGCCCGCCGCACCGGTCGACGGTCCGGCGGGGCGAACGATCAGTGGCCAGGAGGTCCTGCTCGTGGCCGCCACCGCCGCTGAGCGATCCCCCGAGGGAACTGGCACCTACTGGCACGTGAAGGTGACTGTGGCGCACGGCGTTGCTGCTTCGAGTGAGTACGAGTACTGGATCAAGCCGGACGGTCAGTCGTGGATGCGGGGAGCGAAGACAGGTGGCAAGGTCACGCCGCTGAAGGCGCATTCAGCCAACCCGTTCTCGCTGGTCGCGGTCGATCTGACCCTCGAGCAGTTGCGTACCCTGCCGACGGCCCCGGATGCGTTGAAGGCTTGGATCGCCGAGGCCCTGGAGCGTAGCGACGCCAGGACGAGTGCGGGCGAGTTCACCGCGAGCGATCGGGAACAGGCAGGCTTCCAGTCGTTGATCTCACTGGTGTCCACACTGCCGGCCACGCCGGAGGTCCGGGCCACGGCCTTCCGCGTGATCGCCGGCTATCCAGGTGTCGAGAACCTCGGCACGGTACCGGGCGGGCTTGGCCTGTCGCTGCCCAACGGCGAGCGGCTCGTCGTCGATCCGGCGACCGGGCGGGTGAACAGGACGTCGGTGTTCGTCACCATGGACGGGGCGGTGGCCAAGGTGGCCGACCCCGCCGGCGCCACGATCAACGCCGAGTGGACCGACACTCTGCCCGCGTAGCAGATCAGCGGCCGGGAGCGTCTCCTGCTCCCGGCCAACTCCGGGCGCCACGTGCGAACGAATCGGTGGTGCTGCGGTCCCAGAGCGCGTAGAACGTGGAACGGGAAACGGACGTGAGACCGGGGTCGAGTGCTTGATCGGTAAGCCCGCCGGCGTCGTCCTCGATATTCCGCCACCAGTAGCGGCGAATGGCCCCGGACGAGTCCAGCTCGATTTGTTTGACGGCCACTGTCTCGTGCTCGACCACGATCGCTTCCCACAGCCAGCGAGCGCCTTTGTCGACCAGGCCTTCATGGTCCACGTACTCGTAGTACTGGCGAGGCCCAGCGCCCTCGTCCAACGCCCGATACCTCGCGACGCTTGCCCGGAAGGCGGCTTCGGTCTCTTGCGGCCAGTGCCGTTGGGCTGCCAGACGCCGGTAGTGCGCCTCAACGTCCGGCGGAAAGTCGGTCACCATCAGAGTGCGCCGGTGGGTGAGTCGGAAGGCGCGGGATCCAGCTGTGTATCAGGCCATGACTGTGGTGCGGGGCCGAACGCGCGTCTGGCGGCTCGGACCGCCAGGGAGGCGACGGCGGCGTTGGCACCGCCGCCGATCACCGCGCCGATGCCGAATGGAGCCACCCGGCCGAGCACGATGATGCCTTGCTTGGTGCCGTACTTGGTGATGAAGTTCTTGCCCAGGACCTTGTTGATCTGGCGGAGCGTCGCCGTGGGCACCTTGCTGACGAGTTGGCGGGCCCAGTGCTGGCCGGTGCGCTCGGCGGCCTTGCCGACAATGGTCGTGGAACCTGACTGTCCGAGCAGAATCCCCATGACCAGTGTCCGACGGCGTTCGATCTCGTCCAGCTGAACGCCGTGGACCTCGGCGACCGAAAGCACGAACAGTGTGCTCAGTTCGAGCGAAGAGAAGGCCTCGCCCGCCGACAACGCCAGTGCGACCCCGGTACCGACGGCGGGTGCGGCCGCGGTGGCCCCGACCGCGGCTCCAGTGCCCGCCAAGGCACTGACGTACATCCGTTCCAGCGTGCGCACGACCTCCGCGGGCGTCGCATCCGGGTTGCGCTGACGGGCCCGTGCGATGTTCTTGCGCACCAGTGGTGCCTGCAAGCCGATGGCCTTGTCCAGCAGATCGAGGATCGGCTGTCCCGGCCCGCTCGCCGCCGGGGCCGGTCGTTCAAGGGCATCAGAGGCCACAGCGAGCTCCTTCGCGTCGTCAAGTTGCCGCCGAGTCTCGCACCTGCGCGGCCAGAGGTGTCGAGTTGTCGAAGAGGTGATCCCTCCGCCAACGGCTCGTGCAGGTCGGCGACCCTGCTTGACCACGTGGAAGGCAGGGTGTGCGTACCACGCCGCCATCGCCGGTGCGTCGAGGTAGACGTAGTCCTCGACACGGATGCAGCGGCCGTTGCGCTCGAAGTGTTCAAGCAGGCTTGCGGAAGGGCGAGTCTCGGTTTCGACGAGCACCCAGCCCTCGGTCTCCTCGGCGACTCGCTGTGCCAGTCCGCCCAGCACGGGCCGGCCGGCGACATCGCTGACGAAGACGTGCAGCCCGACGTCGCAGCGCATCGTCCTGCCTGCTGCCTGCTGCCTGCTCGACGATTTCGATCTCCGAGGAATCGGTTTCGTGGTCGGGCCGATCGAGGGAGTAACGGTAGGGAAGGCCATCGGCCGAGTGCCAAAGCCGCGGATCATCGGCGTTGCGGGTCATCCCCACGACGCCGAACTCCGCCACCACGATCGGTTCGACACGTTCGGAAAGGTATGGAGTCAAGACGCTGAGCGCGGTTCCGGCCACGGACACCAGTAAACGGCACCCCGACCGCGTTGCCCGAATGGCCCGTACTCGCGCACGGATGGCTGCCCCCAGAGGTACCGACGCGGCGGCCAAGCGGCTGTCACCATGGGCTGACCAGACGAGAGGCCTGCCTCATGTCGTTGCGAACCGCCCGATCGCTCACCGACTCCGGAGCCGAGCCCTTGGCCACCCGCGCGGCCGCGGCGCGAACGCACCCGCCCGCGCTCCCCGGGATCGCGTCGCTCCTGCACCTGCAGCGCACGGCGGGCAACGCGGCGGTGGCCGGCAGCGTAGCGGCGCAACGGTGCGGTTCGGTCCCGGCCGACGAGTGCCCGTGCCAGGCCGAGGACGCGTCCCCGCCGGTGGCGCAGCGCCAGGTAACCGTCCAGCGCGCCCAAGCCGCGCCTGTGGTGCAACGGACGACGGTCGGCCCGATCCTCGACGAGTACTTCTCGCCGCTGTCGTCTCCGCGGGTGTGGGTCATGGAGGAGAGCGACCCTTACACGGTGCTCGTCCGCGGCTGGCAGCCGGTGATCGACGGCGAGGCGTGGCTCCTGAATCACCTCGAGCAGAACGCGGCGGAGTGGGACACCAGGCACCGCACGACGCCGAGCTGGAGCCCCGGCATGACGGGCCACGACCCCGCGGCGGCGTCGAACTCCGTACCCCATCCGCCGGGCACGGACCCGACGACGTGTCGCAACGCGTTCATTCCGTACGTCGCCGGCGAGGTGGGGCGCGGCCTGGCGGGTCCCGTGGGGCCGCTCCTCCCGCGGATCGAGACATGGGAGCTGCACACTTGCGCGATCGGGTCGTTCGTCCTGCGCGCGACGGTCGACGCGATCGACCAGACCGCCGGAACCGCGACGGTGAACATCTGGATGCAGAACGAGATGAGCCGGTCGTCGTTCGGGAGGTTCGCCAGCCGGGCCGTGGTGAGTGGCCAGGCGACCCAGTACATGTGGTGGCATTGGCGTGTGAAGCATCGGTGGGTGCCCGCGCCTCCACCACCCCCGCCACCGGCACCCGCACCGCCGCTCGTGCTGACCGGCGACCTGCTGTTCGACTTCGATTCGGCGACCGTGCGGCCCGAGGCCCGATCAGTGTTGGTCGCCGCGTTGCCGGCGCTGCGGGCGAGGCCTTCGACGAACATCGTGGGGCACACGGACTCCCGAGGGACCGACGAGTACAACCAGAGGCTCTCGGAACGACGGGCGCAGGCCGTGGTGGCTGTGCTCCTCGCGGAGGACGGGTCGCTCGCAGGTCGGCTGCACGCGTCCGGGCGCGGCGAGTCGGAACCGGTCGACACCAACCGCACGCCGGCGGGCCGTCGGCGCAACCGGAGGGTCGAGCTCGGCTCGACGCCGTGATCCCCCGGTCCACTCAAGGACCGGCGGCCGGGTCGTCGAAGTCGAGTGGCGGCATCGTCGCTACATCCTGGGCCCAGGCGTCGCGAAATCCCGGCTGCACCGCGAGATCGACCAGTAGCCGATGTGGTCGAAGCGGGACCCGTCGGTCGCGTCCCACGGGCTTCCGGCGGGGCCATGGATCACCTCGAAGAACGGGGGCCCGCCGGTCGAGAACACGATGTCGTAGTCCCAGTCCCCGAGGGTGCCCGCACGGACCGGGCTCCAGGTCACGCCGAGGGTGCGGGTGTGGTAGAAGGCGTTCAATTACTCAACCGTCGCCCGCCGCAAGCAACTCCCGCAGCATCGCCAGTAGTTCCCGCCGGTCCCCGGCCCCGAGTTTCCCCCGGATCCGTGCCATGTGGTGTTCCACGGTCTTCCCCGAGATGAACAGTTCGCTCCCGGCCTGCTTGTACGTCAGCCCGCCGACGACGAGGCGGGCGACTTCCAGTTCCCGTTCGCTCAAGGCGTTCAGCCCGGTGGCCGCGACGGGCTCCGGTGCCCGGCCTTGGAACTGCCGGGCCGCTTCGAGCAGCTGGACCATCGCCTTCCGGTCGGAGGTCCGGATCGCCGCCTGCCCGGCCAGCCGGGACGCGTCCCAGCAGAGCCCGAGTTCGTGCAGTTCCGACGCGGACGCGGTGATCGATTCCGGATCGAAGCTGCCGGTCAGGACCGCGAGCCAGCCGGTCGCGGCGGCGGCGAGAGCGGCGGGATAGCGGCCGCAGGAAGCGAAATCGTTCAACGCGGCCAGATGTTCCCCAGCCGACGTGTGGTCCTCGACGGTGATGGCGGCGTGCAGTTCGTGCCAGCGCAGGGTGGCTGTCCACAGTGGAGGGTTGCCGAGCGCGTCGAGCACGGCGTGTGCCCGCTCCAGCTGCCCGGCCAGTTTGGCGCTCGCGCCGCCTCTCGCGGCCGCGATCGCGAGTTCTCCCAGCGGCAGCAGCGAATACAGGTCCGGCTGCTGGCGCATCGAAGCCTGATACGCCCGGTCCCAAGAACGTTGCAGGCCGGGAAGATCGCTCGCCCGCCGTGCCAGGCCCAGCTGCAGGGTGGCGGCGAAGAGTTCGTCACGCGCTTCGAGGCCGTCTGGCGGCATCAGGGCTTCGGCGGCGGTCTTGAGGTCGCCCGCGGTCATCGCGACCCAGCCGAGCAACAGCCGGTGCCGCTTCGCGAGCAGGTCGCCGCCGATCCGGCCGTTCGCCGCACGGCTCAACACCGACTCGGCCAGCGCGAGTTCGCCGGAATGCAGGCCCACCAACGCCGCCAGGGCCGCCGGGCTGTCCGGGAGCGGCGCGGGCGCGCCCGTCGATTCCAGCATCGAAGCCGCGCCCAGCAAGGCGGACAGGGTTTCGGCGCCGCAGCCCGAAACCGAATCGGTGATCGCCCGCGCCATCCGCGAGGCGGCACCGGCGAACAACGTCGGGACTTCGGGAGTTTCCAGCACGCCCCGGGCGGCTTCGAGTTTTCCGGTGCCCAGCAACGCGATCGCGGCGAACGCCTTCGACGCGGCCCGCCCGGACCATTGGTACAGCTCCGCGCTGTGCGCCAGTTCGCCGCGATGCGCCAGCACGGTCGCGGCCACTTCGGCGCCCGCGGCCCGGGCGTCCGTGTCCGACGTGCTGCCGAGCATGCCGTCGCCGAGCCGCAGCGCCGTGTCGAGGTCTCCGGCCAGCGCCGCGGCGTGCGCCCAGCCGACGGTGAGCGCCGCGCCGCGCCCACCGGCCTCGGACGCGGCCTCGTAGAACCGCGCCGCGAGTTTCGTGTCGTCGGGCATCGCCTCGCGGGCGGCCGCTTCGAAGGCCGCCGCCGCGCTCGCGCCCGAACTTCCCGTGCCCAGCAACGACTTGGCGAGGTCCAGCACCGGAAGCCCGTCCCGTAACTGGAGTTCCACCAGCCGCTGCAGCACCGTCAGCCGCCGCCCCGGCGAACCCCAGGTCCGGATGGCTTCGGCCGCGATCGGCAGCAGGACGTCGTCCTCGCCGAGGAGACCGGTCGCCCTGGCACTGTCGAAGACCTCGGGGAGACCTTCGCGATCGCGGTTCAGCAGCGCGGCGAGGAGATCGAGGTTCCGGCCCGCGCCCGCTTCCGCCGCGATCAGGTAGCGGTGCACGTCGTCGTCCAGTTGCTCCAGTTCGCCGCGGAAGTCCGCGAGCCGCCCGGTGACCGCGCGCACCACGAGCCCAGGCACACCACCGGTTCTGAGGTGGACTTCGGCCGCGGTGGCCGCGTCGCCGCCGGACTGCTCGACGAGCTTCCGGACGTCGTCGACGCAGAAAGCGCCCAAGGACACCGACCTGCCGAAGGAATCGGCGAGCGTGCGCAACGCCTTCGTGCGCGCCGTCCGGAAGGCCAGGACGACGGGCTGTGTCGTTTCTTCCGCCCGTGCCTTGATCTTCGCGAGCTCGTCGTCGTCGAGCTGATCGGCGTCGTCGATCAGCAGCGCCTCGACGCCGGCGTCGGCGTAGCGACGGCCGAGAAGGCCGAGCAGGTGAGTCTTGCCGTGCCCGCCGGGGGCGACGACGGTGACCCGCACCGGGACTTCCGGGGCGGCGGTCACCTCGTCGAGCAGGCGCCGGGCACCCGGATGGATGATGCCGGGCTGGTCGAGCAGTGCGTTCAACAGCGACCTTCGTGGGGTGACGAGGTGGCGCCGGGGGTGGGCGGCGCGCACGAGCTCGAAGTGGTGGGAGGGGCTTCGGGACCCTTGTCAGCGGTGGCTTCTCGAGTGGTCAGGGTGAGCAGCAGGGTGGTCGCGGCCAGCACCACGACCGCGGCTCCGGCGACGAGGGGCTTGCGCCGGCTGAGCAGTTTCGCCGCCCCGGTGCGTTCTGGCAAGGGGAACGGGGTGATGTCCACCGGCGGCCGTTCGGGCCGCTCGGTGAGCTCTTCGGGGGTGTCGACCCGGGGAAGCAGGGTGGTTTCGACGGTCGCGACGGCGTGCGATCCCGCGCCGCCGGGTTGAGGAAGGTCACGTCGCGCGGCGATGTTGGCCGCGCCGGTCGCCACCGTCAGCACCGGGTCGCTCGACGCGAAGACGGGGCACGGTGTCCGGCCGGGAACCGGCGGCGCCTCGCCGCAGAGCACGATGCCCGCCAGCGCCTGGGGCGGGACCCCGGCGCCGTGCGCGAGTTCGAAGACCTTGCCGACGGCTTCGGCGGGGTCGACACCTTCCAGCGTTTTGATGGGTTGCCAGCCGTTGACGGCGGTGGCGGCGGCGATCGTGACGACCGCGCCGTCCGGGCCGAATTCGCAGACACCGGCGGTGACATCGCCGTGTGGGGCGAGGTACGCGTGCAGTGCGGCGACGGGCGACGCCACCAGTGCGGCACGGGGGAATCCGGCTTCTGCCAGCGCCCGGCGCAGCAGGTCGCGGCGGAACGAACCCCAGCCGACGGGATGCGTGAGCACGATGTGGTGCGGTTTCTCACCGAAGCGTTCGGCCGCTTGATCCACCGCCGCGTCGACGAGGACCGCGCTGAGGGATTCGGCGGGGAACCGTTCGCCACCGACGATCACGGGAACGTCGTCGCCGACCCGTTCGTGGAACCCGGTGAGCAGGCGGGCGGGCGCGGATCGACCGGCTTCGACCGCGGCGTCCCCGGTGAGCAGGTAGCCGTCGTCGTCGAGGAACACCGCCGACGCCGCCGCCGGGCCGCGCGCGCCGAGCCACGACGGCTCGGGCACGCTCCAGCCGTCGCCGGAGTTCACGCAGGTGGCGGCGGTGGTGCGGGTCGAGGCGATATCGATGCCGAGGACGTAGGGCAACGAGCATCCTCCTTCGCTTGACCAGCCCCTAAGGACCAAATAGGGCCACTCACCTGAATGGCTTGACCCATCCGGGTGAGGGTTGGCATTAAACCCAACCGAGTGCGTCTCGGTTAAGCCCCTAACGCCCTAACGATGTCATACCGATCCCCTATTGGCTGAGTGAGCGACGACCAGGAGTGATCCCCGATGTGCCCATGGGTACCGGCTCACTAGCTTCGGTGACCTGCGCTCAGCCGTGCCCTCCGGCCGCTGGGCGCGCCCCACCGACCTAGACCCCCAGGAGAGTCCTTTCATGGGTTCCGTCCAGACCCTGCACGACTTCACGCTGAACCTGCTGAACGACACCGCGGCCCGCGCGGCGTTCGCCAACGACCCGCAGCAGGTGCTGGCCGACGCCGGCCTCGGTGACATCAACGCCGCCGACGTGCACGAGGTCGTCCCGCTGGTGCTCGACTTCGTCCCGGTCGGCACCGCCACCGACCTCACCGGAACCACCGCCGCCACCGCCGACAACCTGGCGGGCTTCGGCGGCGTCACGAACGCCGTCAACGGCACCGACGGCGAGTGCGCCGACGGCGTCCAGGGCGCGATCGACCAGCTCACCGCGCTGACCGCCGGTCTGCCGGTCGCGGTCCCCGGTGCCGGCGCCCTGCCGGGCCTGCCCGAGGCCGGTCTCCCGGCCGTGCCGGGTCTGCCGGAGCTCGGCGGCCTGCCGGAGCTGGGCGACCTGCCCGCCGCCGTCCCGGCCGTGCCCGCCGTGGGCGACCTGCCGGTCGACGTCCCGGGCCTGTCCGCCGTCCCGGCCGTCTCCGACGTGACCGACGTGTCGAACGCCGCCGCCGGCGTGACCGCCCTCGCGCAGAACACGGTCGGCAGCTTCGGCCTGACCGACGACCTTTCGCGTGGCCTCGACGCCGCTTCCGTCGGCCAGGCCGGCGACCTCGCCACCGGCGCCGTCGACACCGCGACCGACCTGGCCCACGGCGTCCCGGCCGTGGACACCGCCGGTCTGCCCGCCGTCGACTCGGTCCCGGCCGTCGGCGACCTGGCCGGCGACCTGCCGCGCGCCGACGGTGTCGCGGGCGACGCCCCGAACTTCCTCTCCGAGGTCGGCGACCTGACCAGCACCATCGGTCACGTCGACGTCGCGGACGTCACCACCAAGGTGCACGACGTCGCGAACAACTACGGCAACGGTGACATCGCCAACAACGTCGGCCACCACGCCGGCGACGTGACCGGCAACGTGGCCAACGAGGTCGGCAACGTCGCGGGCGTCACCGAGGTCCACGACACGGTTTCCGAGGTCGGCAACGACATCGGCCACACCATCGGCAACATCGGCGACGTCAACATCGGCACCGGCGACATCGGTTCGGGCAACGACATCCACATCGGCTGATCCGAACATTCTTCATATCTGTGCCAGGGCCCCGCGACCGCCGCAGGTCGCGGGGCCCGCACGGCATGTTGGCCCATGCCACATTGATTCCGCGCTTGGTTAAGGGAACACTGCATCCCCGTGACAGCCCCCGCCTGGCTCGACGTGCTCAACGAGACCTTGGACGCCTGTGCCGCCCACGGTCGCGCCGACCTGGCCGAACGGCTCCGGCGCAGACGAGACCAACGGGCGCCGGGCACCCGGATCGCGGTGGTCGGTTTTCCCAAGCAGGGCAAGGGATACCTGCTCAACGCACTGCTGAACGCGCCGGTCTGCGCGGTCGGGGACGCGAGTACGCCCGCCGTTCCCACGGAAATCGGGTACGCCGCCGACCCCGCCGCCATCCTGGTCGGGCACGCGCGGGAGAACGTGCCGGTCGGCGACCTCGCCAAGGAACTCGAGGTCCGGCCACCCGGGTCGCTGCGCCGGGTCGAAGTCGGCCTGCCGCGCGAACTCCTCGGCACGGGCCTGGTGCTCGTGGACACCCCGGCGATCGGGGACCCCCGGTCCCCGCGCACGGCGGCCACGCTCGACGTCCTCGCCGACGCGCACGCGGTGATCCTCGTCTCCGACGCGACACAGGAACTCCAGCCCGCCGAACTCGCGCTGGCGAGGCACATCCGGACCTGGTGCCCCGCATTGGTGCTGGCACTGACCAAGATCGACGTGAGCCCGGACTGGCGCGAACTCGCCGCCCGCAATCGCGCCGCGTTGTCGGAGACCGGTGTCGTCGCCGACGTCTTCCCCGTGTCCGCGACGGTGCGGCAAGCCGCCGCGAAGGCCGGTGACGCGGCCCTCAACGGGCGGTCCGGCTTCCCGGAACTCCTGAACTGGGTGGGAGAACAGGCCGCACGCCCGATCGAACGCACCCGCGCGCTCGCCGCCGCGGTGAGTGTGCGCGCGGCGGCGGTCGAACTGGTCGAGACCTTGCAGACCCGGCTGAACGCCGTTTCGCAGGACAACGGCGTCGACCAGGTCACCCTGCTGCACCAGGCACAACGGCGCACCGAGGAACTGCGGCGGCAGAACGTCCGCTGGCAGAACATGTTGTCCGACGAGATCACCGACCTGATCTCCGACGCCGAATACGATCTGCGCGAGCGGACCCGGGTGATCGTGCGGCATGTCGACCGCACCTTCGACGAAGGCGACCCGGTACAGATCTGGCCGGATTTCCAGACCTGGCTGGAAGAGAACCTCGCCGAGGCCGTCGAGACGAACTACAACTGGGTGTCCGACCGGTCGGAGTGGATCGCGCAAGCGGTGGCGTCGACTTTCGGGCCGCATTACGGCCACGCCCCGGAACTGCCGCTGACCGGGTCCGGAGTGGACTCGATCCCCGAAGTCGGCACGCCCAAGATCGAGCGGTTCAAGATCGGGCAGAAACTCTTCACCGGCTTGCGCGGTTCCTACGGTGGCGTGCTGATGTTCGGTCTGGTCACCAGTCTCGCCGGGCTGCCGTTGATCAACCCGGTGTCGCTCGGCGCCGGTGTCGCGTTCGCCACCAAGAGCGTGCGCGACGAGGGCGGGATGCGGTTGCAGCGTCGCCAGGCGTTGGCGAAGGCCGCGGCTCAGCGTCATGTCGACGACGTGTTCATCCGGTTCAGCAAGGAGATCAAGGACGAGGTCCGTCAGGTGCAACGGCGCCTGCGCGACCATTTCGCCGCGCTGTCCGACCAGCTTTCGGAAGAGCTGACGCGGCAACGGGAACTGATCATCGCGGGCTCCGCCGAACGGGACCGGCGTACTCAGCGGGTCAAGAAGGAGATCGACCGGCTGGCCGCCCTGCACCGGAAGGCGGGAGCTTTGGGCGCGACCGCCCGTGATATCCGGGAGCTGTCGGCGTGACCACGCTGGACGTCCGGGAACTGCTGAACGAGGCCGCCGCGCATTACCGGGATCGCCCGCACGCCGTGGCGATGCTGCGGGAATGCCTGGAACGGCTGGACGAACCGCTGCGCGTCGGTTTCATCGGCACGCCGGGAACCGGGAAGTCCACTTTGGTCTCCGCGTTGGCGGAGTGGCCGACGCGGGCCTTGCGCGAGATCGATCTGTTCGACACTCCGGCTTTCGCCGAACACGTCGACGCGACGGTGCGTTTGGTGCGCCATCTCGAACCCGACGAACTCGCCGGAACGCGGTCGGTGGGCGGTTCGGCGTTCGCGCGGCAGACCGCGGCGAACTCGGTTCTGGTGCTCGGCAGGGCGGACGAGGTCGGCGCGGGCCGGATCGACGCCTTGCTCACCGCGAAACAGCTGGCACGCCGGGCCTGGCGCGAGGACCCGGATTGCGCGGGATTCCAAGGAGTCATCGCGGTCGCCGGGCAGCTGGGTTACGCGGGACGGGCGTTGCGGGACGACGAATTCGAGGTGCTGCGCGCGCTGGCGTCGGTCTCCCGGCCGGAGCTGGAGCGGTATCTTCTGTCCGTCGATTCCTTTGTGGACGATCCGTTCCCGGTGCGGGTCTCGCCGGAGTCGCGGAAACACCTGGTGTCGCGGTTCGGGCTCTACGGGGTCCGGCTGGCGATCACCCTGATCCGCACCGGCTGCGACAGCAGGCTCAAACTCTCGGCGGAACTCGTGCACCGAAGCGGTCTCGGCGACCTGAGGGACACGCTCGCCGGATGCTTCGTCGCGAGGGCCGAAGCGTTGAAGGCCCGCACGGCGGTGTTGCGGTTGGAAGGCCTTCTCGCCGCGGAACCTCTCCCGCACGGTGACCGGCTGGCCGCCCGCGTGGAACGCTTCGCCGCGGCCGCGCACGACTTCCGGGAACTGCGGCTCATCGCGGGCATTCGCGGTGGCCGCACGGCGTTGTCCGGCGAGGACGCCGAGGAGGCCGTCCGGCTGCTCGGCGCGCAGGGACTCGCGCCCACCGAACGGCTCGGTCTCGAATCCGACGCGGATCCGGCCGAGATCCACGCGGGTGCCGAAAGCGCCCTGGTCCGCTGGCGGCACGAGGCGGAACGCGCCGACGCCGCGCACGCCGAACGCGCCGCCGCCCGGGTGATCGTGCGCTCGGTCGAGGGACTGCTCAGCCTGTTCGTGGCTTGACGCCTGCCGGTCACCGAGTCACCATAGAGCACTCTATGGCGGCTCTGACCAGGCGAAAGGGGTCCGGCATGCCCGACGACGCGCGTCCGGATGTGCGGCTTCTCGGTGAACTTTTCGCGCACTGGGCGAAGGCGATCCCCGAGCGGGAGGCACTCTCGTTCCAGGGGCGGCGGCTCACCTGGGCCGACCTCGACGACCGGGCGAGGCGCGTCACCGGCGCGCTCGCGGCCGCCGGAATCGGCAGAGGCGACCGGGTTGCCTTCGTCGACAAGAACACGCCCGCCTGCCTGGAGATGACCTTCGGCGCGTCCTCGCTCGGGGCGGCGAACGCGGTCGTCAACTGGCGTCTCGCCCCGGAGGAACTGGCGTACGTCCTCGGTGACAGTGGCGCGCGGATCATCTTCGCCGGGCCGGAACTGCTACCCGCCGTCGAGGCGTTGCGCGATCGGCTGCCGTCGGTCGAGCGCGTGATCGTCGTCGGGGGAGAAGACGACCAGTACGAGGACTTCCTGGCCGAGGCGATGCCCGCCGAGGTCTCGCCCGAGGTCGACGAACACGACGGCGCGCTGATCATCTACACCAGTGGTACCACCGGTTTTCCCAAGGGCGCCGTCCTGACGCACCGCAATCTGCTGGGGCACAGCCGCAACGCCGGTGCCGCGTTCCCGATGGGCGACGGCGACCGCAACCTGGTCGCGATGCCGCTGTTCCACGTCGGCGGGAGTTGTTACGCGATCATCGGGTTCCACTACGGGCAGCCGACGACGATGACACGTGAGCCCGACGGCAAGTCTTTGCTGGGCGCGCTCGCCGAAGGGGTCACGCACGCGTTCCTGGTGCCCGCCGTGGTCGCCGGCATCATGCAGGCGGGGGAGCAGGCCGTCGCCGCGTTCGCGCGGTTGAAGTACCTGGGCTACGGCGCTTCACCGATGCCGCTCCCGTTGCTGCGCAAGGCGCTCGCGGCCTGGCCGGACACCCGGTTCGTGCAGGTCTACGGCATGACCGAGCTGTCCGGGGTGGTGACGACGCTCGGTCCGGACGCACATCGCGACCCTGCCCGGCCGGAGCGGCTGGCGTCGGCGGGCACGGTGCTCCCCGAGGTGGGGATGCGCGTCGTCGACCCGGCGACGCTCGAAGACACCGAGCCGGGGACCCCCGGCGAGCTGTGGTTCCGCACCGATCAGGCGATGGCGGGCTATCTGGGCAAACCGGAGGCGACCGCCGAGACGATCGTCGACGGCTGGGTCCGCAGCGGTGACGTCGGCAGGGTCGACGACGGAGGTTTCGTCTTCATCGAAGACCGTGTGAAGGACATGATCATCACCGGTGGCGAGAACGTCTACTCGCCCGAGGTGGAGCGGGTCATCGCCGAACATCCCGCGGTCGGCGAGGTCGCCGTGATCGGGATTCCCGACGATCGCTGGGGTGAGCAGGTCAAGGCCGTCGTCGCCCCGGCTCCGGGAGAGCGCGTCGACGTCGACGAACTCGTCGAATACTGCCGGGAACGCCTGGCGCATTACAAATGCCCGCGAACGGTCGAGATCGTGGAGGCGTTGCCGCGCAACGCGACCGGCAAGATCCTCAAACGGACCTTGCGGCGCCCGTATTGGGAGGGGCGGGAGCGCGCGGTCTGATGCCGTCGACGGTCAGCCGCGCGCAGTACTTCGACGCGGCGTTGGAGATCCTCGCCGAGTCCGGGTTCGCCGGGCTCAACGTCGGCGCGCTCGGCAGACGCCTCGGTGTCACCAGCGGATCGTTCTACCACCATTTCGGCGGCTGGCCCGGATTCGTCGGCGCTCTGCTCGACTTCTGGGCGCAGCGGCAGGTGCGGATCCTGCGGGAACTGGACTTCGGTTCCGGCGGCCCCGAGGCGGATTTCGCCGCGCTGATGAGCCTGACGCGCGGACTCCGCCATCGCGCCGAGGCGGCCATCCGCGCTTGGGCGGCGAACGACGAAACCGTTCGCGTGGCACAGAAACGCGTCGACGACGCCCGGGTCAAGACGGTCGGGAGGGTGGTGGCCGAGCTGATCCCCGACCGGCGTCGCGCGGAGGTCGTGACCTCACTCGGGCTGGCGATGCTGGTGGGCTACCAGCAGGTGGCGTCGGCGGGCGGATTCACCGACCTCGGCGAGATCCTGGACGAATACACCCGCCTCGTCCTCACCGGCTAGCGGGAGGTGAAGGGGACCGGCCGCGACGCCAACCGTCCACAAGGGACACCGATCCGGGTTAAGGTGCCCGATTTGGGCACTTTGTGCAGTATTGCGTGACGGTCGTGAGTGGTAATGGTCGTTCTAACCCTCTTTGTCACTCACGACCCCTACGCGGAACTGCGCATGCAGGCATGAACCGGACATTCAATCGGCGTGAAATGTCCTCTGTGGACAATCCGAGTCGGGATCGTGCTGCCCATGGGCGGCTGGGCTCATCTTGAAGCCTGCGAAGGGTCTTCGCGGACTTGTCGGCGGTGTCACGAGATGCGGGCTGTCAGGCGTTGCCGAGCACCCGCGTCACGGTGATCTCGATGACCACCCGTTCCGGGTTCGGCTTGGGCTGCCGATAGCGTGCGGCGTAGCGATTCTCGGCGTCGTGCACGGACTCCGGGTCTTCGCGCAGTACCGCGCGTCCCTCCAAAGTGGACCACCGAGGCCCGTCGATCTGGCAGGCGGCGACCGGAATGCCGTTTTCGCCCGCTTCCTTGACCAGGCGTGCCTTCTTGGACGAGCGGAACGTGATCACCCGGGCGATCCCGGCCTCGAAGTCCACCGTGACGCCGACCGCGACGACGTGCGGGGTGCCGTCCGGGCGGACGGTGGTCAGGGTGGCGAGATGCCGTTCGGTCCAGAATTCCCGGAAGGCTTCGCCGCGTTCGCTCAGGTCGATCTTCATGGTGTCAACGCTAGGCCACTGTTCACGTAGGCGTCATTTGAGGTAATAGTAAGGAAACTTTCTTAACTCTCTTGTTTTTGCCCGATCCGGATGTCACTCTCGGAACGCGCCGCCGCCACCAACGACGTTTCCGGAGGAGCCATGAGAAAGACCGTTCGGACAGTGCTGGCCGCGGCCGCGCTGACCGCCGGGCTGGTCGCCACGACCGCCCCCGCCACCGCGGCGACCACTCAGGGGACCCCTTACCTGCCGGGCGTCCTGCGTCCGTCGGCGAGCCAGTCGGCGCAGGACGCGGCGCTGGCCAAGTACTACGACTTCTGGAAGAAGAACTTCCTGACCACCAAGTGCGGCACGGGCACCTACGCGGTCAAGGCGCCGGACGCCGACCACGCCTTCGTCGCCGAGGGTCAGGGCTACGGCATGACCATCGCGGCCATGATGGGCGCCAAGGACCCGCAGGCGCGCACGGTCTTCGACGGCATCCTCAAGTTCGTGAAGGCGCACCCGTCCGTCATCGACAAGGACCTGCACGCCGCCGAACAGGACCCGAACTGCAAGAGCGTCAACGGCGGCGACTCGGCGACCGACGGCGACCTCGAGATCGCCTACGGCCTGCTCATCGCCGACAAGGTCTGGGGCAGCGGGGGCTCGGTCAACTACAAGGCCGAGGCGCTGCGGATCATCAAGGCGATCAAGCGCAGCGAGGTCAACCCCGACACCAAGTTCATGCGGCTGGCGGACTGGGCCGACAGCGGCAAGTACATCAACGGCTCGCGCTCCTCGGACTGGATGCCGGGGCACCTTCGCGCGTTCGAGAAGGCCACTGGGGACTCGTTCTGGGGTCAGGTCCGGACCCGGCAGGAGAAGGCGGTCACGCAGCTGCAGCAGCAGTACGCGCCGAAGACCGGCCTCATCCCGGACTTCGTGGTCAACACCAACTCCACGCCGAAGCCCGCGCCGTCGGACTACATGGAGGACCACCCGCAGCACTTCAGCTGGAACGCCTGCCGTGACCCGTGGCGCCTCGGCGTCGACGGCATCACCGTGTCGGGCAGCCCGGCGCAGGGGCAGGTGCGGAAGATGAACACCTGGATCCAGCAGGCCACCGGCGGCGACCCCGCCAAGATCAACCAGGGTTACACGCTGTCGGGCTCCAAGATCTCGGGCGAGTCCGGCGAGCACCCCTGCTTCACCGCGTCGTTCGCCATCGCGGCGATGAACGACCCGGGCAGCCAGGCCTGGCTGGACAAGCTGTGGACCCGCGTCACGTCCTGGTCGCCGCAGGCCGACGACTACTACGGCACCGGCATCACCGTGCAGGTCCTGATCATCCTCTCGGGGAACTACATCGCGGTCTGATCCCGCGGCGACAGCCGCTCGCTGAAGTGTCATGAAAGGGTCGTTCAGGACATTTTTGTCCTGAACGACCCTTTCATGACATCCGACAGGACAAGATTTCAACACGCAGTTGACCTCTTCAACACCCAGTTGTAGCGTCGGCGACCACCCGAAGCCCCCGTGGAGGTCCGTCATGCCGTCGACGCCGCTCACCCTGAACCGAACCTGGCGCTTGGCCGTGCTCACCGGCCTGGCCGCGCTCGTCACCGCGGCCTGCGGAGGCGGGCCCGACGGCGCCGGAGGCCAGGAACCCGCGGCCCCCGGCGCGCCCGCCGCGATCCCGGACACGACCGCGCTGATCGAGTCCGTCCAGAAGGACGCCGCCGTCGCCGGCACCCTGCCCGCGAAGTACACGCAGGCCGGGATGCTGCACCTGGCCTCGAACCTGCAGTCCGCGCCGAACAACTTCTACGCCGCCGACGGCAAGACCCCGATCGGCTACGAGGTCGACCTCGCCAAGGCCATCGGCAAGAAGCTGGGCGTCACCGTGCACCACCAGGACATGGCGTTCGGTTCGCTGATCACGAGCCTCCAGTCCGGCCGCGTCGACCTCACGATGGCCGCGATGAACGACACGAAGACCCGGCAGGCGCAGATCGATTTCGTCGACTACTTCTCGTCCGGCATCACGATCATGGTCCGCAAGGGTAACCCCGACCAGATCTCCGGGCCGGACACGTTGTGCGGCAAGAACGTCGCGGTGGTGCAGGGGACGAGTCACCAGAAGTTCGCCGAAGAACAGAACGGCAAATGCGCTCAAGCCGGCAAGCCCGCGCTGACCGTCACCGCGACCGATTCCGACACGCAGAACCAGAACCAGCTCCGCACCGGCCGGGTCGCCGCCATCCTCAACGACCTGCCCAGCGCGGTCTACATCTCGCGGACCGCGGGCGAGGGCAAGTTCTTCGAGGTCGTCCCCGGCGAGCCGATCAACGGCGGGCCGTACGGGATCGGCGTCAACAAGGAGAACAAGCCGCTCGCCGAGTCGATCCAGAAGGCACTGCAGTCGCTGATCGCCGACGGCGGTTACGGCAAGATCCTCCAGGCCTGGGGCGTCGAGCAGGGCGCGCTCAAGGAGGCGAAGCTCAATGGCGGAAGTTGAGCCGCTGCCGATCGTCCGGCGCAAACACTGGGGCCGGTGGGTCAGCGCCGCCGTCATCCTGGCGCTGCTGATCCTGCTCGGGATCGCGCTCGGCAACGCGCAGATCCAGTGGGATTCGGTCCCCGAGTTCCTGTGGTACCGCGTGATGGCGGTCGGCCTGCTCAACACCGTGCTGCTCGCGGTGATCGCGCAGGGTTCGGCGATCGTCATCGGGATCGTGATCGCGCTGATGCGCCGCTCGGCGAATCCGGTGGCGCGCTGGTTCGCGGCGGGCTACATCTGGCTGTTCCGCGGGCTTCCGGTGCTGCTGCAGATCCTGATCTGGTACAACCTGGCGCTGGTCTTCGAGTTCATCTCGATCCCGCTGCCGTTCGGCGGCCACCTGCTGCACGAGCAGACCAACGTGCTGATCACAGCGTTCACCGCCGCGCTGCTCGGTTTGGCGCTCAACGAAAGCGCGTACATGGCGGAGATCGTCCGCGCAGGGCTGAACAGTGTCGACAGTGGACAAACCGAGGCGGCGAAGTCGATCGGGATGTCGCCGGGCGCGACACTGCGCCGTGTGGTGCTGCCGCAGGCCATGCGGGTGATCATCCCGCCGACCGGCAACGACTTCATCAACATGCTCAAGGGCACGTCGATGGCGTCGGTGATCGGCGTGACCGAACTGATCCACGCCGCCAACAACATCTCGTCCAACAACCTGCTGGTGATGGAGACCCTGCTGGCCGCCGCCGTCTGGTACATGGTCGTGGTGACCGTTGCCGGGGTGGGGCAGCATTACCTGGAGCGCGCCTTCGACTCCGAAGACCGGTCGCGGAGCGCGTTCTCCCGCGCCGCCAAGGCCCTGCGCACCGCGCCACTGGTGAGGAGTGAACGTGTCTGAGCCACTGCTCAAGGCCGTCGGCGTCCGCAAGAGCTACGGCCACACCGAGGTGCTGGGCGGGATCGACCTCGAAGTCCACAAAGGACAGGTCGTCTGCCTGCTCGGCCCGTCCGGCGCGGGGAAGAGCACCTTCCTGCGCTGTGTCAACCATCTGGAGACGATCGACGCCGGGCAGGTCTGGGTCGACGGCGAGCCGATCGGGTTCCGGCTGCGCGACGGCAAACTGTACGAGCTGAAGGAACGCGAGGTCGCCCGGCAGCGGCGCGACATCGGCATGGTGTTCCAGCGCTTCAACCTGTTCGGGCACCGGACGGCGCTGCAGAACGTCGTCGAGGGGCCGGTGCGCGTGCTCGGCGTCCCCATGGAGGAAGCCCGGGAGCAGGCACTCGACCTGCTCGACAGGGTCGGCCTCGCGCACCGCGCCGACGCGTACCCGGCGCAGCTTTCGGGCGGGCAGCAGCAGCGGGTCGCGATCGCCCGGTCGCTCGCGATGAAACCGAAGCTGATGCTGTTCGACGAGCCGACGTCGGCGCTCGACCCGGAACTCGTGGGCGAGGTGCTGGCGGTGATGGGTACGTTGGCCGCGGAGGGGATGACGATGGTCGTGGTGACGCACGAGATGGGGTTCGCGGCCGAGGCCGCGGACGAGGTGGTGTTCATGGCCGACGGCACGGTCGTCGAGACCGGTCCGCCGGGGGAGCTCCTGAGCTCGCCGAAACACGAGCGGACCAAGCAGTTCCTGGCCAGGGTCCTCGCATGACGCGGATCTCGCCGCGGTACCTGCTGCAGTTCGGCGAGCCCGCCGGGTACCTCGACTTCGCCCGGTTCGGGCCACCGTCGCACGCCGTGCTCGACACGACGGCGAGCCTGCTCGACGCCTCGACCAAGGCCGGTCCGTCCACTGTGGACGACCTGATGCGGCAGGAGACCAGGGCCAAGGCCGCCGCCGCGCGGCTTTCCGGCAGCGACACCGACCACACGGTGCTGTTGCCGCACACCAGTCTCGGCTTGTTCCAGGCGGCGTTCAACGCGCCGGGTGGTGAGGCGCTGGTGTCGGCGGCGGAGTTCCCGGCCAACACCTACCCGTGGGCCCGCGCGGAACAGGCGGGGCGGCTGACCGTACGGCGGCTGCCGCTGGGCAACGTCACCGCGGACGCGGTCAAGGCGGCGCTGACCCCGGAGACGTCGCTGGTGAGCGTGAGCGCGGTCGACTTCCGCACCGGGTACCGCGCAGACCTGGCGGCCATCCGCGAGGTGGTGGGGGACCGGCTCCTCGTGGTCGACGGGATCCAGGGCTTCGGCGTGACCGAGGCGCCGTGGGAGGTCGCGGACGTGCTCGTCGTCGGCGGGCAGAAGTGGCTGCGGGCGGGCTGGGGCACGGGTTTCGCCGTCCTGTCGGATCGCGCGCTGGACCGGATGGAGCCGATCCTTTCCGGCTGGACCGGCGCCCGCGACCCCGGCCTGTTCGACGACGAGATCCACCCGGCCGACGACACCGCGGCCGCCTGGTCGATCTCGAACCTGAGCCCGATCACCTCGGGCGCGTTCGCGGCCGCGCTGGAACTGGTCGAGGAAGCGGGCGTCGGCGCCATCGCCGGGCGGATCGCCGAACGGGTCGGCGAACTCGAAGCGGTCGTGAAATCCGTTGGTGGGGAAGTGGTTTCGGCCGTCGAGCGACGGGCCGGGATCCTCGCCTTCACCCTGCCGGGACACGCGGCCGAACAGGTGGGTTCCGCGCTGGCGAACGCCGGGATCGCCGCGACCGTGCGGCCGGAACACGTCCGCCTGTCGCCGCACGCCTCCACGCCGGCGAGCGCGGCGGAACAGGTGCGTTCGGCGTTGGAGCGGCTGAAGAAACCGTCTCGTGTCTTCGAAGCGCCCGTCGTCGCGTCGGCGGCTTCCGGGGATCTGCTCACCGCGCTCGTCCCGGCGGTGCACGCGCTCGCGGCGATGCTGGGGCCGGGCAACGAAGTCCTGCTGCACGATCTGAGCAGGCTGCCGGACTCGATCGTCGCCATCGCGGGCGACCTCACCGGCCGGACGGTCGGCGGGCCGATGACCGATCTGCTGCTGGGGCTCGTCCGCCGGGGCACCACGCAGGATCTGACGAACTACGAGACCCACGGCCCCGACGGGCGCGCGATCCGCTCGTCGACGTTGTTCCTGCGGGACGCCGACGGCGTCGCGATCGGCTGCTTGTGCGTCAATCGGCTGTCCGACGGCGCGCCGAAGGCCAACGGGCACGAACCCGAGACGTTCCCGCCGGACGTCGACAGCCTGCAACGGTTCCTGGTCGGGCGCGCGGTGGCGAAGGCGGGAATCCCGGTGGACCTGATGAAGAAACGGCACAAGGCGGCCGTGGTCCGGGAACTGGACGAGGCGGGGTTCTTCCTCATCAAGGACTCGGTGGATCACCTCGCCGGGGAGCTCGACGTCACGCGGTACACGATCTACAACTACCTGAACGAGATCCGGGGCACCTGACGCGCGTGCCATGAAAGGTCCTTTCCTTGCAAAATTTGCAAGGAAAGGACCTTTCATGGCGTTCCTGAGGGCTACGGGAGGAACGACTCCACGGCATCGGCGGCCCGCTCGATCCCGCCGTTCCCGCGCGTCTCGGCCCGCACCTCGGCCAGCCGCGCGGCCACCGAGGGCGAACCCGCCACCCGCTCGACGGCGGCACGCAGTGTCGAGGCCGTCACCTCGTCGGCCGGAAGCTGTTCACCGACGCCGAGTTCGGCCAGTTTCGCCGCGTTGCCGAAACCGTCGGTCGCCAGCGGGATCGCGACGGTCGGCACGCCGTACCACAGCGATTCCGTGCTGCCGCCCATACCGGCGTGCGTGATGAACGCCGACGCGGCCTCCAGCACCGCGAGTTGCGGCACGAACGACCGCACCTCGATGTGCTCCGGCAGCGGCCCGAGCGCGGCCGGATCGGTCTGGCCGATCGAGATGACCACGTGCCAGTCCGAGTCGCGGAATCCGTCGACGCACGCGCGGAACAGGTCGAGCTGGTCGGTGAACGCCGTGCCGAGCGACATCAGGAGGACCTTCCGGCCGCTCGGCGGCGGGGTCCAGCTCCGGTCGGCCAGGCGTTCCGGGTCCAGTGCCGGGCCGACGAAGCGGACCGACGACGGCACCCGTTCGACGTTGGGCTGCATCGCCCTCGGCAGCAGCGCGAGCACCTGCTCCGGATGGGAGATCCAGTCCCAGGCGTCGGCCTCGATGCCGTTCTCGTTCAGCCAGCGGGTGAAAGTGGCGAAATAGTCCTTTCCGGACGGTGAGGTCCGGATCGCGGTGACGATCTCACCCATGTCCTCCTCGTAGCCTTCCCAGGCTACGTACGTCGGGGAAAGCTGCACCGCCGGAACGCCGTAACGCCTCGCCAGCAGCGGCGCCGGAAGCCCGCCGATGTCGTACAGCACCAGGTCCGGGCGGTTCTCGTCGTAGAAGTCGGTGAGCACCGGCATCGCCTGGATGCCTTCGTCGAGGAAGACCCGCATCTGCGACGCCGGATCCTCCGGCCACGCCGACTGGTCGCCGAGCGGGAGGATCGAGGGATGCGAGACGACCTCGGCCCCGGTCGGCGCGATCAACCCGGTGAGCGGCTCGCCCACGGCGTAGCTGACCCGATGCCCGCGAGCGACGAGCTCACGGATGATCGCCAACGAGGGATAGATGTGACTCGGCGCGGTGGAGCCGATCATGGCGATGTGCTGGTTCTGCATGATGTCGAAGCCCGGATCCGTGAAGTGGGGTCAGAGGGCGCGAACGCGGATGCGGCAGATCATGATCGACAGCGTAGCGAGCCCCGTGAGGCCTCCCAACCGATTAACCGGTTGCCCGGTTTGCCGCGATCGGGACCCGCCGTTGGTAGGGACCTTCGCCGGAAGGCTTCCGCAGGTCATGGACGTGGATAGGGTTTCGGGGCTTTCACCTTTGGAGGGAAAGGGAGAAACCTTGAGACGTGTTCTCATCACCGCGCTGACCGCGGCCACGCTCGCCTCGGTCGCGGTGACCGCGCCCGCCGGCGCGGCGGAGGCGGCGCAGCCCGTCGAGACGATCACCTGGGGAGCGTGCACCGACCCGACGTTGATCAACGCCGGTGCCGAATGCGGTCACCTGTCCGTTCCGCTGGACTATTCGAGGCCGCGCGGCGAGAAGATCCAGCTCGCGCTCAGCCGCGTCAAGCACAAGACGCCCGAGGCGCAGTACCAGGGCGTCATGCTCACGAACCCCGGCGGCCCAGGCGGTTCCGGGCTGCTGCTCGCCACCCGCGGCACCCGCGTGCCGAACCACGCGGGCGACGCCTACGACTGGGTCGGCTTCGACCCGCGCGGTGTCGGCTCCAGCAAACCCGCGCTTTCGTGCATCCCGGACTACATGGACTACAACCGGCCGAACTACGTGCCGACGACGCGGCAGCTGGAGAAGACCTGGCTGCAGCGCTCGAAGTCCTACGCCGACGCGTGCGCGGAGAAGAACAGCCGCGCGCTGCTGGAGAACATCAAGACGACCGACACGGTCAAGGACATGGACAGTATCCGTAAGGCGCTTCGCGTCGAGAAGCTGAACTTCTACGGGTACTCCTACGGCACCTATCTCGGCCAGGTCTACGGAACGCTGTTCCCGCAGCACGTGCGGCGGATGGTCCTCGATTCCACTGTGGACCCCCGCAACGTCTGGTATCAGGCGAACCTCAACCAGGACGTGGCCTTCGACGTCAACCTGAACATCTGGTTCGGCTGGGTCGCGCAGCACGATGACGTCTATCGCCTCGGCAAGACGCAGGCCGCGGTGAAGCAGGTCTTCAACGAACAGCTGAAGAAGGTGGCCGCCGTCCCGGCCGGCGGCTTCATCGGGCCGGACGAACTCCTCGACGTCTTCCAGCAGGCGTCGTACTACCAGTTGCGCTGGACGCTGCTCGGTGACGCGCTCGCGAAGTTCGTCAACAAGGGTGACTGGCAGACGATGAAGGGGCTGTTCGAGGCTTTCGGCGGACGCGGTGACGACAACGGGTACGCCGTGTACCTCGCCGTCCAGTGCACGGACGTGAAGTGGCCGCCGAGCTGGCAGCAGTGGAAGCGCGACAACTGGCGCACGTATGAGAAGGCGCCGTACTTCACGTGGCAGAACGCCTGGTTCAACGCGCCTTGCCTGTACTGGCCCGCGAAGCCTGCCAAGCCGGTGAAGGTCGACGGCTCGAAGGTGCCGAGTGTGCTGATGATCGGCGAGACGCTCGACGCGGCGACGCCGTACGAGGGCAGCCTCGAGGTGCGTAGCCGGTTCCCCGGCGCTCGCCTGATCGGTGAGCCGGGCGGCACGAGCCACGCCATCACCCCGCGCGGAAACGCTTGCGTCGACAACCGGATCGCCGACTACCTGGCGACCGGGGCTCTGCCCGACCGCAAGCCGGGGCGCACGGCCGATGTCGAGTGCGCGCCGTTGCCGCTCCCGGTGCCGCCTCCGGCACCCGCCGCTTCGGCCACAGCTTCGGCCCCCGACGCGGCGCTCTCCCGGGTGCCCGCCTAAGCAAGTACGTGAAGGCCCCCTTCACTGCGCTAGACGCAATGAAGGGGGCCTTCACGTACTTCTGGGCTTTCCGAGTCAGGGGACTTTGTGTTACAAAGTGCGAGTGAGCTTTGTGGTTCAGAGTGCTCGAAGGGGGAGAGTCATGGCGGACGCGTTCAGCCTCGAAGGGCTGGTCAAGCGCTTCGGTGACGTCCTGGCCGTCGAAGACGTCAGTATGCGGGTCACGCCAGGGGAGGTGGTGGCGCTGCTCGGGCCGAACGGCGCGGGCAAGTCGACCACCATCGACATGCTGCTGGGGCTGAGCAGGCCGGACGACGGCCGGGTCCGGGTCGCCGGGCTCAGCGCGGCCGAAGCGATGGACCGGGGGATGGTCGGCGCGATGGCGCAGAACGGGACGCTCCTGCGGGACGCCACGGTCGCCGAACTCGTCGGCCTGTTCGCGTCGTTGCACCGGAATCCGCTGCCGGTCCGTGAGGTGCTCAAGCGGGCGGGTGTCACCGAGTACGCGAACCGCCGCTGCGGCAAGCTTTCCGGCGGCGAGCAGCAGCGGGTCCGGTTCGCGCTCGCGCTGGTCGGCGATCCGGATCTGCTGGTGCTCGACGAACCGACCGCGGCCATGGACGTCGACGGGCGGCGCCGTTTCTGGGCGTCGATGCGCGAGTACACCGAGACGGGCCGCACGGTCCTCTTCGCGACGCATTACCTCGCCGAGGCCGAGGATTACGCGGACCGCGTCGTGCTCATGCGGCACGGCCGGGTCGTCGCGGACGGTCCCGTCGGCGAGGTGCGGGCCGCGGTCGCCGGGCGGGTGCTGCGCGCCGTCGTCCCGGATGCCACCCAAACCGCGCTCGCCGCGCTGCCCGGGGTCTGGCGAGCCGTGCTGCGCGCCGGCCACGCGGAACTGAGCTGTGCCGACTCCGACGCCGCCATCCGCGGCCTGCTGCGCGAGTTCCCGCTCGCCGCGAACATCGAAATCACCGCTGTGGGACTGGAAGAAGCCTTCATCGCGCTGACCGCCGATGAGGCCGAAGGAGCCTTGAGATGAACCCCGCCTACCTCGCGCTGGAGATCAAGCGCATCGTCCGCAGCCCGCAGTTCGCGTTGTTCACCATCGGCATGCCGCTGGCGATGTTCCTGTTGTTCGGTGGGATCTTCGGTGCCCAGGAGATCGCTCCGGGTATCTCGACCGCGACGGTGACCATGGTGAACATGGCCGCGTACGGCGCCATGACCGCCGCGCTGTTCACCGGCACCCGCGTCGCCACCGAGCGCACCGACGGCTGGCAGCGCACCCTGCGGCTGACACCGTTGCGGGCGCCCGGCTACCTGATGGTCAAGGTGGCGGCCGGACTGTTCGTCGCCTTGCCCGTCCTGCTGGTGATCTTCGCGGCCGGGATGATCCGCGGCATCCGGCTCGAAACCGGCCAGTGGCTCACGATCTTCGGCACGCTGTGGCTCGGGACGCTGCCGTTCGCCGTACTGGGCCTCATGATCGGCCTGTTCGGCAAGGGCGACACCGTCCAGGCCGTGACCGGCGCGCTGATGCTGCCGCTGGGCATGTTCGGCGGGTTGTGGATCCCGCTGCAGGTGCTGCCCGGCTGGATGAACACCGCCGGGCATCTCATGCCGACGTACTGGCTCGGCGAGATCGGCCGCGCGCCGGTGCTCGGCGGCTCGGGCATGGTGACCGCCGTCGGAGTGCTCGCGGCGTGGCTGGTGATACCCGCGCTCGTGGTGATGGCGAGGTTCCGGCTCGACACGGCGAGACTGTGAACCCGTGTTAGTTTTCCCAAGTGGTGGAGGATGAACGGGACGGCGACGAGCGGCCGATGACGCCCGAGGAGTCGCTCGCGCTCATCGCCACGCAGTCGGAGCGGACCCGGCGCGAGATCGGGCCGAATCCGGCCGTGCTGCTCGCCGTCTGGGGTCTGGTGTGGCTGTTCGGTTTCGGGCTGATCTACGTCTCCGCCCCGCCGACGGCGTTGCTGCCGCTGTGGGTCGCCGCCGTGATCACCGTCGTCGGTTTCGCCGGGGCCATGACGTACTCGGCGATCTACGGCATCCGCGCGGGCCGCGGCGTCCACGGCCCGTCCCGGCTCGTCGGGGCGATGTACGGGTGGAGCTGGATGATCGCGTTCGGCGGGCTGACCGTGGTGAACACCGCGCTGATCCGGCTGGGCATCGACGCCGACCTGGTCCCGTTGCTGTGGTCCGGGACCGCGCTCGTGCTGACCGGTCTGATGTACCTCGCCGGCGGCATGCTGTGGCAGAGCAAGCTGCAGTACGGCCTCGGCGTGTGGATCATCGCGTGCGGCGCGGCGAGCGTGCTGGCCGGGGGACCGTACAACTTCCTCGTGCTGAGCGTCGCGGGCGGCGGTGGCTTCCTGGTGGCGTCCCTGGTCTTCCTGGTGCGGGCGCGATGAGCGAAGACGGGCTGCCCCAGCTCGATCCGGTGATCCACGCGCAGGCGCGGCTGCGGGTCACCGTGGCCCTGTCGAGCCTGGGGCCGGGGGACAGCATCACCTTCCCGCGGTTGCAGCAACTGCTGGACATGACGCCGGGCAACCTGTCGACGCATCTGCGCAAACTCGAGGACGCGGGCTACGTCGGGATCACCAAGGCCTTCGAACATCGCACGCCGGTGACACTGGTCGAGCTGACCACGCGTGGCCGGGCCGCGTTCGAGGAGTACACGAAGGCCCTGCACCGTCTTCTCGAGGTACCGGGCGATGGGCGGGCATGACCGGTGGGTCATCCACCTCGACATGGACGCGTTCTACGCCTCCTGTGAACAGCTGACCCGGCCGACCCTGGCTCAGCGTCCGGTCCTGGTCGGTGGCGCGGGTCCGCGCGGAGTGGTCGCCGGGGCGAGTTACCAGGCGCGCGAACACGGGATCAAATCGGCGATGCCGATGTCGCAGGCGCGGCGGCTGTTGCCGCCCAACGGGGTCATCCTGCCGCCACGGTTCAAACTGTACGAACTGCTGAGCACCCGGGTGTTCGACCTCGTCGCCACGTACGCGCCCGTGCTGGAACGGATCTCCCTCGACGAGGCATTCGCGGAACCGCCGTCACTGGCCGGGGCGTCGTCGGAGGACGTGCGGGAGTTCGGTGCGCGCCTGCGGGAGCACATCCGGTCCGACATCGGCCTGGTCGCCTCGATCGGTGCTGCGTCGGGGAAACAGGTCGCGAAGGTCGCTTCGGATCTGGCGAAACCGGACGGGTTGCTCGTCGTCGACCAGGGCACCGAACGCGATTTCCTCGCGCCGCTGCCGACCAGGGTGCTGTGGGGGATCGGCCCGGTGGCGGAGGGGAAGCTGCGCGCGATCGGCGTCCGGACACTGGGGCAGCTGACCGCGCTCTCCGACGCCGACGCGGTGTCCACTTTGGGTAGTGTGGTCGGGCGGGACCTGCGGCGGCTGGCGACCGGCGTCGACGACCGGCCGGTGTCCGACCGCGCGGAGCTCAAGCAGGTCAGCGCGGAGACGACGTTCGACCGGGACCTGATCGATCTGCCGAGCCTGCGGCGCGAGGTCCGCGACCTCGCCGTGCACGCGCACCGGCGGCTCGTCAACGCCGGCCGGGTCGCGCGGACGGTGGTGGTGAAACTGCGGCACACCGATTTCAGCACGGTGACGCGTTCGGAGACGATGGCCTCGCCCACCGACGAATTCGACCAGCTCGCCGCGATGGCGGAACGGCTGCTGATCGACCCGACCGAATTCGGCGGGGTGCGGCTGGCCGGTGTCGCGTTGTCCGGGCTTTCGGTACCGCACCAGGATCCGCTGTTCACGCTTTCCGTTCCGGTTTCGGACGTGCCGGTGGTCGAGCGGGCGCCCGCGCCGGTGGCCGTGGTCTCGTCGAGCTGGCGGCCCGGGGACGACGTCGTGCACGACGAGTTCGGCACCGGCTGGGTGCAGGGCGCCGGGCACGGCAGGGTGACCGTCCGGTTCGAGACACGATCCAGCGGGCCGGGCGTGGCGCGGACCTTCACCCAGGAGGATCCGGCGCTGCGCCGGGGAGAACCCGGCGACTGCCTGGCCTGAACACCGATCTCGCGTGCTTGAAGACGGAACTCGCGTGATTGGAGGCGGAACTCGCGTGTGCGGCCTTCAAGCACGCGAGTTACGTCGCTGATCACGCGAGATCGGCGTTCAAGCACGCGAGATCGCCGGGCGTGACGATGTCCAGTAAGTGCCGCGAAGCCGATTCCGCCCCATCGGCGTCCTTCCCGAGCACTGCCGCCAGGACGAGCGAATGCGCGGCCAGCACGTCGTCGCCGGGAACCTCGTCCAGCGCCGCGACGACCGGCACGTGCAAGCGCGCGATCAGGGGATTGCCGGACGCGCGAAGCAGGGCCGCGTGGAAGGCGCTGTCGGCCTCCCGGAAGGCCCGGACGTCGGCGGCGTCCTCCAGCAATCCGTACGCCGCGACGAGGACCGCGAGTTCGTCCGGGCGGCGATGCCACGCGGCCATCCTCGCGGCCTGTGGTTCGATCGCCCACCGCAGTTCGCGCAGTTCCGCCAGCTGCCGGACGCGCTCGGGCCCCTCGATCCGCCAGGTGATGACGTCCGGATCGATCGCGTCCCAGTGCTCCGGCGGCCGCGTCCAGGTGCCGACCCGCGGCCGCGCCACGACCATGCCCTTGGATTCCAGCACCCGCAACGCTTCCCGCACCACCGTGCGCGACGCGGAGAACCGGCGTCCGAGGTCTTCGGGGACGATCGGCCGCCCCGCCCCGAAGGCACCGGAAACGATCAGCCTGCCCAGCTCGTCGACGATCCGGGCATGCCGGGTCATACCGGCAGACCGACCCGGCGTTCCCCGCCGCGGACCTGCTGGAGCACGACGGCGACGACGAGCAGGGTCCCGGTGGCCATGTTCTGCCAGAACGGGTTGACGCCGAGCCCGGACATCCCGTTGTTGAGCACGCCCAGGATGATCACCGCCAGCACCGTGCTGACGATGGATCCCTTGCCGCCCTTGAGCATCGTGCCGCCGAGCGCGGCGCCGGTGACGGCGAGCAGTTCGAGCCCTTCGGAGCCGGACGTCGGCTGCCCGGAGCCGGTGCGCGCGGTGATCAGCAGTCCCGCGATCGCCGCGATGACACCGACCAGGGCGTAGACGCCGATGATGTAGCGGTTGATGTTGATCCCGGCCAGCCGCGCGGCGGTGTCGTTGCCGCCGATGGCGTAGATGTTGCGGCCGATGTCGGTGTAGCGCAACAGGAAGTGCAGCACCGCCGCGACGAGCAGGAACACCCACACGAGTGTCGGCAGGCCCGCGATCGAACCCTTGGCGAGGAAGATGAACAGGTCGTCGGCGCCGGTGTAGCCCTGCGCCTTGCCGTCCGAGATCACCTGCGCGATGCCCTTGTACGTCGCCAGCATCGCCAGCGTCGCGACCACCGGGTTCACCCGGCCGAAGATGATGATCATGCCGTTGACCAGGCCGCACACCACGCCGACGCCGATCGCGGCGAGCGTGCCGGCCGCGGAACTCCCGGTCGAGGTGAACACCATCGCCGACACCACCGACGCGAGCCCGGCCATCGAGCCGACCGAAATGTCCAGCGCGCCGAGGATGATCACCAGCGTCTGCACCAGCGACAGCAGGCCCATGATGGTGATCGCGCTGCCGATCAGCAGCAGATTGTTGGTACGCAGGAAGTTCTCGTTCAGCGAGCTCATCAGGATCACGAGCGCGATCAGGGTGAGCAGCAGGCTCGAGTTCTGCACGCCGATCGCGGTCACCGTCCGGCGGAACGGGGACACCGGGTGGGCGATGGTGGTCACGAGGCGATCTCCTCGGTGTCTTCGGTGGCGGGGATGGCCAGGGTCAGCACGGCTTCTTCGGTCGCGTCGTCACGGTCGAGCGCACCGGCGACCCGGCCCGCGCGCAGGACGACGATCCGGTCGGCGAGGCTCAGCACCTCGGGCAGATCCGACGAGATCACCAGCAGCGCGATGCCTTCGGCGGCGAGCCCGTCGATGATCCGGTAGATCTCGGCCTTCGCGCCGACGTCGACACCGCGGGTGGGCTCGTCGAGGATCAGCAGTTTCGGACGCCGCGCGAGCCAGCGCGCGAGCACCGTCTTCTGCTGGTTGCCGCCGGAGAGCTTGCGGACCTCCTGCTCCATCGACGGCGTCCGCACGCGCAGTTCGCGCACGTATTCGGCGACGAGTTCGCGTTCCTTGGCCCGCCGCACCACGCGGAACCGGCGCAGGCGGTCCAATGCGGCGATGGACACGTTGTCCCGCACCGATCGCTGCATCAGCAACGCGTCGGTCTTGCGTTCCTCCGGCGCGAACCCGACCCCCGCCTTGACCGCGTCGCCGGGAGTGCGGGCACGCAACGGTTTCCCGTCGAGTTCGACGGTTCCCGAGCGCACCGGCAGGTCACCGACGATCGCGTGGGCGAGTTCCGAACGTCCGGCGCCGACCAACCCGGCGAGGCAGACCACCTCACCGGCGCGGACTTCCAGCGAGATGTCCGCGACGTCGTCGGTGGTGACCCGGTCGAGCCGCAGCACCACACGGCCGGTTTCCTGGGTGACCCGGCGCTCCAAAGTGGACAGATCGCGGCCGATCATCATGCGCACCAAACGGTTCTCGTCGGTGGAGGCAGCGTCCTCGACACCGATCAGGCTGCCGTCGCGCAGTACGGCGACCCGGTCGGCGAGCTGGAAGATCTCCTTCATCCGGTGGGAGACGTAGACGACCGCGACGCCGCTGTCGCGCAACCGCCGGATCAGCGCGAACAACGCGTCGACCTCGTGCTCGGACAGCGACGACGTCGGCTCGTCGAACGCGATCACCTTCGGCGGCGACTTCGCGGTGAGCACCCGCAGGATCTCGACCAGCTGCCGTTGCGCGGGCGACAGCCTGTTCCCGAGCGTCTCCGGTCGCAGCACCCCTTCGAATCCGTACTCCCGCAACGCTTCCTGCGTCATCCGGTGCAGGGTCCGGCGGTTGACCAGCCGTCCCCGTGCGGGCAGTTCGCCGACGAAGACGTTCTCCGCCACCGAAACGTGCGGGATGATCTCCGGCTCCTGGTAGATCACCCGGATCCCGGCGGCCATCGCGGCCCGCGGGCTGTCGAACGTCACCGGGGCGCCGTCGATCAGCAGCTGCCCGTCGTCGGGACCGTGGTCGCCGGAGAGTACCCGGAGCAGGGTGGACTTGCCGGCGCCGTTCTCGCCCATCAGCGCGAGGACCTCGCCGGGCCGGAAGTCCAGGGTGACGCCGTCGAGCGCGGTCACCCCGGAGAACCGTTTGCCGATTCCTTCGGCGGTCAGCACCGCCGCGGGTTCGGATGTGGCCATGGAACCGCCTCCACGCGGGATCAGATGCAGTTGACGCCGGCCTGCTTGTAGTTGTCCTTGGTGACGATCTGGGTCTTCGCGATCGTCTCCGGGGGAAGCTCCTTGGAGTTCTTCACCTTGTCCACGAGCAGCTGGATCGCCGTGCGGCCGACCTCGGCGCCGGAGATGAACAGCGCCGACTTGTTCCCGGTGTCCTTGCCCGCGGCCCAGTCCTTGCAGGTCAGGTAGGCGCCGAGGCCGACGCCGATGATGTCGGCCGCGGGGACGCCGGAGTTCGCGAGCGCGGTGACGGCACCGGTCTCGTTCTCGTCGTTGCAGCCCCAGACCACCCAGTGCTTGACGCCCGGGTTCGAGCCGATCACCGCGCCGGTGCGGTTCTGGGCGTCGACCGGGGTGTTGTCGGTGCCGACCTCGATCACCGGCACCTGTGCGCCGGCGTCCTTGTCGAAGGCGGCCTTCGCGGCGGTGACCCGATCCGAGCAGACCGTCAGATCCTGTTTGTAGGCGCTGATGATCTTGGTGTCCGCGGCGGTCCAGCCCGCCGCCTTGAACAGCTTCGCGGCCTCCTTGCCGACCGAATCGCCCATCTGCGAGCCGTTGAAGCCCACGAACGGCGACTTCGTCCCGGCGCCGTCCTTGATCACGTCGTCGGAGGCGATGATCGGGATGCCCGCGCTCTTCGCCTTGTCGAGCACCTGCGGGCCGATGGCCTGGTCCGGGACGACGATCGCGATGCCGTTGGCGCCCTGGGCGACCGCGGCGTCGAGTTCGGTGATCGCCTTGTTGGCGTCCTGCCCGAGGTTGACGACCTTGAGTTCGACGCCGAGTTCCTTCGCCTTCTCCTGCGCTCCCTGCGCCTGCTCGACGAAGTACTGCTGGTCACCCTGTTTCTGCAGGTAGAACAGGGTGACCTTGCCGCTCGCGGGAGCCTGCTGCTGGGGTGCTGCGGTCTCTTTTCCGGAGGAGCAGCCGGCCAGCACGACACCGGCAATCAAACAAGAACCAACAATGCGCCAGGGCAGGGACCTGTGCGAAGCTGTGGACATCGGATGCTCCCAAGACGAAGCGGAAGAGTGTGACTTGTATTACTAAACACTCTTCCGGGTGACGTCAAGGCGCGATCCGGTCACGGCGACCGGCTCTGATCCGACTAATCGCCGGTCAGGAACGCGATCGATCCTGTGGAACTTGTCCGAAGTATGTCCGATCGTTCTTGTTGACTTCAGTTGAGTGTCGCGCCTACTGGGCGTAAGGCAGGATGGAGGGACCGTCACCCGATCGAGGGAATCGATGTTCAGCTCCCGCGTCCGCCAGACCACCGCCCTCCTCGGCGCCGCCGTCCTGCTCGCCGCGTGCAGCGGCACCCCTGAGCAACAGCCGCCGCCCGCCGCGTCCGAAGCGCCGCGGTCGAGCCAGGCGCCGGACGGGTCCTTCACCATGGTCGCCACCGGCGACGTGCTGATCCACCCCGCGCTGACCGAGCAGGCGAAGGAGGACGGCGGCGGCAAGATCGATTACCGGCCGCTGCTGGCCGGGATCAAGCCGCTGATCTCCGGGGCCGACCTCGGCATCTGCCACCTCGAAACCCCGCTCGCGCCGAAAGGCGGGCCGTACAGCGGCTACCCGTCGTTCAGCGCGCCGCCGGAAATCGTCGACGCGCTCAAGGACACCGGGTACGACAACTGCTCGACCGCGTCGAACCACACGATCGACCAGGGCGTGGACGGCACGACCCGCACGCTCGACAAGCTCGACGAGGCGGGGATCAAGCACACCGGTTCGGCGCGGTCGGCCGAAGAGGCGAAGAAGCCACTGATCGTCGACGTCAACGGCGTCAAGGTCGCCCAGATCTCGTTCGCCTACGGGTTCAACGGGATCAAGGTGCCCGCGGGCAAACCCTGGCTGGTCAACCAGATCGACGCCGAAGACGTGATCGCCCAGGCCAAGGCCGCGCGGAAGGCGGGCGCCCAGGTCGTCCTCGCGAGCCTGCACTGGGGCACCGAATACCAGCACGATCCGACCGCCGAACAGCGCACGCTGGCGAAGAAACTCCTCGGCGACGACTCGATCGACCTGATCATCGGCCACCACGCGCACGTCGTGCAGCCCTTCGAGCAGATCAACGGCAAGTGGGTCGCCTACGGTCTCGGCAACAGCGTCGCCCGGCATTCGGAGCCGAAGGGCTCGACCGAACAGGGCGCCGCGGCGCGGTTCCGGTTCGTGCGGGACGGAGACCGTTGGAAGGTCGACAAGGCCGAATACGTTCCGACGCTGGTCCAGCTCGGCCCGCCGATCCGGCTGCTCGACCTGACCGCGGGGCAGTCCGGGAATGCCGGCGCGGAAGCGCTCAAGGCGACCGACGAGGTCGTCCTCAGCCGTGGCGCCGCGGACAAGGGCCTGACCCGGCCCGGTCGCTGATCTGAGGGGACAGGGGTGGGCACTTCCCCGCCCACCCCTGCCTTACCGCGCCCGACTTCAATACCGTCGCCGCACCACCAGTTTCGCGAGGGCCGCGAGCTCGGCGCCTGGGCGGGGCACCGGGTTCGCGACGGCGAGATGGTGCAGCGCGCCGGTCAGGAGCGCGTCGGCCTGCTCCTGGCTCCACGTCCGGCCGCCCGCCCGTTCCACCAGCTCCGCCGCGTGGGGCAACTCCGCGGCGTCGAGGTTTTCCTTGCGGTACAAGGCATCCAGCTCTCGCCCGGCGTCCGTCCCCGAGTGGAGCGCGGCCACCACCGGCAGGGACTTCTTCCGGTTGGAGAGATCCGAGTGGACCGGTTTCCCGGTCACCGCCGGATCGCCCCAGATCCCGAGGAGATCGTCGATGTGCTGGAACGCCAGCCCGAGTGCCCTCCCGTACTCGGTCAGCCGGTCGACCTGATCCTGCCTCCCTTCTCCGGCCAGCGCTCCGAGCGTGCACGACGCCCCGAGCAACGCGCCGGTCTTCCCCTCGGCCATGCGAACGCATTCGGCGGTGTCGACGTCACCGCGTGCCTCGAACTTCAGATCGGCGCTCTGCCCTTCCAGCAGGTCGATCACGGCGGTGCTGAGCACCCGCAGCGCGGTCTGCCCGAACGGGGCCAGTACCTCGAAGGCCCGGCACAGCAAGGCGTCCCCGGCGAGGATCGCCGCGCCGGTGCCGAAAACGGTCCAGGCGGTCGGGCGGTGCCGCCGCGTGGTGTCGGAGTCCATCACGTCGTCGTGCAGCAGGGAGAAGTTGTGCACCATCTCCACCGCGACGCCCACCGGGACGGCGGTCTCGGCGTCCCCGCCGACCGCCTGTGCCGACAGCAGCGCCAGCGCGGGCCGCAGCGCCTTCCCGCTGTCCGAAGTGGACGGACGGCCGTGTTCGTCCCACCAGCCGAAGTGGTAACCGGCGATGAGCCGCATCGACTCGGGCAATCCGTCGACGGCTTCACGCAAGGCCGGGTCGAGAAGATTCCGGCTCCAGGTCAGTACCTCACCGGCGGGCCGGGCGCCGGTATGGGTCTCGATGGTCGTCAACGGACTCCCTTTCAGTCGACCCGGTGAACCGCGATTTTTCGCAATTCGCGGATACCCATTCGAGTGGGGTGGGCGCAAAGTCAACATAGCAAGGCGTAATGCCCGGTCAAACAGCTCGATCGGGTCTACGGAGAGGTTCACCTGTTTGCCGGATTGGGCCGGACGCGCGTCCTCCGGCGGCCTTTTGGGTGCCGTCACTGCTCGAAATGCCCGTATGCGGCGAGGTCGGTGACGTCTCGTGGTGGCTGATCACCCGGTCGTGAAGTGGGGTTCTCCGACCGGTGACGGGCCTTTCCGGCGCGTGTCGGAAATTGTTTCGAGTCGTGGGAAATTGGGCCGAGCCGGTGATGATCGACTTGTCCCCGTCCGCCGCTGGTATGAATTGATTCAACCGGTCTTTTCCGTTCGTCGAAGGGTGAACTAGTTTCAGCAGTCTCCCGCCTGGAAGGACTCGAATGGGTATTTACCTGACCGGCATCGCCTGGGTCGTCGGCGCGGCGGCCCTCGCGGGTCTCGTCGGCTACCTCGTCCGCAGGTTCGGCTGGGACGAAGGACGGCCCGACAACAACGACGCCGCCGGCCAGGTGTTCACCATCGTCGGCGGGCTGCACGCCGTCCTGGTCGCTTTCATCCTGATCTCCCTCTTCGATTCCGCCAGCGCGGCGCGCGAGGGCTCCTACCACGAGGCGGACAGCCTGGTCGCCGCCGTCTGGGCCGCCGATTCGCTGGGGACCGAGGTCAAGGACGAGGTGCGGAAACTGAGCACCGAGTACATCAGCACGGTCGAGCAGAAGGAATGGCCGCTGATGGCCGGGGGCCAGACGACCCTCCCGGACGCCGGCTGGACGCAGCTCGACCGGTTGCGCAAGGCCGTGGACAAGGCCCCGACGGACGACGACTGGCTGCGCGAGCGCAAGACCGAGGCGAACACGCAGCTCTGGCAGGTCTACGAGGCCCGGCAGGAGCGGCTCAACGCGGTCGTGGGCGGACGGGTCGGTGGTGTCGTGTGGTTCGCGCTCATTCTCGGCAGCCTCATCTCGGCACTGCTGCCGAACCTGTTCGGCGGTACCCGGCTGGCCGCGCATCTGGTGATCGTGTCCACCCTGGCCGGCACGGTCACGTTGCTGCTGTTCGCGATCTACCAGCTGCAGAACCCGTTCGGCGGTGGGGTGCGGATCCCGCCGGACGCGTTCACCGCCGCGCTGGCGAGGATCTCTTGAGCCGGTGAGCGCTGTGGACGGGGTGACCCGGGCGGCGGCGACGGTGGCCGTCGCCGGGCTGGTGGGGGCGTCGGCGCTCCTGGCGCCGATGGCCGCGCGGGCCGCCGAGTCCTGCCTGGTGGTGCAGGCGGAGACCGGGTCGTACGGGAAGTCGAAACTGCGCTGGCTCGATGTCGGCTCGGGCACCACGTCGCGGGTGACCGAGCCGGGCTACCGGCTCAACGCGCTCGGCTACTCCGCGACGCGCGATCTGGTCTTCGGTGTCGCCGAAGGACTCAGCCGGGGCGCGCACGCGGTGACGATCGACCGGGCGGGGAAGACCCGGGATCTCGGCCCGATCACCCGCGCAGGCAACCGGCTGCCGCTGTGGAGCCCCGTCGCGGGAGTGACCGCGGGCGCGATCGGCGGGGATTCCTGGTACCTGCTCAGGAACGGCACACTGTACACAGTGGACTTGACGCCGGGGGAGCGGTTCCTGAGGGTGATCAAGACGGTGTTCCTGCGGCCGATCACGCTCGCCCACGACGTCAACGATTTCGCGTACCACAACGGATTGCTGTACGGAGTTTCCACCACCTGGCGCGGAAAAGGCGCCGTGATCACCATCGATCCGGAGACCGGCAAGGTTCGTGAAGCCGAAGACGCGCGTTTCCCGCCCGCCGACGTCTACGGCTCGGTGGTGCTCGGCCGCGACGGTGCCCTGTACGCCACGGCGAACCGGATCGGCGGGCGCAGCGTGCTCTACCGGCTGGAGCGGAGCGGGCAGGTGACCGTGGTGCTTTCGGGACCGCCGCTGGCGGGTTCGGACGCCGCGGGCTGTCTCACCGCGCCGGAACCGGAGCCGCCCAAGCCTGAGCCGCCCCAACCGACGCCCACGCCTTCTCCTACTTCTACGCCGCCGTCGCCCAGTCCGTCTCCGTCTCCTTCGCCGAGCCCGAGTCCGTCGCCGACGCAGACTCCCTCGTCGTCGTCGTCGCCTTCGCCGTCGTCGAGCCCGGCGCCCACGTCCGCTCCCCAGGTGATGCCGCAGCCGCCCGTCTCCCCGCCGAGGCCGTCTCGTTCGGCGGCGCCCAGGGAACGGAAGGAGGTGGCGGCGGAGGTCGACGCGCACGCCCGCACGAAGGAGAAGAGGCGGTGGGGTTTGACCGCGCTGGTCCTGATCCTCGGCGGTGGCGCGGCGGCCGGTGCCGTCCGGCGGGCGCGGTGAGTCAGTACTTGAACTGGTCCACGTTCTCGCGCGTGATCAGGAGCGGGTCGCCCAGCAGAAGGGTCTTCTTGTCTTCCTCGTACTTGATCGCGGGGAGTTCGAGGTTGACCTTGTTCGACGGGCCGGGCAGTTTGCCCTCGGCGATCTGCTTGCCCGCCCAGGCGGTGAGGTAGCCGAGCGATTCGACGTTCCACAGCACCGAGAGCGACGCGGAACCGTCCAGCAGATACGGCTTGATCGCCTGCGGGGTCCCGACGCCGACGGTGAAGACGCGTCCGATCTTCTGCTGCGAACGGACCGCTTCGGCGACGCCCGGCGCGGACGTCGTGCATTCGCCGACCAGGCCGGTGAGGTCCGGGTACTTGGTCATCAGCTGTTTGGCCAGCGCGGTGGCGTTGTCCTTGTCCTCACCGGCGTAGACCGTCTCGACGAGCTGGGCATGGGGGTACTGGGTAGCGGTATAGGCACGCTGAACGGCGATCCACGCGTTGAGGTTCTCGGCGGTCTCGCCACAGGAGACGATCGCGTACTTGCCCGCGTTGCCCATCTTCTTCATCAGCGCGTCGGTGAGCGCCTTGCCGATGCCCTCCGGGGTCGCCTGATTGACGAAGAGTTCCCGATCGGTGCCGGGCGCGTCGGTGTCCGAAGTGATCACATGGACGCCCTTGGCCCGCGCGTCGGTGATCGCGGGCGCGATCGCCCTGGGATCGTTCGGCGCGATCGCGATGACGTCCACCTGCTGGTCGACCAGGCCGCGCACGATCGAGACCTGCGCCGCGGGGTCCACCGTGACCGGACCGGTCGAGGTCCATTCGACACCGAGCTGCTTGGCCGCGGCCTGCCCGCCGGTGTTCATCGCCTCGAAGTACGGGATGCCGGCGACCTTCGGCACGAACGCGATCCGGATCGGCCTGGCCGCCATTCCCGCCGGCTCTTCGCCATCGCATCCGGCCAGCCCGAACACCATGCCCAAAACGAGCACAGTGGCAACGACGAGCGTCTTCGTCGGCCCTCGCATCTCCACCCCATAGTCACGGAACCATCTGAACCAGCCGATCGGTCTACGCGCGGTGGAGACCTCCGGCGAAACTAGGGTCTCCGGTTACCCCGGTCAACCGGATGAGCGCAAAGGGTTACGGAAGTGAGTTCATCGACCTGGGACGATTACCCAGTCGGCCCTCGGGGGTGACGGTGAGCGACGGCTCGCCCTGCGTTTGATACGGGCGGGGGGTATGGTCTGCCGCATGGGCGACGCAAGACATGGAGCAAGCTGGTCGATGGCGGTGTCGGCGACCCTGCACTGCCTCACCGGCTGTGCGATCGGTGAGGTCCTCGGCATGGTCATCGGTACCGCGCTCGGCCTCGGCAACCTGGCGACGGTCATCCTCTCGGTGGTGCTCGCCTTCGTCTTCGGTTACGCGCTGACCATGCGCGGCGTGCTGAAGTCGGGGCTGCCGTTCGGCGCCGCGCTCAAGGTGGCGCTGGCCGCCGACACCGTGTCGATCGCGGTCATGGAGATCGTCGACAACGCGGTCATGCTCGTGGTGCCCGGCGCCATGGAGGCCGGGCTCGGGACCCTGCTGTTCTGGGGCGCGCTGGTGTTCTCGCTGGCGGTGGCGTTCGTGCTGACGGTGCCGGTGAACAAGTGGATGATCGGGCGCGGGCTGGGGCACGCGAAGGTCCACGCGCACCACGGTGGTCACTGAGTTCTCCAGGATCAATGCGTCCGATTTGGGTACTTTGGGCAGTATTGTCTGGGGGGTCGTGAGTGGCGAGTGTCGTTAGAACGACCCGAAACACTCACGACCACCCGCGCCGACCCCTCACCTGCCTTCGCGACGCTTCCGCCCCCTGTGGACTGTAAGGCCTGAGGTGAAGGGGACCTTCCGCTCATGCGACGCGGGGAAAGTCCCCTTCACCTCACCCATCCCCGCCGGTCACGCGCGGCCGCGCCGGAACGCGTTGCGAAAGCCACTTTCGCAACACCACGCCGCAGCCGGAAAGCCCGGCTCAGACGCTCGACAGATCGACGGCCCGGTCGATCTCCCGCGGCATCAGCACCCGCAGAATGCCCTCCAGCAGGTAGTAGTCGCCGTACGGCAACGAAACCTCGACACCGTCCTCGGCCCGCCGATTGCGCGTGCCCCGCGCCATGATCGCCTCGGCCCGCGTGGATTTCGCGGTCAGGCACGTGTCGCACAGCGCGGTGAGGATCCGGATCGCGGCTTCGCGGTACTGCGGCCGGTTCGCCACCTTCGCCAGGTCGAGCAGCCCGCACGCCATCACGGCCCCGGCGGAGGAGTCCTTGATGTCGTACGGCGCCTGCGGTGCGAGGTAGTCCCACACCGGCACGTTGTCCGGAGTCAGCGCGCGCAGCGCGAAGTCGGCCAGGCGTTGCGCGGTCCGCAGGAACAGCGGGTCCCCGGAGCGCCGGTACATCGTGGTGAACCCGTAGATGCCCCAGGCCTGGCCGCGCGACCAGCACGACGTCGGGCTGTAGCCCTGCACGGTGTTCGGCCCGATCTCGGCGCCGGTGTCCGGGTCGAAATCGAATACGTGCGGGGTCGAACCGTCCGGGCGCACGAAGACCCGTTCGGTGGTCTTCGCGTGCGAGATGGCGACGTCGAGGTACTTCCGGTCTCCGGTCTGTTTGCTCGCGAAGGTCAGCAGGTCCAGGTTCATCATCGTGTCGACGATGACCCGGCCCGCGTTGCCCGGGGTGCCGAGCGCGCCCCACGCCCGGATGAACTTCCCCTTTTCGTTGTAGCGCTGGATGAGCGACGCGGCGGCGTTGAGCGCGCCGGCCCGCCACTTCTCGTCGCCGGTGAGCCGCCAGCCGGTCACCCACGACGGGTAGAAGAGGAATCCGAGGTCGTGATCCCGCGTTTCGTACTGGCGCGGCGCGAGCTTTTCCGCCGACGCCATGGCGAGTGTGCGGAATAGCGGATCACCGCTGTAGATCGAGGCGAGCCACAAGGTGCCCGGCCAGAATCCGCCGATCCAGCCGCCGTTCTGCGAATAGGTCCATTTCTCGAATCGGGTGATCTCCGGAAAGGCCGTGACGCCGGGGGCGACGGCACGCAGCTTGGTCACCGCGTAATCGGCCGTTCGGCGGAAAGTTCTTAGCCCATCGGCTTCTTCCCCTGCCGCACTGGCGGCCGGAGTGATCGTCGTCGCCGCGACGGCGGCACCGGCGGCGGTGGTCAAGAGGGTTCGCCGGGAAACGTTCACAATACCCGCCATTCGTCAGAGGGAATGCGTCACGGGAGTTTCGCACGACGATTACGGACTTGTGAAGACCATTCATGGTTGTGAATAACCGCTTCACTCAGCGGGACGGATGTTCGCGTTGTGGTGGAACACGTTGTCCGGGTCGTGCACCGCCTTGACGGCGGCCAGCCGCGCGTACTTCTCCGCGCCGAACGCCGTGCGCACGCGGTCTTCGTCGTATTCGTTCATGAAGTTCAGATAACCGCCGTAGTTGTTGGAATGCGGCAGGAGTTCCTCCCACAACGACCGCACCCAAGCCCGGTCGGCGGCCAGGAGTTCCGGCGTCGGCGCGGTCGCCGCGAGGCCGATGACGAACCCCGGCGTCCGCGGCCCGCCGAACGCGGTCGCGTCGTCGGGCACCGTCGAGAACGTGTCCTGCAACGGCACGATCGGCATCACGGTCGTCGGCGACGCCTTGTCCGGCAGGCGCGCGGCGATCACGTCGATGACCTTTTCGGACAGTGACGAGACATAGAGCGATTTCTCGTAGGCGAGGATGCCCCGGGGCGCGGTCGGGTCGAGCAGTTTCTGCAGCTCCGCGTACGGCATCGGCGTGACGAGTTCGAACGCCGTGGGCAGCCCGCCCCGGATCCGCTCGACCAGCCCCTCGTGCCGCTCTGGGCCGTCGAAGCCGGCGACGACCAGCGCGAGCCCTGGCGCGAGGTGGTGCTCCGGCGGGACGAACGGCGCGGGCGGCGCGGTGATCCCGACGAGCATCGAACCGGTGCCCGGCGGCAGCGTCGCGATCACGTCCTTCGCGAAGCGCATCGCGTCGGGCGCGTCCGCCAGTGTCCAGAAGAACAGCCCGACCTCGGCGAGACCGACCCGGTGCAGCCGGAACTCGAATTCCGTGATCACGCCGAAGTTCCCGCCACCGCCGCGCAGTGCCCAGAACAGATCCGGATGCTCTGCTTCGGACGCCCGCAGGATCCGGCCGTCGGCCGTGACGACCTCCGCCGAAAGCAGATTGTCGATCGTGAGCCCGTGTTTCGCCGTCAGCCAGCCGAAGCCACCCCCGAGGGTGAGGCTGCCGACGCCGGTGTCGCTCACCGTGCCGCCGACCGTCGCGAGCCCGTACCGCTGCGTCGTTTCGTCGACGTCGGCCCAGACGGCGCCGCCCCCGGCCCGCGCGGTGCGGGCGTCGGGATCGACGGTGATCCGGCGCAGCCCGCCGAGGTCGATCACCAGACCGTCGTCGGCCACGGCGGAACCGCTGAAACTGTGCCCGCCACCGCGAACGGTGATCTCGAGGCCCTTTTCGCGGCCGAAGGCCAGCGCGGTGACGACGTCTTCGCGGGTGGCGCATTCGGCGACCACCGCCGGACGCCGGTCGATGTCGCCGTTCCATACGGCGCGGGCGGTGTCGTAGCCCGGATCGGCGGCGGTGACCACCGTGCCGGAGAGCTTTTCGCGCAGCGTGGTCGTTTCGGGCGGATTCATGGGGACCCCCTCAGGTCGTGGCTACCGCAAGTCTCGATGGCGGACGCCGCGGCCCAAGGTCCTCACGAGCGGGAGAAAGGGCGGACGAAAGGGCGAAGGCCCGGCGTTATGGGGTACGCCGGGCCTTCGCGATCTGTGTTCGACCTATGAACCCGCGACCGCGATCGACGTCGGCAGGGCGCGGCCTGGCATCTCGGGTCACGACGAGTGGCAGGGCGCCCTGCCACCGCGATAGCGGGGCCTTCGGCCGAAGCGGGTTCAGGAGTGCGTCAGCACTTGGGTGCCACCGGCAGGTCCGAGCCGGTCTGCACGTAGGTGTCGGAGACGTAGTGCCCCGGGCCGATCCGGTCCCAGATTTTGCTGGTGCCGAACTTGCCGGTGACGGTCTCGCCCTCGACGTAGCATTCGATGTTGACCTTCGCGTAGTTCGCCGCGAGGCCCTTGATCGCCGCGGTGGTGCTCGCCGAGGCACGGACGTTCATCGGGTCGCCCGCGGTGCTGATGACGCCGGTCGGGCCGGAGCCGGTCCACAGGTAGGAGACGTTGACCCAGCCGTTGTCCGTCATCTTCAGGCCGTCCCAGAAAGTGCCGTCCGCGAGGTCGATACCCGCCGGGTTGGCGACCCTGCGGCCGAACTCGTCCTTGCCGCCGTTGTAGCCGTCCTGGTACGCGGCCTGCGCCTCGGGCTTGCCCTGCGGCAGGTTCTTCCACATCTGGCGGGTGGCCGACGGGTTCCAGTAGTCGTCCTTGGTGTTCCACGGGCCGACGTCCCACACCGGCGCGTATTCGCAGCGGCTGTTGTCGGTGCGGCAGATGCGGACGGTGTAGTTGCCGGTGTTCTTGGGCGCCAGGCCGCGGCCCGAGGGGAGGGCGACGAAGTGGTCGCGGGACTTGATCACGTGCCCGTTGGCGGTGGTGCCGCCGACGAGGCCTTCGCGGGTGCCGTAGACCTTGTACGTCAGCGGGGCCGCGGCCGCGCCGATCGCGTTCACCTGCGGGCCGAGATCACCCTGGAGGGTGACGTCACTGACCTTCGCGGTCACGCCGTCGTTCACCGTGCGCAGTCCGATGCGGACCTGGACCGTGGAGACCGAAGCGGACAGCTGGGCGGCGCCGCCGTCGGTGGGCGTCCACTCGGTCCAGTCCTGGGAGTTGAGCTTGCCGCGGACGTCGACCTCGACCTCGGTGCCCTTCGGCGCGTCGGCGGTCACCTGGGCGGTGACGCGGTTGACCGGCTTCCCGAGCTTCTGCTCGGCCAGCAGCAGGTAGCCCTGGCTGCCGATGGAGTCGGGTTTTCTGTGCCAGGCGGCGTTTTCCAGGCTGAGCACGCCGCCGTCGCTGCGGACGTTGACGTCGTCGCCGTCCACAGTGGACAGGTCGGCGCGCCAGCTTCCTTCGGGCGCGGCGTTCGCGGGGCTGGCGGCGAGCGCGGTGACCGCCCCCACGGCCAGCACGGCCGCCATCACCCGGCGGGCCTTCACGGTCCGGACCATTCCGGTCTCCCTTCGAGCACTCTCGGTTGCTACGAAGGGAGCTTCGCCGGGGGCTGTACACGATCGATACAAACGCGAGTCGGCACCTGATCGCGGTGCGTGAACACCGCGATCAGGTGTCGAAGGGCGAAACGGTCAGGCGCTCGCGGAGTCGTTGTAGGACGCTTCGGCCGACTCCTGAAGACGTGAAGCGAGCGCGGATTCCTGCGGCCGTGCGGAGAGTTCCCGCCACAACGCCAGCGCGCGTTCCGAATAGGTCCGAGACCGCTCGGGCTGGCTCAGCGCCTCGTGCAGTTCCCCGAGCAACTGCGACACCTCGGCCTCGGACCGGCGGTCCCCGTTGCGCCGGTGCACGCTCAGCGAATTGACCAGCAGCAGTTGCGCGTGCGCCAGATCGCCGCTGTGCAGGTACAGCTCGCCGAGATTCTGGTTCGCGTAGCCGACGCAGTGGTCGTCGCCGAGTTCGTTGAAGAGGGCGATGGCGCGGTCGACCCACTCCCGCGCGCCCGCGAGGTCGCCCTGATGCTGACGCAGCATCGCGAGCCGCTTCAACGCGTGCGCCTCCCGATGCCGGTCCCCGATCCGGGCGGACTGTTCGAGGGCTTCGGTGAACCAGCGTTCCGCTTCGGCGAACCGGTGCCGCGCGAGCCACACCGCACCGATGGCGATCCGCGCGAGGGCCTCGCCATGCGGGTCGCCCGCCGCCGAGAACTGGTCGAGTGCCGCGTGACAGTGCTCCAGCGCGACGGTGTCCTCGCCCTTGATCCGCAGCACCGTGCCGAGCCCGGCCAGCGCGATCGCCGCGCCCTGCGCGTCGCCGACCTTGTCGAACAGCAGTTGCGACTGCTCGAACGCGACCAGGGCCTCGGCGTAGCTGTCCTGGTAGAGCTGGATCTGCCCGAGGTTGCGCTGGATGATCGCCTCGCCGCGGACCTCGCCGGACCGCCGGGCGGCGGCCAGCGCGACGGCGTGCGTCTGCAGCCAGTCGTCCTGGTGACCGCGCTGGTCGAAGTACGGCGCCAGCGCGGCGGCGAGCCGCCAGGCCAGCGAATCGAAGCCGAGGTCGGCGGCCAGCGAGACGGCGGCGACACAGGTGTGCCGTTCGGCAGCGAACCACGCGGCCGGATCCTCGATCAGCCTGCCGGTCCCCCGGGGGAGCGCGGGCTGGGCCGCGGTGTCGTCCCGGTAGAGGCCGAAGAAGTGGATCGGCAACCGGTCCGCGGCCTCGACAGCGAGCGCGAGATAGCCCTCCAACACCCGTTTCGTGGCGCCGTGCGCCTTCGCCGGGACGTCCTGCGCGCGGAGTTCGAGCGCGTAACACCGCAACAGGTCGTGCAGGCGGTAGCGAGGCTCGCCGGTGGTGTCCGAGCCACTGAGCTCGACCAGATGGGCGTCCACCAGCACGTCGAGGACGTCGTCCCCGTGCTCGCGGCCGAGCAGGGCCGCGACCACCCAGCCGGGGAACTGCACCGAGCCGAGCCCGCCGAGGCCGCGGAACGCGGTCGCCGCCGACATGGGCAGCAGGTCGTAGCTGAGGGTGACACTCGCCCGCACGGCGAGATCGCCGACGCGGAGTTCGTCCAATCTTCGTCTCTCGTCCCGCAGCCGGTCCGCCAGCACGCGCAACGTCCAGCCCGGCCGGTGCGTCAGCTTCGCCCCGGCGACCCGGATCGCCAGCGGTAGATACCCGCAGTGACGCAGGATCGCCGTCGCGCACTCCGGCTCCGCGGCGACCCGCTCGGCGCCGACGATGCCTTCGAGCAGCTTCGCGGCCTCGGCTTCGGGAAGGAGTTCGACGTCGACCGGGGTCGCCCCGGCCAGATCCGGCATCCGGATCCGGCTCGTGATCAGCACCGCGCACGAACCCGCGCCGGGCAGCAGCGGCCGGACCTGCGCCGCGCTGCCGGCGTCGTCGAGGACCACGCACATCCGCGTGGTCGACAGCCGGGACCGCAGCAACGCCGCGCGTTCGGGAAGATCGCGCGGCAGCCCCGCGTCGGGGACGCCCAGCGCGCGGAGCAGCTCGGCGAGCACCGTCATCGGGGGCCGGGGCGAGGAGGACGTCCCGGCGAGGTCGACGTGCAGCTGACCGTCCGGGAAGTCGTCCCGGACCGCGTGCGCCACCCGGATCGCGACGGAGGATTTGCCGATCCCCGGCGCCCCCGAAAGCACCGCGATCGCCGGCTTTCCCTGCTCGCGGCGCTCGCGGAAGAGGCCGACGAGCTTGCCGACCACGTCGTCGCGGCCGGTGAAGTCCGGCAGGTCCAGCGGCAGCTGGCAGACCGGCGCCATCGGCCGGGTGAGGGCCGCGGACACCGCGTCCTGGGTCGCGGACGGGGTGAGGACCAGCGAGGCCCGCAGCTCCCTCAGCCGCGGGCCCGGTTCGGTGCCGAGCTCCTCGGCCAGCACCTTCTCGGCCGTTTCGTAGGCCTCGATCGCGTCGGCCGTGCGGCCGTCGGCCCGCAGCGCGACGATCAGCTGCTGCCAGAGCTCCTCGCGCAGGGGATGCTCGGTGACCAGGCCGCGCAGTTCGGCGACGGCCTCCGCGGTCCGGCCGAGTTCGATCCTCGCCCGCAGCCGCTGTTCCTGCACCGCCAGCCGCAGTTCCGACAGCCGCGCCACGGTCGCGCCCCAGCCGTGGTCGTGGGGGAGGCCTTCGAGTACTTCCCCGCGCCACAGGGCTTCGGCTTGATCCAGCAGGTCGAGTGCGGATTCGGCCTCGCCACGGCCGAGCGCGTCCTGCGCGCGGGCGGCCAGTTCGCCGAACCGGATGTGGTCGATCTCCTCGGGCGTGGCCTTGAGGATGTATCCGGACGCCCGGCTCCCGATGCGCTCCCCGAGCGCGGGGTCGTGGTCGGCGAGGCGTTTGCGGAGTGAGTGGACGTAGGTGCGGATGTTCGCGGCCGCCGACCGGGGAGCCGACGAAGGCCACAGGACCTCGATCAGCAGTTCGGTGGAGACGACGACGTTGGGCTGGAGCAGGAGAGCGGCCAGCAGCAGACGGGGTTTGGGGCCGCCGAGCGGCACCACCTGCCCGTCCACCGCCACTTCGAGCGGACCGAGAACGCGAAACCCGAGAATAGTCACCTAAACCGCCAATACGGCAGGAGCCCCATATCCGCCGATAATATTGCCGTCCCGCCATGGTTGGCTAGATCCATTCGCATGCATGTGCAGACACCGGTCCGGTTTGTACGTGATGTGTACGACGCCGGTCGACCCTGCGGTCATGAAGCGTTCAAGTGTCCGGCGGCTCGCCGGTTTCTTTCTCGTGCTGGTGACGGCGGGCGCCTTGGGCCTCGCCGGAGCCACTCCCGCGGTGGCCGCGGCCACCGGGACCGTGAAGACGGCGGGTGATCCGCTGAACGTCCGCCGCGCCCCGAGCACCTCCTCGACCGCGGTGCGCACGGTCGCCAACGGCGCCACGGTGACCATCGACTGCCAGACGATCGGGACCTCCGTCGCCGGCCCGCTGGGCACGACGACGTTGTGGGACTACGTTCCCGCGCTGGGCGGTTACATCTCGGACGGTTACGTCTACACCGGTTCCGATCAGCGCATCGCGCCCGACTGCGGAGTCGGTTCCGGTAGCGCCGAATGTTCCACCGGCGTCTGCGCGGGTGAGGGGCAGTTCCGTTCATCGGATGCTCATTTCCTCGTCTACGACAAGGACGCCGACGGCAAGTCCGCCGTGGTCGCCTACTGGCTGAAGGGCGGCGCCGGCCCGTTCTACGTCTGGGCTTCCGGCGGCAACGGCACCCACGTCGACAAGGCCGTGCCGGTCGCGAAGGGATCGTGGGTCTATTACAAGGTCTGCGTCGCCAACGCCGCCGCCAATCCGACGCTCGAAGCCTGTAGTGGCGGCATCACCGATTACGCCGCGTGAAATCCCTCCCCTCTTCTTTCCCCACTTCGAAAGGTTGAATTTTCATGGGCCAGGTGAATCGGCGGGCGGTACTCCTCGGCGGTGCCGCGGCGGTTTCGGCGGCGGCGTTGTCGTCGACGGTGCCTTCGTGGGCGAACGCGAGAACGCTGGCGGCGGCGCCCGCCATCCACGATCCGTTCCAGCTCGGGGTCGCCTCGGGTGACCCGCTGCCGGACAGTGTCGTGCTGTGGACGCGGCTCGCGCCCGCGCCGCTGAACCCCGACGGTTTCGGCGGGATGCCGGACGCTTCGTACACAGTGGACTGGGAACTCGCGAACGACCAGGCGTTCACCTCGATCGCGCAGCGGGGCACCGTGACCGCGGCCCGCGCCTCCGGGCACAGCGTGCACATCGAACCGGTCGGACTAGAGCCGGGACGTGAATACTTCTACCGGTTCAAGACCAGTGGCTACATCTCGCCGGTCGGCCGGACCAGGACCGCGCCCGCCGCCGGTGCCGCGGTGAACCAGCTGAAGTACTGCTTCTCCTCGTGTCAGCACTGGGAGGAAGGCTGGTACCACTCGTACAAGGGCATGCTCGCCGACAACCCCGAACTGGTGCTGTTCCTGGGCGACTACATGTACGAGCGGAAGTCCGGCCGTGCCGCCGCCGAGCGGAATCCGCGCAGGCTGGCCTTCACCGAGGACGTCACGACCCTCGCGCAGTACCGCGCGCGGCACGCCCAGCACAAGACCGACGCCGACCTGCAGAACGCGCACGCGATGGCGCCGTGGATCGTGGTCTTCGACGACCACGAGGTGATGAACAACTGGAACGGCACCACCAGCCCGGCCACCGCGGACCGCAAGGCCGCCGGATTCCAGGCGTTCTACGAGAACATGCCGATCCGCTCCACCGCCAAGCCGAGCGGCGCGTCGATCCGCCTGTACCGCCAGTTCACGTGGGGGAACCTCGCCCGGTTCCACATGCTCGACACCCGTCAATACCGCAGCGCGCAGGTGCCCGACCCCTCCGGTACGACGGGACCGGCGTGCACCGACATGCGGTCGACGTCGCGCAGCATCCTCGGCACCACACAGGAAGCGTGGCTGCTGAAGGCGCTGGAGACGCAGCCGGCGAAGTGGGACTTCCTCGGCCAGCAGGTCTTCTTCGCCACCCGTGACGGCGACGGCAACAAGGCGACGTGCGAGAGCCCCGACTCCTGGCAGGGTTACGAGGCCTCGCGCGACCGGATCGCGAAGGGCATCGTGGACCGCAAGGTGCCGAACCCGATCGTGCTGACCGGCGACGTCCACCGGCACTGGGCGGCCGATCTGCGCCGCGACTACTTCAACCACAGCGACCCGGTGTTCGGTTCGGAACTCGTGACGACCTCGGTCACGAGCAACAGCGACACCGCGACCGACCCGTCGTCGACGTGGCTCTCGAACAACCCGCACATCAAGTACTGCCGGGGAAAGCGCGGCTATGTCCGGGTGACGGCGTCGCAAACGCAGATGCGGGCGGATTTCATGACGGTTTCGGACACCACCGAGTACGACTTCTCGAAGGTGACCTTGGCCGCGGACCGTTCGTACGTCGTCGAGGCCGGCAAGCCGGGGCTGCAGCGGGTCTAGTGCGGGCTGAAAGCGTCCTTCGCCTCGTCTCACGCGGTGAAGGGCGCTTTCCTCGCATCAGATGCGGTGAAGGACGCTTTCAGCCCACGGCACCCCTAGTCAGGAGAGCAGGTCCACCAGCGCGTCACCGCGAGGAGTCCGGACCACGAGGACGACCTGGCCCTCGCGGTGCCGCTGGATCAAACCCGCCGAAACGAGCTGTTCGCAGTGGTAGGTCGCGGTGCTCGCCGCGCACGACAGCAGATTCGCGATCTCGCCCATCCGGGCCGGTTTTCCCAGATGCCGCAACAGTTTCGCGCGGTGGGCTCCGACCACCAGGTCGAGCCCGTCGACACCCGGGGCCGGTTCGGTCTTGCCGCCGTCGAGCAGGCCGTCGAGCCCCGGCAGCGGGTAACCGATCCAGATGGCGTCCTCTTCGTCGAAGTTGGACACCACCGAACGGCTGCCCGCGAGCATCGGGACGAGGATCAGCTTGCGGCCACGGGTGGTGTACCGCGCCGGTTCGGCGTCGGGCAGCAGGAGACATCCGTTGCTGAACCGGAAATGGGGCCGCAGCAGGCCGAGTACCGCGTCCGTCCCGCCGCGGACGGAGGCGACGCCGATGCGTTCGATCTCGCGGTCGAGCAGGGGGCGGGCCTTGGTCCAGAGATTTTCGGTCGCCAGCCTGGTCGCGGTGAAGGCGTCCGCGATCGAGGCGACCCAGCGTCTCGGATGGTCGGCGGCCTGCCGCCACTGCGCGGGCAACCGGTCGCCGAAGACCTCTTCCAGGCCTTTCAGGACGTCGGCCTCCGGCAGTTCGCGCAGCATCTCCGCCTGGGTGGCGGCGGAAGAGTCCTCACCGGGACTGATCGGGACGATGAAGTCCGGCTGTACCGAGGTGCCGCGGCGGGCGAGCGCGCTCGCCGCGCGGTATCCCTGCTCCGGGATCGCCGAGCCCACCTGACGGCGCCAGGCGGCGGGCAGGCCGCGGTCGTACCCGCCGACGACCTCGACGAGCATCGAAACCAGTGAGATGTGCGGGGAAACCGTCACACCGACCGGGATCGTGCTGGTGTCACCGAGTTCGAGCCGGGTATAAGAAGCCGGGGGCGGCGTCTCGCGCATCCGGTCGTCCCTCCTGGGAGTGGGCGTCGCAGCACGCGATGTTAGCGCCTCCGGTCAATACCCGGCACCCGCCCGGAAACCGACCGAAGGACGCTTTCCCCAGGTCGGAAGCGGGGAAGGCGTCCTTCGGCCGGTGCGGCGACCTCAGCGGGCGAGTTGCTCATTCATGATGAGGAACGCGCCGAGACCGTGGAAATCGTTGGTGTTGCGTTTACGCGCGTAGTAATACGCCGTGTCGCCGACGTTGGTGCCTTCGGAAATGTTCGCGATATCGGTCAATCCGTCGGATCCGGTCGAAACCTGGGACAGAACCCCGCGATAGCCCTTCGCGGCCACTGGTCCGTACTCCGGGCCGACGTGGCCGCGTTGCACCGCGCGGGACAGCAGGAACGTGTACATCGCCGAGGCCGACGTCTCCAGCCAGTTGTCCTTGTCGCCGCCCCGGTCGACGACCTGGAACCAGCGGCCCGAAGCCCGGTCCTGCCAGCGCCGGTAGCCGGCCGCGAGGAATTCGACGACGTCCACGAGACGACGCCGCCGCGGATGGTCGCGGGGAAGGATTTCGAGGAGGTCGATCGCCGTCATCCCGAGCCAGCCGATCGCCCGCCCCCAGTGGTACTTCGAATGCCGTCCGGCGCCCGAAGCCCACGGTTCCGAGCCGTCCTCGTCGTAGGCGTGGTAGAGCAGGCCCTTGGCGGGTTCCTTGAGGTGGTCGAAGTAGACGCTGACGTTCTTCGCGGCTTCTTCGTAGCAGTAGCCGGCATCGCCGAAGGTCTTGCCGTACAGGGCGAGGAACGGCTGCGCCATGTACACGCCGTCCGCCCACAACTGCCCGACCCGGCTCGTGGCGTGGAACATCCCGCCGTCGGACGTCCGGGGATAGGACGGGAAGCGGCCACGTAGCTGCTCCGCCGCGGTCTTGTACTTCGCCTGCCCGGTTTCGGTGTACAGCAAGGGGAACATCTGCCCGGAGCGCATCGCGTCCAGGTTGGTGAACCCGTTGGAAATACCGCTGTCGGTGACGAATCGGTCGTACCACGCGAGGATGTAGTCGAGGTAGGACTTCTCGCCGGTGCGCCGGTACACCAGGTACTGGCCGTAGAGGTAGAGACCACGGGTGTAGCCCCACCCGCCGAGCGTGGCCGGGGTGTGGCGTTTCATCGTCGAGTCGACGACCGCGCGCGACCAGTCCACCGGCGCCGCGGTGGCCACGCCGGGCAGGGTGAGCGCGCCGAGGGCGCCCGCGGTTCCCGCCAGCACGGTGCGTCGCGAAAGCCGTGCCGCGCGACGAGGATCCGGTGCCATTCGAGGTCCTTCCTGCGCAAGGAAACCGGGGGAATGAGTGGCCGGGATGCCGATCCGCCGTCCGTCGCCATCCCGGCTGAACAACGTCTACCCGCGTGTTCGACGGCGAGTCAAGAGAGATCCGATCTCTTACGTCATATATCAGATATGCCACTCGAATGGGCGCTCCCGGTCCCCGGGACGGTCCCGCTGGGCGGCACTTTCGGTCTCCGGGCGTCCGCTCGCCTACGATCGGTGCGTGAACGAGCTGACCTTCCGCGGGCGCCGCGTCGCCAGGGACCGCGCCCTGGTCATGGCTATCGTCAACCGGACCCCCGATTCGTTCTACGACAAGGGCGCGACCTTCTCGGATCCGGACGCGCTCGCCGCCGTCGCCAGGGTGGTGGCGGAGGGCGCCGACATCGTGGACATCGGCGGGGTCAAGGCAGGCCCCGGCGCGGACGTCGACGTCGAGGAAGAGATCCGACGGGTGGTCCCGTTCGTCGAGCGGATCCGGGAACTGCATCCCGACCTGGTGATCAGCGTCGACACCTGGCGCCACGAGGTGGGCAGGCGCGCGGCGGAGGCCGGCGCGGATCTGATCAACGACACCTGGGCGGGCGCCGATCCGAAACTGGCCGAGGTCGCCGCGGAATTCGGCACCGGTTACGTCTGCTCGCACACCGGGAACGCCGTCCCGCGCACCCGTCCGTTCCGGGTGCGCTATCCGGACATCGTCGCGGACGTCGTCGCGGAAACGACGGCCCACGCCGAAGCCGTCGTGGCGCTCGGCGTCCCGCGTGAAGGGGTGCTGATCGACCCGACGCACGATTTCGGCAAGAACACGTGGCACAGCCTGGCGCTCCTGCGGCACGCGCGGGAGCTGGCGGACACCGGCTGGCCGGTGCTGATGGCACTGTCCAATAAGGACTTCGTCGGGGAGACGCTCGGCGTGGAACTCGCGGAGCGGGTCGACGGCACCCTCGCCGCGACGGCGTGGGCGGTGGCCGAAGGGGCGAAGGTGTTCCGGGTGCACGAAGTGCGGCGTACCCGGCAGGTGCTGGAGATGGTCGCGTCGATCCAGGGGACACGGCCGCCCGCGCGCGCGATCCGCGGACTCGCCTAGCCGTCAGTCGGGATGACGGCCGAAACCGTGGTGCCCGAGCCGGGTTCGCTCGCGACGGTCAGTTCGCCGCCGAGCGCCCGGACCCGGTCACGGAGGCCGTGCAGCCCGGAACCGCCGCCGAGGTCGGCCGTGCCGACGCCGTCGTCGTGGACGTCCACCCGCAGGCCGTCCTCCTCGACGCGGATGCACACCCGGACCTGTTCGGCCTGCGCGTGCTTCAACGCGTTGGTGACCGCTTCCGAGACGACGAAGTACGCCGTCGCCTCGACGGCGCCGCTGAGCCGGGGCACGTCCGCCCCGGCGAGGTCGACGGCGATCGGGACGCGGGCCAGCAGCGACCGGACCGCGGGGATCAGCCCGGCCTCGGTGAGGATCGGGGGACGCAGCCCGCGCGCGAGTTCACGCAGTTCGGTGACGGTGGCCTGCAGTTCGTCGATCGTGCCGGTCAGCAGGGTCGCGACGGCGGGCGTGAGGTCGTCCCCGAGCCGTCGTTCCGCCATCCGCAGCAGCAGTACGACGCTGACCAGGCGTTGCTGTGCCCCGTCGTGCAGGTCGCGTTCGACCCGCCGCCGCTCGTCGTCGGCGGCGGCGACGATACGGGCGCGGGAGGCCTGGACCTCGACGAGACGTTCCTCAAGTTCCGCGGCCAGCCGCTGGTTGTCCAGGACGAGCCCGGCGGCGGCGTTGAGCGCGTCGATCGACCGGCTGTCCTTCCACACCTCGTCGTCCTGCACGAGCGCGGCCAGCCCGGAGCCGTCGCGTTCCAGCAGGAGCCGGATCATCTCCGCGTTGCCGACCCGCGCCCGCAGCACCCCGATCAGGAACGTCAGCGGCCACAGGCAGAACGAGATCCGGTAGACGTCGAGCAGCGGTTCGGAGAACGGATGCCCGGAGCCGAGCGCGCTGCCGACCGTGGTGCTCACCGCGCCGGCCACGGCGATCGCGAGGACGGGGGAGAGCAGCCGCCGCTGCGGGAGCCGCCCGGCGAGCCAGCGGTAGAGCAGCACCACCACGACCCCGCCGCCGATCAGCGCGCCGACCAGCTCCAGCAGCCGTTTGACCAGCTGTTCGGCCTCCGGCGAGGCGGCGACCGCGGCGAGGTTCCGCGGATCGTCGTTGACCAGCAGGCCGAGGACCGCCGACCCGAAGACCACGGCGTACGCGGAGAACGCGAGGATCCGCTCCCCTCGGGACCGGAGTTTCCCGTGCGGGAAGGCGAGCACGAGATGCGCGATCACCGGACTGGACGCGGCCGAAAGCGCCAAGCCGAGGGTGTGCGTGAGCGGCTCGTCGGAGAACTGGAGGTCCTCGGTGAACAACGCGAGCCCGGCCAGCGCGATGAGCAGGCCGATGGGGTTCGAGGCGCGGCGCACGTGCGCGACGGCGCCGGCGAGGAGGAAGAGGAACCCCGTCGTGGACGACAGGGTGGTGTCGAGCACGGTGTGCGTGCCGTCGGCGATCTTGAGCGTCGTCGCGACGACGCCCATGCCGATCCCGGCGGTCAGCACGCCCGCCATCGCGACGGTCCGAGGGTGCGTCACCACTAAGCGTGATTCGTCCGTTCGGCCCGGACCGTTACACCGGTCCTGATATGTGGAACACCTGTTCCGCCAGGTGTCAAGGATTCTCAGCATCTTTCCCGTCATTCGGATGGCGATGCAGGCACGTGGGTGAACATGCGACTCTCGCGCCATCACCCGAGCCGAAGTCGTACCCTCCGAAAGGCGACCTTCCGTGAGCACCCACCACAGAACCCGTTTGCTGGCCGCGGCCTTCGCCGCCCTGACACTGGCCGGCGGGATCGCGGGGTGTTCACGCGCGGACAGCGGCGCCGCTCCGGCGGAGCAGAAGAGCCAGGGTGCCGCGGCCGAGGTGCGTGTCGGGTACTTCCCCAACGTGACGCACGCGCCCGCGCTGATCGGCGTCAAGAACGGCTTCTTCGCCAAGGAAATCGGCTCGACGAAGCTCACCACGCAGACGTTCAACGCCGGCCCCGAAGAGGTCAACGCGCTGCTCGGCAACTCGCTCGACATCGCCTTCATCGGCTCCGGGCCCGCGATCAACGCCTTCACCAAGTCCAAGGGCGCCATCCAGCTGGTCTCCGGCGCGGTCACCGGCGGAGCGCAGCTGGTGGTGAAGCCCGAGATCACCGCTCCCGAGCAGCTCACCGGCAAGAACATCGCCACACCGTCGCTGGCGAACACCCAGGACGTCGCGCTCAAGAAGTTCATCGCCGAAAAGAAGCTGCCCGACGTCAAGATCACCAACCTCGAGAACCCGAAGACGTTCGACGCCTTCAAGAAGGGCGAGCTCGACGGCGGTTGGCTGCCCGAACCGTGGTCCTCGCGGCTCGTGCTGGACGCGGGCGCGAAGGTCCTGCTGGACGAGAAGAACCTGTGGCCGGAAGGCAAGTTCCCGACCACGGTCGTGATCGTCCGCAGCGAATTCCTGCAGCAGCACCCGGAGACCGTCACCGCCATCCTCAAGGGTGAACTCGCCGCCATCGACTGGGCGAAGACCAACCCCGCCGAGGCGAAGAAGGTCGTCAACGGGGAGCTCAAGGCGCTCGCGGGCAGCACACTGAGCGAGGCCGTCCTCGATCGCGCCTTCTCCGGCATCGAACTCGGCATCGACCCGGTGGCGTCGACCTTCACCCAGCTCGCGCAGGACTCGGTGACCGCGGGCGTGGTGAAGTCCGCGGTGGACCTCAAGGGGTTCGCCGATTTCGGCCCGCTCAACGCCGTGCTCTCCGAGCAGGGCAAGCCCGGCGTGAACGCGCCCGGGCTGACGAAGTGACCGGAGGGGATCAGCGATGACGACCACCTTGGAGCCCGGCCTGTCCACCGATGTCGCCGTGCGGCTCGACGGGGTGCGGAAGGCGTTCGGGCCGACCGGCCGCGCCGTCGTGGCCCTCGACGGGATGGATCTGACGGTGGCGCCCGGCGAGTTCGTCTGTCTCCTCGGCGCCTCCGGTTGTGGCAAGAGCACCCTGCTGAACCTGGTCGCCGGGCTCGACCGGCCGACGTCGGGCTCGATCACGCTCGAGACCTCCCGGCCCGCGGTCATGTTCCAGGAAGCCGCGCTGATGCCGTGGCTGACCGCGGCCCGCAACGTGGAACTGCCGCTGCGGCTCGCCGGTTTCGGCCGGGCCGAGCGCCGCGAGAAGGCGGCCGAACTGCTCGAACTCGTCCGCCTCGGCGGCGCGGGCGACAAGCGGCCGCACGAGCTGTCCGGCGGGATGCGGCAGCGTGTCGCGCTCGCCAGGGCGCTGGCCGCGACCTTGCGTGTCGGCGGTGACGCGGAGCAGTCGCTGCTGCTGATGGACGAGCCGTTCGCCGCGCTCGACGCCATCACCCGCGACGTCCTGCAGGGTGAACTGCTGCGCGTCTACCGCAGCACCGGAACCTCGGTGCTGTTCGTGACCCACGACGTCCGCGAGGCCGTCCGGCTGGGCCAGCGGGTCGTGCTGCTCTCGTCGCGGCCGGGCCGGGTCGTGCGGGAATGGCGCGACGTCCAGGCCTCCGACGCCGAAGAGCTCACGCTGGAGATCACCGGTCACCTCCGGGAGGTGATCAGTACCCATGCCGCGGCTTGACCGCCCTGAAACCGCGGTGGAAGACGCCGACGAGGCCGTCGGCGCGGGACTCGATTCGCTCGACACCCCGACCGGGGAACGCCGGGAAAGCCGGGGCAAGCGGTTCCTGCGCGGCTTCGTGCCGCCGGTGGTCTTCCTGGCGCTGCTGGTCGCGCTGTGGCAGGCGCTGTGGGCCGCCGCGTTCTGGCCGGAGTCGATGCTGCCCGCGCCGCTCGCGGTGTGGGACGAACTCGTCGGCATCACCGTCGACGGCGAGATCTTCGAATTCGTCTGGACGTCGGTGCACCGGGCCGCGCTGGGCTTCCTGATCGGCGTGATCATCGGGACCCCGCTCGGCCTGCTGGTGGCGAAGGTCCGCATCGTGCGCGCCGCGGTCGGGCCGTTCCTGACCGGGCTGCAAAGCCTTCCGTCGGTGGCGTGGGTGCCGGCGGCGATCCTGTGGTTCGGCCTGAACGACGCCTCGATCTACTTCGTGGTGTTGCTGGGTTCGGTGCCTTCGATCGCGAACGGCCTCGTCTCGGGCATCGACCAGATCCCGCCGATCCTGCCGCGCGTCGGACAGGTGATGGGCGCGAACCGGCTCTCGTCGGCCCGGCACATCCTGCTGCCTGCCGCGTTGCCGGGGTTCCTGGCCGGGCTCAAGCAGGGCTGGGCGTTCTCGTGGCGTTCGCTGATGGCCGCCGAGCTGATCGCGCTGTCCCCGGCGCTGGGCAAGGGGCTCGGCGCGTACCTCAACGAGGGCTCGTCGTTCAACAGCATGGAAGGCGTGATCTCGGCGATCTTCCTGATCCTGCTGGTCGGCGTCGGTATCGAGCTGCTGGTGTTCCGTCCGCTGGAGCGTTCGGTGCTGCGGGCGAGGGGGCTGACGGCCTCGCTGTAAGTCGTTCATCTTCCGGAGGTGGCAAACCTACGACACCGTAAGTTACGGTGTCGTAGGTAGCGTTTTCCGTACCCTGGAAGGACGAAACGCATGACGGTCCCCGAAACCACCCGGCTGATGCTCGAGCTCGAGGGGACGGTCGAGGAGAATCTCAACCGGCATCTCTCGGTCGCCAAGGAATGGATGCCGCACGAGTACGTGCCGTGGGACGAGGGCCGGAACTTCGCCGATCTCGGCGGGGAGGCGTGGGATCCCGAGCAGTCGCGGGTGTCGCCGATCGCGCGGACGTCCCTGGAGGTCAACCTCCTCACCGAGGACAACCTGCCGAGCTACCACCGCGAGATCGAGCGCGCCTTCGGCCGCGACGGGGCGTGGGGGACGTGGGTGCACCGCTGGACCGCCGAAGAGGGCCGCCACGGCATCTGCATCCGCGACTATCTGCTGGTGACGCGCGCGGTCGATCCGGTCGAGCTGGAGCGCATGCGGATGCAGACCATGGAGGCCGGCTACGACAGCGGCGACAAGGCGCTGCTGAACGTCTTCGCGTACGTGTCCTTCCAGGAGCTGGCGACGCGGATCTCGCACCGCAACACCGGGAAATACACGCAGGATCCACTGTGCGAGAAGCTGCTCGCGCGGGTCGCGATGGACGAGAACCTGCACATGCTCTTCTACCGGAACCTGGTGCAGGCGTCGCTGGAGCTTTCACCCGACGCGATGATGCGCGCCATCACCGACGAGGTCGTCCAGTTCCAGATGCCGGGCGCGGTGATCCCGAGCTTCGTGCGGAAGGCCGCCCTGATCGCGAAGGCGGGCATCTACGACCTGCGGATCCACCACGACGAGGTGATCTGGCCGCTGCTGCGGCAGTGGAAGATCTTCGAGCTCGAAGGGCTCGGCGAGGTGGGGGAGAAGGCGCGGGACGAACTCGACCAGTTCCTGAAGGCCCTCGACACCCAGGCGTCACGTTTCGAAGAGCGTCGCGCGGCCGCCGAGGCCCGCTCCGCCGCCCGTCGCGCGTGAACGGAGCCGTCACTCGCGTGATCAGAGGCGTAACTCGCGTGATTGGAGCCGGATCACGGAGTTACGCCTTCAAACACGCGAGTTACGCCTCCGGACACGCGTGATCCGCCTGGGATCACGCGTGTCCGGGATGGGTCAGCGCGAGCGGCGCGAGCCGGCCCGGGTTCCCGAAGAGAACGCGGCGGCACCGCCACGACGGGCGGGAGCGCCGCCGGACTGGTTCCGCGAGGATTGCGACTTCGACGCGCCGGAGCCGCGGCGCGGCTGTGCTTCGGCGGCGGCGCGACGACCTTGGCCGCCCTTGGGTGCGCCTTCGCGACGTCCGGTGGACTCGGCCCCGCGACGGCCCTGGCCCGCGGAAGCGCCGCGACGGTCGCCCTCGGAGCGGGGCTGACGCGAACGGCCGTCCGAGGAGCCATCGCGACGTCCGCCGCCCGAAGCACCCCGGCCGCCGCCGGAAGCACCCCGGCCGCCGCCGGAAGCACCCCGGCCGCCGGCCGAGGGACCGCGGCCACGCCCGCCGCGGGCGCCACGCCCGCCGCGAGCCGGACGCTCTTCGTCGTCGCCCTTGGCCGGGATGGCCTCACCGGACGCGGTGACCTTCTTCGGCCGCGTGTCCACGATCGGCCGCCGCGGCGACGCGGTGAACGAACGCTCACCGGGCGCCAGCTCCGACAGCAGCGGGTGGCCGGGGCCGAGCTGTGTCGTGGTCGGCTTGATACCCGCCTTGCGGGTGAGGTCGCGGACGTCGCCGACCTGCGCGTCGGTCATCAGCGTGACGACGGTGCCGGACGCCCCGGCCCGCGCCGTCCGGCCGGAGCGGTGCAGGTACGCCTTGTGCTCGACCGGCGGGTCGGCGTGGATGACGAGCGTGACGTCGTCGACGTGGATACCGCGCGCGGCGATGTCGGTCGCGACCAGCGTCTTCGCCGCGCCGGACGCGAACGCCTCCAGGTTGCGGGTCCGCGCGGTCTGGCCGAGGTTGCCGTGCAGTTCGACCGCCGGCACGCCGGAGGCCATGAGCTTGCGCGTCAGCTGCTTGGCGCGGTGCTTCGTGCGGGTGAACACGAGCGTGCGGCCCGGGGCGGCGGTGAGGTCGATCAGCACCGGCAGCCGGTGGGTCTCCTCCAGGTGCAGCACGTGGTGCTTCATGGTCGCGACCGGCGACTGCGCCGAGTCGACGCTGTGCGTCACCGGGTCGTGCATGAAGCGCTTGACCAGCACGTCGACACCCGCGTCGAGGGTCGCGGAGAACAGCAGCCGCTGCCCGCGCTCCGGGGTCTCGGCCATGATGCGCCGCACGTCGGGCAGGAAGCCGAGGTCGGCCATGTGGTCGGCCTCGTCCAGCACGGTGATCTCGACGTGGTCGAGCTTCGCCTCGCCGGAACGCATGTGGTCGGCGAGCCTGCCGGGGCAGGCGACGACGATGTCGACGCCGTCACGCAGGCGGGTGATCTGCGGGTTCGGGCTGACCCCGCCGAAGATCGTGGTGACCTTGAGGCCGAGCGGTTTGGCCAGCGGCAGGAACGACGCCTCGATCTGGGTCGCCAGCTCGCGGGTCGGCGCCAGGACCAGCGCGCGCGGGCGGCCGGGGCGGCGCCGCGTCGGGCCGTCGGCGAGCCGGGCGAGGACGGGCAGCACGAAACCGTACGTCTTGCCGGAGCCGGTGCGGCCGCGGCCGAGGACGTCCCGGCCGGCCAGCGAATGCGGCAGCGTGGCGGCCTGGATCGGGAACGGGCTGGTGACGCCCTGTTCGGCGAGCGCGTCGACGATCGTCTTGGGCAGGCCGAGTTCGGTGAAGGTAGGTGTGCTCATAAGCGTGTGGGCACAGGTGCGCCCTGGTATCTCCGTAAGGATAGAAAGGGTTGTCCTGCCCGGCGCAGACCTCGGGGGCCGCGGCGCGTGGTCTTCGACAACGAAACGCGGCCCGAGGCAGAACTGAGCGGACCGCAGGTTCAGTGTACTGGGTCGTGATCTCCCCGGCTACGTGATATCGCCCGCACCGGCCCGGTGATGTTCGTCGGTTCGTACGAGCCGGACCCGGCCTCGCGGTGAAACGCTGACCTGACCGGACGAAAGGGGACACGGGTGTCGAACGTTCAGGAACTGCAAGGGGTGCTCGACGAGGAGGCGCGTCGCGCGAGTGTCCCCGGGGCCGTGGTGGGGGTGACGTACCGGGGCGAGGAGTCGGTGTTCGCCACCGGAGTGTCCAGTGTGGACACCGGGCTGCCGGTCGATCCCGGCACGTTGTTCATGATCGGCTCCACCAGCAAGACGTTCGCCGCGGCCGCCGTGCTCGCCCTGGTCGAAGACGGGGTGCTGGACCTGGACCGGCCGGTCGTCGAACACCTTCCCGATCTCCCGCTGGCGGATCCGGTGGCGCGGAAGACGGTGACCCTGCGCCATCTGCTCACACATTCGGCCGGGTTCCTCGGCGACGTGGACTTCACCACCGGATGGGGTGACGACGCGCTGGCCCTCGCGATCGCGAAGTTCGGCGAACTCCCGCAGAATTTCGCGCCCGGCGAGGTGTTCTCCTACTGCAACGCCGGGTTCCAGCTGGCCGGACGGGTCGTCGAGGTGGCCGTGGGCGAGCCTTTCGAGGACGTCGTCCGCGCCCGGCTGCTCGAACTGCTCGGCATGACCGAGTCGTATTACCTGCCGTGGGAGGTGCTCACCCGGCGTCACGCCGTCGGTCACGTCCTGCGTGACGGGAGACCGGCGGTCGAGCACACCGTGGGCCTGACCCGGGCCGACAGCGCGAGCGGCGGCCTCTGGTCGACGGCGGGTGACCAGCTGAAGTGGGCCCGGTTCTTCCTGACCGGCGAGGCCGAGGGGAAGCCGCCGCTCAGCGAGGCCACCCGTGACCTCATGCGTGCGCCGCAGCGCAAGGCCGCGCTGCGCTTCGAGGAGGTCGGCCTGAGCTGGCTGCACACGACTCACGGCGAGGCCCGGCTGGTCCGGCACGGCGGCAACGTGAGCAATCTGCAGCTGTCGGATTTCGTGACGCTGCCCGAGCACGATTTCGCCGTCACGGTGCTGAGCAACAGCGCGGGCGGATCGGCGTTGGGCGCCAAGATCGTCGACTGGTGCCTGGAGAACGTGGTCGGGCTGCCTCCGCTCGTGAGCCCGCAGCCCGTGCCCCAGCCGGATCTCGCCGAGTACCTGGGCCGCTACCAGACCGGTGACCTGGCGTTCGTGATCAGCGACCGGGACGGCGCCCTCTGGGCTCAGCTGGTCGCCGATATCGAGGACTTCCCGTCGCCTCCGCCATTCGAGGCCGTTTTCGTCGGCGGGGACACGATCGCCCCGGCAGCGGACACCCGCAAGCCCACCGCGCGGTTCCTGCGCGACGAGCGTGGACGGGTGACTTCGGTCGAGTTCGGTGGCCGGACGGCGAAGCGAGGCGCTACGGTTACCGGGTAGTAACTTCGGCTGACCAGGAGTGACCATGAGCGAAAAGGCGACCGCGTTGTTGCTGAACCCGGGTGGGTACGACCCCCAGCAGTTCGACCCGGAGACGCGTCGCCTGTTGCGTGCCACCATCGAGTGGTTCGAACAGCGTGGCAAGCGCAAGCTCGTCGAGGACTATCACGGCCGGACCTTCTATGCGGACTTCATCGAGTTCGCGGGCAAGGAAGGCCTGTTCTCCACGTTCCTCACTCCCGGCGCCGACGCCGAGGGGAACCCCGACAAGCGCTGGGACACCGCGCGGGTCGCGGCCCTGTCGGAAATCCTCGGCTTCTACGGCTTGAACTACTGGTACCCGTGGCAGGTCACCATCCTCGGCCTGGGCCCGGTGTGGCAGAGCGCGAACGAGGCCGCCCGCAAACGCGCGGCGGACTCGCTCGCGGCCGGCGGCGTCGCCGCGTTCGGACTGTCCGAAAAGGACCATGGTGCCGACATCTACTCGTCGGACCTCGTGCTCACCCCGGACGGTGCGGGCGGCTACCGGGCGAACGGGTCGAAGTACTACATCGGCAACGGGAACTGCGCGCGGACCGTGTCCGTGTTCGGCCGCATCGAAGGGGTCGAGGGCCCGGACCAGTACGTGTTCTTCTACGCGGACTCGGAACACCCGAACTACCGTGTGGTGAAGAACGTCGTGCCCTCGCAGATGTACGTCGCCGAGTTCGAGCTCAACGACTATCCGGTGTCCGAAGAGGACATCCTGCACGTCGGCGCCGAAGCGTTCTCCGCGGCGCTGAACACGGTCAACATCGGCAAGTTCAACCTGTGCTTCGGCGGCATCGGGATGTCGACGCACTCGCTGTACGAGGCGATCACGCACGCGCACAACCGGGTGCTCTACGGCAAGAAGGTCACCGATTTCCCGCACGTGCGCCGGGAATTCGTCGAGGCGTACGCGCGGCTCGTCGCGATGAAGCTGTTCTCCGACCGCGCCGTGGACTACTTCCGTAGCGCGAACGCGGACGACCGCCGGTACCTGCTGTTCAACCCGATCACCAAGATGAAGGTGACCACCGAGGCGCAGAAGGTCATCGGCCTGGTCGCGGATGTGGTGGCGGCCAAGGGTTTCGAGGCCGACACCTATCTCGCGATGTCCAAGAACGACATCGACGGCCTGCCGAAACTCGAAGGCACGGTGGCGGTGAACCTCGCGCTGATCGCGAAGTTCGTGCCCGCGTACCTGTTCGCGCCGCAGGCGTACGAGCCGGTGCCGACCCGTTCCGACGCGGCGGACGACGAATTCCTGTTCCGCCAGGGCCCCGCGCGCGGGCTGTCGAAGGTACGGTTCCACGACTGGCGCGAGGCCTACGCCAAGGCGTCCGCGATCCCGAACGTCGCGCGGTTCACCGAACAGGCCGAAGCGCTGGTGAAGCTGTTCACCGACGCGGCCCCGGACGAGGCGCAGCAGCAGGATCTCGACTTCGGCCTCGCGCTGACCGAGCTGTTCACGCTGGTCGTCTACGGGCAGCTGGTGCTGGAGCAGGCGGAGATCACCGGCATCGAGACCGAGGTCGTCGACCAGATCTTCGCCGTGCTGGTGCAGGACTTCAGCGTCGCGGCGATCGACCTGCACGGGAAGTCGTCCTCGACCGAGGCGCAGCAGGCGCTGGCGCTCGCTTCGATCCGGAAGCCGGTCGTGGACGCGGACCGCTTCGACCACGTGTGGTCCCTGGTCCGCGATCTCTCCGGCGCCTACGCGATGAACCCCTGACCCAAGTACATGAAGGCCCCCATCCTTGCGCCTAGGTACAGGATGGGGGCCTTCATGTACTTCTGAGCCTTACTTGCCGAAGCCGGCCTTCCGGAGCGCGTCCGCCATGGCGCCGCCGCCACCGAAGTTGCCGCCGCGGTCCCGGCCGCCACCACGGCCGCCCTGGCCGCCGCGCTGGCCGCCTTG